>CAWHAU010000004.1:0-64894 GCA_963827435.1 uncultured Actinomycetota bacterium
CGCCAAAGGCCTCACCCGCGACCGGACAGCCACGTGCGGTAGGCGTCGACGGCCGTGGGCAGGGTAGGGAAGACGTGCTCCTCGCCGATCCGGTCCAGCAGCCCGGTCGGAAGCAGCGTGGCGCGCACGTCGTACTTCAGCCGCGCCAGCGCGAACACGACGCCCTGCTCGACGAGCTCCCCTCGCAGCGACTCCAGGGCGTCGACCGCCGTGATGTCCAGCTCGATGATCGCCTCGGCGTTGAGGACGAACCACTGCACCGGCGTCGGTGAGGTCGCGACGGCCTCGCGAGCGCGATGGCGGAAGTCCTCGGCGTTGGCGAAGAACAGCGGCGAGTCGTAGCGGTAGACCACCAGGCCGGGCACCACGTCGGCGTTCGGGTAGTCGTCGACGTCGTGCATGCCCGCCAGGTCGGGGACGAACCCCTGGACGGCGTCGTGCGGCCGGGCGACCCGGCGCAGCAGGTCGAGGATGGAGAGCCCGACCGCGACCAGCACGCCCTGCAGCACTCCGACGACCAGGACCGCCGCCGTGGTGGTGACCGCGATCAGGAACTCGCTGATCCGGAACCGTGCCAGGCGTCGGAACTCCGCGACGTCGACCAGGCGCACGGCGGCGTACACCACCACCGCGCCGAGGGCCGCGACCGGGAAGCTGGCGAGCACCGGTCCCGCGAGCAGCATGGCCAGCACGGTCGCGACGGCCGTCACGACGCTGGCCAGCTGGGTGCGGCCGCCGACCGCGTCACTGATCGCGGTCCGGCTCCCGCTGCTGCTCACCGGGAACCCCTGCAGCAGGCCCGACCCGACGTTGGCCGCGCTCAGGGCGAGAAGCTCGCGCTTGGGATCGATCCGCTCCTTCCGGCGTTCGGCGAACGCGCGCCCGGTGAGCACGTTGTCGGTGTAGCCGACGAAGGCGACACCGAGCGCGGCCGGCAGCAGCGCGACGACCCCGTCCAGCGAGACGTGCGGCAGCGAGGGCGCCGGCACCCCGCTCGGGATGGGGCCGATGACCGTGACCCCGCGATCCTCGAGGTGCAGCAGCACCACCACGGCTGCGGCACCGAGCATGCCGACCAGTGCCATCGGGGCGCGGGGGAGGAGTGCGGTCCCGAGCAGCATCACGGCGAGGGTCGCCAGCCCGAGGACGAGCGTGGGCGCGTGCACGTCGGCCAGGTGGCGTGCGGCGAACGCGACCTCGGGCACGAAGCCGTCCGCGTCGACCGTGATGCCCATCAGCTTGCCGAGCTGTGAGGCCACCATGATCACCGCGACCCCGGCCATGTAGCCGACCAGCACCGGTCGTGACAGCAGCTCGGCAAGGAAGGCCAGACCGCCGAGCCAGCCGACGAGCGACAGGAGGGCCACGACGAGGCAGAGCGCCGATGCCAGCTCGGCGTACTCCGTGGACGACGCGAGCGCCAGTGGTCCGATCGCTGCCGCCGTCATCAGCGCGGTCGTGGACTCCGGCCCGACCGAGAGCTGGGTGGACGACCCCAGCGCGGCGTAGGCCAGCAGGGCGCCCACCGCGGACCAGATGCCGGCCACCGCCGGCATCCCCGCCACGTCGGCGTAGGCCATCACCTGGGGCAGCAGGTAGGCGGTGACCGTCACCCCGGCGATCACGTCACCGCGGAGCCACCGGCGCTGGTACCCCCGCACCCAGGCGAGCAGCGGTAGCCGGCGGACCATGAGGTCACGCTAGGCGATCTCGCCTCGTGCGACGGAGGGTCGATCGGCCCTTCCTCGTCGACCGCTGCCTCGGAGACCGCTCGGGACTACGCTGTCGAGCATGGGGAAGGCGCGGTCGTCGTCGCGGGAACGCTCAGGTGCAACGCCGTCCAGCGAGGTCTACGAGGCCGAGCTCTTCCGCCTGCAGGCCGAGCTGGTCAAGGTCCAGGAGTGGGTCCGGGCGGAGGGCCAGCGCGTGGTCGTCGTCTTCGAGGGCCGGGACGCCGCCGGGAAGGGCGGCACCATCAAGCGGATCACCCAGTACCTCAGCCCCCGCGTCGCGCGCATCGCCGCGCTGCCCGCGCCCACGGAACGCGAGCGCAGCCAGTGGTACTTCCAGAGGTACGTCGAGCACCTGCCGAGCGCCGGGGAGATCGTGCTGTTCGACCGGTCCTGGTACAACCGCGCCGGCGTCGAGAAGGTGATGGGCTTCTGCACGTCCGCGGAGCACCGCCGGTTCCTGCAGCAGTGCCCGATCTTCGAGCGGCTGCTCGTCGAGGACGGGATCCTGCTGCGCAAGTACTGGTTCTCGGTCAGCGACGAGGAGCAGCAGCGCCGCTTCCACGCACGCCTGAAGGACCCGATGCGCCAGTGGAAGCTGTCCGCGATGGACCTCGAGTCCATCGCCCGCTGGGAGGACTACTCCCGCGCCAAGGACGAGATGATGGTGCACACGGACGTCCCCGAGGCGCCGTGGTACGTCGTGGAGAGCGACGTCAAGCGGCAGGCGCGGCTGAACACGATGGCGCACCTGCTCTCCACGATCCCCTACGCCGAGGTGCCCGCTCCGACGCTGGAGGTGCCACCCCGGCCCAAGTCGCGGGGGTACGAACGCACGCCGCGCGAGCACGCCACCTACGTGCCCGACCACTACGCCTCGCTCGCGGAGTGACCGAGAGCGGTCGCCCGAGCTCACCGGCCGGGCCGCGTCCGTGACGCGAGCACGGTGACGAGCCGCTCGATGTCGTCCTCGTGGTTGTACAGGTGGACCGAGAGCCGCAGGGCGCCGTCGCGGGCCGAGCAGACGACTCCGTCGTCGGCGAGGGCACGGACCAGGCGGGCGGGCTCAAGATCGCCGAGCGGGATGCTGACGATGGTGCTGCGGTTCTCCTCGGGCAGGTCCAGGGGGTCCCACCCCACGCGGGCAAGGGCGGCCCGGAGCGTGCTCTCGAGCTCGCGGTTGCGGGCATGTACGACGTCGGGTCCGAAGTGCTCGAACACCTCGAGGGCGACCGTGTTGCCGATGGCGGCGAGCCAGCTGATCGAGCTGTCGAATCGTGAGGCGGTGGGGGAGAGCTCCATGTGCGGCCCGTAGAAGCTGGCGAACGGGTCCTCGCCCGCCCGCCAGCCGGCGTTGACGGGGATGAACCGCTCCTGCATCGGACGGGACAGGTAGCAGTAGCCCATCCCGCGGCCCGCGTTGAGCAGGAACTTGTGGTCGGCCGTGACCAGGACGTCGGCGTGCCGGAGCTCCGGGGCAACGGGGAGCGCCCCCACCATCTGGGAGGCGTCCACGAACACGATCGCCCCGACGTCGCGGGCCAGAGCGCTGATCGCGGCGATGTCGGACCGGTGGCCGGTCGCCGACTGCACGCCGCTGAAGGCGACGAGCCTGGTGCCGCCGTCGATCCGCCTGCCGACGTCGTCAGGGTCGAGCCCGCCCTGCCGGAACGGGACCTGCCGGACGTCGTACCCCTTGTGCGCGAGCTGGCGCCACGGGAAGTGGTTCGAGCTGTACTCCCGCTCGCCGATGACGACGTTCTCGCCGTGCCCGGCGATGCCGAGCTGGGCCGCGACCAGCCCGGCAGCCGACGACACCGAAGGGATCAGCGCCAGGTCGGCGGGGTCGGCGCCGATCAGGCGCGCCGCCGCCGAGCGGGCCTGGTTCGCGGCCTGCTCCCCGAGGGTCCAGTCGAGGCCGTGCGTCGCCCACTCGTCGACGACGGCGTGGTAGGTCTCCGCCAGCCGGCGGCTGGCGAGGCCGACGGCGGCCGTGTTGAAGTAGGCCCGGCCCGTGGTCGCGGGGAACAGGCGACGCGCCTCGGCGATGTCCGTGACGTCGGCTTCCATGTGGCCACCTCCTCCCGGGCGTTGTCGGCCGGCGCGGTGCGTCGGCGCAACGACCGGTCGAGCCTGCCAGCGGGCCGGATGAGCCAGCCATAGCCCGACTGGGCTCGCCCGCACGCGGGGAGCGGGCCAGGGCGACGTGACGCACGTCGCGGCGCCGTTCACCCGCGGGTCACCACGAGGCCGCCGACCGGCCACGGGCCGTGCCTAGCGTCTCGGGAATGCCTTCCTCTCGGACCATCGCCCTGGCCGGGCTCGCCTCGGCCGCCCTGCTGTCGGCGGCCGGCGTCTCGACCGCGACCGCCGCCGCCCCCTCCGCGCATCTCGACCTCGGGCCGGCGGACCTGCCCGAGACCCGGACCACGGAGAGCCTGCAGCCCGGCGTCACGTTGACCCGGATCACCCGTGGCGAGCAGGACTCGTCGCTGCGCTGGGTGCTGGAGGCGCTGATCCCGTCGACCAGCACGTCGCCCGACCCCGACGCGCCGCCCCGCGCGCTCTCCGACGGGCCAGCGCCCACGCCCAGGCGGACCGGCTCACCGCCGAAGGGGTTCCCGGCGCGGGTCGAGCGGGTGGACCAGCCGCGCACCGCGGACGTGCCCGCAGGCGTGCTCGGCTACCGCGTGCGCGTCGGCGGCTACCCGAGCCAGGCCGCCGCCGACCAGGACCGCGCCCGCCTGTCCGCCGCGGGGGAGAGCGCGAACAGCGTCTTCACCGGGTGGGACGGTGCCGCGTCCGACCGCGGACCCTGGCACGTCGACGTCGTCCGGATCGACCCGCACAGCTTCAGTGGACGGCTGGGGGCGTCGTACGGACCGGACCTGTACCACCGCGAGACGACCTCCGCGCTGGCGCAGGCAACGGGAGCCACGGTCGGCGTCAACGGCGGCTTCTTCGTCCTGGACCCGGCGGCCGGCGCGCCCGGGGACCCCGCCGGGGCGGGCGTGTACGACGGCCGGGTGCTGTCCGAGCCGACGAACGGGCGGCCGGCGTTCGTGTTCCACCACGCGGGCGCCGCGAGCGTGGACCGTCTCCGCTGGGCCGGCGACGTCCGGGTCGCCGGCCGGACCCTGCGCCTGGACGGGGTCGACCGGGTGCCCGGCCTGGTGCGCAACTGCGGGGGAGACGCGAGCGACGCGCCCACCGACCTCCCGCTGCACGACACGACCTGCACCGACAGCAGCGAGCTCGTCGGCTTCACGCACGAGTACGACGCGAGCACCCCTCCCGGCGACGGCCGCGAGGTGCTGCTCGACCCGCAACACCGGGTCCGCGAGGTCCGCGCGACCCGTGGGGCGGCGCTGCCGGCGGGCTGGACGTCGCTGCAGGCCACCGGCGGCCGGGTCCGCGATCTCGACGGCGTCGCGGTCGGCGACCGCGTCGACCTGGACCCGTCCCTGGTCTCGTCGTCCGGGAGGGCGCTGCGCACCTCACCCGACCTCAGCGTCGTCAACGGCGGACCGCTCCTGGTCCGCGACGGACGCGAGGACATCACCCAGAAGCAGGACGGCTTCGTGCACCCGGGCGACCCGAGCTTCGCCTACGGCTGGTTCGTCAAGCGGAACCCGCGCACGATCGCCGGCATCGACGGCCAGGGCCGCACGGTCCTGGTGACGGTCGACGGCCGCAGCACCACCGACCTCGGTCTCTCCACGCCCGAGGCCGCCGACGTGGCCCGCTCCCTCGGTCTGGTCGACGCGATCAACCTCGACGGTGGAGGCTCCACCGCCATGGCAGTCCGCGGGCAGGTCATCGGCCACCCGTCCGACGCGACGGGCGAGCGCCCGGTCGGGGACGCGTTGCTGGTCACCCCGCAGGACTGAGGCAGGTCAGGCCGGGACGGCCCCGAGCGTGCCGTCCCGGACGACGTACGACGCGCCCTTGCGCACCGGCGAGTCGGCGAGCCGGACGTCGTCGACGAACCAGAGGTCGGCCGTCCAGGTGTCCGGGGTGACCGTGCACGCGAGGTAGCCCCGTTGGCGTCCGTTGTAGTAGCGCACCTGCGGGTTCTCCGGCAGCGCGGCCTCGAACTGGGCGTTGTTGCCCTTGGCGCTGGTGATCGAGCTGCCGAGGAGCTCGGTGGCCACCACCTCGCCGTCCGGTGCGTTGTCGACCGTGACGTCGTTGACCATCGCCGCGTGCACGTCGCCGCTGAGGACGACGGGGTTGCGGGGCTTCGCGTCGCGCAGGAAGCGGGTGATCCGGCCACGGGCCTCGGGGTAGCCGTCCCACTTGTCGGTGTTGAACGCCTGACCCGGTCCCGGGGCCAGGTCGATCGCCGCCATGTAGACCTGCTGGGCGACCACGTTCCACCGCGAGGACGAGGAGGCCAGCCCGTCCAGCAGCCAGCGCTCCTGCGCCGGGCCGGTGAGCGTGCGGGACGGGTCGTACGCCTCGGGACCGTTGGGCTGGAACGCCGGGCCGTCGACCTGCGGCGTGCGGTACTGCCGGGTGTCCAGCAGGCTCAGCGTGGCGAGGTCGCCGTACGCGAGACGACGGTAGAGCTGCATGGACGGTCCGCTGGGCATCGAGCTGCGGCGCAGCGGCAGGTGCTCGTAGTAGGCCTGGTAGGCCGCCGCCCGGCGCGGGAGGAACACCTCGGGGGTGCTGTTGCCGTTGGCGCCGTAGTCGCCGGCCATGTTGTTGACCACCTCGTGGTCGTCGGGCACGCACAGGAACGGCGCTGAGGCGTGCGCGGCCTGCAGGTCGGGGTCGAGGCGGTACTGCGCATGCCGGATCCGGTAGTCCTCGAGGGTGGTGACGACCTTGAACGGCAGGTGGGCCCGGTCCTTGCCGGCGGCCGGGTTGGCCGACCCGGCGTCCTCGTAGATGTAGTCGCCGAGGTGGACCACGAGGTCGAGGTCGGTGGCGGCCAGGTGGCGGTAGGCCGCGTAGCGGCCGTTCGGGAAGGACTGGCAGGACACGGCGGCGAACGACAGCGACTGCATCGCGGTGCCCGGCTCCGGGAACGTCCGGGTCCGGCCGACCGGGCTGAGCTGGCTCCCGACCCGGAAGCGGTAGAAGTAGACGCGGTCGGGCAGCAGTCCGGTCACCTCCGCGTGCACCGAGTGCGCCCACCGGGCCTCGGCCACGACGGAGCCGGCGCGCACCACGTCGGTGAACCCCTCGTCGGTCGCGACCTGCCAGAGCACCGGGAGGTCGCGTGGCGGCATCCCGCCGTCCGGGGTGAGCGGGTCCGGCGCCAGCCGGGTCCACAGCAGCACCCCGCTCGGGGTGGGGTCGCCGGAGGCCACCCCCAGCGTGAAGGGGTCGGCCGGAGCCTGGGCGGCCAGGGCGGGACGGGCTCCCAGTCCGGGGCCGAGGACCAGGCCGGCCGCTCCGGCTCTGAGCAGGGTGCGACGCGAGGTGCGAGGGGACATGACGGGCCTCCCGAGAGGTCGGACGTGCCGTCCATCCTGGACGCGTCGGGGACCGGAACGGCGGACCGGCACGCGACGGTCCGCAATCGGGTGGATGAACAGCCGGTGCTGCGCGACGGTTCAGTCCAGGCGCGTGAAGTACTCCCTCAGCACCTCGTCGGCCGGTCGCCCGGGACACAACAGGTCGAAGTCCTCGCGGGCGGTGTACCACTGCGCGAGCACGGCCGGCCCGCCCTGGAAGCTGTCCCGCCGGCACT
This sequence comes from uncultured Actinomycetota bacterium, assembly GCA_963827435.1. GTDB lineage: Bacteria > Actinomycetota > Actinomycetes > Propionibacteriales > Nocardioidaceae > Nocardioides_B. The sequence goes on from CAWHAU010000004.1 coordinate 7,435, forward strand.
TCGCCAACGCCGCTCGGCGGGTCGACAGGCCCGCGGTGCGCCACTCCGGGAACCGGTAGCGCACCGGTCCCACGATGCCGCGCCACATGCTCGGCGTGGAGTAGAAGCCGACCCGCAGCCCCGCCCGGCGGTAGGCCGCGACCGCACCGGCGAGCACCGCACGGTTCGCCGCACGGCTCCGCGACCAGGGGGCCGGCGGGCTGACCGGCTCGACGTCGACCCACACGATGGGCGGGTCGAGCCCGACCTCCCGCATGGCGGCGACGTTCTGCTCGGCCTGGGCGGCGCCGGTGTTGCGGAGCCGGCCGAGCCGCACGCGGGGGTCGTGCGGCCCCTGGTCGGCGTAGGCCCGCCGCTGGGCGCGCGTCGGGTAGGTCACCACGGCGTACGCCGAGACCCACAGGTCGTTCAGCCGGGCGAACTCCACCTGGGTGTCGAGGCAGGGGTTCGGGTGGAACGCCGGGCCGTTGGTCAGCCCGATCACCACGAAGCGTGCCGACGGCGGGGGCATCGGCTTGCCCTGCGACGGCCGGGACGGGATCCCCATCCCCTTCGGGCAGTTCGGCCAGCTCACGTCGCGCCCGACCACGAGCGGACCGGCGTCCGGTGCGGTCACCGACGGCCTCGAGTCCGCGGCCACGGCCGAGGTGGCGCTGAGGACCGCCGCGATCACCACCGACAGCGCGTGGTCCAGCAGGCTCATCGGCTCCTCGATCCGGTCGGGAGCGGTCAGCGTACGTCGCGCCACCGGTGTGACACGCGCCTCCGCGCTCGTTCACCTGCTCGTCACCCCGCCGCCGTTGCTTCGTTGTGAAAAGGGGGAACTGTCCGGGAAGTCCAGGATCCGCAGGAGGAAGACCGCCCATGCCACGAACATCTCGCCGACGCGTCGGGGGCCGCGCCGTCCTCGCCGTCCTGGCCGCGGCCGGGCTCACCGTCACCGGTGTGCTCGCTGCCTCGCCGACCACGGCGGCCGCCAAGCCCGCTGCGTCGACCCAGCCGCCTCCCGTGCGGCACGTGTTCGTCGTCAACCTCGAGAACAAGGGCTACGACGAGACCTTCGGGCCGGACTCGCCCGCGCCGTACCTCTCCAAGACCCTGACCGCGAAGGGCCAGCTGCTCACGCAGTACTACGGCACCGCGCACAACAGCCTGCCCAACTACATCGCCCAGATCAGCGGCCAGGGGCCGAACCCGCAGACGCAGGGTGACTGCCAGGTCTACTCGGACTTCGTCCAGACCGGGACCGTCGCGCCGCAGCAGGCCGTAGGCAACGGGTGCGTCTACCCCGCGGGCGTGAAGACCGTCGCCGACCAGCTCGAGGCGAAGGGGCTGACCTGGCGCGGCTACATGGAGGACATGGGCACGCCGTGCCGGCACCCCGCGGCCAACGCGCCGGACGACACCCAGAAGGCGAAGGTCGGCGACCAGTACGCCGCGCGGCACAACCCGTTCGTGTACTTCCACAGCATCACGGACTCCCCGTCCTGCGCGGCCAACGACGTCGACCTCTCGCAGCTCACCACCGACCTGTCGACGGTCGCGACCACGCGCAACCTGACCTACATCACGCCGAACCTCTGCAACGACGCCCACGACAGCCCCTGCGTCGACGGGCGGCCCGGCGGACTCGTGACCGCCGACCAGTGGCTGAGCACCTGGATCCCGAAGATCCTCGCCTCGCCGGCCTACAAGCTGGACGGCCTGCTCGTGGTCACGTTCGACGAGGCCGACACCGAGTCGACCGACGGCGCCGCCGCCTGCTGCGGCGAGGGCCCCGGCCCGAACTCGCCGCTGCCCGGCATCTACGGGATGGGCGGCGGCCGCACCGGCACCGTGCTGGTCTCCCCGTTCCTCAGGCCCGGGACGCTGAACAACACCGGCTACAACCACTACTCGCTGCTGCGCACCATCGAGAACACCTTCGGCCTCGCCCCGCTGGGCTACGCCGAGACCGCGCGCGGCTTCGGCTACGACGTCTGGGGGGCCGGCCGATGACACCTCCCGACCTCAGCCGCCGCCAGGTCCTCACCGGCGCCGCCGGTGTCGCCGGCGCGCTCACCCTCGGCACCCAGGCCGACGCGTCCGCGGCCACCAAGCTGCCCGCGCCGGGCCGCTCCGGCATCGACCACATCGTGGTGCTGATGATGGAGAACCGGTCCTTCGACCACTACCTCGGCTGGCTGCCCGGCGCCGACGGCAAGCAGGCCGGCCTCTCGTACGTCGACCGCGACGGCGTCACACGCTCCACGCACCACCTCACCGACTACCAGGGCTGCGCGCACCCCGACCCGGACCACTCGTTCGAGGGCGGCCGCGTGCAGTACAACGGCGGCCGGTGCGACGGGTGGCTGCGCTCGGGGGAGAACGACGAGTTCGCGATCGGCTACTACGGCCAGCAGGACCTCGGGTTCTACGGCCACGCGGCGCCGTACTGGACGACGTTCGACCGCTACTTCTCGGCGACCCTCGCCGAGACGTACCCGAACCGCTTCTACCAGCACAGCGCGCAGACCGACCGGATCCACAACTCGACCGACATCGCCACGATGCCGACGATCTGGGACCGGCTGGCGGGCAAGGGGGTCTCGCACGCCTACTACTACGTCGACGTGCCGTTCCTCGCGCTCTACGGCACGAAGTACCTCGACATCTCCCGCACCTGGGCGCAGTTCAAGGTCGACGCGGCGGCGGGCACGCTGCCGGCGGTGTCGTTCCTCGACCCGAAGTTCCTGGACGAGGGGACCGGCAGCTCCGCGGACGACCACCCGCACGCCGACATCCGCGCCGGGCAGTCGTTCCTCAACGACGTCTACGAGGCGGTCACGGGCGGGCCGGGCTGGGAGCGCACCGCGCTGGTCGTGAACTACGACGAGTGGGGCGGCTTCTTCGACCACGTGCCGCCGACGGCCGCACCGGACGCGACCCCCGAGGCGCGGCACCGGCATGCGCGGCTTCCGCACCCCGGCGCTGATGGTCTCGCCGCGGGCCCGGCGCGGGCACGTCGCGCACGGCGTCTACGACCACACCTCGGTGCTGAAGATGATCGAGTGGCGCTGGGGCCTCGACCCGCTGACGCCGCGCGACGCCGCGGCCCGCAACATCGCGGAGGTGCTCGACTTCGGGTCCGCCCCGAACCTCGCCGCGCCACGGTGGGACGTGCCGCCCGCGGTCAGCGTCCCGTGTGGTCCGGAGGGGACCGCCGACTACACCGACTGGCGGGACCTGAAGGCGCTGGCGGTGACCCACGGCTGGCGCGTGGGCGGAGTCGTCTGACCTGGGTATTCTCGAGGAGACATCTCCTCACCCCTAGGCGGTCGATGTGTTCGCGATCATCGGATTCCTCGTGTTCGGGCTCGTCGTCGGCGCGTTGGCGCGCCTGTTCAAGCCGGGCAAGCAGAACCTCAGCCTGCTGATGACGCTGCTGCTCGGCGTCGTCGGCTCGCTCATCGGCGGCGTCGTCGCGACCGCGCTCGGCACCGGGTCCTTCACCGAGCTGAACATCCTCGGCGCGATCGTGGCGATCATCGCCGCGGTCCTGCTGATCGGCGTGTTCGAGGGGATGGCCGGCCGCGCCCACAGCTGATCCGGTGCCGGGCTGCCTGTTCTGCTCGATCGTCGCGGGCGAGATCGAGGCTGACACCGTGCTGGAGACCGAGCACGTGGTCGGCTTCCTCGACCACCGCCCGGTGTTCAAGGGACACGTCCTGCTGGTGCCGCGCGAGCACGTGGTCACCCTGCCGGACCTGCCCGCCCGGCTGCGTGACCCGTTCCTCGAGGCCGGCCAGCGGCTCGCCGCGGCGATGCTGTCCGGGCTCGGGGCGCAGGGCTCCTTCGTGGCGATCAACAACACGGTCAGCCAGAGCGTGGCGCACCTGCACCTGCACGTGGTGCCGCGGACCAAGGGCGACGGGCTGCGGGGATTCTTCTGGCCGCGCACGAAGTACGCCGACGACGCCGAGCGGGCGGAGTACGCCGGCAAGCTCCGAGCCGCGCTCGACGAGGCCTGAAGAACCCCGGCTCGACGGGAACTATGCTCCCGGGTCGGCGGGAACTCTGCCCCGGGTCGGCGGGGACTTTGTCCCGGGTCGGCCTACTCGGCGGAGGCGACGGCGGGTTCGCGGTCGTCGGAGCGGGCTCGGGCTCGCGGGTGACCATCCGCGGGCGGCCGCGGACGTGGTTGCCGGTGCCGAGCGCGGCGATCCACACCCCGCCCGCGCCGAGCACGGCGCCGCCGACGGTGTCCAGGAAGTAGTGCCAGCCGAGGTAGACCGTCGCGAGCACCGTCAGCGCCAGGAACACCCACATCGCCACCCGGATCCAGCGCTTCATCCGGAGCAGCTCGGCCATCAGGCAGACGGTGACCATGATCCCGACGTGCAGGGACGCGAACGCCGCGATGGTCTGCACGGCGTGGGTGGCGAACGGGTCGTAGATCACCGTGTAGCGGTCCTGGATCATCGCCTCCTGGAGCGTGGAGACGTAGGTGTGCGGCAGCGCCACGAAGTCCTGCGGCTCGGCGTAGACCGGGCCCAGCGTCGGCACCGCGAAGTACGTCGCGACGCCCAGCACCCAGTCGACGGCCACGGCGGTGACGTACCACGCGCCGCCGGCCCGGTCGCGCGACCACACCAGCGCGACGACCAGCGAGACCGGCACGAACACGATCCAGGCGACGTACACGAAGGAGAAGAAGCCCGCCGCCCAGCCGGTGCCGAACACGGCGTGCAGCACGGCGGCCGGGTCGTGGCCCAGCCACAGGATCCGGTCGAGGTGGGCCAGCGTGGTGTCCCACAGATGGCGGTTGACGAACGGCACGAAGCTCTTGAGGTTCCGGAAGGCCGCATAGGTGAGGTACCACGCGCCCAGCCCGACGAGCGCGAAGCGCACGTGGTCCCACGGCCAGCGCTCACGGACGACGGCGACCAGGGTGCGGGGGAGCCGGGTCAGCGACCGGCCGCGCCAGACCGCCCGCGGGAGCACGTCGGTGAGGAAGGCCAGCAGCAGGATGAACGGGAGCCGGACGTACGTCGGGACCGCGACTCCGTCGGGGTCCCGGAGGGGGAGATGGTAGGTCGAAGCCACCGTGACTGCCGTGACCGCGAGGGCCAGGGACAGCATCACGGCGAAGCGGAAACCACCAGTGCGCACCCGTTGATCCTACTTTCCGAGGGGTCGATCACCCGGTATCCCGGTGCCGAGGGCCCCGGAGGGCACCCTAGAGTGGCTGCCGCCGCGGGGCCACATCGGCCCGCCGGCCGCCGACTTCGACCGAGGAGACCGACCGATGAGCCGTTTCGCCGACCGCGTGGCCGTGGTGACCGGGAGTGCCCGGGGGATCGGCGCGGCGACCGCCCGTCGGTTCGCGGAGGAGGGCGCCGCCGTCGCGGTGCTCGACCTCGACCAGGCCGCCGCCGCGGAGACCGCCGCCGGCCTCGGCGCGACCCGGTCCGTCGGCCTGGCCTGCGACGTCGGCCGACGCGGAGTCCGTCGAGGCCGCCGTGTCCGCGGTGGTCGAGGAGCTCGGCAGGGTCGACATCCTGGTCAACAACGCCGGGGTGACCCGCGACAACCTGCTGTTCAAGATGACCGAGGACGACTGGGACGCGGTGATGAACGTGCACCTGCGCGGGTCGTTCCTGATGAGCCGCGCGGTGCAGAAGCACATGGTCGCCGCGAAGTACGGCAAGATCCTCAACCTCTCCAGCGTCTCCGCCCTCGGCAACCGCGGCCAGGCCAACTACTCCGCCGCCAAGATGGGTCTGCAGGGCTTCACCCGCACCCTGGCGCTCGAGCTCGGCCCGTTCGGGATCAACGTCAACGCGGTGGCGCCGGGCTTCATCGTCACCGAGATGACCGACGCGACCGCCCGCCGCGTGGGCGTGGAGCCGGAGGACTACCGCAAGGCCGCCGCGGACGCGACCCCCGTGCGCCGGGTCGGCCAGCCCGAGGACATCGCCGCGACCGCCGCGTTCCTGTGCAGCGACGAGGCCTCCTTCATCACCGGCCAGACGTTGTACGTCGACGGCGGCGCCAAGCTCTGACGGGGGCCGGGCCGCCGCGCGCGATTTGCCGGGGTTGGGGGCGGCGTGCGTATCGTGCCCGTTTTGTCCTCGACGACAGGAGCACGTCATCTCTGTCCCGCGCACCCGTCATCCCCGTCATGTCCCCAGGCACCGCGCCGAGCGCGCCCCCGGCGTCCGCCGCGTGGTGGCCGCCGGTGTCGGCACCGGTGTGGTCTCGGCCCTCGCGGCCGGCACCGTCGTCTCGGCCCCGTCGGCCACCGCCGACGAGCGCGGTCCCGGGACGCGCCAGGACCGGATCGAGCAGGGCCTCGGCGTCGTCCGTGACCAGAAGGGCGACGCCTACGGCTACGGCGCCGACGGCCCCGGCCGGTTCGACTGCTCGGGCCTGGTCTACTACGCGTTCCGCAAGGCCGGCTTCGACCACGTGCCGCGCACCTCGTCGGCGCAGGCCCGGCACATGAACCGGATCGACCGCAGCGACATGCGTCCCGGCGACTTCGTGTTCTTCTACGACGGCGCGGCGACCGCCGAGAACGTCTACCACGTCGGCATCTTCTCCGGCTGGGACGACGGGCACCGGATGGTCATCCACTCGCCGAGCTCCGGCCGCCGGGTCGGCACCGACGCGGTCTGGGACGACAGCTGGTTCGCCGGCACGCTGCGCGGCCTCGGCTGAGCACCGTGCGACACGACCTGTGGTGCGGGGGGTGGTCGACCACCATGGCCACCCCCTGCGCCACACTGGACGACATGGCTGGCAATTCCCCCTGCATCGACTCAAACACTCATGATTCCGGCTCGCGCCGGCGTCGCGGCCGCGCCGCGGTCGCCCTCGGCCTGAGCGCCGTGCTCGCCCTGGCCGGGTGCAGCAAGGGGAGCGAGAAGGACGCCGACGGCAACGGCACCCCGGACGCGCAGGAGACCGCGCAGGGCCTCACCGTCGCGGGCCAGTGGCCGCTGACCGGCGAGCCGGCGAAGGGCCAGGCCCCCGGCCATCCCGTGATGATCGTCAAGATCGACAACACCGAGAGCAGCAGCCCCCAGCTCGGCCTGTCCAAGGCGGACCTGGTCACCGAGGAGCTCGTCGAGGGCGGCTCGACGCGGCTGGCGGTGTTCTTCTACAAGCACCTCCCCAAGCGCGTGGGCCCGGTGCGCTCGATGCGGGCCACCGACATCGGCATCGTCAAGCCCGCCAAGGCGGTGCTGGTGGCCAGCGGTGGTGCGCCGCCGACCGTGCGCCGGATCAAGGGCGCGGGCATCAAGGCCTACACCGAGGGCTCGCACGGCTACAGCCGCGACACCTCGCGCCGCGCGCCGTACAACCTGTTCATGGACCTCGACCGGCTGGCCAAGGGCGTCAAGGCCAAGGACACCGTCGACAGCTACCTGCCGTTCGGCTCGGGACCTGCCCCAGGGGCAGAAGGCCAGCGGCCTGGCGGCGCAGTTCTCCGGCGGGCACACGACCAACTGGAAGTACCAGGGCGGGAAGTACGTCAACCAGAACAGCTTCGCGCAGGCCGGCGACCAGTTCCGCCCGGACAACGTGCTGGTGCTGCGCGTCAAGGTCGGCGACGCCGGCTACAAGGACCCGGCCGGCAACCCGGTCCCGGAGACGAAGTTCACCGGCACCGGCAAGGCGATGCTGTTCCACGGCGGCCGCGTCGTGCGCGGCACCTGGAAGAAGTCGCTCGGACTCGACCATCTCGCTGAGCACCCGCGCCGGCGAGCTCCAGGTGCCGGCGGGTCACACCTGGGTGGAGCTGGTCCCCGCCGACGGCGGCAACGTCACCGTCACGAAGTAGCAGCGGCCACCGGCGTACGGCGTCCGGACCCGGCGCGCGCTGACCCGAGGGTCTACGGCGCGTCCGGGTCGTCGCCCGGCTCGTCCCCGTCGACCCCGGCGTCGTCCTCGTCGGCGAGGGCCTCGGCGGCGTCGTCGTCGACCAGGTCCGCCGGTCCCGGCAGCGGGGCGCCCGACTCGGCCATCGCCCGCAGGCCGGCGAGGATGTAGGCGATCGCCGCCTCCACCTCGGCGCCCGCCTTGCGGGTGTCCTCCGCGGAGGACACGGCGGCGCCGGCGGCCGACATGGCGCCGAAGAAGACCCGGCTGAACGTCTCGACCATGCTCGGCTCGAGCTCGTAGGTGGCCAGCACCGACGACACGATCTCCTGCACGATGCCGAAGGTCGTGCGCTCCTCCTGCTCGCGGTACCTCTCGTAGCCGAGCACCGCGGGCCCGTCGGCGATCACGATCCGCCGGTAGCCGGGCTCCTGGAGCACCTCGAGGAACGCGCGGAGCCCGCCGAGCGCCTTCTCCCAGGGGTCGCGGTTCCCGCGCACCGCGCGGTGGATGTCGCGGGCCGCCCGCTCCTCGACCTTCTCGAAGACCGACTCGAAGAGCGCCTGCTTGCCGCTGAAGTGGTGGTAGAGCGCGCCCTTGGTGACCCGGGCGCCGGCCACGATCTCGTCGAGGCTGGTGCCGGCGTAGCCGCGCTCGGTGAACAGGTCGGTGGCGACGTCCACGAGGGCGCGGCGGGTGGACGCGGAGTACTCCTGACGGCGCGAGCCCCCGTGCACCTTGCGGAGCGCGCTCTTGGCGACGCCCTTGGGCACCTTGGCGGTCATTGTCCGAGCATAGGGCCGCGTGAGGCGGGAGTGACGCACGCCGTGTGGGCCGGCTCACCGACCCCCACCTTGCATACCGTGAGTATGTCGCCGTACTGTGAGTACGTACCAACGGTATGTGAGAGAGGAGCAGACCATGACCTGGGATGCTTTCCACCACCGCGGAGACGTTCTCCGCGCCGTCGACGCCGAGGCCAACACCCGTCGTGACGGCACGCTCCCCATGGACCTGCCCGGTGTCGCCGAGACCTTCGGCGACGAGAGCGCGCTGGTCACCGCCCTGCAGCTGCGCTGGCACACCCGCCTGGCCGGCCGCATCGAGCGGACCCTGATGGACGGGCCCGACGACCTGGAGACCGCCGTGGTCACCGCCTGGCGCGGCGCCGCGGCCGACATGGTCGGCATCCGGCAGATCCTGGACGCCCAGCGGGCGACCCCGGCCACCCCCGAGCTGGGCACCGCCCTGGAGAAGGCGCACGCCAAGGAGGCCGTGCTGCTCGCCGCGATGGCGGGCAAGGCGAGCACCTCCGACGCCGCCGCCGTCCGGGTGGGTGAGCGGATCGAGGAGAAGGCCCGCGCGGCCTACGACCCGACCCGCACCCCGCGGCACCTCCGCAGTGAGGACGACCGCCCGACCGGCCTGCTCGGCCGGCTCAAGGCGCACCTGGCTGCCTGACCCGCACGACCCGACCACCCCGGCGACGACGCACCCGCGGCTCCCTCCGCGTACTCCCTCCCAGGAGCGTCGTCGCCGGGGTTCTTCCGCGTTCCAGAGCCCGGCGACGGTGCCAATGAGGCCCACGGGACATGACACGATGTGGACGTGGCCACCGAACCGAGCATCTCCTACTCCATCACCGTCCGGCTCGAGGTGCCCGCCGGCGGCACCGCGATCAGCAGGCTCACGACCTGCGTCGAGGAGGCCGGCGGCATCGTCACCGCCCTCGACGTCACCGCGTCGGGCCACGACAAGCTGCGCATCGACGTGACCTGCGCGGCTTCCGACACCGCGCATGCCGACCGCATCGTCGAGGCCCTCCGGGCGATCGAGGGCGTCGACGTGCACAAGGTCTCCGACCGGACGTTCCTGATGCACCTCGGCGGCTCCATCCAGATGGAGAGCAAGCACCCGATCCGCAACCGCGACGACCTGTCGATGGTCTACACCCCCGGTGTCGCGCGCATCTGCCAGGCGATCGCCGCCAACCCGGAGGACGCCCGCCGGCTCACCGTGAAGCGGAACTCCGTCGCCGTGGTCACCGACGGCTCCGCAGTGCTCGGTCTGGGCAACATCGGACCCGCGGCGGCGCTGCCGGTCATGGAGGGCAAGGCGGCGCTGTTCAAGCGGTTCGCCGGCATCGACGCCTGGCCGCTGTGCCTCGACACCCAGGACCCCGACCTGATCGTCGAGATCGTGCGTGCGGTGTCCCCGGGCTTCGCCGGCATCAACCTCGAGGACATCTCCGCCCCCCGCTGCTTCGAGATCGAGCGGCGGCTGCGCGACATCCTCGACATCCCGGTCTTCCACGACGACCAGCACGGCACCGCGATCGTGGTGCTCGCCGCGCTGACGAACGCGCTGCGGGTGGTCGGCAAGGACCTCAAGGACGTGCGGATCGTGATGTCGGGAGCCGGTGCCGCCGGTACGGCGATCCTGCGGCTGCTCATGGAGGCGGGCGCCCGCGACGTGGTCGTCGCCGACGTCGAGGGCGTGGTCTACCGTGACCGGCCCGGCCTGCACGAGTCCCTGTTCGCGCTCGCCGAGGCGACCAACCAGCGCGGCCTGACCGGAAGCCTCCGGGATGCCGTCGCGGGCGCCGACGTCTTCATCGGCGTCTCGGCCCCCCATGTCATCGACGGCGACGACGTGTCGAAGATGGCGGACGGCTCGATCGTCTTCGCGCTCGCCAACCCGGTCCCCGAGATCGACCCGGCCGAGGCCCGCCGGCACGCGACCGTCGTGGCCACCGGCCGTTCGGACTACCCCAACCAGATCAACAACGTGCTGGCCTTCCCGGGTGTCTTCCGGGGCCTGCTCGACGCGTCGGCCAACCAGATCGACGACTCGCTGCTGGTCGCGGCGGCCGAGGCGATCGCGCGCACGGTGACCAGCGACGAGCTGAACGCGAACTACATCATCCCGAGCGTCTTCCACGCCGACGTGCACACCGCGGTCGCGAGCGCCGTGCGCACCGCGGCCGAGGCGAGCAGCCGGGTGGCCACCTCGGACGCCGCCACGGCGCACGCCTGACCATGTCCGAGCACGGGACGGCGCGCCTGCACGTCGGTGACCTGCTGGTCGCCACCCCGGCGCTGCTCGACCCGAACTTCGAGCGCACCGTCGTCCTGCTGCTCGACCTGGACGAGAGCGGCGCGCTCGGTGTGGTCCTCAACCGGCCGTCCGGCGTGCCGGTCCGCGAGGTGCTGCCCGACTGGACCGACGTGGCGGGGGAGCCCGAGGTGCTCTTCCAGGGCGGGCCGGTGAGCACCGACTCCGCGCTGGCCGTCGGCACCTACAGCGACCTCGGCGACGACCCGGACGAGGAGCCGGTCGGCTTCCGCCGGTTGTACGACGACGTGGGCATCGTCGACCTGGACACGCCGACCGAGATCGTCGCGCCGGCGCTGGGCGGCATGCGGATCTTCGCCGGCTACGCCGGGTGGGGCGAGGAGCAGCTCGCCGCCGAGATCCTCGAGGGGTCCTGGTTCGTCGTCCCGTCGGTGCCCGAGGACCTGTTCGGCCAGGACCCGGAGGGGCTCTGGCGCCGGGTGCTGCGCCGCCAGCCCGGCGAGCTCGCCTGGGTGTCCACCCAGCCGGCCGACCCCACCCTCAACTAGCAGATCCGGTATGGCCGGCTCTGTGCGGTCCGGCCCCGAAGCTCTTGTCCCGCCGTTAGACTCGACCCTCGTGAGCACCCAGATGAGCCCCGGCACAGAGACGATCGAGGACCGCCGTACGGTCCCGACCGACGACGGTGACCACGAGCGCTTCTCGCACTACGTCGAGAAGGACAAGCTCACCGAGGCGATGGTGATGGGCACACCCGTCGTGGCCCTCTGCGGCAAGGTGTGGGTGCCCAGCCGCGACCCCGAGAAGTACCCCGTCTGCCCGGAGTGCAAGGACGCCTGGGAGCAGCTGAAGAAGGACGACGACGAGTAGCCAGTCCCTCGTCACCGCCGCCTCTGCTCGCCCCCGCACCCTCTCGAGAGACGTTGACCGACTCAGACGATCCTGACCTCCTCGGCCTGGTCCCCGCTCCGCCCAAGGAGCTCCCGCCGGCGTACCCCGACCGGGCCGCCTGGGGCACCGCCACCAAGCTGCGCGCCTGGCAGAGCGCGGCGCTCGAGGCCTACTTCAGCGAGAACCCCAAGGACTTCCTGGCCGTCGCGACCCCGGGGGCCGGCAAGACGACGTTCGCCCTCACGGTCGCCAGCGAGCTGCTGTCGCGACGGGTCGTGGACCGCGTCACGATCGTCGCGCCGACCGAGCACCTCAAGACCCAGTGGGCCGAGGCGGCCGCGCGTGCGGGCATCCCGATCGACCCGTCGTACTCCGGGAAGAAGGGCAGGACCAGCCAGGACTACGTCGGCGTCGCCGTGACCTACGCCGGCGTGGCGGTCAACCCGCTCGCGCACCGGATCCGGACCGAGCGGTTCAAGACCCTGGTGATCCTCGACGAGGTGCACCACGCCGGTGACGCGCTGTCCTGGGGCGACGCGGTGCGCGAGGCCTTCGACCCGGCGCAGCGCCGGCTGGCACTGACCGGCACACCGTTCCGCTCCGACATCAACCCGATCCCGTTCGTCACCTACGCGCCCGACCACGAGGGCGTGGGCCGCAGCCTGGCCGACTACACCTACGGCTACGCGGAGGCACTCGCCGACCACGTGGTCCGGCCGGTGCTGTTCATGGCCTACAGCGGCGAGATGCAGTGGCGCACCCGGGCCGGCGACGAGATCTCGGCCCGCCTCGGCGAGCCGCTCACCAAGGACCTCACCCAGCAGGCGCTGCGCACCGCGCTCGACCCGGCCGGCTCGTGGATGCCGTCGGTGCTCGCCGCGGCCGACAAGCGGCTGACCGAGGTGCGCCGGCACGTGCCGGACGCCGGCGCGATGGTGATCGCCTCCGACCAGGACTCCGCCCGGGCGTACGCCGCGCTGCTGAAGGAGATCACCGGCGAGCGGCCGACGGTCGTGCTCTCGGACGAGAAGGCCGCGTCCAAGCGGATCGCGACGTTCGCCGAGAACGACGACCGCTGGATGGTGGCGGTCCGCATGGTCTCCGAGGGTGTCGACGTGCCCCGGCTGGCGGTCGGCGTCTACGCCACCCGCACCGCGACCCCGCTGTTCTTCGCGCAGGCCGTCGGCCGCTTCGTGCGTGCCCGCCGCCGCGGCGAGACCGCGTCGGTGTTCCTGCCGTCGGTCCCGAACCTGCTCGGCTTCGCCTCCGAGATGGAGGTCGCGCGCGACCACGTGCTCAAGCGCAAGGTCAACGACGACGGCGACATCTTCGCCGCCGAGGACGAGCTGATGGCCCAGGCCAACGCCGCCGAGGCCGCGAGCGCGGAGGAGCTCGGCACCTTCGAGGCGATGGGCTCCGAGGCGCGCTTCGACCGCGTGCTGTACGACGGCGGCGAGTTCGGCCACGCCGGCGAGGTGCACGTCGGGTCCGACGAGGAGATGGACTTCCTCGGCATCCCCGGGCTGCTCGAGCCGTCGCAGGTCCGCGACCTGCTCCACCAGCGGCAGAGCGACCGCGCCAAGCAGCAGCGACGCACCCGGTCCACCGAGGAGGACGTGGTCCGCGACGTGTCCACCCACGAGCACCTCGCGACCCTGCGCCGCGAGCTCAACGGGCTGGTCGCCGCGTGGAACCACCGCACCGGCCAGCCGCACGGCGTCACCCACGCGGCGCTCCGCAAGGACTGTGGCGGTCCCGCGGCCGCGGTCGCCACCGCCGAGCAGCTGCAGAGCCGGATCGACAAGATCCGCGACTGGGCGGCGCAGCGCCGGTCCGGCTGAGGCTGCTGCCGGATTCCCTGGGTCCCCTGGTAATCCGGCACACCCCCAGCGTTACAACGGTGGGGGTGTGCACGTTTCCCTGGGTCCCCTGGGAATCTGCGGCCGGTTTCGACCGCACCGAGATCGGATAGGTTCGGCCCATGGCCGCCGAGACGTCGCAGACCCTCGACCGGGGGCTCCGCGTGCTGCGGACCCTGGCGGCGACACCGAGCGGGCTGAGCATCACCGCGCTGGCCGCCGAGATCGGCGTCAACCGCACCGTCGTCTACCGGCTGGTGGCCACCCTGGAGCAGCACGGGCTGGCCCGCCGCGACCCGAGCGGCCGGCTGCACGTCGGGCTCGGGGTGCTGGCCCTGGCCCGCGGCCTGCAGCCGGTGCTCCGCGAGCTCGCCGGCCCGGTCCTGCGGGCGCTGGCCGAGGAGCTCGGCAGCACCGCCCACCTCACCGTCGCCGACGGCGGCGAGGCGCTCGCCATCGCGGTCGTCGAGCCGTCGTGGACCGACTACCACGTGGCCTACCGGGTGGGTGCCCGGCACCCGCTGGAGCAGGGCGCTGCCGGCAAGGCGATCCTGCTCGGCCGTGCGCCGGACTGCGGGTCGACGTACGTCGAGACCCGGGGCGAGATCCAGGCGGGCGCGCACGGTGTCGCGGCGCCGGTGCTCGGCGTCGAGGGGCTGGAGGCATCGGTCGGCATCGTGTCGTTGGGGGACTTCGACGCTCGTGAGTTCGGCCCGCAGGTGGTCTCTGCGGCTGCCGAGGTCGCGGGCAGGCTGTCATGAGCGGCTACCTCGACCGCCCGGCTCCGAGCGGGCTCGCCGACGTCATCGAGGTCATCCTCGACAAGGGCATCGTGATCGACGCCTACGTGCGGGTCTCGGCCCTCGGCATCGAGCTGCTCACCGTCGACGCCCGTGTCGTCATCGCCAGCGTGGACACCTACCTGCGGTTCGCCGAGGCCACCAACCGGCTCGAGCTCGAGGACAAGGAGCGCGGGCTGCCGGAGCTGATCGGCGACATCGGCGGTCAGGTGATCGAGGACGTCGCGGAGAAGGTCGTCGCGGAGAAGGTCGGCAAGCCGGTCCGCAAGGTCAAGGGCGCCGTCGCCGACGCCAAGGACAAGGTCGAGGAGGCCGTCGACAAGGCCGTCGAGGTCGTGGAGGACAAGCTCACGTGAGCGCCGGGGCCTGACCCGGCCCGTCCGTCAGCCGCGGAGCAGCGGCTGGGCGCCACCCAGCACCGAGGAGTACGCCGCACGCACCCGGGCGTAGTAGTCGGCCGACGACGGGTCCGGCTCGACGACCGCGGCCCCCTGCTTCCACCGCGGCGGCGCGTCGCCCTCCGCAAGGGTCCAGGCCGCCTGCCGGGCAGCGCCGAGGGCGACGTACTCCGCCGGCTCGGGCACGGCGACCGGCAGCGCGAACAGGCCGGCCGCGATCCGGCGTACGGCGTCGGAGCGGGCCGCGCCGCCGATCAGGACGATGCGACGCGGTGTCACGCCGGCGGCCTCCAGCGGGGCGACAGCGTCCGCGAGGCCGCAGAGCATCCCCTCGACCGACGCGCGGACCAGGTGGGCGGGGGTGGCGTTGTTCCGGGTGAGGCCGTGCAGCAGGCCGGTCGCGTCGGGCAGGGCGGGAGTCCGCTCACCGTCGAGGAACGGCAGCAGCACCAGGCCCTCGGTGTCGTCGACGGACAGGGCGAGCCGGTCGAGGTCGTCGAGCCCGGCGCCGGCCATGGTGAGTGCGGCGCCGATCACCCGCGCCGCGTTGAGCGTGCACACCAGCGGGAGGAAGCGGCCGGTGGCGTCGGCGAAGCCGGCGACGATGCCGGACGGGTCGGCGGTCGGCCGGTCGCTGACCGCGAACACCGTGCCGCTCGTGCCGAGGGAGACCACGACGTCGCCGGGCTCGAGGTCGAGGCCCAGGGCGGCGCCCATGTTGTCGCCGGTGCCGGGAGCCAGCAGGATCCCGCCGGGCGTCTCGCCGACGGCCTCGCGCGGGCCGGCGACGCGGGGCACCGCGATGTCGCGGCCGAACGCCGCGCGCAGGATCTCGGGACGGTAGGCGCCCTCGGCGGCCGACCAGTAGCCCGTGCCGCTCGCGTCCCCGCGGTCCGTCGTCGGCTCGCCCGCACCGCCGCGCAGCTGGTGGGTGAGCCAGTCGTGGGGGAGCAGCACGCCCTGCGTGCGCTCCGCGACGTCCGGCTCGTGGTCGGCCACCCACCGCAGCTTGGTGACGGTGAAGGACGCGACCGGGACCACGCCGGTCGCGTCGGCCCACGCCTGCGGGCCGCCGAGCTCGTCGGTGAGGGTGACGGCCTGCGGGGCGGAGCGGTTGTCGTTCCACAGCAGGGCGTCGCGCACCGGGGTGCCGGCCTCGTCGACGAGGACCATGCCGTGCTGCTGCCCGCCGACCGCGACCGCGCGGACGTTGTCGAGCAGGCCGCTCGAGGCCTGCTCCCACGCCTGCCACCAGACGCGTGCGTCGACCTCGGTGAGGTCGGGGTGCGGGGCCCGGCCTTCGCGGACCACGGCGCCGGTCTCGGTGTCGCAGACGACGACCTTGGTGTTCTGCGTGGAGCAGTCCACGCCTGCCACGAGTGTCACGCTGGCGACCCTACCCGCCGATCGCGCCCCCGACGGCGGCGTCCATGAGCGGCAGCACGCGGTAGGGGATCTGGGTGGCGAGCGCGATCACCGTCGACGAGCGGACGATGCCGGCGTCCGACAGCACCGCGTCGATGACCCGTTGCAGGTCGGTGTTCGAGCGCGCCACCACCCGGGCCCACATGTCGCCGGCGCCGGTGATGGTGAACGCCTCCAGCACCTCGGGGATGCTGGCGAGGTGCCGCGCCACCGAGTCGTGGCCCGGCGACCCTGCCGGATCTCCAGGGTGAGGAACGCGGTGACCGGGTAGCCGAGGGCCTCCGGCTGGAGCTCGGGGCCCCACCCGGAGATCACGCCGCCGGCCGCGAGCTTGTCGAGCCGGGCCTGGACGGTGCCCCGCGCGACCCCGAGCCGCCGGGACGCCTCGAGCACCCCGATCCGGGGCTCGGCGGCGAACAGGTGGAGCACAGTGGCATCCAGGTCGTCCATGACGGCTCCTTCGGCTGGACAAGTTGCACAGTGATCCGACGTACTGTTGCACAAAGCGTCCGACCCGACCATGCTGCCCGGCATGACCGACGCGATGACCCACGCCCTGACCCACGACGAGCTGAAGGCCGACCTGACCCTGGAGCAGCTGCAGCAGCTGGTCGGGCTGGTCGAGTACGACGAGGAGCAGGACGTCTTCCCGGTGACCGGGTGGGACGCGATCGTGTTCGTGGTCGGCAACGCCACCCAGACCGCGCACTACTACCAGTCCGCGTGGGGCATGCAGCTCGAGGCCTACTCCGGCCCCGAGAACGGCAACCGCGACCACAAGTCCTTCGTGCTGCGCTCCGGCTCGATCCGGTTCGTGATCAACGGTGCGGTCGACCCCGACAGCACGCTGGTCGAGCACCACCGCAGGCACGGCGACGGCGTCGTCGACATCGCCCTCGAGGTGCCGGACGTCGACCGCTGCATCGCCCAGGCGCTCAAGGCCGGCGCGACCGTGGTCCGCGAGCCCGAGGACGTGAGCGACGAGCACGGCACCGTCCGGATCGCCTCGATCGCGACGTACGGCGAGACCGTGCACACGCTGGTCGACCGCTCCCGGTACGACGGCCCCTACCTCCCCGGCTACGTCGCCGCGGAGTCGTCCTGGGTCAAGCGCGACGGCGAGCCGAAGCGGCTGTTCCAGGCGCTCGACCACATCGTCGGCAACGTCGAGCTCGGCAAGATGGAGGAGTGGGTCACCTTCTACAACAAGGTGATGGGCTTCGTGAACATGGCGGAGTTCATCGGCGACGACATCGCCACCGACTACTCCGCGCTGATGAGCAAGGTCGTCGCGAACGGCAACCACCGGGTGAAGTTCCCCCTCAACGAGCCCGCGATCGCGAAGAGGAAGTCGCAGATCGACGAGTACCTCGAGTTCTACCGCGGCGCCGGCGCCCAGCACCTCGCGCTGGCGACCAACGACATCCTGGCCACCGTCGACGCGCTGCGCGCCAACGGTGTGCAGTTCCTCGACACCCCGGACTCCTACTACGAGGACGCCGAGCTGCGCGAGCGCATCGGCAAGGTGCGCGTGCCGATCGAGGAGCTCCAGGCCCGCAAGATCCTGGTCGACCGCGACGAGGACGGCTACCTGCTGCAGATCTTCACCAAGCCGCTGGGCGACCGGCCGACGGTGTTCTTCGAGCTGATCGAGCGGCACGGCTCGCTGGGCTTCGGCAAGGGCAACTTCAAGGCGCTGTTCGAGGCGATCGAGCGCGAGCAGGACAAGCGCGGCAACCTCTGACAAAAGCCGGACAGCCCCGGCCCGTGGTCCTTACGCTTGCGCGCCATGACCGAGACGACCGAGACGGCCGAGGGCTGGTACACCGATCCCGCCCCCGCGAACCCGGGCATGCCCACGACCATGCGGTACTGGGACGGCAAGGGTTGGACCGTGCGGACCCGGCCGGCCAGCCGCAAGGAGCTGGCCGCCTGGCGTGAGGCGGTGGCCGCGGAGCGGCTGCGGCAGGCCGAGGAGCACGCCGCGTACGTCGAGACCTACGTCGCCGAGCACGGTGTCGTCCCGCCCGAGGTCGCGGCGGCTGCGACGTACACGCCGCGCGACGTCACGCCGGACGGTCAGCTGCTGGCCGGATGGGGCCGCCGCTTCGTCGCGATCCTGGTCGACGGGCTGCTCACCGGTGCTCTGAGCGTGCTGTTCGGCTGGTCGTTCCTGCAGAAGGTCGGCGCCGCCTACGCGGCGTACGTGCAGCTCGCCGTCGACGCGGCGCGCACCGGCGCCCAGCCGCCGGACGCGAGCCTGCTCCTCGACGGGGTCACCGGGCCGCTGGTCGCGTTCGCGGTGGTCTCCTGGGTCGTGAAGGGCGTCTACGGGATCGGCTTCCTCAAGGCGTTCTCCGCCACCCCGGGCAAGATGCTGCTGCGGCTGGAGGTGCGGCTGCGCGAGCGGCCGGGGCCGCTGCCGTGGGGCACGGTGCTGACGCGGTGGTTCATGCAGAACCTCGGCAGTGCCGTGGCCGTGGTGCCGCTGGTGGGCCTCCTGGGGTGGGTGTACTCCCTGCTCGACGACCTGTGGCCGTTGTGGGACGGGCAGCGGCAGGCGCTGCACGACAAGGCGGCACGGACCAACGTCGTGCGAACCCGCTGAAAAGTATCCGGACCAGACAGGACCCTTGTAACCCACCGGTAGGCAGGGGAGGATGAGCGGCGGCTGGCCAGGGGAGGGACAGTCGGGGAGGTGAATACCGTGTCCGCGTCCGTCGCTGAGGTGGAAGAAGGGTTCCTGCACGCGGCGGCGTTCTACGACAGCCTGGACTCCTGGGTGGATCTCGTGGTGCCGTTCGTGCGGGACGGTGTGCGCGCCGGTGAGCCGGTCCTGGTGGCCGAGCTCCCCGCCCAGCTCGCGGCGCTCCAGCAGGCGCTCGGCGACGAGGCGGAGGCGGTCGCCCTCGTCGACATGATCGACGTCGGCAAGAACCCCGCCTGCATCATCCCGGTCTGGCGAGAGTTCGTGGACCGGCACCCGGGCCAACCGGTGCGCGGCGTCGGTGAGCCCGCGTGGTCGGGTCGGCGCGAGGTCGAGTTCGAGGAGTGCCGTCTCCACGAGGCCCTGCTCAACGTCGCCTTCGACGGAGCCGGCACCTTCCGCCTGCTCTGCCCCTACGACGTCAGCCGGCTGACCTCCGACGTCGTCGCTGGTGCGATGCGCACCCACCCCGACCTCGGTGCGCACCCGCGCCACGCGACGTACGACGCCCACGACCACGCGCACGACGTGTTCGCCCGCTCGCTGACGCCCGCCCCCGACACGGCGCAGGTGATCCGCTTCGGGGCGAACGACCTCTCCCTGCTGCGCACCGGCGTCCGCTTCATCAGCGAGGGGGCGCGGCTGCCGTCCGAGGTGACCGAGGACCTCGTGCTCGCCGTGCACGAGCTGGCCTGCAACAGCATCGAGCACGCCGGCGGTCAGGGCGAGCTGCGGGCCTGGACGATGCCGGACAGCCTGGTTCTCGAAGTCACCGACAACGGGGTGATCGACGACCCGCTGGTCGGCCGCGAGCCGGCGCTCGACGTCTCCGAGAGCGGCCGCGGGATCTGGATGGCCAACCACCTGTGCGACCTCGTGCAGGTGCGGTCCAGCGAGACCGGCACCACCGTCCGGCTGCACACCTGGACCTGACGCAGACGACACGCCTCAGGACGGCCGCTCGAGCACGACCTTCGCCTCGACGAGGCTAGGAACGGGCGCCGCGACGCCTGACGGGTTTTTCGGTCGGAGCCGGTCTTTACAGACATCCGGTTCGAGGTAAATACTTCTTTATCTCCAGTGTCGGTATCGCGGCACGCCAGACGAGACGTACGGGGCGTCCTGATGGGCCAGGTCCACGCGGCACTCTCCGCCGGCAGGCGGATCCTCACCACGGCTGTGACCTGTGCCGCCTGCGCCGTGCTGTGGCTGCTGCTGTCCGCCACCTCGGCGCGGGCCGACGAGTCGGCGCCGGCGGGATCCCTCCTCGGCGGTGTCACCGGCGCCCTTCCGGCTCCGGTGGGCGACACGGCTCGACCTGTCGCCGGCGTCTGGTCGACCCGGTCGTGCAGGGTGCGGCCGACGCCGCGCGCCGTACGACGGAGGTCGTCCGCACCACGACGGACACGGTGCCCGCACCGGCCGTGCACCGGGTCGCCCACGCCGCGACCGACACCACCGACCGTCTCGTCGATCGCGCAGCAGGCGTTGCATCTTCGGTCACGGACGCGGTGGAGCAGCCCCCCAGCCCCCACTCCACCGCGCCCGCGCGCCACACCTCCGACGGCGCGGCTGCCACGTCCACGACGCGGCACGCCCACGCCCGCCCGACTCGGGCGCAGCACCGCTCCGGGCCCGCACAGGGGCTCGCCACGACGCAGGCGCTTCTGCGCGAGGCGCGCGTGCCCGGTAGCGGTGCGGCGGCCGACCCCGCCGTCCCGACCGCGAAGTCGGCCGTGCGTGCCGGCATCGCCCTCGCGCTGGGCGATGTCGTCCCGTTCGGGTCCACCGGCCTGCCCCGGGGGACCTCCGACGGGCCGGTCGGGCTCGTCCCGACGTCTCCGTGGCTGGCCGCTTTGGTGGCGGGCCTGCTGCTGCTGGTCCTGCTCCGGGTCCAGCAGCGACGTCCCGCACGCGGCTGGCTCCTGCCCGGTTCCCCGTCCTACCCGCCGGGATCCTCGCCCGACTGAGGTCGCCCCTCCGCGCCACTGCTCAGCCGGTCACCGGCTGAGCGCCAGGACCCAGGTGGAAGGCGGGGCGACGGACTCTCCCTCCGGTCCGACGCCCCGTGGGCCGGGCAGGTCGCGGCTCCCCCCGAAGAACCGCGTCACCGTCCTGCTCGGGGCGGGTGGCCCGTCACCGCACGGCGGGCCACCCGCGCAAGCCGCCACCAGCCCCCGTACACGCCACCGGCCCGTGCCCCGGGAGAGGGGCGCGGGCCGGCAGGCGGGTGCGGGACGGGTCAGTCGAGCTCGGAGATCGCCAGTGCCTCGGCCTCGGCCTCCGGCTCCTCCGCGCCGGCGATGTGCAGGTGCCCCTGGAGCGTGTGCCGGCCGAGGGTGAGCACGAGCACCGCGACGAGCACGGCGCCGGCGCCCATCCAGAACGGCGCGTGCACGCTGACGTCCTCGCCGAGCCGCCCCGCGACGTACGGCGCGACGGCGCCACCGGAGAAGCGCACGAAGGAGTACGCCGCGGACGCGACCGGCCGCTCGACGGGCGCGGCGCCCATCACGGCCTCGGTGATCAGGGTGTTGTTGATGCCCAGGAACGCGCCGGCGACGATGATCCCGATCACCAGGGCGAGCTTGGAGTCGGTGAGCACCGCCATCGCCGCGAGGTCGGCACCGAACAGCACCAGCGAGGCGATCACGGTCGGCACGGTGCCGAACATCCGCTGCAGGATCGGCGCGACCACGACGGACGTGAACGCGAGCAGCAGACCCCAGCCGAAGAAGACCCAGCCGACCTGCGACGCGGTCATGTCCAGCGGGAACGGCGCGAACGCGAGCAGCGTGAAGAAGCCCATGTTGTAGAACAGCGCGGTCACCGCGATGGTCAGCAGGCCGGGGAAGCGC
This sequence comes from uncultured Actinomycetota bacterium, assembly GCA_963827435.1. Taxonomy (GTDB): domain Bacteria; phylum Actinomycetota; class Actinomycetes; order Propionibacteriales; family Nocardioidaceae; genus Nocardioides_B. Next base: position 29,314 of record CAWHAU010000004.1, read on the forward strand.
AGGGCCTTGAACGGGTCGGCGAGCGAGGTCTTGCGAGCCTGCGGAGGCGTCTTCGGCAGGAAGAACGCGGTGGCGACGAGCGCGATCGCCATCAGCACGGCGACGCCGTAGAACGGCGCCCGCCAGGTGATCGAGCCGAGCTGCCCGCCGACGATCGGGCCGGCCGCGATGCCGAGCCCGAGGGCGGCCTCGAACAGGATGATCGCCTGCGCCACGGACCCGCTGGCCGACATCACGATGGTGGCCAGCGCGGTGGCGATGAACAGCGCGTTGCCGAGCCCCCAGCCGGCCCGGAAGCCGACGATGGCGCCGACGGTGTCGGAGGACCCGGCCAGCGCGGAGAAGACGATGATCAGCGCCAGACCTGCCAGCAGCGTGCGCTTGGCGCCGATGCGGCTGGAGACCACGCCGGTGACCAGCATCGCCACGCCCATGACGGCCATGTAGCTGGTGAACAGCAGCGACACCTGGCTGGGTGTCGCGTCGAGCTGGTCGGCGATCGGCTTGAGGATCGGGTCCACGAGGCCGATGCCCATGAACGCGATCACGCACGCGAACGCGACCGCCCACACGGCTCGGGGCTGCTTGAGGATCGAGGGTGGCGCCGCGCCCGCGGCCTCGCCGGCAGCGCGGGAGCCAGTAGGGGACGGAGTGGGGTTCTGGGTGCGCGTGCTCACGCGGCTCCTTCGTCGTTGTCGGGCTGGTCGAGCAGGCCCCGGAGCACGGCGACCGCCGTGGCCAGGTCCCGCTCGTCGTGTCGGGGGTCGGAGCGCAGCCGGGCCGCGACCACGGCCGCGCGCTCGCGGCGCGCCTCGGTCAGCACGGTGCGTCCGGCGTCGGTGAGCGAGACCAGGCTGGAGCGGGCGTCGGCGGGGTTCGGCGCCTTCACGGCCCACCCGCGCTCGCACAGCACCTGCACGCCGGCCGACATGGTCGGCTGGGAGCAGCGGTCGGCGGCCGCCAGGGCGCCGATGGTCACGGGCCCGAGCTCGTCGACCTGGGAGAGCAGCCGCAGCTGGGCCGTGGGTACGTCGACCGCGAGGCCGGCGCTCTGCCGGGTGATCGCCCGGACCAGCCGCCCGGTGTAGAGCACGAGCTCGGCGCTCAGCTCCTCGAGGGTCCGTGCCGTCGCAGTTGGTTGGCTCACCCAACGAATATTACATAGGAGACCTATGTATGTCAGCCGGGGCCGGCTGTCTCGTGGGTCACGTGGGGGAAGGGTCAGGTGTCGAACGGCGGGCGCCCGGTGCCGCCGACCCGGTAGCGCCCCCACGGGTCGCGGTCCGAGAGCCGTCCCGCGGCGTCGCCGAACGGCGTGCGCAGCACCACGGACGCCCCGGACGCCACCAGGGCGTCGACGTCCTCGTGCTGGGAGACCCGGCCGTACCAGTGGAAGCGGCCGTCGATCGGCTGGAACGCGCCGCGCAGCGTCACTGCGACCTCGACCTGGTGGTCCTCGGTGAGCAGGCGGGCGGGCCCGTCGTACCCCTCGGTGGGGCTCTCGGTCGGCTCTGCGGTGTCGGTCATCGTCCGGTGCCTTCCTGCTCGGGTGGAGGGATCAGCCGCAGCTCGCCGTCGACGGCGACCCCGTAGCTCTGCGAGATGCCCTCGAGGGCGTGCCAGACGAAGGACGAGAGGTACGTCGCGACCGCCGACCGGCTCATCGTGCGGCGGGTCAGCCACCACTCGCCGGTGGAGAGGCCGAGCCCGACCAGGCCGTGCGCCCAGGGCTCGGCCCCGCCGGCGTCGACGCCGAGCTCGCGCAGCGCGTCGCCCATCACCCGGGCGATGGCGGCGGCGATCGCGGCCTTGCCGTCGGCGAGCGGGTCGGTGTCGCCGCCGACCCGGTGCTGGACCAGCAGCAGGAACACGTTGGGGTGCTCCTCGATGAGCGCGAGGTAGGCCTCGCAGGCCAGGTCCACGCGCTCGCGAAGCGTGCCGTCGGCGACGAGGGCGGGCAGCAGCCGCTCGAGGACGAGCTCCGCGCCCCAGGTGCCGACCGCGGTGTGCAGGTCGGCCTTGTCGGAGAAGTAGCGGTAGAGCACCGGCTTGCTCACCCCGGCCGCGGCCGCGATGTCCTCGATGCCGGCGAGCGGGCCGAGGTGGTCGATGGCGGCGACGGCGGCCTCGACGAGCTCGGCGCGGCGGGCCTCGCGATGCGCCGACCAGCGGGTGCTCCGGCCGTCGTCGTCGCTGCGGGGTGCCTTGGCGGCGGCCTTGGCCGCGGTCTTGGCGGCGGTGCGGGCGGCCGACTTGGCGGCCTCGATGCCCTTGACGGTCCGTGTCACGTGGGTCACAGTAGCAAATAGGTGTTACCCGAGGTAACAGGTAATCAGGAGGGTTCTCGCATGACCGCCACCGCCGTCCCGCTGCCCGACGCGGCCACCGACGCCACCGCCCTGCGACTGCTGCGCTCCACCGCGAAGCAGTCCTACGACCCCGAGGTCGACATCGACTGGGACGCCCCGCTCGTCGACGGCGCCTGGTTCATGCAGCCGGAGCGGCTCTCGCTCTACGGCACGCCGATCTGGGAGGGGATGACGCAGGAGCAGCGCGTCGAGATGTCCCGGCACGAGGTCGCGTCGATCGCCAGCGTCGGCCTGTGGTTCGAGCTGATCCTCATGCAGCTGATGGTCCGCGAGCTCTACGACCAGGACCCGCGCACCGAGCGCACCCAGTACGCCCTCACCGAGATCGGCGACGAGTGCCGGCACTCCCTGATGTTCGGCCGGGCGATCGCCCGCTGCGGCGTCCCGGCCTACGGCGCGACGCCGCACATCCACCGGCTCGGCCGCGCGTTCAAGGCGGTGGCCGGCGGCGTCTCGGCGTACGCCTCGATCCTGGTCGCCGAGGAGATCCTGGACCGCTGGCAGCGCGAGCTGATGAAGGACGACCGGGTGCAGCCGCTGATCCGGATGGTGTCGCGGATCCACGTGCTCGAGGAGGCCCGGCACATGACCTTCGCCCGCGAGGAGGTCGAGCGCGCGATCCCGCGGATGGGCAAGGCCCAGCTCGCCTTCCACCGCACGATGGTCGCGCAGACCGCGTTCATGGTGGCCCGGACGCTGGTCAACCCGCAGGTGTACGCCGGTGTGGGGCTCGACCCGAGGGCCGCGAAGAAGGCGGCCTTCACCAACCCGCACTACCGCGACACGATGGCCTGGATGGGGGAGCGGGTGGTCGGGTTCCTCGAGGAGCAGGACCTCATCGGCCCCACGCAGCGGCGGCTCTGGCAGCGCTCGCTGCTGATGCCGGGCTGACCCAGGGTCGGCTCAGGCGGCGGACTCGTCGTGCGAGGCCGGCTTGTCCGGCTGGCACAGCGGGCACAGGCCGCTCTCGTCGGCCTGGTGGATCTCGCACTCGGTGCACCACCACGTGTAGGTGCGCTGCTGCGTGACGGTGCGGTGCTGCTCGAGGTTGAGCCGCAGGTGCGCGAAGGGGTCACGGTTGCCCATGGGTCCAGGATGCCCCGCGCGGGTTGCGGCCACGTGTCGAACCGCGGTGACCTCGCTCACGGGTCCGGCCGCCGGGCTAGGGCATGTCTGTCAATGCCGCCGCGGCGTCGCTGCGATTTCCAGACACGCCCTAGCTGGCCGGCACCAGGTTCTGCGGCGAGAGGTCGAAGCGGGCGACGTTGTCGTGGGCCGGGTGCCGTCGTCCGGCCGGTCCGCGCGCGAACTCCCGCAGCACGGTGCCGGTGACCCGCCCGACGAAGCGCACCGTACGGCGCGTCAGGGCGGACGGGCACCGGCCGGCCAGGGCGCAGGTCCAGCGCAGGGTGCCCGCGTTGAAGACCCCCGCGCCGGACCGGGTCGTGTAGTAGGTCGCCTCGGCCGACGTACGCACACCCCGGCAGGAGTAGGAGACGTGCGCCAGGACCTCCAGCGGGCGCGGCGTGCTCGCGACCGGGTAGACGCGGTCGGCCTCGATGCCGACGAGGTGCGCCAGCTCCTCGCCGGCGCGGGTCCCGGTCCCGGCGAAGCCCCACCAGTGCGGGGACGCGACCCGGAACGGCGCGTCGACCGGGAAGCACTCGTACTCCATGCCGGTCAGCTCGTTCTCCGGCTCCGAGCCCTCCGCGTCGCGCCACTGCCCGGTGCGCTCGCGCGCGGGGAGCGGGGTCGAGCGAGGCGTCGGACCGGTAGCCGACGACGACCCGGCCGGCGTCCTCGAGCCGGACCCGCCAGTACATCGTGTTCGCGCCGAGGAAGGCGAGGTTGGTGCCCGCCGTGCGCGCCGTCGCGACCCGCGAGCGCATGCCAGCGGTCCAGTACTCGTCGTGCCCGGTCGACACGTAGGCCGTCGCGCCCGCGAGAGCGTCCGGCCGCCGGTCCAGGTCGATGTTGGTGAGATACGCCAGCGGGATCCCGGTCAGCTCCGCGGCCACCGCGACGGGCTCGGCGCCGAACAGCATCTCGGTGGCGCCGGGCGCGGGGTACGGGCGGTCGAAGCTCACCGCCCAGCTGCGCCGGTCGACGCCGGCGCCCTCGTAGAGCGAGTAGCCGCCCCAGTCGTTGTAGGCCTGCCAGGTCGTCACCGGGAACACGACGGCCGTCCGGCCGACCGCGGACGGTGAGCTCACGACGTACGGCACGTGCGCCTGCCAGCCGGTCGAGGCGACCAGCTTGAACACGTAGAGCCCGGGCGACCACCCGTGGGTGTCCACGACGGTGCTCGTGCGCCACGGCGCGACGACGGTCCGCCGGCCGGCGTCGGCGAAGCGTGCCCCGGGCTGCTTGCGGCCCGGGAGCCGCGGCGAGACCCACACGCGGTGCGCGTCGCCGCCGGCGTACGCGCCGAACCGGTAGGCCCGGACGCGGTACGTCGCCGCCCGCGTCGAGACCCGCAGCGCGACCCGCGCCCCGGGCAGGCCGCTGCTCGTGGTGGCGTACCCCTCGATCTGGCCCTGTCGCGCGGGCCGGGACAGCCGCCAGCCGCCGGTGCCGGACGGCAGGTCCCCGCCCGCCTCGACCGCGGCGGCGGGAGTGACGCGCCGACCGGTGGTGAGTGCCGGCGGCGCCGCGTCTCCGGCGTCGGCGGTCTCCGGCCGGCGCGTCTCGCTGCACGCCCCCGTCAGGACGGAGGTCAGCACGACCCCCAGGATGGCAACCCGTCGTGCTCCCGCGTGCCACATCACGAACCTCCCCGTGCAGCGCTCCTGCCGGGGTCGAGTCGCGAGAAGGGAGGAAGGTTCCCTGGTTCCGCTACGGAAGCCGAGGGGTACGGCGCCAGGTCGCGCCGCCGTCGGTGGACACGGCCCACCGCTCGTCGTCGACGACGTACACCGCGTCGCCCACGACGACGGGTCGCACCAGCCCGAAGGCGGTGTGCACGTCGGTCTCGACGAACCGGCTCCAGGTGGCGTCGGTGCTGCGGAACAGCACGTCGCCGCGGCCCACGAGCTGGGTGACCCCGAGCAGCACGCCGGAGGGCGTGACGGTCCAGTCGACGTCGCCGATCCGGATCGGGCGGAGCGCGGACGACAGGTCCCGGTGCTGCCAGGTGGTGCCGCCGTCGGAGGTGAAGTCGACGGAGGTGTCACCGGCCAGCACGCCCCAGCGGCCGGCCGCAGCCGCGCTGACGATCGCGCCTGCGGGAAGGGTGGTGTCCCGGTGCCGCCACGTGCGGCCGTCCACCGACCAGTACAGCCGGCGGGCGTCCGACGACCGGGCCCAGCGGGGGCCGCCGGCCCGGGTGCGCAGCGGGACCGCGCCCTGGGGAAGCCGCACGGCGGCGTCGAACGAGGCGCGCCTCGAGCGCACGTCGAAGTGGCAGCGCACGTCCGCGGGCCTGGTCGCGCACACCCGCTCGGCGCCCGCGCCCCAGGTGATGTCGCGCGGTGTTCCTGTCCCGTCGACCAGGTAGGCCCGCGCGTCGGCGGGGTCGTCGGTCCGGCAGGGGCGCCGGACCGCCGCCACCACGAACCCGCCGGGGACAGGTTCCACCTTGCGTACCCGCTCCACCCAGGCCCGGGTGCTGCCGCGGGGGCCCGTCCAGCGCAGGGCGCTGCGCTGGTCGGCCGGCGGGCACGGACCGCCGGGCCCGCCGCCCAGCGTGCGCTCCCGAACGACGACGACCGCGAGCATGGCGCCGGCCAGACCGATGCGGGACGTGTCCGGGTCGACCACCGCGTCGGGGTCCGCCAGCACGCGGCGGGCGGCCTCGGGGTCGATGGTCGGCGCGGGCTGGTGGATCGGCTGCTGGCTCCGGTCGCTGTCGAACGTGCGGGTCACGGTGAAGGCCGTCACCGCGACGGCCAGGGCCGCGACCGCGCCGGTGGCCGCGGTCCGGCGCCGCCGGATCCGCGCCCCGCGCTCCGCGACCCCCGCGAAGTCGGGCAGCTCGACGTTCGACTCGACGTCCGCACGCAGCGAGCGCAGCCGTGACTCATCCACGTTCGGCCTCCAAGGTCGTCTCCATCACCGCGGCCAGCGCGGTGCGCCCCCGGGTCAGCCGGGACTTCACGGTGCCGTCCGCGACCCCGAGGGTCGCGGCGATCTCCTGCACCGAGAGGTCCCCGAGGTAGAACAGGGCCAGCGTCTCGCGCTGCTGGAACGGCAGCGACCGCAGCCCCTCGACCACCGCCACGTGGTCCTCCGAGATCCCTGGCACGTCGGCGGGCGTGGCCAGCCGCGGGGTCAGCGCACGGAACAGGCTGGCCCGCCGCCAGCGCCGGCGCAGCACGTTGAGCGCGACGGTCCGCAGCCAGGCCTCCGGGTTGTCCAGGCGGCGGAACCGGTCCCCGGCAGCCACCGCGCGCGCGAACGCCTCCTGCACCGCGTCCTCGGCCTCCACCCGGTCGCCGGCGACGGCGTACGCCTGCGCCACGAGACGTCGGTACGACGCCTCGTAGACCTCACGGACGTAACCGTCGTCCGGCACGCGACCACCTCCCCGCAGAGGACGAGTCGCCACCCGGCGCCGAGGTTCCACGGTCGGGAGGATTTTCTCAGCCCGAGGCCCGCCTGGGGGCGAAAACTCAGACCAGCCGCTGCTCGTAGGCGAACGCGGTGGCCGCCGAGCGCGACGAGACACCGATCTTGGTGAAGATGTTGCTGCAATGGCGGGCGACCGTCTTCTCGCTGATCACCAGCACCTCGGCGATCTGCGGGTTGCTCCGTCCCGAGGCGACCAGGCGCAGGACCTCGATCTCGCGGGAGGTGAGGCCGTGCGGCTCCTTCGGGGTGAGCAGCCGCGTGACCTGTGCGGCCGCCGGTCGGGCTCCGAGCTCGACGAACGTGCGGTAGGCCGCGGTCAGCTCGGCCACGGCGGACTCCTCGTCCCCGAGCTCCCGCATCGCCGTCGCCTTCAGGACGCTCGTGCGGGCGCCCTCGAACGGCATGCTCAGCGTCCGCCAGGCGTGCGCCGCCTTTCGCAGCTGGGGGAGGGCACCCCGCGGGTCGCCCCGGTGCAGCCGGACGGCCGCACCGGCGTGGTCTGCGGACGCCTGCAGCGCGGCGCACCCGAAGTCCGCGGCGACCCGGGCGAGCTCGTCCGCCAGCGCGGACGCCTCGTCGGCCTGGTCCGCGGCCAGCAGCACGTCCACCCCGGCCGCGAGGACCTGGGAGCGCCCGACCGGGTCCTGCCTCTCGAGAAGCATCCGGCGCATCGCCGCGAGGGCGGCGTCGGTCCGCTCCCGCGCCAGCCACAGCAGCACGAGCCCGGGCTGCGGCTCGTAGCCGTGTCGGCTCGCCTCCGCGTACGACGCCTCCGCCGCGTCCAGGTCCCCGCGGATCCGCAGCACGTCGCCGCGCTCGCCCAGGGCCAGGCCGGCCGCCTCGAGAGGTCCGTGCTCGGCGTAGTGGGCCGCCGCCGTCTCGAGCTCCTCGACCGCCGCTTCGTAGGCGCCGTGCACCCGCATCAGCTGCCCGCGGTGGACCGCGCACTGGCCCCGGAAGGGCACCAGCCCGGGCTGCGCGTCGCACCAGGCGGAGAGGGCGTTGGTCCACTCGGCGGCCCGGGAGAAGTCCGAGACCTCCTGGCAGCCCTCGATGAGGGAGCAGAAGACGTCCCCGTCCATGATCGGCGAGAGCTCGCCTGCGGCCACGCCCACCATCGCCTCGTCGAGCAGGGCCAGGCCCTCCCGCACGTGGCCGGCGTAGATCAGCAGACGCCCCTGGCCCGCCAGCCCGGTCGCGAGCAGGTCGGGGTCGTGGAACCGGCGCCCGAAGTCGGTGACCTCCAGAGCGAGCTCGTAGGCGCGCTCGTGGTCGGGCTCGAAGATGAAGCGGTACATCCCGTGGATCAGCAGGTAGCCGCGCTCCACGATGTCGTCCGGCTGGTCGGCGAGCAGCCGTTCCGAACGGGCGACCCACCCGTTGCAGACCGCCTCCTCGCCGTTGGCGTGCAGCACCATCGCCAGCCAGAAGGCGGTCCGCACGGCGGCCAGGGTCTCCCCGGAGTCGAGGTGTGCCTGGAAGGCGGTCTGGAAGCACCGGACGCTCTCGGCTCCCCGGCCCAGGAGGTACGCCGCCGTGGCGAGACGTGCATGGTCGTCCGGCTGCATCGCCGCGACGTCGGCGGAGACCAGCGCGTCGTACGTCGCGACCCAGTCGCGGCGGGCGAAGGCGTCCCGCGCTCCGGCCAGGCCATCCGTCACGGCCATGACGTCCTCCCTCTCGGAGGATACGCGCGGGAGGCCGTCAGGCGGCGTGCGCGAGAGCGGCCCTCGGGGAGCCGGTCCGGTCGACGATCCGCCGGGCGACGTACTCCGCGTCGCGGCCCACGCCGAAGAAGACCATCGAGCCGAACCCCGACTGGAACGACAGCCCGCAGAAGAACAGTCCCGGGCACCCGTCGACGACGCCGCGCAGCTCCTTCGGCCAGCCGTCCTCGCCGAGGACCGGCAGGTCGATCCACTCGAAGCGCTGCCGGAAGCCGGTGCACCACACCACGTTGGTGACGTCGAGGACCGTGCCGTCCTCGAGCGCCGGACGGCCGTCCCGGACACCGGACATCCGCGCCTCCCGGCGGTCGACGCCGCGGGCGGCCAGGTCCTCGCGCCGCACCCGGATGAGCGGCCCGCCGTGGAAGCGGACCTCGTCCATCATCTGCCGGCCGACCGGTGTGCGTCGGGTGAGCAGGTGCCGGGCCAGGAACACCAGCACCGGCACCACGGGGTGCGCGGCCCGGCTCTCGATGTGCAGCGGGAGCTGGCCCCGGTCGGGCCCGCAGAGCACGACGGGGTGCGTGGCCGCGAGCTCGTAGGCGATGTCGCCGCCGGAGTGCGACGCGCCCACCACGAGCACCGGGCCGGGTGCGAGCTGGTCGGGCCGCCGGTACTCCGACGAGTGCAGCTGGAGGATCGACTCGTCCAGGTCCGCGGCGAACGGCGGAAGGTGCGGGGTGCGTCCGAAGGGGCCGGTGGCGACCACGACGTTGTCGGCGGTGAGCGTCCCGGCGTCGGTGTCGAGGACGTAGTGCCCGTCCGCCCGGCCGAGGCGCCGGACCCGGACGCCGGTGCGCACCGGCAGGTCCCAGGTGCGGGCGTAGGTCTCCAGGTAGTCGGCCACCTCGTCCTTGACCGGGAAGGACCACGGGTCCCCGGGGAACGGCAGGCCGGGCAGCCCGTCGTACTTGGCCGGGGTGAACAGCCGCAGGGTGTCCCACTGGTGGCGCCAGTTGTCGCCCACCCGGCGGTGGGCGTCGAGGATCACGCAGTCGCGGCCGCGACGGCGAAGGTGGTAGGCGGTGGACAGCCCGGCCTGTCCGGCCCCGATGACGACGGTCTCGATGTGCTCGTTCATGGCGGCGCTCCTTGCGTCTCGGAGGATGCCGTCACGCTAGGTCGGCCCGGGGCCGCGCCGCGTCGGGCGGATCACCCATCCTGCGTCACGCCCGGCATGGGTGAAGCTGCGTATCAGCGCGCCGGCAGGACCGTCCCGGACACCTCGCCGAGCGCGATCCGGCCGCCCCCGGCTCCCGGTGCGGTGGCGCGCAGCGTCACGGTGTCGCCGTCCTCGAGGAAGGTCCGTCCGTCCGGGCCGAACGGCTCGGTGCCGCCCCACGAGAGCTCGAGGAACGACCCGCGCTGGTCCTTGTCCGGGCCGCTGACCGTGCCGGAGGCGAACAGGTCACCGGTGCGCAGGGACGCGCCGTTGACCGTCATGTGGGCGAGCATCTGGGCGGGCGCCCAGTACATCGAGGAGTACGGCGGCCGCGAGACCGTCGTGCCGTTGAGCAGCACCTCGATGTCGATGTCGAAGCCCGCCGGCCCGTCCACCGCGAGGTAGTCGAGCGGACCCGGGTTCTGGCCGGGCAGGTCGACCCGTGCCGCCGAGAGCGCGTCGAGCGGGGTCACCCAGCCGGAGACGGAGGTGGCGAACGACTTGCCGAGGAACGGTCCGAGGGGGACGTACTCCCAGGCCTGGATGTCACGCGCGGACCAGTCGTTGAGCAGAGTCAGCCCGAAGACGTGGTCGGCGAACCCACTGGTGGGGACCCGGTCGCCGATCCTGGTGGGGGCGCCGACGACGAAGCCCATCTCGGCCTCGATGTCGAGCCGGCGGCTGGGTCCGTAGGACGGGCTGCCGCCGCCCTCCGGTCGCTGGCCGCAGGGTCGACGTACGTCCGTGCCGGACACGACGACGGTGCCGGCGCGGCCGTGGTAGCCGACCGGGAGGTGCCGCCAGTTGGGCTTCAGCGGCTCGTCGTCGGGACGGAAGATCCGGCCGACGTTGGTGGCGTGGTCGAGCGAGCAGTAGAAGTCGACGTAGTCGGCGACCTCGAACGGCATCTGCAGGGTGACGTCGTCGACGGGTACGAGGTGCGGCTCGACGAGGTCGCGCTCGGTCTGGTCGGTGAGCAGCCCGGTCAGCCAGGTGCGCACGGATGACCAGGCGGGGCGGTCCAGGGCGAGCAGCGGGTTGAGCGACGGCGCCTCGAAGACGTGGCTGATCTCGAGCATGTCGCCGGCAGCGACGGGGGCCAGGTCGACCACCTGGTCGCCGATCCGCACCCCCACCCGGGGCGGCTCGCCGGCGGTGGCGAACACGCCGTAGGGCAGGTTGTCGACGTCGTGGAGCGAGCCGGCGGCGCCCTCCACCCAGGTCTCGCGGGTCATCCGGTCACCAGTCCCAGCGTCGTGAGGTCGTCGAGGGGGTCGAGCACGCTGCACGAGCCGAAGCTCGTGAACCAGCGCCGGGCCGAGGCCAGTGCGTCGGCGCCGAGGCTCGGTGATCGTGGTGGTCAGCATCGCGCCGTCCCGCACCGCGAGCACACCGGCGAGGTCGTCGACGCCCGCCCCGTCCAGCGACGCTCGCGTGGCCAGCAGCACGTTGAGGAAGCCGTGGTGGTCGAAGCCGGTCTGCGGGTCGGTGTGCCGGACCGCGTGGTGCAGGCCGGCCGTGCACTTGAAGCGGAGCTCGCGGTCGAGCGCGGCGACGATGCAGGTGGCGAGCTCGTGGGTGCTCGGGAAGGCGTCCGCCTCGAGCCCGCCGGTGCGCAGCTTGAGCCGGTGGTCGACGGCCGCAAGCTCGTCGAGCGCGCCCAGCCAGGAGGCGGACGGTTCGTCGCCGTACAGCCGGGGGACCTCGACGGAGACCGGGACGTCGAGCCCGAGCTGGTCGACCGCGGTGACGATCCGCCGCGCGTTGGGGGCCAGGTCGCCGGCGTCGGACTCGCGCATGGCGACCTCCACGCCGGCCAGCGCGACGCCCTCGGTCCGGGACGCCCAGGTCACCGCGGGCTCGATCGCGCCCGCGCCGCCGGTGACGACGACGATGACGTCCAGGGGCTGCTCGAGGAGCCCGCCGAGCTCCGGAAGCCGGGTGTCCGAGACCACGAACGGTCCGACCAGACCGGCGTAGGAGGATGCCTGGTGGTGCCGGTGCGCGGCCACCGCCTCGTCGAGCGGGGCGTTGCCGGGCGGGAAGATCGCGGCGTCGTCGACCAGGTCGTGGACGTACGACGGGAGGCTGGTTGACACGCTGCCGACCCTAACGGATCGTTGTTGTGACCGGACAACCGTCGTCCGAAAATCGAACACATCACCGAGGTTTCTGATGGCGTACTACCGGCAGGTCGGCGAGGTCCCGAGCAAGCGGCACACCGCGTTCCGCGACGAGCAGGGCACGCTCCGCTACGAGGAGCTGATGGGCGAGGAGGGCTTCTCCTCCGACTCCTCCCTGCTCTACCACCGCGGCGTCCCGTCGGCCATCGTCGACTCCCAGGTCTGGGAGCTGCCGGACCTGACGGTGACCCCGAACCATCCGCTCAAGCCGCGGCACCTCAAGCTGCACACGCTCTTCGCGCCCGAGGACGTGAAGGCGATCGACCCGGTGCAGGGGCGGCGGCTGGTCCTGGGCAACGGCGACGTGCGGATCTCCTACGTCGTGGCGGGCGAGACCTCGCCGTACTACCGCAACGCGGTCGGCGACGAGTGCGTCTACGTCGAGCAGGGCAGCGGCACCGTCGAGACGGTGTTCGGTGTGTTGTCCTACCGCAGCGGCGACTACGTCATCGTGCCGCGCGCGACGACGCACCGCTGGGTGCCGGCTGAGGAGAGCAGGCTCTACGCGATCGAGGCGAACAGCCACATCGCCCCACCGAAGCGCTACCTCTCCCGCTTCGGGCAGCTGCTCGAGCACGCGCCGTACTGCGAGCGCGACCTGCACGGGCCCGGTGAGCCGTTCCTCGTCGAGGGCACCGACGTGGAGGTGCTGGTGAAGCACCGCGGCACCGGGCCGTCCGGCCTGGTCGGCAGCCGGATGACCTACGCGACGCACCCGTTCGACGTGGTCGGCTGGGACGGCTGCCTGTACCCGTACACCTTCAACGTCGAGGACTTCATGCCGATCACCGGCAAGGTGCACCAGCCGCCGCCGGTGCACCAGGTCTTCGAGGGGCACAACTTCGTGGTCTGCAACTTCTGCCCGCGCAAGGTCGACTACCACCCGCAGTCGATCCCGGTGCCCTACTACCACTCGAACGTCGACTCCGACGAGGTGATGTTCTACGTCGGCGGCGACTACGAGGCGCGCAAGGGGTCCGGCATCAACATCGGCTCGGTCTCGGTGCACCCCGGCGGCTACGCGCACGGTCCGCAGCCGCAGGCCGTCGAGGCCTCGATCGGCGCGGAGTTCTTCGACGAGCTCGCGGTCATGGTCGACACGTTCCGCCCGCTCGACCTCGGCGAGGCCGGCCTCGACGCCGAGGACGAGGCCTACGCGTGGACCTGGGCCGGCCGCGGGCCGGCTACCGGCGACGGGCCGGCGCTGTTCAGCAACTCGTAGCGCAGACCCTCCGGCGGTAGACCAGCACCGGTACGACGACCCCGCCGACCTCGTGCGAGGACGTCGTCCCGTCGTGGGTCCAGCCGTTGCGCCGGTAGAACGACTGGGCCCGCTCGTTGCCGCGCACCACGCACAGCGTCGCGCTGGTGCAGCCCCAGGCGACGAAGCGTGCGAGCAGCGCGTCGTGCAGGGCCTGCCCTGCGCCGCCGCCCCGCCGCTCGGGCAGCAGGTGGATCGCGTTCAGGTGGCCGACCCCGTCGCGGTACTCGCCCTGCGTGAAGCCGACGACCTCCCCGTCGTCCGTCGCCACCAGCAGCGCGGACTGTGCGGGCGCGTCCGCGAGCGCGCTCGCGCCAGACGGCCTCCTGGCGCTCGGGCGTCACCCGGGCCAGCGCCTCGGCGGGCAGCAGGCCGGCGTACGCGGCGTTGCGGGACAGCGCGTGGATGCGGCCGACGGCGGCGAGGTCGCCGGGGGTGGCGGGGCGGATCTCGAGCACCCGCCCAGTCTTCCCGACCCGTCGGCTCCTGTGCGACACGCCGCTCACGCCGCCTGCTGGTCGACGGGTCGGCAAGAATCACGCCATGCCGACCTATGTGGCGTTCCTGCGCGCGGTGAACGTGGGCAAGCGGAAGTACCCGATGGCGGAGCTGCGGGCGGCGCTGGACGCGGCCGGCTACGCCGGGGTCGAGACGCACATCCAGACCGGCAACGTGCTGCTCACGACGCCGGTGCGGTCGCGGGCCAAGCTGGAGCAGGCGCTCGAGGAGCTGTTCGAGCAGGACCGCGGCTTCGTGGTGCACACGATCGTGCTGACGCCGAAGGAGCTCACCCAGGTCGCCGCCGACGCCGACGAGATCGCCGCCCGGCACGACGCGGGGCACGGCCACTACGTGAGCCTGCTCAAGGAGAGCCCGACCGCGGCCGGCACGAGCCAGGTCGAGGACCACGGCCACCCGGACGAGACCGTGGTGGTGCGGGGGCGGGCGGTGCACCTGCTCTACGCGAAGCCGTACCACGAGGCCAAGGTGTCCAACGTCCAGGTGGAGAAGGCCCTCGGTGTGGCAACCAACCGCAACGCCAAGGTGATCCGGGCGCTCGCCGAGAAGTGGGGCGCGTGACTCTCACACGCTGACGGGCTCCTCCTCGCCTCCACCCGTCGCAGGTCGCGCACGGACCGCGACGACAGGACGAGCAGCACGGTGGCGAGGTAGACGACCCCGCTGACCAGGAGCACCGGCCGGTAGCCGAACGCGTCGCCGAGCGGTCCGTAGAGGATCTGCCCCAGGGGCATGGCCACGAACGAGCCGAGCGCGTCGTAGGAGTACGCCCGCGACAGCACCCGCTCGTCGATGTGCTCCTGCATCGAGACGCTCCAGCCGGTGCTGAACACCTCCACGCCCGCCCCGGCGAGGAACGCGACCAGCACCAGCGGGAGCACGTGCGGGTCGAGCCCCAGCATGAGGAGGGGGAGGGCGAACACGCTCATGCCGAGCATCCCGGCGAGCAGCGGTCGTCGCAGCCGGACCCGGAGCATGACCAGCGTCATCAGCAGCAGCCCGACGGACTCCGCGGAGAGCACGAGCCCCCAGCCGCGCACGCCGATGGTCTCCCGGGCGAGCGCCGGACCGAGGGTGAACCAGGCGCCCATGTGGATCGCGTTCATCACCCCGAAGCCCGCCACCACCACCCAGAGCCAGGTGTGCCCGGTGAAGACCGACCAGCCCTCGCGCAGGTCGCGGAGCATGCTCGCGTCCTCGGTGCGGCGGCGCGGCGGGAGCGCGACCCGGGTGAGCAGCAGGGCGGCGGCCAGCCAGGTCGCCGCGTCGAAGGCGAGCGCCCAGCCCGAGCCGACGCCGGCCACCATCAGGGCGGCCACGGTCGGGCCGACGACGTTCAGCCCGGCGCGCGAGAAGGACAGCAGCGCGTTGGCCTGCTGGAGGTGGGAGCGGGGCGCGAGCTGCGGGACGATGCCCTCCATCGCCGGCATGGTGAACGCCGCCACGGTGCCGTTGGCCGCCTCCAGCGCGATCAGCATCCAGAGCTCGGCGTGCCCGCTGATGACCAGGTAGGCGACCATGCCCTGGGTGAGCGCCGACAGCACGTTGGCGGTCCGGACCACGGTCGAGCGCGAGAACCGGTCCGAGACCACGCCGCCGACCAGCAGGAACAGCACCATCGGGATGGTCCGGGCCGCGAGCACCAGGCCGAGGGCGCCGGCCGAGTCGGTCAGGTCGAGCACCGCGAAGGCCAGCGCGATCGGCGCCATGGTGGACCCGGCCGTGGACGTGACGCGGGCTGCGTAGAACCAGGCGAACCGCGGCTCGCGCAACGGGGTGAGCGCGTCGGGGATCCTCATCGCTGCGTCTCCTCACGCATCCGGAACGTGGCGGCGGTGAGGTTGACGTGCACCGTGCCGGGGGTGCGGGGCGGCTTCGCCTCCGCGTGCACGAGCTCCGACGCCTCGCGCACCAGCCCCTCGACGCCGCTCCCACACCTCGGGGGTCACCCAGAGCTCCGCGTCGGCGAGCAGCTGGCGGGTGCCGCGTTCGCGCTGGCCGGCGCGGCGCACGAGCTCCTCCGCGACCGCCCGGACGTAGACCTCCTGGTCGCCCGGCGAGGCCTTGCGCTCCGCCTTGACCTCCCAGGGGTGCCGGTAGCGCTTGGCCACGCCGCCGCGGATCTTCTCCTCGCTCGCGACGACCACCACGCCGGCCTCCAGCAGGACCCGCAGGTGGTAGGAGGCGTTCGCGTGGGTGATGCCGAGCTCGCGGGCCACCTCGGCGGCGGAGAGCTCGGCCCCGGTGAGCAGGGAGAGCATCCGCAGCCGCAGCGGGTGCGCGGTCGCCCGCAGGGACGAGACCGCCTCGGTGTCGTCGGACATCGGCCACCTCCGTCGTACTGTCAAAGAACTGTTGGGGAGTAGCAGACCACAGGCCGCGGTAACTGTCAAACAGTTCTTGGGGGGTGGGGATGGTGAACATTCTGCATCGTTTGCGCCCCGCGGCCGGAGGTGCTTGACCGCCTACGGGTGCCTCGGGATAGAACTTCCCTGTCGCCCACCACGTCGCCTTCTCGGGAGCCTCCATGTCCGACCAGTCCGCCCTGCCCGCACGCCGCACCGTGCTCACCGGGGCCGCCGCCCTCGCCGCCGTCGGGTTCGTCCCGGGCGTCGCGCACGCCGCCGGCGGCAGCAACCAGGGCGGCAACCGCCGCGCCCGGCTCACCGTGCTCGGCACGACGGACCTGCACGGCAACGTCTTCAACTGGGACTACTTCAAGAACGCGGAGTACACCGACTCGGCCTCGCGCGACATCGGCATCGCCAAGGCGGCCACCCTGATCAAGGGCGTGCGCGAGGAGCGCGCCGGCGAGGCGGTCATCACCCTCGACGCCGGCGACACCATCCAGGGCACGCCGCTGGCCTACTACTACGCCAAGATCGACCCGATCACCGGTGGCGCCATCCACCCGATGGCTGCGGCGATGAACGCGGTCGGCTACGACGCGGCCGCGCTCGGCAACCACGAGTTCAACTACGGCCTCGACATCCTGCGGACCTTCGAGTCGCAGCTCGACCACCCGCTGCTCGGCGCGAACGCCGTCGACGACGCGACCGGGCGTCCGGTCTTCCCGCCGTACGTCATCAAGACGCTCCGGCCCACCAAGAACGGCCCGACCCTCACCGTCGGCATCCTCGGCCTCACCAACCCCGGCATCGCGATCTGGGACAAGGCCAACGTCGAGGGCAAGCTGCGCTTCCCGGGGCTGGTCGAGCAGGCCAAGGTGTTCGTCCCCGAGCTCAAGAAGGCCGGGTGCGACGTGGTCGTGGTGGCCGCGCACTCGGGAGCGGACACCAGCTCGTCGTACGGCGACGCGCTGCCCTACCCGGAGAACGCCTCCACCCTGGTCGCCGAGCAGGTGCCCGGCATCGACGCGATCCTGGTCGGGCACGCCCACGTCGAGATCCCGCAGCGGCTCGTCGACGGCCCGACGCCGGGCAAGCAGGTGCTGCTGACCGAGCCGCTCTACTGGGGCATGCGGGTCTCGGTGATCGACCTGAACCTGGAGGTGCGCGACCACCGCTGGCACGTCGTCTCCGCGACCTCGCAGGTGCTCGACTCCGCCAAGGTCGACGAGGACGCCGAGGTCGCCTCCCTGGTGCTGGCGCAGCACAAGAAGGTCGTCGACTACGTCAACTCCCCGATCGGTACGTCGACCCAGGCGATGTCCGCGCAGCGCGCCGTCGTCGAGGACGTCGCCGCGATCGACTTCGTCAACTACGTGCAGGCCGACACGGTCCGCGCGGCGCTGGCCGGCACCCCGGACGCGACGCTGCCGGTGCTGAGCATCGCCGCGCCGTTCAACCGCGGCGCCGCGATCCCGCAGGGCCAGGTGACCGTGCGCGACGTGGCCGGTCTCTACATCTACGACAACACGCTGCTGGCCGTGAAGGTCACCGGTGCGCAGGTGAAGGACTACCTGGAGTACAGCGCCACCTACTTCAAGCAGGTCTCCACCGCGGGGCCGTTCACCTCCGACCAGGTGACCAACGCGGTGACCGCGAACGCGCCGAAGGGCACGCCCGACTACAACTACGACATCGTCGGCGGGCTGACCGGTCGGCTGACCTACGACATCGACATCGCGCAGGCGCCGGGCAACCGGATCAGGAACCTCTCCTACGCGGGCGCGCCGATCGTCGACTCCCAGGAGTTCGCGCTGGCGATCAACAACTACCGGCAGTCCGGCGGCGGTGGCTTCCCGCACGTCAAGACCGCGCCGGTCGTCTACAACCGGCAGGTCGAGATCCGGCAGCTGATCATCGACTGGGTCGCCGCCCGCACGACCATCGACCCGAGCACGTTCGCGTCGGTCGACTGGCGGCTGGTGGCGAACGGCCAGCCGGTCACGATCAGCTGACCGTAGGGTCCTGCCATGGACCCTGACCTCGACATCCGGTGTGACGGCGGCGTCCTACGCCTGACCATGAACCGTCCGGCGCAGCTCAACGCGTTGACGGCCGCGATGAGCGACCGGGTCGCCGACGAGCTCGAGGGCGCGGCCACCCGGGACGACGTACGCGTGGTGCTGGTGGGCGGCGCCGGGGGAGCGTTCTGCTCCGGCGCCGACCTGTCCGGTGCCGACGCGCACCAGAACTTCGACGTCACCAGCCTCGACCGGGCCAACCGGATCATCCGCGCGGTCACCGGCCTCGACAAGCCGGTGGTCGCCGCGGTCGACGGGGTCGCTGCCGGGGTCGGCTGCTCGACGGCGCTGGCCTGCGACCTGGTCGTGGCCTCGCCGCGGGCGTCGTTCCTGCTGGCCTTCGCGCGGATCGGTCTGATGCCCGACGGCGGCGCCACCGCGACCGTCGCCGCGTCCGTCGGCCGGGCCCGCGCGATGCGGATGGCGCTGCTCGGCGAGGCGCTCGGCGCGCAGGAGGCGTACGACGCCGGGCTGGTCAGCCACCTCGCCGCCGACGACTTCGAGGGGACCGTCGAGGCGCTCGTCGCCCGGCTCGCCGCCGGGCCGCCGCTGTCCTACGCCGCCACCAAGAAGGCCGTCAACGCCGCCACCCTCGGGCACCTCCACGACGCCCTCGAGCGGGAGCGCACCGGCCAGACGATCCTGCTGCGGACCGCCGACGTCGCCGAGGGCATGCGGGCGTTCGGCGAGAAGCGTCTGCCGGTCTTCCGCGGGGAGTGACCGCCTGGCCCGGGGGTGCTTGCGGCTGTCTGATTACCAGGGGATGCAGGAAATCTGCATCTCCCCATGGAAATCAGCTCGACCGACGGGCCGCGATCGCCACTGCCCACGGAGAACTTCATCTCCCCATGGGATGCAACCCATGGGCAGATGAAGATTCGCGACATCCCCTGGTAAACGGGCAGCCCGCTCAGCCGATGTGGCGGCCCTCCGCATCGACCCAGTACGGCTCCCGGAGCACCCGCTTGAGCAGCTTGCCCGAGGGGTTGCGGGGGAGCTCGTCGACGAAGTCGACGGAACGGGGGCGCTTGAAGCCGGCGACCCGGTCCTTGGACCAGGCCATCAGCTCGTCGGCGGTCAGCTCGGAGCCGGGCGTGCGGACGACGACGGCCTTGACGGTCTCGCCCCACTTCTCGTCGGGTACGCCGATGACGGCGACGTCGGCGACCTCGGGGTGCTCGGAGAGCGCGGACTCGACCTCGATGGGGTACACGTTCTCCGCGCCGGAAACGATCATGTCCTTGATCCGGTCGGTGAGGAACACGAAGCCCTCGTCGTCGAGGTAGCCGGCGTCGCCGGTGTGCAGCCAGCCGTCGGCGTCGAACGCGGCGGCGGTGTCGTCGGGCTTGTGCCAGTAGCCGGGGGAGTTCTGCCGGGAGCGGGTCCAGATCTCGCCGACCTCGCCGGGGCCGCAGTCCTGCCCGGTGACCGGGTCGACGGCCTTCATCTCGACCCAGGGGTACGGCCTGCCGGCCGACCGGAGCAGGTGCTGGCGCGGACCACCGGGGTCGTGGTCGGTGGACGACAGCTCGGTGATCGCACCGGTCGTCTCGGTGAGGCCGTAGACCTGGAACAGCGGCGCCCGGAAGACCTCGAGGCACCGCTTCAGGGCCGCGGTCGTGATCGGCGACGCGCCGTACGCGATCGACCGGAGGCTCGAGTAGTCGCGGTCGTCGGCGCCGGGCACCGCGCACATCATCTGCAGCACGGCCGGCACCAGGAACGCGTTGGTGATCCGGGACCTCTCGATCGTGTCGATGAGCGCCGACGGGTCGATCATCGGCACGAGCACGTCGGTGCCGCCGCGGGCCAGCGCGACGTTGGCCCAGCCGGACCCGCCGATGTGGAACAGCGGCATCGCGACCAGGGACACCGACGACTCGTCGACGTCCCACGCGTTCGCGACGTCCATCAGGCCCGAGCAGTTGCCGTTGGTGAGCTGCACGCCCTTCGGCAGGCCGGTGGTGCCGGAGGTGTAGAGCTGCAGCACCACGTCGTCGTACGTCGACTCGCGACCCGGGTCCTCGTCGCTCGCGGCACCGATCCACGCCTCGAAGTCCGCACCGGTCCGCACGACCCGGGACAGCCCGGGCGCCTCGGCCTCGATCGCGGGGACCGCGGCCTCGAACACCGGACCGACCACCATCACGGTGGACCGCGCGTCGTGCACGATGCGGCCCATCTCGCCGGGGGTGAGCCGGAAGTTCAGGGGCGCGATCGCGGCACCGATCTTGGCGGCGCCCACCATCACCTCGAAGAACTCGGGATTGTTGAGGTCGAGGTAGGCGACCCGGTCGCCCTCGCCGACCCCGAGGTCCCGCAGGGCGTTCGCGACCCGGTTGCCGCGCTGCTCGAGCTCGGCGTAGGTCACCGTGCGGGTCGCCCCGACCAGGGCCGGGTGGTCGCCGCGGGTGCGCGCCAGCTCGGTGAACATGGTGGCCAGCGGAGGCGTGTCCTGCGTCGTCGTCAACGGACCGTCACCCCGGCCTCACGCATCTCCGCCAGCGCGGACTCGGTCGACGCGGGCGCCACGCCCGCGCACAGCCGCTCGAGGAGGCGGGTGTCGAAGCCGTTGCGCACCGCGTCCAGCGCGGTCGCCCGCACGCAGTAGTCGGTGGCGATCCCGCACACGTCGACGTGGCTGATGTCGTGCCCCTTCAGCCAGTCGGTGAGGGTGGAGCCGTCGGAGGCGCGCGCCCTCGAAGCCGCTGTACGCCGCCGCGTGCTCGCCCTTGAGGAACACCGCGTCGAACGGCTGCGGGTCGAGGTTCGGGTGGAACGCCTCGCCGTCCGTGCCGACCACGCAGTGCGGCGGCCACGAATGGTCGAAGTCGGGGTCGTCGCTGAAGTGGTCACCCGGGTCGACGTGATGGTCGCGCGTGGCCACCGCGACCGCGTAGTCGGGCGCCTTCGGGTCCTTCTCGGTCCAGTGGTGCAGCAGCTCGCTGATCCGGTGCGCCACGGCGGCGCCGCCGTGCACCGCCAGGCTGCCGCCCTCGCAGAAGTCGTTCTGGACGTCCACCACGATCAGTGCGCGCTTCATGCCTGGACACTAGGACATGTCTCTCCAATCTGCGATCGCGTCCGTGACGCCGCATCCCGGCCGGCTGCGTTGTCGCCGCTCGGCGCAGCCCGCTGCGCTCTCGTGCCTCCGCCTTGCCGGTCCGGGCGCGGTCGTCACGCCCGCCGTGATCGCAGCTGGTCGAGCCACGCCCTAGCGACGCACGGGCAACCAGGCGAGCACGTCGCGGATCGTCGCGTCCCAGACGCCCCACTCGTGCTCGCCGGCCCGGAAGTCCACCTGTACGTCGACCCCGGCGGCCGTCGCCTCGTCGACGAACCGCACGTTGTGCTCGTAGAGGTGGTCCTCGGTCCCGCAGCCCACGTAGAGCGAGGGCAGCGACTCGACGTCGGCGTCCTCGAGCAGCGCGAACAGGTCGTCCTGCGGCCCGATCCGGCCGTCGAACACCCGCTGGATCAGCGGCTTGCGCCACTCGTCCTGGCTGATCGCCTCCAGGTCCAGCGCGCCGGAGAGGCTCGCTGCCGCGGCGAAGTGCCCGGGCCGGTGCAGCGCCCACTTCAGGGCGCCGTAGCCGCCCATCGACAGGCCGGCGACGAAGGTGTCCTCGCGCTCGCCGGACACCCGGAAGAACCGCCGCACCACCTCGGGCAGCTCCTCGGCGAGGAACGTGAAGAACCGCTCGCCGTGCACCTCGTCGGCGTAGAACGAGCGCTGCACCTGCGGCAGCACGACCGCGAGGCCGAGCGGCGCGGCGTACCGCTCGATGCTGGTGTAGCGCAGCCACGCGGTGCTGTCGTCGGAGAGCCCGTGCAGGAGGTACAGCACCGGGAAGTCGCCGGTGCGCTGCGTGCCGGTGACGCCCACCTGGTCCTCGCTCGCCTGCGGCAGCAGCACGGTCATCGAGGTACCCACCTCGAGCACCTCGGAGAAGAAGTCGCACCGGACCAGCGCCACGTCAGGACACCGTCCCGTCGAGGTGCTCGGTGGGGATGCACGGCTCGCCCCGCGACATCTGCCGCGCCGTCAGCGGCAGCTCCTCGCGCGAGGCGGCGTGCCGCTCGCGCATCGTGGCCAGGCTCTCGCGGCCGACGATCTCGCCGTCGCGCACGAGCGGCACGATCAGCGACCGGTCGTCGCCGTCGTCGACCGGTGGCGCGCCGATGCCGACGACCTCGGCCTGCGCGACACCGCGAGGCGAGCGACGGCGCAGCGCGAACTTGCGGCC
Source organism: uncultured Actinomycetota bacterium (assembly GCA_963827435.1). GTDB lineage: Bacteria > Actinomycetota > Actinomycetes > Propionibacteriales > Nocardioidaceae > Nocardioides_B. The sequence continues at coordinate 51,780 of CAWHAU010000004.1, forward strand.
GCCGATGGAGATCTTGTCCTTGCTCTTCTTGGCGACGTCGACCATGTCGCCGTCGCGGCCCTCGCGGGAGACCAGCTTGTAGACGAAGCCGCACGTCGGGTGGCCGCTGCCGGTGACCAGCGACGTGCCGACGCCGTAGCCGTCGACCGGTGCCGCGGCCAGCGCCGCGATCGCGTGCTCGTCGAGGTCCGAGGTGACGATGATCCGGGTGCTCGTCGCGCCGAGGCCGTCGAGCTGGTCGCGGACCTGCTGGGCCAGCATGCCGAGGTCGCCGCTGTCGATGCGGACCGCCCCCAGGTCGGTGCCGGCCACCTCCACGCCGAGCCGCACCGCCTCGACGATGTCGTAGGTGTCGACGAGCAACGTCGTGCCCTTGCCGAGGGACGTGACCTGTGCCGTGAACGCGTCCCGCTCGCTGTCGTGCAGCAGCGTGAAGCTGTGCGCGCTGGTGCCGGCGGTCGGGACGCCGTACCGCTGCCGCGCCGCGAGGTTCGAGGTGGTCACGAAGCCGGAGATGTACGCCGCGCGGGCGGAGGCGACCGCGGCCTCCTCGTGGGTGCGGCGCGAGCCCATCTCGATGCACGGCCGGCCGGCCGCCGCCCAGGTCATCCGCGACGCCGCGGAGGCGATCGCCGAGTCGTGGTTGAGGATCGACAGCAGCACGGTCTCGAGCAGCACCGCCTCGGCGAAGGTCGACTCGACGGTCATCAACGGGGAGTAGGGGAAGTACGTCTCGCCCTCGGGGTAGCCCCAGATGTCGCCGCGGAACCGGTAGCCCGACAGCCACTCGAGGGTCGGCTCGTCCACCACCCCGTGCTCCCGGAGTACGTCGATCGCGTCGGCGTCGAACCGGAACCGCTCGATCGTGTCGAGGGCCCGCCCGACGCCGGCCACCACGCCGTACCGGCGGCCCTCGGGCAGCCGTCGCGGGAACAGCTCGAAGACCGCCCGCCGGTCGGCGGTGCCCGCGGCCAGCGCCGCCTGCAGCATGGTGAGCTCGTAGTGGTCGGTGAGCAGTGCTGTCGACGCGGTGGTCTCAGAGGTCACGCGACGACTCTAGGATGGAGACCGTGTCCGCTCCATCGCCCGTCGAGCTCGACCAGCCCGAGACCGACGACCTCACCTTCGTGGACAAGCCGTGGGTGACGATCGTGTGGAACGACCCCGTCAACCTGATGAGCTACGTCACCTACGTGTTCCAGAACTACTTCGGCTATGCCAAGCGGAAGGCCGAGAAGCTGATGCTCGAGGTGCACAACGACGGCAAGTCGGTCGTGGCCAGCGGCTCGCGCGAGGAGATGGAGCGCGACGTGCAGGCGATGCACGACTACGGTCTCTGGGCCACCATGGAGAAGCAGGACTGAACCCCGGGTGGTCGAGCCCGTCGAGACCACTGGGAGGCTGAGCGCCATGAGTGAGGGGTTCCAGCGGCGCCGCGGTGGCGGCGCCGTGGCGACGTTCACCGGCTTCGAGGGGGACCTGCTGCGGTCCCTGGCCTCGCAGCTGGTCGAGCTGCTGCGCAACGAGATGGCCGCGCCGAGCACCGGGGACGACCCGCTCGAGCAGCTCCTCGACTTCAGCGGCCCCACCACCGAGCCCGACGACCCGGTGCTCGCGCGGCTGTTCCCGACGGCGTACCCCAACGACGAGGAGGCGGCCGGCGAGTTCCGTCGCTTCACCGAGGGCACGCTGCGCGACAGCAAGGCGCGCGGCGCGGTCCGCATCATCGACACCCTCGAGGAGGCGGGCCTGCCGGCCGAGCTCGCCGAGGACGGCCTCGTCGTCGACGTCGAGCTCGACCTGCCGGACGCGGTCACCTGGATGAAGTCCTTCACCGACATCCGGCTCGCGCTGGCCACCCGGCTCGGCGTCGAGGAGGGCGACGAGGACTACTGGCTGGCGCTGCCCGACGAGGACCCCCGCGCACACGTCTACGACATCTACCAGTGGGTCGGCTACCTGCAGGAGTCGCTGGTCGAGGCCCTCGACCGCTGAGACCGCTGCCGGGAACCGGCGGTGCCCGACCGGCGTCCGAAGCACCATGGGGAGACTCGTGATGCCTGTCCTCGGCCTGCTCGTGCTTGCCGGCTGCACGACGTCGGAGTCGTCGCCGCCGGCGCAGGACTGCGCGGTCGCTGTGCGACACCAGGGCACGGTGTACGTCGAGGCGGGGCTCACCACGCACCGCGGCACCCGGGTCGGCGAGGCCGACCTGTCCTCGTGCGACGACATGGGCGAGGACGCGAGGGGCACCTACTTCCCCGACGACCCCGAGCACGTGACGGTCTGGTCGTTCCGCGGTCAGGACCCCGGCCGGGTCCTCGGGGTCGCTGCGCCCGGAGGCGTACGGCGCGTGCTGGTCGCCGAGGACCTCACCAGGCCGGAGCGCCGCGCCCTCCAGCGCTCCGGGCTGATGAACACCGGCCGGCAGTGACTCAGATGGCCGACCAGGTCACCACCGGGGGACGGACCGCGGCGCACCGGGGGCCGCCCTTCTCGTCGGTCAGCCCGAGCCGGGCGACGAGGGACCCGGACCGTTCGGCGGCGCGGAGCACGTCGGGCGGCACCGCGTCGAGCATCAGCTTCGCCCGGCGGAACATCGCGCCGTCCCGGCTCCACGACAGGTACACGAACCGCGCGCCCGGCCGACCTTCGACGTACGGGCCGGTGACGTCGTCTCCGCGCACCCGGCACTCGACCGTCCAGGTCGCGCCGGCGGCGTCGCCGGGCACCGGGTCCAGCACCTCGTCCGGGCGGCCCGTGCGCTGCACGCCGACGCGCACGTCGCGGCCGCCCGGCAGGTCCGTGGCCTCGATCACCATCCGCACCACGGCCATCCTGCCGCGCGTCGGCGCGGCAGGGTCTCAGGATGCGGACGGACCCCGGGTGCGGCAGGTGCCCTACCGGCTGGTCTCTACGCTCGAAGCGTGCTGAGGATCGACCAGGAGACCCACGACGCGATCGTCGCGCACGCGAAGCGGGACCACCCCGACGAGGCGTGCGGCGTGGTCGCGGGTCCGGAGGGCTCCGACCGGCCCGAGCGGTTCGTGCCGATGGTCAACGCGGCGAGCTCGCCCACGTTCTACGAGTTCGACCCCACCGACCTGCTGAAGCTCTACCGCGAGATGGACGCGCGCGACGAGGAGCCGGTCGTGGTCTACCACTCGCACACGGCCACCGAGGCGTACCCGTCCCGCACCGACATCGGCCTCGCGATGGAGCCGCACGCGCACTACGTGCTGGTCAGCACACGCGAGCACGGGAATAGCGAGGGTCCCGTGGAGTTCAGGTCATACAGAATCGTCAACGGCGAGGTGACCGAGGAAGAGGTCGCGGTCGTCCCGTCCCTAGAGCCGAGGAGCAACGACTGATGGCAGTCGAGGTCCGCATCCCCACCATCCTGCGCACGTACACCGACGGCGAGAAGGCCGTCGACGGTGAGGGCGCCACGCTGTCCGAGGTGATCGACCACCTCGAGGCGAACCACCCCGGCATCAAGGAACGGCTCATCGAGGCCAAGGACGGGCAGAGCGACCTGCGCCGCTTCGTCAACGTCTACGTCAACGACGAGGACGTCCGCTTCACCGGTGGCCTCGACACCACGGTGAGCGACGGCGACCAGGTCGTCGTGCTGCCCAGCCGTGCGCCGGCGGCTGACCGGTCCCGTGCGCTTCGACTCGACACTCGGCTCCGTCGGCGGGACACCGCTGGTCGGCCTGCCGCGGCTGTCGCCGTCGGCCGACGTACGCCTCTGGGCGAAGCTCGAGGACCAGAACCCCACCGGCTCCATCAAGGACCGGGCGGCGCTGAAGATGGTCGAGGTCGCCGAGAAGGACGGGACGCTGCGTCCCGGCTGCACGATCCTCGAGCCGACCTCCGGCAACACCGGCATCTCCCTGGCGATGGCGGCCAAGCTCAAGGGCTACCGGCTCGTGTGCGTGATGCCGGAGAACACCTCCGAGGAGCGCCGCCAGCTGCTGCGCATGTGGGGGGCCGAGATCGTCTCCTCGCCCGCCGCGGGCGGCTCCAACGAGGCGGTCCGGGTGGCCAAGAAGGTCGCCGAGGAGCACCCCGACTGGGTGATGCTCTACCAGTACGGCAACCCCGCCAACGCCCTCGCGCACTACGAGGGCACCGGCCCCGAGATCCTCGAGGACCTGCCGTCGGTGACCCACTTCGTCGCCGGCCTCGGCACCACCGGCACGCTGATGGGCACCGGCCGGTTCTTCCGCGAGCACAAGCCCGACGTCACGATCGTGGCCGCCGAGCCCCGCTACGGCGAGCTCGTCTACGGCCTGCGCAACCTCGACGAGGGCTTCGTCCCCGAGCTGTACGACGAGACGCTGATCGACGCGCGCTTCTCGGTCGGTCCGCGCGACGCCGTACGCCGGGTCCGGGAGCTGCTCGAGGCCGAGGGCATCTTCGCCGGCATCTCCACCGGCGCGATCCTGCACGCCGCGCTCGCCCAGGCCGCCAAGTCGGTCAAGGCGGGGGAGAAGGCCGACATCGTGTTCGTCGTCGCCGACGGCGGCTGGAAGTACCTCTCCACCGGCGCCTACGAGGGCACCATCGACGAGGCGGAGGATCGCCTGGAGGGGCAGCTCTGGGCCTGAGCCCGCCAGGCTGCCGGATTCCCTGGGTCCCCTGGGAAACCGGCACACCCCTGCCGTTGCAACACTGGGGGTGTGCCAGTTTCGTCAGGGGTGTTCGCCGAGACGGGCAAAGCCTGCACCCACCAACCGTGGGACCGGAGACGGGGACCGGACGGCCGGGTTATCGTGACCGCGCCACCCCTAGCCGAGCCCCGGGAGCGCCCGCGTGCGTGAGATCGTCGTCTTCTCCGGAAGCGCCCACCGTCCGCTGGCCTCGGCCATCTGCGACTCGCTCGGGGTGAAGCTGTCCTCCGTCGAGATCAGCCGCTTCAGCAACGACTGCCTCCAGGCGCAGCTCCAGGCGAACTGCCGGCAGCGGGACGTGTACATCGTGCAGCCGCTGGTGCCGCCCACCCAGGAGCACCTGATGGAGCTGCTGCTGATGGTGGACGCGGCCAAGGGGGCCAGCGCCGCGCAGATCACCGCGGTGATGCCGCACTACGCCTACGCCCGCTCGGACAAGAAGGACGCGTCCCGCATCTCGCTCGGCGGCCGGCTCGTGGCGGACCTGCTGGTGACCGCCGGGGTCAGCCGGGTGCTCACGATGACGCTGCACGCGCCGCAGGTGCACGGGTTCTTCTCGGTGCCGGTCGACCACCTGTCGGCGCTGGGTGTGCTGTCCGAGCACTTCCGCGACCAGGACCTCAGCGAGTCCGTCGTGGTCAGCCCGGACCTCGGCAACGCCAAGACCGCGACGCACTTCTCCCGGCTGCTCGGCCTGCCCGTCGCGGCCGGCAGCAAGCAGCGGCTCGCGGACGACCGGGTCGTCATCGACGCGATCGTGGGCGACGTGGAGGGCAAGCACGCGATCGTGCTCGACGACGAGATCGCCACCGGCGGGTCGATCGTCGAGCTGCTCGACAAGCTGGAGAGCCTCGGCTGCACCGGCGCCTCGGTCGCCTGCACGCACGGGCTGTTCGTCGGAAAGGCGGTGGAGCGGCTGCGCGACCACCCGTTCGTGCGTGAGGTGGTCACCACCGACACGGTCCCGGCCCCGGAGCGCTGGCCCGAGCTGCGCGTCCGGTCGGTGGCCGAGCTGTTCGCGGAGGCGATCTCCCGGGTGCACGCCGGGGAGTCGGTCAGCAGCCTCTTCGACGGCGTCGACCCGTCGCTCGGCCCGCCGCAGCCCCGGCTGCCCTTCGACGCCTGATCGGTCCGTACGGCGGTCGCGTCGGCAACGCCGCGTCGCACCTGGCAGGCTGGGCTCGTCGAACAGGTGGAGGGTGCTGATGTTGTACGAGGTCGTGCACGCCGTCGTGCCGCCGTTGGCGAAGGCCGTCTGGCGTCCCACCGTCATCGGGCTCGACAACCTGCCGCTCACCGGTCCGGTGATCGTGGCCAGCAACCACCGCTCGTTCGCGGACAGCATGGTGATCCCGTTCGTGGTCTCACGGAAGGTCGTCTTCCTCGCGAAGGAGGACTACTTCACCGGCACCGGCGTGAAGGGCGCCCTGGTCCGCGGCTGGTTCGAGGGCATCGGGATGGTGCCCGTCGACCGGGACGACACCAAGGCCGCGCTCGCCTCGCTCGACATCGCCCTTGAGGTCCTCGGCCGGGGGGAGGCGTTCGGGATCTACCCCGAGGGCACCCGCTCGCGCGACGGGCGGCTCTACCGCGGCCGCACCGGTGTCGCGCACCTCGCGCTGACCTCCGGCGCGCCCGTCGTACCCGTCGGGCTCTCCGGCACCGAGCACCTCCAGCCCGTCGGCTCCACCCTGCCCCGGCTCGCCAGGGTGACGGTGCGGTTCGGTGCGCCGCTGCGCTTCGAGGGCCGGTACGACGGGGTGGCGACCGGTCGCGCCCGGCGCGAGGTGACCGACGTCGTGATGAACGAGATCCAGAAGCTGTCCGGCCAGGAGTTCGCCGGCGTCTACAACGAGCGCCCTGCCGACGTCTGAGCCACCGCACCCAGGCGGCGCGGTCGAGGCTAGCCGCTCGCACCTCAACCAGCGAGCGGCGCGCACCTCAGCCGACGAGCGTCGTGTGCGGGTGCACCGGCAGCGGGGCCGGCGGCCGGGGCCTCCGGCTGAAGTCGAAGTCGTAGGCGACGTTGCCGAGCCCGGGGTTGTCCTCGCGGACGTCGGGCCGCCCGTCTGGCCGGCCGTCGGTGCGCGGGTCGAGCCGCTGGCCGCCGAGGAAGTCGTCCTCGATGAACTTCACGTAGGCGTCGAACGACAGGGACTGGTGGTCGACGTACCCGGTCCGGGCGTACGGGCTGATCACCAGCCCCGGCACCCGCAGGCCGTAGCCGTTGTAGTCGACGTGGGGCGGCGGGACGTGGTCGTAGAAGCCGCCCCAGTCGTCCCAGGACAGGAAGATCGCGGTCGACCTCCAGTCCTTGCCGTGCATGACCGCGTCGACCAGCCGGGTGACGTAGGACTGGCCGGCGCTGACCCGGGCCGGCGGGTGCTCGCTGTCGCGGCCCGAGGGGATCACCCAGCTGACCGCCGGCAGGTGCCCGGTGCGGGCACGGTGCACGAAGTCGGCCGTCGAGGAGATGTTCCGCAGCTGGTGGTCCTGCTGCACGGTGACGAAGTCCGGCAGCGGGTTCCACAGCCCGGGGGTCTGCGGCCGCTGGCGGACCGAGTCGCAGATCAGCGCCGCGTCCTGCCGGCAGTCCGGCTCCGACCCGGGCTGCACGTAGTAGCCCCAGCTCACGTGGTGCTCGTGCATCAGGTAGGTCAGGTCGGTCCAGGCGTACACCGGGTCCTTGGGGACCATCCGTCCGCTCGCGCTGGTCCAGCCGTCCGGCGGGCGGAGACCGACCCGGCCGGGGGCGTTGGTGCAGGACGCGGCGGCGCGGGTCGTGCAGCGCGCCGACCACTCCGAGACCTGCCACAGGTGCTCGGGCAGGCTCCAGGACCGCACCGGCTCGAACAGGTGGTCCTGGAGGACGTAGCGGTGCGCGAGCGCCCAGTAGTTCGGGATGTCGCTCCGCGTGTGAAACCCGAGTACGTCGACCCCGGAGCCGTTGCTGCACGAGGGGTCGTTCGGGTCGTGGCAGTGCTTGTGGGCGAGCACGCCCTGCCGCAGGAAGCCGTCCATCCGGCCGTGGTCGAAGTCCCTCACGTGGTTGCGGAAGGCGTGCGGGCCGCCGCCGTTGACGTCCGCGTGGTCGACGTACAGGTGGTGGCAGGGGAGGCCCGGCGCGGCCGACTCGCAGGCGACCGACCGGCCGTCCTTCATCGGGATGCCGTCCGCGCCGGGGAAGGTGCCGAAGTAGGAGTCGAAGGAGCGGTTCTCCTGCATGAGCACGACGACGTGCTTGATCTTGTGGATGCCGGCGACGCCGTTCACCGGTGACGTCCAGGTGCGTGCCGACGCGGGCGCGAGCGCTCGGCGGCGGCCCTTCGCGTGCGCCCCGAGCGGGGGCTGGCAGGCGGTGAGCAGCAGCAGGCCGAGCAGCAGGGCGGCGCCGCCCTGCAACGTGCGTCGGGAGGTCACGGGGTCATCGTGGCCGTGTCGTGGCACGAGCGCCTGAGAGGCGTGTGAGACGCGGCGAAGAGTTCGCGTGACGACCGTCGCAGGTGACGTCGGTCGCGTCTGGCGGCAAGAGGAGGGTTTCGAGGGGTGCGCTGCCCTAGCCTGGAGCGGTGGCAGACGCTCCGATCGGCATCTTCGACTCAGGCTTCGGTGGGCTCACCGTGGCCCGCGCCGTGCTCGACCAGCTGCCGCACGAGCCGGTCCTCTACCTCGGCGACACCGCCCGCCAGCCCTACGGTCCCAAGCCGATCGGCGAGGTGCGCGAGTACGCCCTCGAGTGCCTCGACCACCTCGTCCACCAGGGCGTGAAGGCCCTCGTCATCGCCTGCAACTCCGCCAGCGCCGCGGTGCTGCGCGACGCCCGCGAGCGCTACCCGGTGCCGGTCGTCGAGGTGATCCACCCGGCCACCCGACGCGCGGTCGCCGCGTCCCGCACCGGCCGGATCGGCGTGATCTGCACCCGCGCGACGGCCGAGTCGATGGCCTACGACGACGCGTTCACCGCCGCCCCGCACGTCGAGCTGCACACCCGCGCCTGCCCGCGGTTCGTGGAGTTCGTGGAGGCCGGCGTGACCAGCGGGCCCGAGCTGATGGCGGCGGCCCACGAGTACCTCGACCCGCTGACCTCGGTCGGCATCGACACCCTGATCCTCGGCTGCACGCACTACCCGCTGCTGACCGGGATCGTGTCCTACGTGATGGGCGACCAGGTGACGTTGGTGTCCAGCGCCGAGGAGACCGCCAAGGACGTCTACCGGCTGCTCGTCCAGCACGGCCTGGAGCGTGACGCGTCCCTCCCGGAGCCCGAGCACCGCTTCCTCACCACCGGTCAGCCCGCGGAGTTCGCCTCGATCGGCCGCCGCTTCCTGGGTCCCGAGCTCGAGCAGGTCGCCCAGCTCGCGACCGCCACGTCCTGGGTCACGGTGTGAGGGGGGCCGCGTGAAGCTGACGGTCATCGGCTGCTCCGGCTCGTTCGCCGGACCGGACTCGGCCGCGAGCTGCTACCTCCTCGAGGGCGACCACGACGGCCGCACCTGGCGGGTGCTGCTCGACCTGGGCAGCGGCGCGCTCGGCACCCTGCAGCGGTACGTCGACCCGCTGACCCTCGACGCCGTGCTGATCAGCCACCTGCACCCCGACCACTACTTCGACATCAGCGGGCTCTACGTGATGTGGAAGTACCACCCCGGCGGCCCCCGGCCCCGCATCCCCGTGCTCGGCCCGAAGGGCATCGCCGACCAGTGCGCCCGCGCCTACGGCCTGGCCAAGCACCCCGGCATGTCCGGGGAGTTCGAGTTCCACGAGTACGACGACCGGCCGATCCGCCTGGGGCCGTTCACGATCCGGGCCACCCGGCTCGTGCACCCGATCACGGCCTACGGCCTGCGCGTCGAGTCCAAGGGCCGCACCTTCGTCTACTCCGGTGACACCGGGCCCTGCCAGGAGCTCGTCGACCTGGCCGCCGGCACCGACCTGCTGCTGTGCGAGGCGGCCTTCGTGGAGAGCGGCGACAACCCGGCCGACCTGCACCTCACCGGCAAGCAGGCCGGTGCCGCCGCGGCCGAGGCGGGTGCCCGCCGGCTGGTGCTCACCCACATCCCGCCCTGGCACCACCCCGAGATCCCGCTCGCCGAGGCCCGCGAGGCCTACGACGGTCCGCTCGAGGCCGCGGTCACCGGGTCGACGTACACCTTCTGACGCGTCCGCCGGGAGACGGCCGAGCGGGAGGCTCACGACCTTCGGCCTCCCGCTCGGGGCCGAAGGTCCCTGTCTGCGCGGCCCACCGGGGCTGACGATGAAGGACGACGCAGCCGGTGCGTCCCCTTTCCAACCCGGTGGTCAGCATGACCTCGCCCAGCCTCATCTCGGCGGCCTCCTCGGGCCACTACGTCCACGTCGGGGTCTTCACCATCAGCGTCACCAACCTGCTGATCATCGTGGCCATGATCGTGGTGTTCGTGCTCGCTCTGGTCCTTCCCTTCCCGGGGTCGGCGGATGTCGACGCTCACGGAGGGGACCGGCCATGAATGCCCAGCTGCGTGCGGCCACCGCCGGGGCGGCAGGTCACCCGACGACGAACTGGACCACGTGGCTGCGCGGCTGGGTCAGCCGGCTGGTCCCGCCCGGCCAGGCGCTCCCGGACCGCCAGCCCACCTACGTCGTCTCCTGGATCTACGTCTTCGGGGTGCTCACCCTCGCCGCACTCGTCGTGGTGCTGGCCTCCGGGGCCGTGCTGGCCGCCGGCGGGGTCGCCTGGTGGCACGTCTCGGGGCTGGGCCACTTCGTCAACTCCCTGCACCTGTGGAGCGTCGAGCTGCTGTTCGCGTTCATGGTCATCCACCTGTGGGGCAAGTTCTGGATGGCGGCCTGGCGCGGCCAGCGGGTCCTCACCTGGGTGATCGGGGTGCTGGCCTTCGTGGTCTCGATCGGCACGGCGTTCACCGGCTACCTGTCCCAGTCCAACTTCGACGCGCAGTGGATCAGCACCCAGGCCAAGGACGGGCTGAACTCGGTGGGCATCGGCGCGTGGTTCAACGTGCTGAACCCGGGCCAGATGCTGCTGTGGCACGTGCTGCTGCTGCCCGTGGCGGTCGGGGTGGTCACCGTCTGGCATGTCGTGCTGGTACGCCGGCACGGTGTCGTGCCGCCCTTCGACGTCGAGCCGGGTGACTGACATGGCCACCACGAGCGTGCGGCGCCGGACGACCCTGCACAAGCCGGTGCCGCCGACCCCCGACGCGCACGACTTTGCCACCCGGCCCTACGACCTGGTGAGGGAGTTCGTGCTGGCCCTCGTCGCCGTCAGCCTGCTCACCACCGGGCTGGCGGCGGCCTTCTCGTCCCCGGACGAGACTGCGATCACGATGCGGTCGTGGGCGCAGGCCGCTCCCGACGACGTGGTCGCCACGGCCACCGCCGAGCTCGCGGGGACCAGCGCGAGCGCCACCTATGGGCCGCCGTACAACTCCAACGCCGAGGGGCAGAAGCTGCTCGGGATCCCGACCCAGAAGCTGGGCGGCGTGCGGATCCCGGTGGACTCCGCCTCCCTGGTGCTGCAACCGCTCGCCCAGGTCGCCGGCGACCCGCCGCTGCGCGCGGCGCTGGCGCGGTGGGGCGCGGCCGACTCGACCCAGCAGCAGGCCTGGGCCACCCGCTACGCGGACGCGCTCGCGAAGTCCGGCGGCACGGTGCCGCCACAGGTCGGGTACGGTCCGGTGCCGCTGCTGGCGAGCCGGTTCCTCACCCTGGCCCGGTCCGGTGGCCTCGAGGGCAGCCTGACCTCGTCGGGCAACTTCTACGGCGGAGACCAGACCCGGCCCCTGCTGCTGCTCTCCGACGGTGCCTACCTCGAGGACACCGCACGGGCCCAGCAGCTCGGCGGTGACCAGTGGGGCATGATGAACGAGACCGGCAACTACCCCGGTCAGCCCTGGATGTGGCTCTACACGTTCTGGTACCAGGTCAAGCCGTTCTCCACCTCCGACAACGCCGACGCCCAGGTGTGGGGACTGATGCTCGTCCTGACCGCGGGGCTGATGTTCCTCCCGCTGATCCCGGGACTGCGCTCCATCCCACGCTGGATCCCGGTGCACCGCCTGGTGTGGCGTCGCTACTACCGCGCCCACGCGGCGGGGAGCGGTCGCACGTCGCGGACGTAGACGCCGCGGCCGGGCGGGGACCGGCCGCCGAGGGCGCGGGCAGGGCGTCGGTAGGGTCGGCCGCATGACGCGCGCAGACGGACGATCCAACGACGAGCTCCGCCCGGTGACGATCACCCGCAACTGGCTCGACCACGCCGCGGGCTCGGTGCTGGTGGAGTTCGGCAAGACCCGGGTGCTGTGCGCCGCCTCGGCCACCGAGGGCGTGCCGCGCTGGCGGAAGGGCTCCGGGCTCGGCTGGGTCACCGCGGAGTACGCCATGCTCCCCGCGTCCACCAACACCCGCTCGGACCGCGAGTCGGTCAAGGGCCGGATCGGCGGCCGCACCCACGAGATCTCCCGGCTGATCGGCCGCTCGCTGCGCGCCGTCATCGACTACCAGGCGCTCGGCGAGAACACCATCGTGCTCGACTGCGACGTGCTCCAGGCCGACGGCGGCACCCGCACCGCCGCCATCACCGGCGCGTACGTCGCGCTCGCCGACGCCGTGGCGCACCTGAAGTCCGTCGGCGCCCTCAAGGGCGAGCCGCTGACCGGCTCGGTGGCGGCGATCTCGGTCGGCATCATCGACGGCGAGCCGCGGCTCGACCTGCCCTACGAGGAGGACGTCCGCGCCGAGACCGACATGAACGTCGTGATGACCGGTGACGGCGCCTACGTCGAGGTGCAGGGCACCGCCGAGGCCTCGCCGTTCGACCGGGCGATGCTGGACAGCCTGCTCGGGCTCGCCGAGAAGGGCTGCGCGGATCTCACGAAGCTGCAGGCGGAGGCCCTGGCGCGATGACCCAGGTCTTCCTCGCGTCCCGCAACGCGAAGAAGCTCGTCGAGATGCGACGGATCCTCGTCGAGTACGTCCCTGACGTGGAGGTCCTCGGCCTCGACGACGTCGCGCACTACGACGAGCCGGTCGAGGACGCACCGACGTTCGCCGGCAACGCCCTGCTCAAGGCGAAGGCGGCCGTCGAGGCGACCGGCCTCCCGTCCCTCGCCGACGACAGCGGGCTCTGCGTGGATGCGCTCAACGCGATGCCCGGGGTGCTCTCGGCGCGCTGGGCCGGCGTGGCGAAGGACGACGCCGCCAACAACCGGCTGCTGCTCGAGCAGCTCTCCGACGTCCCGGACGAGCGGCGGGGTGCGCACTTCGCCTGCGCCGTCGCGTTCGCCTACCCGGTGGGCGCCGCCGGTGTCGCCGAGCACGTGGTGGACGGCGAGATGCCCGGCCGGGTGATCCGGGAGACCCGCGGCAGCGGCGGCTTCGGCTACGACGTGCTGTTCGTCGCCGACGCCACCCCCGACGGCCGCACCTCCGCCGAGCTGACCG
>CAWHAU010000005.1:0-286334 GCA_963827435.1 uncultured Actinomycetota bacterium
CCCTCACGCGGCGTTGCTGGATCAGGCTTTCGCCCATTGTCCAATATTCCCCACTGCTGCCTCCCGTAGGAGTCTGGGCCGTGTCTCAGTCCCAGTGTGGCCGGTCACCCTCTCAGGCCGGCTACCCGTCGTTGCCTTGGTGGGCCGTTACCCCACCAACAAGCTGATAGGCCGCGAGCTCATCCTTCACCGCCGGAACTTTCCACCACCATCAGATGCCTGAAGTGGTCGTATTCGGTATTAGCACCGGTTTCCCGGAGTTATCCCGAAGTGAAGGGCAGATTGCTCACGTGTTACTCACCCGTTCGCCGCTCGTGTACTCCCGAAGGAGCCTTACCGCTCGACTTGCATGTGTTAAGCACGCCGCCAGCGTTCGTCCTGAGCCAGGATCAAACTCTCCGTTGAAATCTTCTGATGTCACAGGACCGAAGCCCTGTGGTTCATCGACTTTTTGGAGTATCCCGGCAAGAGTTGCTCTGACAAGTCAGAGCGTTGTCTTACCTAAAGGAATCATCGACAGATACCGAACAACCGAAGCTGTTCGCAACCTGCCGACTGGCGTTACAAATTAATTCGTCGACTTTTGGCACACTGTTGAGTTCTCAAGGATCAAGCGCGCACCGCAGTCTGGCCTCTCGGCCTCGCTGTGGGGCAACCTGGTAAAACTTACCGGGTGCTGCTGGCCCCGTCAAATCGGGGTTTTGCTTGCCCGGCCCCCTCCGCGCCACAGCGACCGAGTCGATCCGAGGCCGCTGTTGCGCGCACTCGAGCCACCTCGGTTGAGGTGATCTGAAGGGGTTCCGCCTCGGGGCCGGCCGCCCGGCCTCTCGGCCTTGCGTCCCGCCGCTCCCTGGCGACAGAGAGAACATTACGTAGACCCCGCCGGAAACGTCAAATCGGGTCCGCGTGGCCCGGGTCACATTGGCGTTTGCGCAGGTCAGGGGCGGTTTTCGGCTTCGAGAACGGGTTGCGACCGCCCTGCAGAGCGCTCGCGAACCACATCGGTGTCATTCCCGACAGGGCGGTGCGCAGCGGCGTCATCGGCCGAGGATCCCGGGCGGCACGCGTGCCGCGGACGCGCAGCCCGCCAACCGCAGCGTCTCCACGAGCTCCTCGTCCAGCTCGTCCAGGAGCCGGGTCACGCCGTCCGCGCCGTCGACGGCCAGTGCATAGACCGGTGGCCGCCCCAGGAACACGGCCCGGGCCCCGAGGGCGAGCGCGGCCAGCGCGTGGCGTCCCGTGCGCACTCCCCCGTCGACGTACACCTCGCAGGCGTCGCCCACCTCGCGGACGACGGTCCCGAGGCACTCGGCGGTGGGGGCGGCCTGGTCGAGCTGGCGACCGCCGTGGTTGGACACCCAGACGGCGGCCGCGCCCGCGTCGACGCAGCGGCGGGCGTCGTCGCCCCGCAGCACGCCCTTCACCACCACGGGGAGACCGCTGACCCGGCCCAGCCACTCGACGTCCTGCGGTCCGAGGTCGGTGGCCTTGGCGTCGCCGGCGGCGTCGCCGTAGCCCGGGGGGAAGTTCGTCTGCAGCCAGCCGGGCTCGAGCAGGTCCCAGACGGTCTCCCCCGTGCCGTCGTACTTCGTGCCGACGACGGGGGTGTCCGCGGTGAGCACGAGCGCACGGGCACCGGCGGCGACAGCACGCTCGACGAGCGGCACGCACGTGGAGCGGTCGGCGGTCACGTAGACCTGGGACCACCACGGAACGCCGGTGGCGGCGATGTCCTCGAACGTCGACCCGGCGTTGCTGGAGACGACCATCAGCGACCCGGCAGCGGCGACCCCGCGACCCATCTCCGCCTCGCCGTCGGGGTGGACGGCACGCTGCATCGCGGTGGGTGCGACGGCGAACGGCGAGCGCAGCGGTGTGCCGAGGACCGACGTACGCAGGTCGACGCGGGTGACGTCGCGAAGCACCTGCGGCAGGAACCGGAAGCGGTCCCACGCCAGCGACGCCTCGGACGCGGTGGTGCCGTCCCGGGCGCCCTGGCGGACGTAGCGGTGCACCGGCTCGGGGAGCAGCTCTGCTGCGCGCTGCTCCACCGTCGTCGGCGTACCGCGGGGAGGTCACCCCACGACCTCGACTCCCGCCAGGTGCTTCTTGCCCCGGCGCAGCACCAACCAGGAGCCGCCGAGCAGGTCGTCCCGGGAGGGCACGTGCTCGGGGTTCTCGACGCGCTGGTTGTTGAGGTAGGCGCCGCCCTCACCGACCGTGCGTCTGGCCTCGCCCTTGCTCTTCGACAGCCCGGACGCGACGAACAGGTCGACGACGCTCGGGATCCCCTCGGCGGCGGACACCTCGGTGGAGCCCGCCTCGCGCAAGGCCGCCGCGAGCGTGGGCCCGTCGAGGTCGGTCAGGGCGCCGCCGCCGAAGAGCGCGGCGGACGCGGCCTTGATCTGCTCGGTCTCCTGGGCGCCGTGCACCAGGGTCGTCACGTGCTCGGCCAGCGCCTTGTGGCCGGCGCGCAGGAACGGTTTCTCCGCGGTCTGCGCCTCGAGGTCCTCGATCTCCGCGTGGCTCAGGAACGTGAACGCCCGCAGCAGCTCGCCGACCTTCTCGTCCTCGACGTTGAGCCAGAACTGGTAGAAGGCGTACGGCGAGAGCATCTCCGGGTCGAGCCACAGGGCGCCGCCCTCGGTCTTGCCGTACTTCGTGCCGTCGGTCCGCGTGACCAACGGGGTCGCGAAAGCGTGCACCTTCGCGCCGTCGGAGCGGCGGATCAGCTCGACGCCGCCGGTGAGGTTCCCCCACTGGTCGCTGCCACCGAACTGCAGCGTGACGCCGTGGTCGCGGTGCAGGTTGAGGTAGTCCATGGACTGCAGCAGCACGTAGCTGAACTCGGTGTAGGAGATGCCGGCCTCGAGCCGGGTGCGCACCACGTCGCGCGCCAGCATCCGGTTGACCGGGAAGTGCTTGCCGACGTCGCGCAGGAAGTCGATCGTCGACAGGCTCGCGGTCCAGTCGTAGTTGTTCACCATCGTCGCGGCGTTCTCGCCCTCGAAGGACAGGAACGGCTCGATCTGGGCGCGGACCTTCTCGACCCAGCCCTTGACCACGTCGAGGGAGTTCAGGGTTCGCTCGCCGGACTCCTTGGGGTCGCCGATCATGCCGGTCGCCCCGCCGACGAGCGCGAACGGGATGTGCCCGGCGTCCTGGAGCCGACGGGCCGTCAGGATCTGCAGCAGGTTCCCCATGTGCAGGCTCGGCGCCGTCGGGTCGAACCCGACATAGAACCGGACGGGCCGCTCGTCCATCTCGGCGCGCAGGGCGTCGAGGTCCGTCGAGTGCGCGATCAGGCCGCGCCACTCGAGGTCGTCGAGGACGTGCAGGTCAGAGGTCACCACGTGTGCCTTCCATGAGGTTCTGCGCCGGTCCGGCGGGTCAAGCCTGCCACTCGCCGAACGCGAGCGGCTCGCGGGTGACGAGGTACGTCGCCCAGTTCATCTTGCGCACACGACCGTCGGTGTCGCGCGTGATCTTCAGGAGCTCCCCGGTCTCGCGTCCCGCGACGGTCCGGTAGACGTCCTGCTCGACCCGCTCGAAGCGCGAGGCGGGCTTGTGGTCGGGCAGGCCCGACGCGCGGGCCTCGAGCCGCCCTTCGCGCACGGAGAACGTGAACGGGCTGCCCTCGGTGTACCAGACGCCGACGAGCTCGGCGAGGTCGTCGGGGACCGTCGTCCCTGGTGTCCAGGGCGCCGGCTCCACCGGGTCGTGCTCGGTCACGAGGTCGGCCAGCGTGATCGCGAAGCTCGCGACGTCGGGCGTGGTCCCGGAGCTGGTGAGGACCAGGCCGCCGGTCTTGGCCTCCCGGTCGGTGAACAGGGCGGTGATGTGCCCGGGCATGCCGCCGGTGTGTCCGACGTACGTGCGGGTTCCGGAGCGGGCCAGGAAGAAGCCGAGACCCATCGCCGCGGTCCAGCGCTCCCGGTCCATGACGACCTGCGGCTCGCACATCTCCTCGAGGGTGTCGGGCGACAGCACCTCGGTGACAGGGTCGGCCACGAACGCCGACCAGCGGGCCATGTCGGCCCCGGTGCTGGCCAGGCCGCCGCAGGGGTTCAGCGCACGCAGGTCGAGCTGGTCCTGCCGCACGGGCACGTCGGTGAACGGCGGCACGTAGTAGCCCTGCGCGTGGCGGCCGTCGAAGCCGACCGTCGTGCGGCGCATCTCCAGCGGGTCGAGGATCCGGGCCTTCAGGGACTCCTCCCACGGACGGCCGTCGAGGCGGGCGACGACCTCGCCGAGCATCGAGAAGACCAGGTTGGAGTAGTGCCACAGGTGGTGGGGGCGGTGCACCCGCTCGGCCTGGTTGAACCCGGCGACGAGCTCGTCGACGTCGGGGTTGACCAGCGTCTCCCAGACGTCACCGACCGGCTCGCGCTGCATGCCCGACACGTGCGCCAGGCACTGCCGGATGGTGAGGCCCGGGTGCTTGACCTCGGGGACGAACGTGTCGAGGGTGTCGTCCAGGCTGAGCCTGCCCTCGTCGCGCAGCGCCATCACGAGCACCGCGGTGAACGTCTTGGTGTTGGACGCGACGAGGAACTGGTGGTCCGCGTCCGGCGGGGTGTCCGGGTCGTCGAGGTGGGCCGCGCCGATGCCCTCCTCCCACACCAGGCCTCCGCCGCGGACCACGCCCGCGAAGACACCGGGCAGACGGCCGGAGCGCTGGCGGTCGAGCACGATGCGGTGCAGGCGGCGGGTGGTCGCGTGACGCAGGTCGGTCATGCGGTCGACCCTAGGGCACGTCGACCACGTCCATTTGCCTGCTGCGCGCGACGGCAAGCACGTGGTCAACGCTCCCTAGGTGCGTCGCAGCAGGTGGTCACGTGCAGCCCGGTCGCCGGGTGCGTCGCGGTCGGCGAGCCGGTCGGCTATCTCCGCGCGGTGCTCGGGGGTCTTGTTGCCGCCGTACTTCATCTTGGCGCGCACCGCCTCGACGTGCAGCCGGAGGCCGCGGATGCCGGGCAGCTTGCGTCGGTCGGCCTCGACGTCGGGGCTCGGCGTGACCCGGGCGGAGCCGGGTGGCTCGAAGTGAGCGAGCTGCGTGGCCAGGATGGCCGCCTTCTCGTGCGGGTCGTCGACGACCTCCGCGCGGCAGAGCAGCTGGACGCCGGTGTAGTACGACGTGGGGACGCCGACCTCCGGGTCGGTGCCGGGGTCGGCGTTCCAGGCCGCCTCGACGTACGCCCAGTCCGCGGCCAGCGCCAGCACGACGTGCGGGTCCGCGTCGAGCGCGCGCCAGACCGGGTTGGGCCGGGCCAGGTGCAGCAGGACGGTCGCGTCCCCGTCGTACACGAAGTGCGTGGGTACGACGACCGGGTAGCCGTCGACGTGCCCGGCGGTGACCAGCTGTCCGAAGTCGGCCGTCGCCAGCACGCCCTGCCACTCCTCGCGGGTGGCCTGGTCCCAGGGGTGGATGAGCATGCGGCCATCCTCCCCGACGCGTTACAGGAGTCCCGAGACCTTCACGAACGTCTGGTAGACGCCGTAGACGAGCGGGAGGCCGACGACCGTCCAGGAGATGGCGAGCAGCACCGGGCGGGTGGTGACGGTGGTGCGGGTCGGCGGTGGCGACTCCCCCGCCGCCGGCCGGCTCGCCGACGAGCTGGCTCTCCACGTGGTCGGGCTCGTGGAAGCGGTCGGCCACCTGGCGGATCAGCAGGTTGGCCACGAAGCCGACCGCGAGCACGCCGACCATGGTGAGCAGGGCCGGCTTGTACGCCTCGTAGGTCAGCTGGCCGGGCGTGCCCTCGGCGTCGAGGAACCCGTTGACGATCAGCGGTCCGGCCACACCGGCGGCCGACCAGGCGGTGAGCAGCCTGCCGTGGATCGCACCGACCTGGAAGGTGCCGAACAGGTCACGCAGGTAGGCCGGAACGGTGGCGAAACCTCCGCCGTAGAAGGAGATGATGATGCCGGCGAACAGCACGAACAGGCCCGTGGTGGTGTGGCCGACGATGGCGAGCAGGGTGTAGAGCACCATGCCGACACCGAGGTAGGCCATGTAGATCGGCTTGCGGCCGATGACGTCGGACGTCGAGGACCACACGAAGCGTCCGGCCATGTTGCAGATCGAGAGCAGCCCGACGAAGCCGGCCGCCGCTGCCGGGTCGACGCTGGACTCGCCGCCGGAGCGGAAGAAGTCCTGGATCATCGGGGCGGCCTGCTCGAGGATGCCGATGCCGGCCGTGACGTTGCAGAACAGCACCACCCACAGCAGCCAGAACTGCGGGGTCTTGACGGCGTTGGCCGCGCTCACGCTCTCGGTCGTCACCATCGTGCGGGACTTGACCTTGCTCGGGTCGAACCCCTCGGGCCGCCAGTCGTCGGCTGGCACCTTCACCAGCCAGGCGCCGAACAGCATCACGACGAGGTAGACCAGGCCGAGCGTCACGAACATCGACGCCACCGCGGAGCCGCTTGCGACCGAGGTGACGTCCTTGGGGTCGAAGCCGCTGTCGAAGGTCGCCAGCAGCTTGCTCTCCACCGGCGACGCGACCAGCGCACCGCCGCCGAAGCCCATGATCGCCAGGCCGGTGGCCAGGCCCGGGCGGTCCGGGAACCACTTGATCAGCGTGGAGACCGGCGAGATGTAGCCGATGCCGAGACCGATGCCGCCGATCACGCCGTAGCCGAGGTAGAGCAGCCACAGCTGTCCGGTGGCGATGCCGAGCGCCCCCACCAGGAAGCCCGCCGACCAGGCGACCGCCGCGGCCACCATCGCGCGGCGCGGCCCGCCGGTGTCCACCCAGGTGCCGAACACCGCGGCGGACAGGCCGAGCATCACGATGGCGATGGAGAAGACGATGCCCACGGAGGTCAGGCTGGTGTCGAAGTGCGACACCAGGCTGGTCTTGTAGACGCTGGTCGCGTAGGCCTGCCCGATGCACAGGTGGATGGCCAACGCGGCGGGTGGGACGAGCCATCGGTTGTAGCCCGGTGGCGCGATGGTGTGCTTCCGGTCGAGCACGGCCAGGGACATGGCAGCCTCCGTCGGGTCCCGAGGGGTGTGTCGCAGATCACGGTGCCCGCCGGTCGGAGGTTGAAACGTCTACTTGGTGCGCGGGACCGCCGGCCGGTACGTCGAGACGGTGCGCTCCCCCGTCAGCCAGAACCGCCACGGCCGGTCCGCGGCGAGACGCAGGCCGACCCGCGGACCGGTGCTGACGTCGTCTGGACGGCTCGGCTGCGGGCGTCAGCGTGACCGGCCCGGCGGTGAGGTCGGCGCCGTCCTGCGCCAGGTCGAGCGCGAGCGCCTGGCAGAGCCGGGCCGGCCCGCGGGCGAGGTCCCGGTCGGTGGAGCGCGGCCGACGGCTGCGCGCGACGTCGAGCCCCTCGACGACCTCGCCCGCGCGCAGCAGCACGGCGGACGCTGCGCCCTCGGGACCGACCACCACGTTGCAGCAGTGGTGCATGCCGTAGGTGAAGTAGACGTACAGGTGGCCGGGCGGTCCGAACATCACCTGGTTGCGACGGGTGCGGCCGTTGAAGGCGTGCGAGCCGGGGTCGCCCTGTCCGTCGTACGCCTCGACCTCGGTGATGCGGACCGCGACCGTGCCCTCGTCGGTGGTGTGCCGCAGGACCGCGCCGAGCATCCGCGGCGCGACGTCGAGGACGTCGCCGGTCAGCGCGTCAGGCCAGCCAGCCACGGTGCTCCGCGACCGCCCGGCGGAGCTCGTCGAGCTGTTCGGCGACCCGGACCTGCGCGGTGCCGCCGCGGGCGTCGCGGGAGGCGACGGACCCCTCGACGGTGAGCACGTCGCGGACCCCCGGCGTGAGGTGTACGTCGATCGCGGCGAGCTGCTCGTCGGTCAGCTCGTCGAGCTCGACACCGAGCTCCTCGCAGCGGCGGACGCAGGCGCCGGCCACCTCGTGCGCGACCCGGAACGGCACGCCCTCGCGGACCAGCCACTCGGCCACGTCGGTGGCGAGCGAGAAGCCTTGCGGGGCGAGCTCGGCCATCCGGTCGGTGTCGAAGGTGAGCGTCGCGACCATGCCGGTGAAGGCCGGTAGCAGCACCTCGAGGGTGTCGACGCTGTCGAAGACCGGCTCCTTGTCCTCCTGCAGGTCGCGGTTGTAGGCGAGCGGGAGGGCCTTGAGGGTGGCCAGGAGCCCGCTGACGTTGCCGATCAGGCGGCCGGCCTTGCCGCGGGCGAGCTCGGCGATGTCGGGGTTCTTCTTCTGCGGCATGATGCTCGACCCGGTGGAGTAGGCGTCGTCGAGCACCACGAAGCCGAACTCCTTGGTGGCCCAGAGGATGACCTCCTCGGCCTGCCGGCTCACGTCGACGCCGACCATCGCCGCCACGAACGCGAACTCGGCGACGAAGTCGCGTGCGGCGGTGCCGTCGATGGAGTTGGGGCTGGAGCCGGCGAAGCCGAGGTCGCGGGCGACCTCCTCGGGGTCCAGGCCCAGGCTCGAGCCCGCCAGCGCCCCGGAGCCGTAGGGCGAGTCGACGGCGACGCGGGCGTCCCAGTCGCGCAGCCGGCCGACGTCGCGGACCAGGGGCCAGGCGTGCGCGAGCAGGTGGTGGGACAGCAGGACCGGCTGCGCGTGCTGGAGGTGCGTGCGGCCGGGCATCACCGCGCCGAGGTGCTTCTCGGCCTGCGCCGGCGATCGCCTCGGCCAGGTCGAGCACCAGCGCGGCGACGATGCGGGCGTGGTCGCGCAGGTAGGCCTTGAACAGCGTGGCCACCTGGTCGTTGCGGCTGCGGCCCGCACGCAGGCGTCCGCCGAGCTCGGTGCCGACCTCGTCGAGCAGCAGCCGCTCCAGCGCGCCGTGCACGTCCTCGTCGCTGTCGGCGGGCTGCAGCTCCCCGGTCGTGAACCGCTCCCCCAGCCGGTCGAGACCCGCGACCAGCGCGTCCCGGTCGGCCTCCGTGAGCAGCCCGGCGCGGTGCAGGACACGCGCGTGCGCCTTGGAGCCGGCCAGGTCGTAGGGCACGAGCCGCCAGTCGAAGTGGGTGGACTTCGACAGCGCCGCCAGCGCGTCGGACGGCCCGGAGGCGAAGCGGCCGCCCCAGAGCGCTCCCTGGTTGGTGCCGTGGTCGGTCACGTGAGCCTTCCTAGCAGGTGGGACGTCTGTGCGAGCGCCGTGGACGGTTTGCTTGCGACGTACCGCGTGTGGAGCGTCCATAACCCCGCGTTACAGCGGGGCGGGGGCGCGGGTCAGTCGGTGCCGGCCTCCATGGCCGCGTGGTCGAGCGCCTCACCGGACTCGTCGCCCTCGGCGGCCGGGTTGCTTGCGATCCGCAGCGCGCCGCCGGGCTCGAGCTCACCGAACAGGTTGCCGTTCTCCACGAGGACGTGGCCCTGGTCCTGCGGCTGCGTCGCGTAGAGCTCCAGCTTGGAGCGCGAGTCGGCGATGTCGAGGTTGCGCATCGTCAGCTGGCCGATCCGGTCGGTGGGACCGAAGGCGGCGTTGTCGGTGCGCTCCATCGAGAGCTTGTCGGGGTGGTAGGAGAACGCCGGGTCCGTCGGTGCGCAGGACCGTGTAGTCCTCGCCGCGCCGCAGCCGCAGTCGTCACCTCTCCGGTCACCAGCGAGGCGATCCAGCGCTGGATCGACTCCCGCAGCATGAGCGCCTGCGGGTCGAGCCAGCGGCCCTCGTAGAGCAGCCGGCCGAGCCGGCGACCCTCCGCGTGGTAGTTGGCGATCGTGTCCTCGTTGTGGATCGCGTTGAGCAGCCGCTCGTAGGCGATCCAGAGCAGGGCCATGCCGGGCGCCTCGTAGATGCCGCGGGACTTGGCCTCGATGACGCGGTTCTCGATCTGGTCGGACATGCCCAGCCCGTGCCGGCCACCGACCTCGTTCGCGGTGTGAACCAGCGCCACCGGGTCGTCGTACGTCGTGCCGTTGACGGCCACCGGGCGGCCGCGGTCGAAGCGGATGGTGACGTCCTCGGGAGGCGATCTCGACCAGCGGGTCCCAGAACTTCACGCCCATGATCGGCTCGACGGTCTCGAGGGAGACGTCGAGGTGCTCCAGCGTCTTGGCCTCGTGGGTGGCGCCCCAGATGTTGGCGTCGGTGGAGTAGGCCTTCTCCTGGCTGTCCCGGTAGGGAAGGTCGTGCTCGGTGAGCCACTGGCTCATCTCGGCACGGCCGCCGAGCTCGTGCACGAAGTCGGCGTCCAGCCACGGCTTGTAGATCCGCAGCTCCGGGTTGGCCAGCAGGCCGTAGCGGTAGAACCGCTCGATGTCGTTGCCCTTGAACGTCGAGCCGTCGCCCCAGATGTCGACGCCGTCCTCGTGCATCGCGCGGACCAGCATCGTGCCGGTGACGGCCCGGCCGAGCGGGGTGGTGTTGAAGTAGGCCCGGCCGCCGGAGCGGATGTGGAACGCGCTGCAGGCGAGCGCGGCGAGACCCTCCTCGACCAGCGGGCGTCGACAGTCGACGGCGCGGGCGATCTCGGCGCCGTACTGCATCGCGCGGTCGGGGACGCCGTCGATGTCGGTCTCGTCGTACTGGCCGATGTCGGCGGTGTACGTGCACGGGATCGCGCCCTTGTCGCGCATCCAGGCGACGGCGACGGACGTGTCCAGGCCGCCGGAGAACGCGATGCCGACGCGTTCGCCCTTGGGGAGGGAGGTCAGGACCTTGCTCACGGGGATTCCTTCTGCGTTGACTGCGGGGTGGTCTGCGGGGTGCCCTCGGGCGGGTGGTGGGAGCCGTTGGCCAGCGCCAGGAACCGCTCGGCCAGGGCGGGTCCTCCGTCGGGTCGTCGGCTGATCACCAGGACGGTGTCGTCGCCGGCGATCGTGCCGAGGATGTCGGGCAGCTCGGCCCGGTCGAAGGCGGAGGCCAGGAACTGCGCGGCGCCGGGCGGGGTGCGCAGCAGCGCCAGGTTGGCCGACGCGTCGGCCGAGGACAGCAGCTCGCCGAGCAGCCGGGCCAGCCGGCTCTCGCTGGCCGCCGAGTCCTGCACCGCCCGGGGCGTGCGGTCGCCGCCCTCGGCCGGCACGGCGTAGACGAGCGCGCCGGAGGCGACCCGGACCTTGACCGCGTCGAGCTCGACGAGGTCGCGCGACAGCGTCGCCTGGGTGACGTGCACCCCCGCGATCGCCAGCAGGTCCGCGAGCTCGGTCTGCGAGCGCACCTGGTGGTGGGCCAGCAGGTCGACGATCTTCTGCTGGCGGGCGCTCTTGGTCATCGGGATGGCGCTCATGGCTGGTGCTCCACGAGCCAGGTGAGCAGCGCCTTCTGCGCGTGCAGGCGGTTCTCGGCCTCGTCCCACACGACGCTGCGGGGGCCGTCGATGACGTCGGCGGCGATCTCCTTGCCGCGGTACGCCGGCAGGCAGTGCATCACGATCGGCGTCGTCGTGGGCGTGCTCGAGCAGCGCCGCGTCGAGGGCGTAGGGCAGGAACGGCTTGCTGCGCTCGGCGGCCTCGTCCTCCTTGCCCATCGACACCCACGTGTCGGTGACGACGACGTCGGCGTCCGTGACCGCGTCGACGGGGTCGACGACGGTGGCCGCCGAGCCGCCCGTCGTACCGGCGATCTCCTGGGCCCTGGCGAGGATCGCGGGGTCGGGGGTGAAGCCCTCGGGGCCGCTGACCCGCACGTGCATGCCGGCCGTCGCGCAGGCGAGCAGGAACGAGTGGGACATGTTCGAGGCGGCGTCGCCGAGGAACGCGACCGTGAGACCGGCAAGCGTGCCCTTGTGCTCCTCGATGGTCTGCAGGTCCGCGAGCAGCTGGCAGGGGTGGAACTCGTCGGTCAGCGCGTTGACGACCGGGACGCCGGCATGGGCCGCCATCTCCTCGAGCCGCTCCTGGCCGAAGGTCCGCCAGACGATCGCGGAGACCATCCGGCCGAGCACCCGCGCGGTGTCGGCGACCGACTCCCGCGAGCCGATCCGGGCCAGCGTCCCGTCGACGAGCATCGGGTAGCCGCCCAGCTCGGCGACGCCGGCGGTGAACGACGCCTGGGTGCGCAGGGTCGGCTTGTCGAAGATGATCCCGACGGCGCGCGGCCCCTCGAACGGGCGGGCGGCGTGCCGGTCGGCCTTGAGCTTCTTGGCGAGCGCGAGCACCTCGGCCTGCTCGGCCGGGGACAGGTCGTCGTCGCGGAGGAAGTGGCGGGTCATGAGCGGTACGCCTCGTCCAGGATCGTCGGCCACTTGGCCAGGAACTCCTCGGCCTGCTCGGAGGTGAGGACCAGCGGCGGGGCGAGCCGGATCCGCTGCGGTCCCGTCGCGTTGAGGATCACGCCGTGCGCCTGGGCGGCGTCGACGACCTTGGGCGCGACCTCCGCGTCGAGGTCGAGCCCGATCAGCAGGCCGCGCCCGCGGATCTCGGTGACGTGCTCGTGGGCCAGTCCGTCGCGCAGCACCTCGCCGACCTTGGTGGCGTTGTCGAGCAGGCCGTCCTTCTCGATGGTCTCGATGACGGCCAGCGCCGCCGCGGCCGCGACCGGGTTGCCGCCGAAGGTGGTGCCGTGGTTGCCGGGGCCGAGCAGCGTGCCGCTCTCCCCCACCGCGACCATCGCGCCGATCGGGATGCCACCGGCCAGCCCCTTGGCGAGGGTCACCACGTCCGGTTGGATCCCAGACGTTGCATGAGCGAACCAGTCACCGACTCTTCCCATGCCGGTCTGCACCTCGTCGAGCCAGAGCAGCGCGCCGTGCTCGCTGGTGATCTCCCGGGCCCGGGCCAGGAACCCCTCGGGCGGGATCACCACGCCGGCCTCGCCCTGGATGGGCTCCACGACGACGGCGGCCGTCTCGTCGGTGACCGCCGCGGCCAGGGCGTCGGCATCGCCGTACGGGACGAAGGTGACGTCGCCCGGCAGCGGCTCGAACGGCTCGCGGTAGGCCTGCTTGGAGGTCAGCGCGAGCGCGCCGACGGTGCGGCCGTGGAAGCTGCCCTCCATGGCCACGAGGTGGGTGCGGCCGGTGCGCCGGGTCAGCTTGAACGCCGCCTCGTTCGCCTCCGTGCCGGAGTTGGTGAAGAAGACCTTGCCGCCGCCTTCGGGGAGTCCGAGCAGGGACAGCAGCCGCTCGGCGAGGGTCACCTGCGGCTGGGTGGCGAAGAAGTTCGAGACGTGCCCGAGCGTGCCGAGCTGCTGGGTCACGGCGCTGACCAGCGCGGGGTGCGCGTGGCCGAGCGCGTTGACGGCGATGCCGCCCAGCAGGTCGAGGTAGCGGGTGCCCTCGGCGTCCCAGACGTAGGGGCCCTCCCCCTTGGTGAGCACCATCTTCGGCGGGCCGAAGGTGTTCATCAGGGACTCGGCGTAGCGGTGCTGGAGCTGGTCGGAGACCGTCATGACTTCCCCACTGAGGTCGTGTAGTGCGCGGACCGGATCTTGGTCGGGACGCCGGGGAGCACCTGGGTGCCGACGCCCTCGTCGGTGAAGATCTCCAGGAGCACGGCGTGCGGCTCGCGGCCGTCGACCACCGTCGCGCGCGGGACGCCGTTGCTGACGGCCTTCAGGCACGCGCCCATCTTCGGGACCATCCCGCTGGCCAGCGACGGCAGCAGCTTCTCGAGCTCCTCGGGGCTGATCTCGCCGATCACGTCGTCGCTGTCCGGCCAGTCGCGGTAGAGGCCCTCGACGTCGGTGAGCACCAGCAGCTTCTCGGCGCCCAGCGCGACCGCCAGCGCGGCCGCGGCGGTGTCGGCGTTGACGTTGTGCACGGTGCCGTCCACGTCGGGGGCCACCGAGGAGATGACCGGGATGCGGCCGGCGTCGACGATGTCGAGCACCGCCTCGGGGCGGACGTCGGCGACCTCACCGACCAGGCCGAGGTCGACCTCCTCGCCGTCGACGACGGTGTTGGTGCGCTCGGCGGTGAACAGCCCGGCGTCCTCACCGGACATGCCGACCGCGAGCGGGCCGTGCTCGTTGAGCAGACCGACCAGCTCGCGCTGCACCTGGCCGACGAGCACCATGCGTACGACGTCCATCGTCTCCTGCGTGGTGACCCGCAGGCCGCCCTTGAACTCGCTCTGGATGCCGAGCCGGTCGAGCATCGAGGAGATCTGCGGGCCGCCGCCGTGCACGACGACCGGCCGGAAGCCGGCCATCCGGAGGAAGACGATGTCCTCCGCGAACGCGCGCTTCAGCGTCTCGTCGGTCATCGCGTTGCCGCCGTACTTCACCACGATCGTCTTGCCGTGGTACTCCTTCAGCCACGGCA
The DNA here is from genome assembly GCA_963827435.1 of uncultured Actinomycetota bacterium. Classification (GTDB taxonomy): domain Bacteria; phylum Actinomycetota; class Actinomycetes; order Propionibacteriales; family Nocardioidaceae; genus Nocardioides_B. Next base: position 14,154 of record CAWHAU010000005.1, read on the forward strand.
GGGCGGCGGCCAGCGTGCCCGCCTTGGCGGTGGCCCTCTTCCAGGCCGGGTCGACCTCGGCGTTCTGCGTGTCGGCAGGGGTGGTCATGACGCTCGTCTCTTGGTCAGCTGCTGTAGGCGGAGTTCTCGTGCACGTAGGCGTGCGTGAGGTCGTTGGTCCAGACGGTGGCGCGCGCGTCACCGGCCTTGAGGTCGATGGTCACGCTGACCTCGCGCTGCTCCATGTCGACCTTGGCGGGGTCCTCGTCGGGCGTGGACGTGCGGCAGACCCAGACGCCGTTCATCGCGACGTCGAGGTCGGCGGGGTCGAACGCCGCGTCGGTCGTGCCGATCGAGGCCAGGACGCGGCCCCAGTTGGGGTCCTTGCCGAACACCGCGGCCTTGAAGAGGTTGCTGCGCGCGACCGAGCGGCCGACCGCGACCGCGTCGTCCTCGCTGGCGGCGTGCAGCACCGTGATGGCGATCTCGTGGTCGGCGCCCTCGGCGTCGGCCAACAGCTGCATGGCGAGGTCGGTGCAGGCGCGGCTCAGTGCCTCGGTGAAGTCCTCCTCGGACGGCGTGATGCCGGACGCACCGCTGGCCATCAGGGTCACGGTGTCGTTGGTGGACATGCAGCCGTCGGAGTCGAGCCGGTCGAAGCTGACCCGGGTCGCGGCGCGCAGGGCCCGGTCCGCGGTGGCCGCGTCGACCACGGCGTCGGTGGTGAGGACCACGAGCATCGTGGCCAGCTGGGGCGCGAGCATCCCTGCGCCCTTGGCCATCCCGCCGATGCTCCAGCCGCTGCCCTCGACCACCACCTGCTTGCTCACGGTGTCGGTGGTCATGATCGCTGCGGCCGCGTCGTCGCCGCCGTCCGGGCCGAGCGCGCCGACAGCCTCGTCGACGCCCTTCAGCAGCACCTGCCGGTCGTTGGCGAGCCCGATCAGGCCGGTCGAGCAGACGACCACGTCGACCGCGCCGATGCCGAGGCCGGAGGCGACCTGCTCCGCGACGGCATGCGTGGTCCGGAAGCCGTCGGCGCCGGTGTAGCAGTTCGCGCCGCCGGAGTTCAGCACGACGGCGCGCACGACGCCGTCCTTGACGACCTCTTGGCTCCACAGCACCGGGTTGGCCTTGCAGCGGTTGGAGGTGAACACCGACGCGGAGGCGAACACGGGGCCCTGGTTGACGACCAGGGCGAGGTCCTTGGTGCCGGACGGCTTGAGACCGGCGGTGACGCCGGAGGCGGTGAAGCCGGCAGGGGTGGTGACGCTCATGTCAGGGAGCCAGTCCGATCGTGGTGAGGCCGGTGGTCTCGGGGAGACCGAGGGCGAGGTTCATGCACTGCACGGCCGCGCCGCCGGTGCCCTTGGCGAGGTTGTCGACGGCGGCGACCGCGACCAGCCGGCCCGCCGACTCGTCGACCGTCACCTGCACGTGCACGGCGTTGGAGCCGACGACGGACTTCGTCTGCGGCCACTGGCCGGGGCGCAGCAGGTGCACGAACGGCTCGTCGGCGTACGCCTTCTGGTACGTCGCGTAGGCCTCGTCCGCACCGACGGTGGTGGGCGCCGAGCAGGTCGCGAGGATGCCGCGCGGCATCGGCACCAGCAGCGGGGTGAACGACACCCTCACCTCGGCGTCGGTCAGCGAGGAGAGGTTCTGGGTGATCTCCGGGGTGTGCCGGTGCGTGCCGCCGACGGCGTACGCGCTGACCGACCCCATCACCTCCGAGCCGAGCAGGTTGGGCTTGGGGGCCTTCCCGGCACCGGACGTGCCCGAGGCGGCCACCACGACGAGCTGCGACGCGTCGACGATGCCGGCCTGCACCGCGGGGGCGAGCGCCAGCGTGGACACGGTCGGGTAGCAGCCGGGGACCGCGATGCGGGTCGCGCCGGCGAGCTGCTCGCGCTGCCCGGCCAGCTCGGGCAGGCCGTACGGCCAGGAGCCGGCGTGGTCGCCGCCGTAGTAGGTCTCCCAGGCCTGCGGGTCGGTGAGCCGGAAGTCCGCGCCGCAGTCGATGACCACCGTCTCGTCCGGCAGCGCCTTGGCGAGGGTGGCGGACTGGCCGTGCGGCAGCCCGAGGAACACGACGTCGTGGCCGGACAGCACCTCGAGGGTGGTCGCCTCGAGCACCCGGTCGGCCAGCGGCACGAGGTGCGGCTGGAGCGCGCCGAGCGTCTCCCCCGCGTTCGAGCCGGCCGTGATGGCGCCGATCTCCACGTCGGGATGGGTCAGCAGCAGGCGGAGGACCTCGCCGCCGGCGTACCCACTTGCCCCCGCGACCGCGACCGTCCGTTTCGTCATGTGCATGACTATACAGTTGGTCCGCATAATCGACCAAGAGCGCGTTCGGGGGATGCCGTCACCCTCCCCGGCGCCGGGCGCCTCGAAACCATGGCCCAGACCGGGCCGGTGCGCACGACGACACCCGCGCCGCTTCAGCGCGGCGCGGGTGTCCAGGGAGCTGCAGGGCCTTGGGTGGGCCGGGACTCGAGGGTCAGCCGGCCAGCCGGGTCAGGACCGCTGGACGGCTCCGTGCCGCTCGGCGGCCAGTGCGACGGCGGCGTCGCGGGCGGCCCCGGTCTCGGCCTCGGTCAGCGTGCGGTCCGGCGCCCGGAAGCGCAGCGCGAACGCCAGCGACCGCTTGCCCTCGCCGATCTGCGGCGACTCGTAGACGTCGAAGAGGCGCACCGACTCCAGCAGCGGCCCCGCCCCCTCGCGCAGCGTCTGGGCGAGCACGGCCGCGGGCAGGTCGCGGTCGACGACCAGGGCGACGTCCTCCTTGGCGACCGGGTACGTCGAGAACGGCTCGGGGTGCACCGTGGCCGGCGCCTGCCCGATCAGGAGCTCGAGGTCGACCTCGACCGCGCAGGTGCGGGCGGGGACGCCGTACGCGGCACACACGGACGGGTGCAGCTCACCGGCGTACCCGAGCTCGACACCGCCGGCACGGAACTGCGCGCACCGGCCGGGGTGCCAGGGCGCGCGGGTGGCCTGCACGACCTCGACATCGACGTGGAGGACGCGCGCCACCTCGCGGACGACCTGGACGGCGTCGGCCCAGACGGCGGGGCGGCCCTCGCCCCACCAGCCCGAGGCCTCGCGCTCGCCGGTGAGCACCACCCCGAGCGTCAGCGGCTGGTGCGGCACCGCGGCCATCAGCTTGTCGAGGTCGGCCCGGTCGGGACGCCACTCGACCCCCAGGATCGGCGCCTTGAGGCGCTCAGGGGTCGGGAAGAACACCGGCGCCGTCTCGTAGATGCCCACGGACCCGAGGCCACGGCCGACGTTGCGGGCGGCAGTCTCGAGGAGGCCGGGGAGCAGCGTGGTGGTGAGGAGGGGCTTCTCCTCCGACAGCGGGTTGGCCACGCGGATCGTGCTGCGCAGCAGGTCGTCGGCGGGCAGCGAGAGCCGGTCGAAGTCGGCGGCCCCGACGAACGGCCAGGACTTCACCTCCACGAGCCCGGCCCCGGCGAGGGCGGAACCGACCCGGCGGCGGAGCCGTTGCTCCCGGGTCAGCCCGCCGCCGGCCGGGGCGGCCGGCAGCACCGACGGGACGTTCGTGTAGCCGACGATCCGGGCGACCTCCTCGACGAGGTCGTAGGGGTCGGTGAGGTCCGGCCGCCAGGTCGGCGGAAGCGCCGTCAGCGAGCCGCCGTCGGTGGTGACGGTGCAGCCGACGGTGCGCAGGTGCGCGACCGTGGTGTCTGCGTCGATCGGCATGCCGGTGATCCGGGCGGGCAGGTCGAGGTCGGCGACGATCGGCTGCGGGACGGGCGGTGCTCCGGCGTACGTGACGCCGTCGGTGATCCGACCGCCGCCGTGCTCGACGAGCAGCTGGGCCACCCGGTCGGCTGCGTAGGCCGGCAGCAGCGGGTCGACCCCGCGCTCGAACCGCTTGGACGCCTCGGACGGCAGCTTGTGCCGTCGCGCGGTGCGGAAGATCGTGGTCGGCTCGAAGTGCGCGGCCTCGATCACGACGTGCGACGTGGACGCCGACAGCTCCGTGGTCCGGCCACCCATGACGCCGGCGAGGCCGATCGGGCCGCTGTCGTCGGTGATCAGCAGGTCCTCGGCCGACAGCGTGCGGGTGACGTCGTCGAGGGTGGTGAGCTTCTCGCCCTCGGTCGCCCGGCGTACGACGATCGGGCCGGCCAGCCGGTCGCCGTCGTAGCCGTGGATCGGCTGGCCGAGCTCGAGCATCACGTAGTTGGTGACGTCGACGGCCAGCGAGATCGGCCGCATGCCGGCGAGCTGGACCCGGCGGGCGATGTGCCGCGGCGTCGGCGCCGACGGGTCGAAGCCGACGACCGTGCGGGTCACGAACACCGGGCAGCCGTCGGGGGCCTCGATGCGGACCGGGTAGCCGCCGTCGTTGGGCGCCGGCACGTCGCGGTGCGCGGGGTCGTGGAACGGCACGTCGTAGGCGATGGCCGACTCGCGGGCGATGCCGCGCAGCGACAGCGCGTAGGCGCGGTCGGGGTTGATCTCGAACTCGATGACGTCGTCGCGCAGCCCCAGCAGCGTGATCGCGTCGTCGCCGGGCTTCACCTCGCCGTCGATGCGCGGGTCGAGGACCAGGATCCCCCCGTGATCGTCGCCGGTGCCGAGCTCGCGGGTGGAGCAGATCATCCCGTCGGACACGTGTCCGTAGGTCTTGCGGGCGGCGATCTCGAAACCTCCGGGAAGCACCGCGCCGGGCAGCGACACGACGACCAGGTCACCGGGCTCGAAGTTGTGAGCACCGCAGACGACGCCGTGCTCGCCGTGGTCGGGCCCGCAGTCGACCTGGCACCAGTTGATGGTCTTGCCGTTCTTCTGCGGCTCGGCGGTCATCTCCAGGACCCGGCCGACGACGACCGGTCCCTCGATGTCGGCGCCCGGAGCCTCCAGCGCCTCGAGCTTGAGCCCGAGCGCGGTGAGCCGGTGCGCCAGGTCCGCGGGCGTCACGTCGTCCGGCAGGTCGACGTACGCGCGGATCCAGGACAGGGGGGCCTTCATGCGGGGATGTCGCTTTCTGCTCGGCCGTCGCGAGCGTCGTTGCGGGGAGTGGCTGGCCAGGCGGAGGAGCGAGGCGATGCGGAGCATCGTCGAGCGACGACAACGCCGTCCAGCCGCCCGCGCGGCGGCGCGCAGCAGGCCATGGCAGGAAGTGTCATCCCTAGAGCTCCGTTCCGAAGGCGAGGGTGAACCGGACGTCGCCCTCGACCATGTCGCGCATGTCCGAGACGCCGTGCCGGAACATCAGCGTGCGCTCGAGGCCCATGCCGAACGCGAAGCCGGTGTAGGTCTCGGCGTCGATGCCGCAGGCGGCGAGCACGCGGGGGTTCACGACCCCGCAGCCGCCCCACTCGATCCAGCCCTCGCCCTTGCAGGTGCGGCAGGTCTCGACCGCCGGAGCCTGGCCGCGGCAGACGAAGCAGACCAGGTCGACCTCGGCGGACGGCTCGGTGAAGGGGAAGTACGACGGGCGGAAGCGCGTCGTGATGCCCTCGCCGAACATCGACTGGGCGAAGTGGTCGAGGGTGCCCTTGAGGTGGGCCATCGTGATGCCCTTGTCGATGACGAGGCCCTCGACCTGCGAGAACACCGGGGTGTGCGTCGCGTCGAGCTCGTCGGTGCGGAACACCCGGCCGGGGCAGATCACGTAGATCGGCGGCGTGCGGGTCAGCATCGTGCGGGCCTGCACCGGCGAGGTGTGCGTGCGCATCACGAGCCCGCCGTCGGCCGGCTCGAGCCAGAAGGTGTCCTGCATGGTGCGGGCCGGGTGGTCGGGCCCGAGGTTGAGGGCGTCGAAGTTGAGCCACTCGGCCTCGAGCTCGGGGCCTTCGGCGACCTCCCAGCCCATCGCGGTGAACACGTCGCCGACCAGCTCCTGGAGGGTGGTGAGCGGGTGCCGGGCCCCCTGCGGGGCGCGGTCCCACGGGAGCGTCACGTCGACGGTCTCCTCGGCGAGCATCCGGGTCTCGTGCTCGGCCTCGAGCACCGCCTGCCGCTCGGCGATCGCCTTGTTCACCGCACCGCGGGCCTGGCCGACGCGCATCCCGGCGTCCTTGCGGGCCTGCGGCGGCAGCGCGCCGATCTCCCGGTTGGCCAGTGCGAGCGGCGACCGGTCACCGGCGTGCTCGGAGCGGACCCGCTTCAGGTCGTCGAGGTCCGTGGCTCCCGCGACGGCCTCGAGGGCGGCGTCCCGCATCGCCTCGACCTCGTCCGCCTTGAGCGGGGTGACCTCGACGGGGTCGTACTCGGAGTTCGGGCCCGACATGGCTGCCTTTCGCGGGACGGTGGGAGCGTGCACAGTCTAGGAAGCCGGACCGTGCGCCCGCGAACGGGATACGTGTCGTCCTAGTCCTGACGGAGGTCCGCCTCGGGCCACAGGATGCTGACCCGGGCGCCGCCGGTGGGCGCGTCGTCGATCTCGACCGAGCCGCCGTGGGCGTGCACCAGCCCGTGGATGATGTACATCCCCAGCCCGGAGCCCCCGCGGGTGCCGTGCTTCCAGAACTTCGTGAACACCCGGCTGCGGATGTCGGGGCTGATCCCGTCGCCCTCGTCGTCGACGTGCAGCAGCACCCCGTCGTACGACGCCTCCTCACGGATCGGCGAGGCGGTGAGGGTGACCTGTCCCTCGCCGTGCCGGATGGCGTTGTCGACGAGGTTGGTGACGACCTGGGCGAGCTTGTCGGGGTCGGCGTGCACGGTGGGCAGGTCGCCGTCGACGGCGAACGCGATCTCCCGGCCGGTGCCGGCCTGGACGGAGGCGACCACCCGTCCGACCGCGGCCTGGAAGTCCAGGGGGCGCGGGTAGAGGGAGAGCCGGCCGGTGTCGATGCGGGCCACGTCGAGCAGCTCCGCGATGAGACGGGTGAGCCGGTCCGCGTCGGCGTTGACCGTCTCGAGCATCATCTTCTTCTGGTCGTCGTTGAGCTTGTCCCACTTGGACAGCAGCGTGGCGACGAAGCCCTTGACGCCGGTGAGCGGCGAGCGCAGCTCGTGGGCGACGGTGGCGACCAGGTCGGACCGCTCCCGGTCGAGCCGCTCGCGGGCCCGGGCCGAGCGCAGGGAGACAGTCACCGCGTCCACCGGGCTGCGTGGCCCGTCGCGGACGATCCGGGCGGTGATCAGCAGCTCGGTCCCGTCGGAGAGGAACCACGCCTGCTCGGTGAGGTGGGTGCGGGTGACGATTCCGGCGTAGGGCTCGGTGCAGGCGAACCAGCTGTTGCCGGCGCGGTCCTGGAGCAGCACCACGTCGGACAGGTGCTTGCCGATGCCGTCGGGGACCCGGAGCAGTCGGGCGGCCGCGGAGTTGAGGGCGGTGACGGTGCCGTGGGCGTCTGCGACCACCACGCCGTCCGGTAGCGAGTCGAGCAGGTCGTCAGCCCCCGGCGTCATGGGGTCAGGCTAGTCCCCTTCGCCCGCAGTTGCGGCTCCGGCCGCGTCCGATGCGTTCAGTCCGTGGGACGGCGCTGCGCCCGGGCCGAGGCGTAGAGGCAGACGGCGGCCGCGGTGGCCAGGTTGAGGCTCTCGGCCCGGCCGTGGATCGGGATCCGGACCCGGTGGTCGGCCAGCGCGGCGATCGTCGCCGGGCAGGCCCCAGGCCTCGTTGCCGAACAGCCAGGCGGTCGGCCGCGTCAGCAGCCCCTCGTCGGCGGCGTCGTCGAGGTCGGTCTCCCCCGCGCCGTCGGCCGCGAGCACGGTCACGCCGTCGGCCTGCAGGGCGGCCACCACGTCCGTCGTACGCGGGTCGAGGGCGAGCGGCAGGTGGAACAACGAGCCGACGGACGCCCGGACGGCCTTGCCGTTGTAGGGGTCGACCGAGGAGCCGGTCAGCACGACTCCCCCGGCGCCGGCGGCGTCCGCACAACGGATCACGGTGCCGGCGTTGCCCGGGTCGCGGACGTCCGCGCACACCGCGAGAAGACGCGGCCGCTCCCGGAGTACGTCGGACAGGGGCACGTCCAGGAACCGGCAGACGGCCACCACGCCCTGCGGGGAGACGGTCTCGGTCAGCGAGGCGAGGGCCGCCTCGTCGACCAGCAGCCACGGCACGCCCGCCGCGGCGGCGGTGGCGGCCAGCTCGGGCTGTGCGCCCGCGGCGGCGAACACCTCGCGCACGCAGCCGGGACGGGCCAGCGCCTCACGGACGGCCTGCGGGCCCTCGGCCAGGAACAGCCGGTGCTCCGCGCGGGTCGCCCGGCGGGTGAGCTTGCGGGCGGTCTTGACCCGGCCGCTGCGCACCCCCAGAAACGACTCGGTCGTCCGGTCGTCCGCGCGCTCTGGCGCACGGTCGACCGGACGACCGGGAGGGGTGCTGGTCAGGCGGACGCCTCGACGCGCGGGGCGTTGACGTCGTCGGGCAGCGCGCCCTTGGCGGTCTCGACGAGGGCGGCGAAGGCCGGCGCGTCGTTGACGGCCAGGTCGGCCAGGATCTTGCGGTCCACCTCGACACCCGCGGCCTTGAGGCCCTGGATGAAGCGGTTGTAGGTGATCCCGTTGGCGCGGGCCGCTGCGTTGATCCGCTGGATCCACAGCTTGCGGAAGTCGCCCTTCTTGGCCTTGCGGTCACGGTAGCTGTAGACCAGCGAGTGGGTGACCTGCTCCTTGGCCTTGCGGTAGAGGCGCGAGCGCTGACCGCGGTAGCCGGACGCGCGCTCGAGGGTTACCCGGCGCTTCTTGTGGGCGTTGACCGCCCGCTTGACGCGTGCCACTTGTTACTCCTTGATGCTTCTCGAAATCGGGGACTCAGGCGTGAGCGAGGGCTCAGCGACCGAGGAGCTTCTTGACCTTGGCGTTGTCCGCCTTGGAGACCTCGGTGGTGCCGCTCATCCGGCGGGTCACCTTGGACGCCTTGTGCTCCAGGTTGTGGCGCAGGCCGGCCTTCTGGCGACGGATCTTGCCCGAGCCGGTCACCCGGAACCGCTTGCTGGCGCCCGAGTGCGTCTTGTTCTTCGGCATGAGTTGTCCTTTGTCTCTGTCTTCTTCGTGGTCGTTCTGGGGGCCGGCCCCTTGCGGGGCCGGCGCGTCACATGTCCGGGTCGAGGTTCTCGGAGCGGCGACGGGGCTTCTTGTCCTCCGGAGCGGTCGGCGCGGTCGCCGTCCGCTCGGCGTGCTCCGCCTCGCGCTCGGCGGCCCGCTCGGCGGCCCGCTCGGCCTTGGCGGCCTGCACCTCGATCTTGGCCTCGGACTTCTTCTTGTGCGGTCCGAGCACCATGATCATGTTGCGGCCGTCCTGCTTCGGCGAGCTCTCGACGAAGCCCAGCTCGGTGACGTCCTCGGCGAGGCGCTGCAGGAGCCGGAAACCGAGCTCCGGGCGGTGCTGCTCACGACCGCGGAACATGATCGTGATCTTCACCTTGTCGCCCGCCTTCAGGAAGCGCACCACGTGACCCTTCTTGGTCTCGTAGTCGTGGGCGTCGATCTTCGGACGAAGCTTCATCTCCTTGATGATGACGTTCGTCTGGTTCCGACGTGCCTCGCGCGCCTTCTGGGCGTTCTCGTACTTGAACTTGCCGTAGTCCATGAGCTTGCAGACCGGCGGTCGCGCAGTGGGCGCCACCTCCACGAGATCGAGGTCGGCCTCCTGCGCCAGCTTCAGCGCCTGGTCGGTCGGCACGATCCCGACGGTCTCGCCGTTGGGGCCAACGAGCCGGACTTCCGGCACCCGGATCCGGTCGTTGATTCTCAGCTCCGTGCTGATGGGTCCTCCATGTGGTCGTGTGGTGAGTGACCTGAGGCGGGGACCCGGGAACGAAAAAGGGCCTCCACCATGCCAAGCGGAAGCCCGTCACGACGCCCTCCCCCCGAGGGAACGACGCCACACGACGAGCACGGCGCGAGCGCCGTGCTCCTCGGGACCGGACCCGACGACCTCGACGGTCGGTGCGGGTGGGAGACAGGATCTCCGCTTGTCAGATCTCGTCGGACTCAACCAGCGGCGCGTCCCGGATATTCCCTCCGGGCCGCACAGTCGGCCGACCCGACAGATCGGTCAACGACAAGGGTACCGTGCCGGGGCCCCTGGATGCACATCGAGCGAGCCCGGGTGCGACCCTGGTGCGCATGACCCACGCCCCCTCCCCCGAGTCGGCCCGCGACATCGCCGAGGTGCCGGCGCTCGAGATCGTCTCCACGGCCGCCCTGCACCTGATGAGCGCCGCCGCGGTGAACCTGGGGCTCGCCGAGGACCTGCCCGAGCACCAGGACCTCGACGAGGCCCGCACGCTCATCGAGGCGCTGGCCGGGCTGGTGACGGCGGGGGCGCCGCGCCTGGGTCACCACCACGCCGCCCCGCTGCGCGACGGGCTGCGCAGCCTGCAGCTCGCGTTCCGCGAGGCCTCCGAGGTGCCGGACGCGCCGGGCGAGGGCCCGGGCGAGAAGCTCACGGGGCCGGTCTCACCCACCCGTAGCGGGCGCTGATCCCCTCGAGCTCGACCAGGGTGTGCCCCTGGGCGAGCTCGTGCAGGTCGTCGGTCTCCACGACGAACATCACCGGCCCGGCCACGTCGACGACCAGGGCCGCTGCGCCGTCCTGCACGGCGGCCTCGGCCGCCCGGCGGGCGGGCACCGGCACCGGCCGGGCCTCCGGGTCCCACCGGCGCAGCGCGTCGCTGCCCGTGAACGCCAGCAGCGCAGTGCGGCCGTCGTGTCCCTGCATCAGCACCGTCGCCATGTCGCTGGACTTGTCGTGGGCCAGCCCGGCCTCGTCGTGCTCGACCTCGCCGAGCACCGCCACCACCGGGACGAGCAGCCGCGCGTCCTGGAGGACCTGGAGGGTCGCCTCGTGCAGGGCGTCCGGGGCCGCGTCGTACGCCGCGAGGGCCGCGGTGACCTCCACCGGCGCCTCGCCGGTGTCGTCGGGGAAGCCGGGGTCGGGGATGCTGCGCATCCCGCCATCCTTCCGGACAGGAGGGCCGCCAGATTCCCTGGGTCCCCAGGGAATCTGGCACACCCCCGCCGTTGCAACGCCGGGGGTGTGCCGGTTTCGTCGGGTACGTCGGAGGGGCGCGCCGACCCGGGTGCGGCCTAGGCTGAGTGCGTGGACGGCATCGACTCCTCGACCTGGCAGGCGCTGGGCGTCACGCTCAGCGTCGTCGGCCTGCTGCTCAGCGTGCTGCTGTGGCGACGGCGCGGCGCGGCCTCCGGCTTGCGTGGGATCGCCTGGTCCCTCCTGCCGGCAGCCGCCGGGCTGACCGGCACCCTGCGGCTGGCGTGGAACCTCGGCGACGAGGTCGCGAGCTGGGCGGTCCGGCTGGTGTTCAGCCCGGTGGTCTGGGCGGGCATCGTGCTGGCCGGCGTCTCGGCCGTGCTGTTCGGGGTGAGCGCCGCGATGCGCAGCCGGGGCGTGGGCGGCCGGACGAAGCACGGGACGAAGGGGAAGTCGCTGCCGGCCGACCGGTCGACGCCGCCCGCCCGGCCGCCGGCCACCAAGGGCGCTGCCGATGACGACGACATGGACGACATCGAGGCGATCCTCCGGAAGCACGGCATCCAGTGAGGCGCAACGACCTCGCCGCCCAGGTGGCGCGGCACCGTCTGCATGCCCGGCTCAACGGCGCGGTGGCGGCCCTGCCGGAGCAGCCGTCGACCCCGACGTACGTCGTGGACCTCGACGCCTTCGACGCCAACGCCGCCGACCTGGCCCGCCGGGCCGGCGGCAAGCCGGTGCGGGTCGCCACCAAGTCGCTGCGCGTCCCGGCACTGATCGAGAGGGCGCTGGCGACGACGGGCTTCGCGGGGGTGCTGGCCTACTCGCTGCGCGAGGCGCTGTGGCTGTGCGAGCAGGGCGTCAGCGACGACATCGTGATGGGCTACCCGACCGTCGACCTCGTCGGCCTCGAGCGGCTGGCGACCTCCGAGGCTGCCCGGGCCGCGGTCACCCTGATGGTCGACGACGTGCGACAGCTCGACCTGCTCGACTCCGTACGACCGGCCGGCGCGTCGGTGCGGCTGGCGCTCGACGTCGACGCGGGCCTGCACCTGGGCCCCGCGCACCTCGGGCCGAAGCGCTCCCCGCTCGCCGACGCGGCCGACGCGGTGGAGCTGGCCCGCGAGGTCGAGCGACGCGACGGGCTCCGCCTGGTCGGGGTGATGACCTACGAGGGCCAGGTGGCCGGGGTGCCCGACGAGGTGCCACGGCACCGGTTCCGCTCGGCCGCGGTCCGCTCGGTGAAGAAGGCGTCCGTCGCGCAGCTGGCCGACCGCCGCGCCGAGATCGCCTCCGCGTTGCACGAGGTCGCCGACCTGGAGTTCTGGAACGCCGGCGGCTCCGGATCGCTGGAGACCTCGGCCGCCGACCCGGCGGTCACCGAGCTCACCGCCGGCTCCGGGCTGCTGGTGCCCGGGCTCTTCGACCACTACCGGTCGTTCCGGCCGTTGCCGGCCGCCTACTTCGGGCTCCCCGTCGTCCGCCGTCCCTCCGGGCACGTGGCCACCGTCGCCGGCGGCGGCCTGGTCGCGTCGGGGCCTGCGGGCCGTGACCGGCTGCCGGTGCCCTGGGCGCCGCCGGGCCTGCACCTGACCGGCCTCGAGGGGGCCGGCGAGGTGCAGACCCCGTTGGGCGGCCCCGGTGCCTCGGCCCTGCTGGTCGGCGAGCTGGTGTGGTTCCGGCACGCCAAGTCCGGTGAGGTGGCCGAGCACGTCCTCGACGCGCACCTGCTGCGGGGCAACGAGATCGTCGAGACCGTCCCGACCTACCGCGGCACCGGGAACGCCTGGTGAGCGCGGACACCGCGGCCGTCGTCGCCGCCTGGGTGCTGGCCGCCCAGCCCACCTTGGGGACCGGCCGGCTCGTCTGCGTGGACGGCCCGGCGGGCTCCGGCAAGACGACCCTGGCCGGCGCCCTCGTCGAGTGCCTGCGCGACGCCGGCGCCACCGTGCAGCTGGTGCACATGGACGACGTGTACGCCGGCTGGGCCGGCCTCAAGGACGGGATGGCGACGTTCGCGGAGTCGGTCGTCGACCCGCTGCGGGCCGGAGAGGCCGGGCGCTACCGCCGCTACGACTGGGAGCTCGGCGCCTACGCCGAGGAGCACCAGGTCCCGCCCTGCGACGTGCTCGTGGTCGAGGGGGTCGGGTCGGGTGCTGCGACGTACGACGACGTCATCACCTGCCTGGTGTGGGTCGGGGCGCCCCGCGACGTACGCCTGGCCCGCGGGCTGGCCCGCGACGGCGAGGGCATGCGTCAGCACTGGCTGTCCTGGCGGTTGGAGGAGGACACGATGTTCGACCGCGAACGCACCGAGGCGCGCGCCGACCTGGCCGTCGACGGTCAGACCGGAGGGTTCGCGGAGCCGCCGACGTCCTGAGCCACGACAGGGTCAGGGCACGGTCAGGAAGTAGTTGGTCCAGCGGCTCTCGACCTCGAAGCCGGCCCGCTGGTAGACGCCCAGCGCGCCGGTGGGGTTCTCCGAGTCCACGTCGAGCGACGCCTCGTCGTAGCCGGCCTCGGCGTAGAGCCGCAGGCAGTGGCTGAGCAGCGCGCCGGCGATGCCGCGGCCGCGGTGCCCCTCGAGGACGCCGACCTTCGCGACGTAGGCCTCCCGGCGGCCGGTGGCCTGCTGGTAGGCCTCCCACTCGTGGGTGGTCACGTAGCCGACGACCGTGTCCTCACCCTCGGGCATCACCACGACGCTGGTGGCCGGCCGGAACGAGTGGCTGCCGGTGACCCACTGCTTCCACATCGCCGGCGTCCACGGCGTGAAGTTCGGGTGGTGCCCGCCGAACGCCGCGTTGTGCGCGTCGAGCACCGCGTCGCCCAGGGACTCGTCGTAGGGGACGAAGCGGTACCCCTCGGCGAGCGGCAGCTCGGGGCCGAGGTCGTCGAGGGCGGTGCGCATCACGAAGTTCCAGCGCTGGCCCTGCATCCCGAGACGCGTGAGCAGGTCGGCCTGCGCCTCGTTGGACGTCATCCCCGTCGTGGTCAGCCGCACCGGCAGGTCGCTGCTGCGCTCGCGACCGGCCGCGAGGCCCCGCTCGACCATCGCGTTCGCCAGCAGGGTGCCGATGCCCTCGCCACGGCGGTCCGGGTGCACGGCGCCCTGCACGTGCACCTTGAACGCACCTTCCGCCTCGCCGCGTGGCATCACGCTCGCGTAGCCGACGAGGGCCGCTCCGTCGTACGCGCCGAGGAAGTCCTTGCCCACCTCGACGTCCGGGTTGGCCATCTCCTCGGCGAGGTCGGCCTCGCCGTAGTGCTCGCCGGTCTGGTCGACGGCCTCGATCGCCGCGAGGAGCGCGGCCCAGTCGGGGATGTCGTCGGTGCTCAGCTGGCGGATCTCCACCGGGCGAGGGTAGGGCGCACGTGTCGGCGTCGCACCCGGTTTTCGCGCTCGTCTGGCAGGGTGTGCGCCATGGTGGCGCCGAGCGGAGACCAGTTCGAGATCAGCGGGGGCGGCTACCGCGCCGTGGTGACGGAGTGCGGGGCGGGCCTCCGCGAGCTCGAGTACGACGGGCGTCCGCTCGTCCTCGGCTTCCCGGAGGACCGGAGCGCGTCCTCGGGGCGGGGACAGCTGCTGGCCCCGTGGCCGAACCGGGTCGCGGGGGCGACGTACACCTTCGAGGGGACCGAGCACCGGCCCCCGGTCGACGAGCGGGAGCGCGGCAACGCCATCCACGGCCTGGCGCGCTGGGCGGCGTGGACCCCGGAGGAGATGACGACGCACTCGGCGTCGCTGGTGCTGCGGCTGATGGCCCGGCCCGGGTACCCGTGGACGCTGGACCTGCACGCGCTCTACGACCTGTCCGCGGACGGCCTGACGGTGACCGTGACGGCGACGAACCTGAGCCCGGCGGCGGCGCCGTACGCGCTGGGGGCGCACCCGTACCTGGTCGCCGGCCCCGGCCGCGTCGACGACTGGGAGCTGACGCTTCCGGCCGCGACCCGGCTGGTGACCGACGACCTCATGATCCCGACGGGACGCGAGGACGTCCGCGACACCGACCTGGACTTCCGGATGGCGCGGCCGCTGCGGCAGACGTCGATGGACACCGCGTTCACCGACCTGACCCGCGGGCCCGACGGCCGCGTCGAGGTGCAGCTCCGCGACCCGGCGGCCGACGAGGGGGTGGCGCTGTGGGCGGACGCGAAGCACTCGTACCTGCAGCTGTTCACCGGGGACGCGCTGCCCGCGCACGCCCGTGAGTCGCTGGCCGTCGAGCCGATGACGGCACCGCCGAACGCCTTCAACTCGGGTGAGTCGCTCGTCGTGCTCTCCCCCGCGGGGTCCGACGGCGACGAGCACTCGGCGTCCTGGGGCATCCGCGCCCTCTGAGCTGACTTGGCGCATCTGGCGGCCTTTCAGCCGCTGACTTGGCGTGTTTGGCGATGTCCGTCACCAAACGCGCCAAGTCAGCGTCTTTGGGACAACCAGACGCGCCAGGTCAGCGGGAGGCGGGCGGGACGTAGCCGGTCGGGTCGTCCCCGAGGTCGACGATCGCGGCGACCGGGCCACCGCCGTCGGGACCCTGGTGGGCGGCGGAGACGGACACGAACACGGCCGGGTCGCCGGTGACCGCGGCGGTGACGCCACCGACGGCGGACTTGATCTGCCGGTGCCAGTGCACGTCGGAGTCGTCGAGCATCGCGTTGCGGCGGCCGTGCACCTGGCCGTCCTGGCTGACCTCGCACTTGAGGAAGACGTTCACGAGCCGGCCCTGCAGGTCGGACGTGTGCGGCCGGTCGGGCAGGTCGAGACCGGCGTCCTTGATCGCCTCCCAGATGCCGTCGGCGTCGAGGGCGTCGTCCATCACCGAGTGCCCGATCCGGTAGCGGCCGCCAACCCCGCGGGCGTTGCCGACCACGACGACCTGGGCCTGGTCGAGCTCGACGCCGGAGGAACAGGACGCAACCGACGAGAACAGCGACCGGTCGTGCATCACGTCGGCGTCGGTCGGCATGTCGATCTCGCCGAGCGCCACGGCGATGCCCAGCGCCGTACACCCGTTGGAGAGGTCCATCGACTCGTGGGTGTGCTCGGTCCACACGGACTTCCCGCGACTCTTCGCGTCGCGGATCGTGTGGATGGTCAGCAGCGGCGTCTTGGTCTGCACGTAGTGCACGTCGGCGACGTCGGTGATACCGGCCCGCTCCATCGCGACCTTCACGGCCTCCGCGACCTTCTCGACCATCGCCACCCGGCCGATGTCCTCGGGCAGCAGCACCTCGCTCATCGCGAAGCCGACGGTGAGCCGCGGCTCGTCGGTCTGCTCGGCCTTCGCCGGGTCGAGCGTCGCGAAGACCGTGGCGTGGGGGCTGATCACGCCGTCGGTGCCGCCGGACCAGACGATCGGGACCTGCTTGACCTCCTCGGCGGTGCGGCTGCCCTTGGCGACCAGCACCTCCCGGAACGCCCGGTCGGCGATGATCCGGGTGTAGTCGTTGACGCCGCCGTTGCCCTCGGTCTTGCCGATCACGGCGATCACCCGGTCGGCCTCGAGCACGCCCTCGTCGATCAGGTCGGCGAGGCCGCTCGCGTCGGACACGGACAGGATCGGGACCTTGCGGACCTCGATGGGCTCGGGCATTGCTCTCTCCTTTGTGTGATCTCGACAGGCTCGATCAGCCGTGGTCGGGTACGACGACGGTGCCGGTCTCGCCGGCCACGGCGTCGAGGATGTTGGCGAGGTCGGTGATCACGGCGCGGGAGCCGCCTTGCTCGACGAACCGGCAGGCCGCCTCGAC
This sequence comes from uncultured Actinomycetota bacterium, assembly GCA_963827435.1. Taxonomy (GTDB): domain Bacteria; phylum Actinomycetota; class Actinomycetes; order Propionibacteriales; family Nocardioidaceae; genus Nocardioides_B. The sequence goes on from CAWHAU010000005.1 coordinate 30,814, forward strand.
CTTGGGCCCCATCGAGCCGCTGGCGAAGTGCCCCTCGGCGGCGAGCGCCCGCATCCGTCGTACGTCGACCCGGCCGAGCGGCTCCGCGTCGGGGGTGCCGAACCGCAGCACGGCGTTGGGGACGTCGGTCGCCACCACGAGGACGTCGGCGTCGACGGTCTGGGCGAGCAGCGCGGCACCGAGGTCCTTGTCGATGACGGCCTCCACGCCGCGCAGGCTGCCGTCCTCGCGCACCACCGGGATGCCGCCACCGCCGTTCGCGACGACCACGTAACCGGCATCGACCAGCGCGTGCACCGCGGCCGCGTCGAGGATCTCCCGCGGCTCGGGCGACGCGACGACGCGGCGCCACCCGCGCTCGCCGCGGTCCTCCCAGGTCTCGCCGTGCTCCACGAGCACCTCGGCCTCGGCGGCCGGGAGGTACCTCCCGATCGGCTTGGTCGGCCTGGTGAACCCGGGGTCGCCGGCGTCCACGAGGGTCCGGGTCACCACGGTCGCGCTCGGGCGCTGCACGCCGCGGTGGCGCAGCGCGTCGTCGAGCGCGTTCATCAGCACGAAGCCCAGCGTGGCCTGCGTCTGCGCGCCGCACCAGTCCAGCGGCACCGGCGGCACGACGGACGCGGCGATCTCGTTCTTGACCAGGAGGTTCCCGACCTGCGGGCCGTTGCCGTGCGTGACGACCACGTCGATGTCGCTGGCGACCAGCTCGGCCACGCTGCGCATCGCGACCTTCGCCGCCGCGATCTGGTCCTCGGGCCGGGCGCCTCCGTCGGCGGCGGTCATCGCGTTCCCGCCGAGCGCCAGCAGCACCCTCATCGTCCGCCTGCCACTCTCAACGTCGCTCCCGTCGCGTAGGGACAGCTGTCTCCGAGCAGCCACGCGACCGCCTCGGCGACCTCCTCCGGCTCGCCGACCCGGCCGACCGGCACGTTCGGCGCCACCCGGTCGAGCCGGCCGGGGTCGCCCGCGGCCGCGTGGATCTCGGTGCGCACGATGCCAGGTGCGACGCCGTTGACCCGGATGCCACGCGCGGCCACCTCCTGGGCCAGGCCGTGCGTGAGGGCGTCGACGCCGGCCTTGGCGGCGGCGTAGTGGACGTACTCGTGCGGCGACCCCAGCGTGGCCGCCGCCGACGAGACGTTGACGATCGCGCCGCCGGCGGTCAGGTCGCGGACCGCCCGGCGGGCGACCAGGATCGCGCCGACGAGGTTGACGTCGATCACGCGCCGTACGACCTCGACGGGGGTGTCCCCCAGGTCGCCGAGGTGCAGCGTCGAGCCGGCGTTGTTGACGACGCCGGTGACCTGCCCCAGCTCGGCCGCCGCGTCGAAGAGGCGGTCCACGTCGTGCTCGTCGGTGACGTCGCAGCGGACCGGTCGACAGCTCACGCCCAGCGCGCGCACCCGCTCGGCGGTGGTCTCGGCGGCGCCGACGTCGCGGACGTAGCCGAGCACCAGGTCGTGGCCGTCGGCGGCGAGCCGGAGCGCGGTCGCCGCCCCGATGCCGCGACCCCCGCCCGTGATGACGGTCAGCCTCATGCGCGGCTCCGCCGGTGCTGTGGACCCATTGCCAGCGGTATGCCGCGTGTGGAGCGTCCATAACCCCGCGTTACAGCGGGGGCGCGGGGCGTCACGACAGCCAGTCCACGGCAGCGCTGGTGGCACCCGCGGCGAGCCGGGCGTAGCCGGGGCCGCGGTCGAAGAACGGCTGCTCGCCGCGGGCCGCGCGCAGGTCTTCGCGCAGGGCGTCACTGGCGGTCTCGTCGACCTCCGGCGCGTCGGCCGGGCCGCCGACCACGACGCCGTAGTCGTCGCGCGCGCCCTCGGGCGACACCTTGCCCCAGAGCACGTCGCGCGCGACCTCGTCGTAGGGACGCTCCAGCGAGTCGCCCCAGCCTCCCCCGCCCGTCGTCCGGATGCGGATGACCTCGCCCGCGCGCACCGGCTCGGCGTCGGCGAGGGCGTCGACCTCGCGCTCGCGCGGCCCGCCGGGGTCGATGGTCACCTGGAACGGGCGTCCGGCCTTGCCGCCGCGGACACCCCAGCAGGACAGGATCGACCGGTCCGCGATGGACATGAAGTGCGCGTCCTTGAGCATCCGGATGTGCTTCTCGTAGCCGAGGCCGCCGCGGTGCCGGCCGGCGCCGCCGCTGTCGACGGCGAGGCCGAGTCGCTCGACCACGAACGGGAAGCGCGACTCGCTGAACTCGGTCGGCAGGTTCCGCGAGTCGGGCACGACGTGGATGGTGTCCTCGCCGTCGGCGTACGGCCGCCCGCCGGAGCCGCCGCCGAGCACCTCCCGCATGAGGTACGGCGCACCGTCGGCCCCCTCGCCGTACACGCCGGTGTAGCGGATCGTCTCCTGGTCGGCCGGCATGTTCCCGTCCACGGCCTTGGCGACCACGCCGGCGAGCACGCCGAGCAGCCGCAGGATCACGAACGTGCGGGCGTTCGTGGGGGCCGGGAACACCGGCGTCAGCAGCGTGCCCGGCGGCGGGAACCGCATCTCGATCAGCGGCACCACCCCCTCGTTGACGTCGAGCTCGGCCATCCGCTCGGGGGTGTCGGCGAGGTTGCGCAGGATCGGCGCGAGCCACTTCTTCAGGAAGTTGCCGCCGGCGTAGTCGCCGCAGTGGTTGATCGGTCCCTTCGCCTGCGGGGCGGTGCCGTGGAAGTCGAGGATCAGCCGCTCCCCGCCGGGGTCGTCGGCCGGGGTGCGGGTCATCGTGATCCGTTGCGTGTGCAGCCGCGGCTCGTCGACACCGTCGTGCTCGGCGTAGTCCTCCCAGACGTACTCCCCCACCGGGATCTTCGACAGGATCTCCCGCCGGAACGTCTCGGTCGTCTTGTCGAGCACCGCGTCGAAGCAGGCCTCGACGGTGGCGCGGCCGTACCTCTCGAACAGCTCGGCCATCCGCCGCGCGCCCATCAGGCAGGCCGAGCACTCGGCGTCCAGGTCGGCCGCGAGCGACTCGGGCATCCGGCTGTTGCGGGTCATGATCCTCAGCGCCGCCTCGTTGGGCACGCCCGCGTCCCACAGCCGGATCGGCGGGACCATCAGCCCCTCCTCGAAGACGCTGGTGGCGCTGCTCGGCATCGAGCCGGGTACGGCGCCGCCGATGTCGTCGTGGTGGCCGAACGCCTGCACGAACGCGACGACCTCCGGCCCGTCACCGGAGTCGTGGAACACCGGCGCCGTCACGCACAGGTCGGGCAGGTGCCCGATGCCGCCCTCGGAGAGGTACACGTCGTTGTGGAAGAACACGTCGCCCGGCCGCATCGTCTCCAGCGGGTAGTCGCGGACCACGGGGTGCACGAGCGCGGAGTACGACCGGCCGGTGAGCTTGCGCAGCCTCCGGTCGTGGATGCCGGCCCGGAAGTCGTGCGCGTCCCGGATCATCGGGCTGCGCGACGTCCGGCCGATCGCGGTCTCGACCTCCTGCTCCACCGACGCGAGGTAGCCCTCCACGATCTCGGTGAGCACCGGGTCCGCCGCCGCCGAGTTGTCAGGCGTTGACGTTGCTCCGGCGACGTGAGCGCCTGACAACTCGGTCATGGGGCCCTCCTGATCACGAGGTTGCCGTGGGCGTCGACGCGGGCGGTGAAGCCGGGGTGCAGCGGCACGGTCGAGGAGAACTCCTCCAGGACGGCGGGGCCCTCGACGACGTCGCCGGCGCCGAGCCGGGCCCGGTCGAACACGTCGGCGTCGACCCAGTCGTCGAAGTAGACCCGGCGGGTGCCGGTCCGCGCGCCCTCGATGCCCCGGCCGTCCTCGACCTCGCGCAGCGACGGCTTGCGGATCGGGCCGACCCCGGTCACCCGGAGGTTCACCCACTCCACCTCCTGCCGCGTGTCGTGCCGGAAGTCGTAGCCGTAGAGCGCCCGGTGCTCGTCGTGGAACCTGTCGGCCACCTTCGCCGCCAGGTCGGCGGTGACGGGGCCGTCGGGCACGTCGACCCGGACCTCGTAGGCCTGCCCGAAGTAGCGCACGTCCGCGGTCCGCAGGAACACCCGCTCCCCCTCCGCGAACCCCTCGCGCTCCAGCGCCGCGTCGGCCCGGCCGGCCAGGACGTCGTACACCTCCTGCACGGCGGCGACGTCGAGCGCGCTGGCCTTGGTGACCGCGGTCTGCACGTAGTCGTTGCGTACGTCGACCGTGAGCAGGCCGTAGGCCGACAGGTTGCCAGGGTTGAGCGGCACCAGCACCCCGTCGAGCCCGAGGATGTCGACGAGCCGGCAGGCGAGCAGCGACCCCGAGCCGCCGAACGTCACCATCGTGAAGTCGCGGACGTCGAGGCCGCGCTTGACCGTGACCTGGCGCAGCGCGTTGGCCTGGTTCCACGCCGAGATCTCCAGGACGCCGGTGGCGCACCGCTCGCGGGAGAGCCCCAGCTTCCCCGCCAGCGCGTCCATGCCCTGCCGCCGCGAGGTCCACGTCGAGCGGCACCTCCCCGCCGAGCAGGTGCGGCGGGATCCGGCCCAGCAGCACGTGCGCGTCGGTGATCGTCGGCTCGCTGCCGCCCTTGCCGTAGCAGATCGGCCCCGGGTCGGCGCCCGCGCTCTGCGGCCCGACCTTGAGCGTGCCCTCGGGCGAGATCCACGCGATCGAACCACCGCCCGCGCCGACGGTCACCACGTCGATCATCGGGATCTTGCTCGGGTAGGCGCCGACGTTCCCCTCGGTGGTGAGCGCCGGCTGCCCGTCGATCACGACGGTCACGTCGGTCGACGTACCGCCGCCGTCGCAGGTGACCACCATGCGGGAAGCCCGCCGCCTCCGCCACCACCGCGGCCCCGAGCGCGCCGGCGGCCGGCCCGGACAGCACGGTGGTGATCGGCTGGTCGACGACCTCCTCCGCCGACAGCACGCCGCCGTTCGACTTCATCACGTAGAAGGGGATGCTCTGACCGTGCTCCTGGGGGGCGCCGGCCGGGCTCCGAGGGGGCGGCGGCGACGGAGGATGGGTCTGGCGGGAGGCGCGAAGCGCCGGATGGTTTCGGTCGCCGCCGCGTCGTCGGGGAGGCCGGCCGGGCGGGCCCCCGCAAGCGAGTCGAGGTGGGCGGCGATGTTGGCGACGTAGGAGCGGATGTTCGGCTTCACCGCGGCATCGACGAGCGTGGTGACGGCCCGCTCGTACTCGCGGTACTCCCGCAGCACCTCGCTGCTGATCGACACGACCGCATCGGGGTGCTCGCGTGCGAGCACGTCGCGCATCGCGCGCTCGTGGGTGTCGTCGACGTACGCGTGCAGGAAGCAGACGCCCAGCGTGTTGATGCCCTGGTCGCGGAACCACCGCGCCACCTCGACGGCGCGGTCCTCGTCGAACGGCCGGATCTCCGACCCGTCGACGGCGAGCCGCCCGCCGACGGTCTTGACCCGGTGGGCGGGGACGATCCGATCGGGCTTCACCCAGAAGTACGAGTTGCCGTAACTGTCCGGCACCGACTGCCGGGCGATCTCCAGCATGAACTCGTAGCCCTCGGTCGTGACGAAGCCGAGGTTCTCGACCTTGCCCTCGAGCAGCTTGTTGGTGGCGACCGTGGTGCCGTGGCTGACCGCCGAGACCGCGTCGCCGGTCAGGCCGAGCGCGTCGAGCACCTTGTGCACGCCGGTCATGAAGCCGACCGCCGGGTCGCTCGGCGTCGACGGCGTCTTGGTGACCGCGAGCTCGCCCGACTCCTCGTCGACGGCCACCACGTCGGTGAACGTGCCGCCGGTGTCGATGCCGATCCGGATGCGGCGGGTCATGTGCTGGCTCCGATCGTGGGTCGCCGGTCACCCACGCGAGTGGCCTGCTCGAAGGCGCGCGCGATCTCCAGCAGCCGCCGCTCGCTGCGGGCGGGGCCGACCAGCTGGATGCCCACCGGCCACCCCTCGGGCGTGAAGCCCGCGGGCACGGAGATCGCCGGGCAGCCGGTGACGGTGATGAGGTACGCCGACCTCATCCAGTCGAGGTACGTCGCCTGGGGCTCGCCGTTGATGGCGGCGGGGTACTCCTCGTCGGCGCTGAACGGCGGCACCTGGCTCACCGGGAGGGCCAGCACGTCGTAGGTCTCGAAGAACGCACGCATCCGGTCCTGGATGGACGTGAGCTGCTGGTAGGCCTTGGCGACGTCGCCGCCGGTGAGGTCGGCGCCGAGCAGGATGTTGTCGCGCAGCGACGGCTTGAAGCCGTCGGGCCGCTTCTCGAGCAGCGTGCGGAAGCGGTACTGGAACACCCAGGCCCGCAGGGTCCGGAACGCCGCGTCGGCGCTGTGCAGCACCGGGTGCGCGTCCTCGACACCGGCCCCCTGCGCCTCGAACACGGCGGCCTGCGCACGGATCACGTCCGCGACCGCGTGGTCGACCTGGAACGTGCCGCCGAGGTCGACGGAGAGGGCGACGCGTACGCCGGCCAGGTCACCGTGCACCGGCGGCGCGAACGCCGAGCCGGGCGTCTCCAGCGACAGCGGCGCCCGTCGCGACGGTCCGGCGAGCACCGACAGCAGCAGGGCCAGGTCCTCGACGTTGCGCGCCATCGGGCCTCCCACGGACATGAGCTCCCAGGCGTTCGTGGTCGGCCAGTTCGGCACCCGTCCTGGGCTCGGCCGCAGGCCGACGACGTTGTTGAACGACGCCGGGTTGCGCAGCGAGCCGCCCATGTCGCTGCCGTCCGCCAGCGGCACCATCCCGCTCGCCAGCGCAGCCGCGGCTCCCCCGCTCGACCCACCGGCGGACCGGGTCAGGTCGTAGGGGTTCCGGGTGGTGCCGAAGATCGGGTTGAACGTGTGCGACCCCGCCGCCCACTCCGGCACGTTGGTCTTGCCGATGGTCACCACCCCGGCGCCGCGGATCCGCTCGGCCACCAGGTCGTCCCGCTTGGGCACGTAGGTCTCCCGCAACGGCGACCCGAACGTCGTGCGCCAGCCCGCCACCTCGTGGGTGTCCTTGAACGCGTGCGGAAGACCGTGCAGCGGCCCCACCGGCTCGCCGCGGGCCAGCCGCTCGTCAGCCTCGGCGGCCCCCGCCCGGGCCCGCTCCTCGTCGAGCGACACGACCGCGTTCACGTCCGGGTTGGTGTCCGCGATCCGTGCGAGGTGCAGGTCGAGCAGCTCCCGCGCGGAGATCTCCTTGGCGGCGACGGCCGCCACCATCTGCCGCGCCGTGCTGTAGACGTCGATGCCGGTCACCGCTCAGCCACGCCCTGCCCGTCGCGAGATCCACGCCCCGACGAGGGCCCCTGCCAGAGCAGCCGCGGCCCCCACGACGACGCCGTGCGTGAACGTGAGTCCCCCACCAGCCATCCTCTGCGGCGCCGTGAAGACGGTGCCGGCGATGCCCGACGGCGGCGAAGCACCGGCTGGTTCTGGCGCTCCGCCGCCGGCGGGGGAGCCGGCGGGCACTCCCGAAGACAGCAAGGCCTCGACGTTGGCGAAGAACTCGTCGGCCATCCGTCTCGAGACGCCCGTCAGCATCCGTTGGCCGACGCCGCCGATCATCCCGCCGACGGTGGCGTCGGCGTCGTAGGTCAGCGACGTGCCACCGTCGGGCGCGTCGACCAGCGTCACCGCTACCTCGGCTCCGATCGTGCCCGCGGCGCCTGCGCCCTGTGCGTGCAGTGTGAACGAGCCGGGCTCCTGGTGGTCGGCGAGCCGGACCTGGCCGTCGTACACACCCTTGATGGAGCCGACGCCGGCCGCGACGGTCATGGCGTACGCGTCGTCGCCGAGAGCCTCGAGCCGTTGACAGCCCGGGATCGTGCGGACCAGGACGGCCGGGTCGTTGAGCGCGGCGTAGACGGTCGCGCGGTCGGCGGCCAGGGTCGACGTACCGGTGACCTTCATGCGGACTCCTCCCCATCGAGGGTGCGGGTTGGTTTCCGAGGCTCGCTCCGCTCGCGCCTCACCCAACGAGGCCTGCCGGCGGAGCTCGAACAGGTCGCTGGGCGAGATCGGCATCCGGGTGATCGTGATGCCCTCGGCGTCCTCGATGGCGGCGGCGATGGCCGCCGAGCCGGGGATGACGCCGGCCTCGCCGGCCCCCTTGACCCCGAGCGGGTTGAGCGGCGAGGGCGTGACCAGGTGGTCGATCTCGACCTCGGGGACCTCGGTGGCGTAGGGCATCAGGAAGTCCATGAAGGAGGCGTTGAGCAGCTGCCCGTCGGGGGCGTACTCCATCCGCTCGTAGAGCGCGCCGCCGACGCCCTGCGCGACGCCGCCGTGGATCTGGCCCTCGACGATCATCGGGTTGATCAGGGTGCCGCAGTCGTGCACGACGCAGTAGCGCAGCACCTTGATCTCGGCGGTGTCCGGGTCCGTCTCGACGACGACCGCGTGCATGCCGTTGGCGAAGGTCGAGCGCGGCGGCGAGTAGTAGTCGGTGCCCTCGAGCCCCGGCTCCTCCCCCGGCTGCACGGGCGCGCGGTCCGGGTCGGCGGGCGCGGCGAACTGGGTGGCCCGGGCGGAGGCGTCGTCGAAGGCGTAGCGCAGCGGGTTGGAGAGTACGGCGACCGCACCGAGGTCGATCGAGGCCGACGGCGAGCCCTTCACCCGCACGTGGCCGTCGACGATCTCGAGGTCGTCGGGGTTCGCCTCGAGTGCCTGGGCGGCGATCGTGAGCGCCTTCTCGCGGACCTTGCGGGCGGTCAGGGCGACGGCGCTGCCGCTCATCACCGCGGTGCGTGAGGCGAAGGTGCCGACGGCGTACTTGAACCGCCGGGTGTCCCCCGTGGTCACGGTGATCCGGTCGAACGGCACGCCGAGCTCGTCGGCCACGATCTGCGCGAGCATCGTGCGGTGCCCCTGGCCCTGCGAGGTGAGGCCGGTGGACACGACCACGCTGCCGTCGGTCTCGACCCGCAGGTGACCGCCCTCGTAGGGCCCGACGCCCGTGCCCTCCACGTAGCAGGCCAGGCCGATCCCGACCCGGCGTCCCTCGGCGCGGGCCTGCTCGCGGTAGGCCGCGAAGTCGTCCCAGCCGACCAGCTTCTTGAGCTTGGCGAGCGAGGCCGGGAAGTCGCCGGAGTCGTAGAGCAGCGGCCGGCCGTCCTGGAAGATCACGCCCTGGTCGTAGGGCATCTCGTCGGGTCGGATGAAGTTCCGCTCCCGCACGACCGTCCGGTCGAGGCCGAGGTCGGCGGCGATCGCGTCCATCACCCGCTCCATGACGAAGCAGCCCTGGGGCCGGCCGGCGCCGCGGTACGGCGTGACGATGACCGTGTTGGTGTACAGCGACCGGAACTCGACCCGGTAGACGCCCGGCTTGTAGGGCCCGAGCAGCTGGGTGCTGGTGATGATCGGGACGATCAGGCCGTAGGGGATGTACGCCCCGTGGTCGTGCCAGAACTCCACGTCCAGCCCGAGCAGCCGGCCCTCGTCGTCGTACCCGACCCGCACGTGGTGCAGCTGACCGCGCTCGTGGGCGCTGGAGATGAAGTGCTCGCGGCGGTCCTCGGTCCACTTCACCGGCCGCCCGAGCCGCATCGCCGCCCACGGCACCAGCACCTCCTCCGGCCAGGGGTGCACGATCTTGACGCCGAAGCCGCCGCCGACGTCGGGGGTCACCACCTCGACCCGGTCGACCGGCAGCCCGAGCTTGGCGGCCAGGGCCTGCCGCACGCTCGTCGACGTCTGCGTCGACGTGTGCACGAGCAGCGACCGGTCGTCGGCGTCCCACTGCGCCAGCACGCCCTTGCCCTCCAGCGGCATCGAGGCGCTGCGCTCGATCGCCAGGTCGAGCTCCAGGCTGTGCGGGGCGGCGTCGATGGCGGCCGCCGCGTCACCGGTCGTCTGGACCATCACCGCGGCAACGTTGCCGGGCACGTCGTCGTGCACGAGGTGGGTTGCCTCGCGGGCGGCCTCGACGCCGACGACGGCCGGCAGGAACTCGTAGTCGACCCGGATCCGTGCGGCGGCGTCCTCCGCGACGTACCGGTCGGACGCGACCACCATCACCACCGCCTCACCGACGTGGTTGACCTCGCCGTTGGCCAGGGCGTACTGCGTCCGGCCGTGGGTGAGCGTCGGGTGCGGGATGAGCAGCGGGAGCCGCTCGCTGGTGCGGCCGTCCAGGTCCTCGTAGGTGTAGATCGCGACCAGCCCGTCGACCTCGAGCGCGTCGGTCACGTCGACGTCCACGATCCGCGCGTGCGCGTGCGGGCTCCGGACGAACGCCGCCTCCAGCGCGTCGTGCGCCAGGTCGTCGAGGAACCGCCCGTCGCCGGTGACCAGCCTGGGGTCCTCGACGCGCGGGACGCGCTCGCCGAACATCTTCGTGGTCATCGGACCCCCGGTCGGCCGGGTCCGCCGTCGCCCGGGCTCCCCGAGGGGGCGGCGGCGCCGAAGCCATCCGGCGCTTCGCGCCTCCCGCCGGACCCATCCACCGTCGCCGCCGCCCCCTCGGTCCGCCCGTTCGCCGGCTCGCTCAGCAGCTCGGCGGCGCGCTCGACGGCCGCGACGATGTTCACGTAGCCCGTGCAGCGGCAGAGGTTCCCCGCGATCGCCTCGCGGGCCTCCTCGTGGGTGGGGGTGGGGTGGTCGCGGAGGTACGCCGCAACCGTGGTGACGAAGCCGGGCGTGCAGAACCCGCACTGCAGGGCGTGGCACTCGTGGAAGGCCTGCTGCACCGGCCCCATGCCGCCGTCGGGTGCGCGCAGGCCCTCGGTGGTGGTGATCGCGGCGCCGTCGAGGGAGACCGCGAACAGCAGGCAGGACCGCATCGGGGCGCCGTCGACGAGAACCGTGCAGGCACCGCACACCCCGTGCTCGCAGCCGACGTGGGTGCCGGTGAGCCGCAGGTCGTGGCGCAGCGCGTCGGAGAGAAGGCGGCGGGGCGGCAGGTCGAGGTCGTACGGCGCGCCGTTGACCGTGAAAGTGACGCGGACGAGGGTCTCGCTCATGCCGCCCTCCCCTCGGACTGGGCCTGCCGGACCGCGCGCGCCACGAGGACGTGCGCGAGGTGGCGACGGTAGTCCGCGGTGGCGTGGATGTCGCCCTCGGGATCGATCTGCGCGTCGACGAGCTCGCGGGCCCGGTCGGCGTCGAGCCGCCGTCCGTCGTACGCCTCGGTCAGGTCCACCACGACGGGACCAGGGCCCAGGCTGACCAGCGCGACCCGCACTGCGTCGTCCTGGACGAGCGCGGCCACCCCGCAGACGGCGTAGTCGCCGTGCCGGCGAGCCACCTCCACGAAGGCGGAGCGCGACCCGGCCGCGGGTCGGCGGAAGGTCGCGGACACCGCGAGCTCACCCGGCCGGAGGTCCGTCTCGAGCGGTCCGACGAAGAAGTCGGCGGCCGCGACGTCGCGGGTCCCCTCGGCCGACCGGAGGGTGACGCTGCCGTCGAGCAGGCAGAGCACGGCAGGCATCTCGGCCGACGGGTCGCCGTGCACCAGGCTGCCGACCGTGGTGCCGCGGTTGCGGATCGTCGGGTGGGCGACGTGCACGAGCGCCTGGCGGAGCAGCGGCAGGGCGTCGTACGCGCCCTGGTCGTGCTCGACCGTGCTGTGCCGGGCGAGCGCACCGACGCGGACGCCGTGATCGTCGACGTCCACGCCGTCCAGTCCGGGCACGTGGTTCACGTCCACCAGGGCGGCCGGCGCCGCCAGCCGCATCGACATCAGGGGCACGAGGCTCTGGCCGCCGGCCAGCACTTTGGCGTCCTCCCCCAGGCGCGCCAGCAGCTCGAGGGTCTCCTCCAGGCTGCGCGGACGGTGGTAGGCGAACGGGGGCGGGCTTCACGTGCGGACGGGACCTCCGTGTGGGCTCGACGAACGGTTGGACCGAGCCTATGCCTCTGTCCCGGACCCGTCGCCAGGTCCGCGGTCGCGGATCCGCCGGCCCTGTCCGGGTTCGGGCGATGCGTCCTCCTCACTGTGCACGCCCGTGCGCCCGACCGCCATGATCGTGCCGTCGTCGCGCAGTTCCGGCGCCGCCACGGCCCGGGCCAGGTGGTAGAAGACCAGCGTCACGATGGTGCCGAACGCGATGCCCGAGAGCGTGAAGTTGGCGCTGATCTTCAGCGACACGTTGCCGATCGCGATGATGATGCCCGCGGCGACCGGGACGAGGTTGACCGGGTTCGCGAAGTCGACCTGGTTCTCCTTCCAGATCTTGGCGCCGAGCAGGCCGATCATGCCGTACAGCACGACCGTGATGCCGCCGAGAATGCCACCCGGCGTCGCAGAGACGATCGCCCCGAACTTGGGGCAGAGCCCGAAGAAGATCGCAACGATCGCCGCGACGTAGTAGGCCGCGGTCGAGTAGACCCGCGTGGCCGCCATGACGCCGATGTTCTCGGCGTAGGTCGTCGTGGGCGAGCCGCCGACCGCGGAAGCGATCACGGTGCCGACGCCGTCCGCGGCGATCGCGCGGCCCATCACCGGGTCGAGGTCGCGGTTCGTCATCTCGGCGACCGCCTTGACGTGACCGGTGTTCTCCGCGATCAGCGCGATCACCGCCGGCAGCACGAGCAGCGCGAAGGTCAGGCTGAACGAGGGCGCGTGGATGCCGGTGATGCCGTGGGCAAGGTCGCTCTTCGGTGGGAAGCCGATCCAGTCGGCCGCCTTCACCGACGCCCAGCTCACCCGGTCGTGGGCGAACGCGGTGGCGACGCAGTACGGTCCCTCGGTCGTGCACGGGTTGCCGTCGGCGTCCAGGAGGTTCTGACCGGGCAGCGCCGAGGTGACCTGCCCGACCTGGTCAAAGACCCACGACAGCGCGTATCCGAAGAGCAGGCCGAGGAAGATCGCGATGCGGCCGAGGAACCCGCGCACGGCCACCGTGACCACGATGACGAAGGCCATGGTCAGCAGCGCCACCCACTGGTCCTGCGGCCAGTAGACGTTGGCAACCACCGGGGCGAGGTTGAAGCCGATCAGCATCACGACCGCACCGGTGACCACAGGCGGCAGCACCCGGTGCAGCACGGCCGAGCCGAGGAAGTGGATCAGCACGCCGATCAGCGCCAGGACCACGCCGGCCACCAGGATCGCGCCGGTGACGTCGGCCGAGTCGCCGCCTTGGGCGCGGATGGCGAACACGCCTCCCACGAACGACGCTGACGTGCCGAGGTAGCTCGGCACCTTCCCCTGGACGATCAGCAGGAAGACGATCGTCGCGATGCCGCTCATCATGATGGCGAGCTGAGGGTTCAGGCCCATGACGATCGGGAACACGAACGTCGCGCCGAACATCGCGACCACGTGCTGCGCGCCTAGACCGACGGTGCGGCTCCACGAGAGCCGCTCGTCGGGTGCCACCGCCGCACCGGGCGGCGGGGTCTTGCCGTCGTAGACGACCTTCCAACCAAGAGCCATGAAGCCTCCCAGCGCCAGCACCGGGCATCCCGGTGCACCCGTGCGGAGCCACACGCCCCGCGTTGGGGCCACTGTGCACCAAACCCAGCCTACGGCGCTGGACCGCCACGAGACCCGCTGCTGAGCCACCGGGTCACGGTTCGGTAACCGAATCGCATAAAACGGGCAAGGACCGGGTGAACGGGGAATGTCGGTTAGTGTCCTGGCTTCGATGACCGTTGCCCGAACAACGGATTGTGGGGTGTCGAGTGAACGGTCTGCCGTTCGGCGAGTACCTGTCGACCTACAGCGGGGAGATCATCTTCCGGACGCAGCAGCACGCCCTGCTGTCGTTCTACTGCATCGCCGCCGCTGCCGTCCTCGGCATGGTGGTCGCCATCGCGGCGTACCGCTCTCCCCTGGCCTCGAACTTCTCCATCGCCACGGCGGCGGTGTTCTTCACGTTGCCCTCGGTGGCGCTGTTCGGCTTCCTGGTGTCGGTGGTGGGCTACGGGCTCATCTCCGTGTTCCCGGTCGTGGTCGGCTACGCGATGCTCCCGATCGTCCGCAACGCCATCGTGGGTCTGCAGTCCGCCGACCCCGCCGTCCTCGACGCCGCGCGCGGAATGGGCGTCGGGTCCTTCCGGATGCTGTGGCAGGTGCGGCTGCCGATCGCCTGGCCGGTGATCCTGGCCGGCATCAGGGTCTCGGCCCAGCTGACCGTGGGCGTGGTCGCGATCGCGGCGTTCGTGGTCAAGATCGGTCTGGGGGACTACGGCTACTCCGCGCTGGACAACCTGGGCTCGGTCAACACCAAGAACGAGGCGCTCGTCTGCGTCATCTTCGTCATTCTCGTGGCGCTCGCCTTCGACGCCGTGTTCGTCGTGCTCCGCCGATTCACCACTCCGAGGGGAAGCCGTGCCTGAGAACCTGACCACCTCGACCGAGAGCACCCACCGCGGCGTGCCGATCGTCCTGAAGGACCTCACGAAGAAGTACCCCAACCAGCCCAGAGCCGCCGTGGACGCGGTGAACATGGAGATCCCGGCCGGCGAGATCGTGGTGCTCGTCGGCCCATCGGGCTGCGGCAAGACCACGACGATGCGGATGGTCAACCGGCTGATCGAGCCGACGTCCGGCACCATCACCATCGGCGGCGAGGACGTCACCAGGCTCGACGACGTGCAGCTGCGCCGCAAGATCGGCTACGTCATCCAGCAGATCGGCCTGATCCCGCACCTCTCGATCGCGCAGAACGTCGCACTGGTCCCCAAGCTTCTCAAGTGGGACAAGAAGCGCATCACCGAGCGTGTCGACGAGATGCTCACGGTGGTCGGCCTCGACCCGGAGCAGTACCGCTCCCGCTACCCGCGCCAGCTCTCCGGCGGCCAGCAGCAGCGCGTCGGGGTGGCCCGGGCCCTCGCCGCAGACCCGCCGATCATGCTCATGGACGAGCCGTTCGGCGCGGTCGACCCGATCACCCGGTCCCGCCTGCAGGACGAGTTCCTCTCGCTGCAGCAGACGCTGCGCAAGACGATCGTCTTCGTCACCCACGACTTCGACGAGGCGCTCAAGATCGGCGACCGCATCGCCGTGCTCCGTGAGGGATCGCAGATCGCGCAGTACGACACCCCGGAGGCGATCCTGGCCAACCCGGCCGACGACTTCGTCGAGGGCTTCATCGGGGCGGGTGCGGCGCTCAAGCGGCTGCACTTCGAACGGGTCGACTCCCTCGAGCTGGGCGAGCCGGACACCCAGCCCACGCACGACACGGTGGACGTCTCGTCGACGCTGCACGCGGCCCTCGACCTGATGGTGGGCAAGGGCCTCCCGGCGGTCACGGTCAACCGGGACGGACGGCCCGTCGGCACCGTCACCATGCAGTCGATCCTCGACCGCGCCCACTCCGGCGACGCGGACGCCGTGGGGGCCTGATGAGCGAGGCCCTGAACACGTCGGCCGCGGCCGACCCGAGGGACCCGGGTGCCGTCGACTTCCGGATCTCGCACGGGAAGCCGGTCCTCTCCGTCCGCGACCTGGTGGTCCCGCTGACGTGCCTGGTCATCGGCGTGCTGCTGTACCTCAACGTCAAGCGGCAGCCACTGGACAGCATCGAGGCGAACGTCCTCAACTTCGACTCGCTCTGGCGGGCCACCACCGAGCACGTCCGGCTCAGCTTCACGATCGCCTTCCTGGTGGTGCTGATCGCGGTGCCGCTCGGGGTGCTCGTCACCCGGCCGCGCACCCGACGCCTCGCACCGGGTGTGCTGACGCTCGGCAACGTCGGGCAGGCCGCGCCCAGCCTGGGGCTCCTGGCGCTGTTCGGCCTCTTCTTCGTGGGCTTCTGGGCGGTCACGCTGATCCTGACGGCGTACGCCGTGCTGTCGGTGCTCCGCAACACGATCGTGGGCCTGCAGGGCGTGGACGCCGGCATGCTCGACGCCGCCCGGGGCATGGGCATGTCGCCGAGGGCGATCCTGTTCCGGGTCGAGCTGCCGACCGCCGTACCCGTCATCGGCGCCGGGGTCCGCACCGCGCTCGTCCTCGCCGTCGGCACCGTGCCGCTCGGCTACGCGCTGGACGCCGGTGGCCTGGGGCTGCCGCTGTTCAGCGCCATCAAGACCAACCGTCCACTGGTCACCCTGACCGTGGCGGTGATGATCGCGCTGCTGGCGCTGCTGCTCGACTGGTTCGGCGGCATCCTGCAGCGCGCGGCGACCCCGCGAGGGATCCGCTGACGACCGCACCACACCCGATCTGCACGACCTCAACCAACGAGCAACATCGAGAAGGGGATCCGATGAAGAGCATCAGCAGGAGAGGCAAGCGGGCCGCGGGGGTGGCCGCGCTCGGCGTCGCCGCTCTGGCCCTGACCGGCTGCGGCAGCCTGAGCGAGTCGTCCTCGTCGGCCTCGGGCGGCGGTGGTCCGTGCGACGGCGTGGAGGCCGGCTCTGTGGACTCCAAGGCGCTCGACGGCGTGAAGGTCTCTGTCGGCTCCAAGGAGTTCGACGAGCAGCTCGTGCTCGGCCAGCTGACCATCAAGATGATGTGCGCGGCCGGCGCCGACGTGACGGACGAGACGAACACCAAGGGCAGCACCCAGACCCGCAAGAAGCTCATCGACGGCGTCACCGACGTCGTGTGGGAGTACACCGGCACCGGTTGGATCAACTACCTCGGGCACGACAAGCCGATCACCGACCCGCAGGCGCAGTACGACGCCGTGAAGAAGGAGGACCTCGCCAAGAACAAGCTGGTGTGGGGTCCGCTGGCGCCGTTCAACAACACCTACGCGTTCGCGACGACCGACGAGTTCGCCGAGAAGAACGGGCTCAAGTCCCACTCGGACATGGCGGCCTACATCAAGAAGAACCCGTCCTCCACGGTCTGCGTCGAGTCGGAGTTCGCCGCCCGTCCGGACGGCTACCCGGGCTTCAAGAAGATCTACGGGATCACCGGCGGCAAGCTGAAGAGCCTCGGCACCGGTGTGGTCTACACCCAGCTGGACAAGGGCAACTGCGACTTCGGCGAGATCTTCACGACCGACGGCCGCCTCGCGGCACTGGGCCTCACCGTGCTCGACGACGACAAGGGCTACTTCCCGCTCTACAACGGCGTCGCCGTCACCCGCGCGGACTTCGACAAGGAGCACCCGGAGATGCTCAAGGTGCTCGAGCCGCTGTCCAAGGAGCTCACCACCGACGTGATGACCGAGCTCAACAAGAAGATCAGCTCGGACGGCGAGCCGGCCGACAAGATCGCCGAGGACTTCCTCAAGGAGAAGGGCTTCCTCAAGTAGCAGCACCTCGCGCCTGACCGGGCCCGCACGCGTCGCGTGCGGGCCCGGTCCGTGTTCTGGGGCGTGGCCCGAAGGATGCCGCGCCGGTGGGCGTGGCATCTGCAGCCGGTGAGTCCTAGGGTCGACCCATGCCCGCTGCCGCCGCCTCGAGCCTGCTGGCCGCCCTGCTCGACGAGGGCTGCCGCCCCGTCGAGGCCGCGCGGACCCGGGTGTCCGTGCACTACGAGACCGAGCGCGACGACGTGCCGGTGCTGTGCGTGGGGGTCCCGTCCGCCGTGCGGCTGCCGAACATGCTGGTCTCCCCCGTGCTGCCGTCCGGCCAGGTTCGTGTCGTGGCCGGGGCCATGCACGCCGGCGGGTCGGTCTGGCGGGTGGGCCGCTGGTGGCAGCCGCCCCGCCCGCACGTCCCCGCGGCCCGCCCGCGCCTCGCGTGCGACCTCGACCCGCTCGCCCTGGTCGGGCGCGGGCCCGGTCTGACACCGGCCGGTGACGACGTGGTGGCCGGGGCACTGGTGGCCGGGAACGCCGTGCGGCACCCAGCCCTCGATCGCTGGCGGACCGCGACGCGCGACGCGCTGCACGCCCGTCGTACGACGGCGGTGTCGTGGGGGCTGCTGCACCACGCGCTGGACGGCTGGGCCACCCCCGAGCTCGCGGCGTACGTCGAGTCGCCCGGCCCCGGACCGGCCCGGGAGCGGCTGCTCGCCGTGGGGAGCTCGTCGGGGGCCGCGCTCGCCGAGGGCGTCGACCTGGTGCTGGACACGGGTGTCCGGGAGGGAGCCGCATGAGAAGCGTGCAGGTGCGCCGCGGTGCGTACGTCGACTCCGTGACCCTCATGCAGGTGAGCCGGCGGGTCGCGGCGCTGGACGGTGTCGCCTCGGCGCTCGTGGCGATGGCCACCGAGCTCAACCTGGACCTCGCCGCGGGCATGGGCTTCGACGTGCCGGACACCTCCCCCAACGAGCTGCTGGTGGCGGTCGACGCGTCCTCCGACGAGGTGCTCGCCGAGGCGCTGGCCGAGGTCGACGCCGCACTGGCCGAGGCGTCCCGTCCCGCGGCCACCGGCTTCGGCAGCGCGCCCGCGCCGACGACCGTGCGGGCCGCGGCGGCACGGTCGCACGCGACCGTGGCACTGATCTCCACCCCGGGTGCCTACGCCTTCGCCGACGCGGTCGACGCGGTGGACGCGGGGCTGCTGACGATGGTGTTCAGCGACAACGTGCCCGTCGAGCAGGAGGTCACGCTCAAGGAGTACGCCGACCGGGCAGGCGTTCTCGTGATGGGGCCGGACTGCGGCACGGCCGTCGTCGGCGGGGTCGGCCTGGGCTTCGCGAACGTCGTGCGCCCGGGCCCCGTCGGTCTCGTCGCCGCCTCCGGGACCGGCGCCCAGCACCTGATGTCGCTGCTCGACGGCGCCGGGATCGGGGTCTCGCACTGCCTGGGGGTCGGCGGACGTGACCTGTCCGCGGCCGTCGGGGCGCGCTCGACGCTGCGGGCCCTCGACCTGCTCGATGCGGACGAGGCGACCTCGTTGATCGTCGTGGTCTCGAAGCCGCCGGCCCCGGAGGTGGCGGAGGCCGTCCGGGCGCACGCCGCCTCGCTGTCGACCCCGGTGCGGTTCGGCCTGCTCGGGCCCGGCCAGCCGGACCTGACCGCCACTGCCGCCTCGGTCGTCGAGGCCGCCGGCGGCACCTGGACCGCGCCCGAGCACTGGTCAGGGTCGGTGTCCGCCGGGCGAGCCGGGGGTGCGCTGCGCGGACTGTTCGCCGGCGGGACGCTCTGCGACGAGGCCATGCTGCTGGCCGTTGCGGCACTGGGACCGGTCCGCTCCAACATCCCCCTCGACCCGGAGTGGGCGCTCGGCGACGACCTGCGCTCGCAGAGCCACACGATGGTCGACTTCGGCGACGACCGGCTGACCCAGGGCCGGCCGCACCCGATGATCGACGGGTCGCTGCGGGTCGACCGGGTCCGGGCCGAGGTGGCCGACCCGTCGACCGGCGTGCTGCTCCTCGACGTCGTGCTCGGCCTCGGCGCCGCCGACGACCCGGCCGGCGAGCTCGCACCGGCCGTCCGCGAGGCCACCTCCGCCGGGGTCCCGGTGGTGGCGTCGGTGGTCGGCACCCGCGACGACCCCCAGGGGCTGCGGTCCCAGGTCGCGGCGCTCAACGACGCCGGCGCCTGGGTGTACCTGTCCAACGCCGAGGCCACCCGCTGCGCCCTCGGCCTGCTCGCCCCCGGGGGTGCCGCATGAACCTCTCGACTCCCCCGGCCGTCGTCACCGCCGGCGCCTCCCTCCTCGCCGACGCGCTGACCCGGCAGGCCGTCGACGTCGCAGCGGTGCAGTGGCAGCCGCCCGCGGGCGACGCCGCGTCGGTCGCCGCGGTGATGGCCGACCCGCGACGGGTCGCCGCCAACGAGCAGGCGCTCGCGGCCATGCTGGGCGCGGAGGCCCACCTGGTCGACGTACTCCCGGCGGCGGAGGCGCTCGGGCTCGGGCCCGGGGAGTTCCTGCACGCCGGACCGCCGGTCGACTGGGAGCGTGCCTCCGGCCCGATGCGCGGGGCGCTGGTCGGCGCGATGCTCTTCGAGGGGCTCGCCTCCTCACCGGACGAGGCCGAGCGCAAGCTCGCGGCCGGCGACGGCGTCACCTGGGCGCCCTGCCACTCCCGCGGTGCGGTCGGCCCGATGGCGGGCGTCGTGACCCCGTCGATGTGGGTGTTCTGCCTGCGGGACGGCTCCACCGGGAACGAGGCGTGGTGCTCGCTCAACGAGGGGCTCGGCAAGGTGCTGAGGTACGGCGCCTACGACGACTCGGTCATCGAACGGCTCCATTGGATGACCGATGTGCTCGGCCCGCTGCTCCAGCACGCCGTGCGCGCCGGCGACCCGATCGACGTGAAGGCGATCGCCGGGCAGATGGTGCAGATGGGCGACGAGGGCCACAACCGCAACCGCGCCGGCACGTTGATGTTCATGCGCGAGGTACTCCCGGCGATGATCGACTCGGGGTTCCCGTCCGCCGACGTCGCCCAGGCCGTCCGGTTCGTGTCCGGCAACGACCACTTCTTCCTGAACCTGGTGATGCCGGTCTGCAAGCTGCAGACCCGAGCGGCGGCCGACCTCCCCGGCTCGACCGTGGTCACGGTGATGGCTCGCAACGGCACCGACTTCGGCATCCAGACCGCGGGCACCGGCGACACCTGGTTCACCGCACCGGCGAACACACCCGAGGGGCTGTACCTCGGCTCCTACGGCCCCGAGGACGCCAACCCCGACATCGGCGACTCGGCGATCACCGAGACCGCCGGCATCGGCGGGCTGGCGATGGCCACCGCGCCGGCGATCGTCCGGTTCGTCGGCGGCTCGGTGCCGGACGCGCTGGCCACCACGCAACGGATGTACGACATCACCGTCGGCGAGAACCCCGCCTTCGGCATCCCGATCCTGGAGTTCCGCGGCACCCCCACCGGCATCGACGTCGCCGCGGTCGTCCGCTCCGGCGTGCTCCCCCAGATCAACACCGGGATGGCCGGCCGGGTCGCCGGCACCGGCCAGGTCGGCGCCGGCCTCGTCACACCCCCGATGTCCTGCTTCACCCAGGCCCTGGACGCCCTCGCCGCTCGCCGCCCCCGTCTCGCACCCCTGACCGCCGACCCGGGGCAAAGTCCCCGCCGACCCGGGGCAAAGTTCCCGCCGACCGGGGCAAAGTTCCCGTCGACCCGGGTCATGTGCAGCGTCGAGCCGGGGCTCGTGCCGGCTCAGGCGACGGTGCGGCGCCTCAGCCGGGCGCGGGCGCTGGTGGCGTCCGCCATCGGCACCAGCGACGAGGCCTTGCCGAGGCCGTGGGGCGGCATGTTCCCGTAGATCGCTTCGTACTCCCCCGCGCGGACGAGGTAGGTCTCGTGCCAGATGCCGGTGCGGGTGTCCTTGCCCACACGCTTCCAGTAGTTGCGCCAGGCCGCCACGTGCGGGTCGTCCTTGTCGTTGGCGAACCGCTCGAGGTGCTCGAAGGACCGCCAGTACTGCACGATGATCCCGCCGAACATGGACATCTCGTAGCCCAGCAACCCCTTCTCCGGGTGCTCGCTGAGGTGCTTCAACATGTGCAGCATCCCCCGCCGGCCGCCGAGGTCGCGGAAGGACCGGAGCAGGTTGCGTGACGACCTCGCGCCGATCAGGAACACCACGAAGTCACCCTCGATGTCGGCCATCCAGCGGCCCGGCTTGACCTCGGCCATGGCCCTCCCTCTCCGTCGGCGCGCGAGCTTCACCCAGTCTCGGCACGGCGACGGCGGCGTCGCAAGGGCGTGACCAGGTCACCCGGGTCGACGTACGCGGCACGTGGCCCGGCTCAACCAGAAATTTCACCCGGCTCGACCGGAACTAAGGCCCGGCTCGACCGGAACTATGGCCCGGGTCGACGGGGAATTTGAGCCGCGGGTCAGCGGGTGTGGGAGTCGACGAGGGCGCGGAGGCGGCGGACCTGGGCGTGGGCGCGGGGGCCGTCGGAGCCCTGGATGCCCATGGCGGCGACCGTGCTGCCGTCGGCGACGTCGAGGACGGCCCAGGGGCTGCCGGGGCGCAGGGAGATCGCGAGGATCTCGTTCCACTCGAAGCGGCGGGTGCGATAGCCGTTCACGACGGTCACGCCGTCCTCGCGGGCCACGACCCGGCTCCGCGACAGGGCGTGGCCGGCGGCGTAGAACATCAGCCCGAGACCGATCACCGTGGCCCGCTGGCCGATGGTGAACTTGTCGCGGATCTCCGGCGGGAACGCGAACCAGGTGACCAGCACGACGAGCAGCAGCAGCCCGCCGGCCACGTAGATGGCCATCCGGACGCCGAGCGGGCGGAACGTCTGCGGGAGGGGCGGGTCAGAGGCGGCAGGCATGGATGTCCGTCGACAAGATGCCGCGCGCACCGAGGTCCCACAGGTCGTCCATCACCCGCTGGGCGTCGTCCCGCCGCACCATCGACCGGACCGCGACCCAGCCCTCCCGATGCAGCGGGGAGACGGTGGGGCTCTCGATGCCGGGGGTCAGGGCGACGGCCTCCTCGACCCGGTCCGAGTGGATGTCGTAGTCCATCATCACGTACGACCGTGCGACCAGGACGCCTTCGAGCCGGCGGCGGAACACGTCGAAGCCGGACGGGGTGGCCACCCCGGCGCGGGTGATCAGCACCGCCTCGGACTCCAGGATCGGCTCGCCGAACACCTCGAGGCCGGCGTTGCGCAGGGTGCTGCCGGTCTCCACGACGTCCGCGATCACGTCCGCGACGCCGAGCTGCACGCTGGTCTCGACGGCCCCGTCGAGCCGGGTGACCGTGGCCTCGACGCCGCGCTCCTCGAGGTGCCGGGCCACCACGCCGGCGTACGACGTCGCGACCCTCTTGCCGGCCAGGTCGCCGACGTGGGACGCCGTACCGGGCGGGGCGGCGAAGTGGAACC
Organism: uncultured Actinomycetota bacterium; assembly: GCA_963827435.1. Lineage (GTDB taxonomy): Bacteria > Actinomycetota > Actinomycetes > Propionibacteriales > Nocardioidaceae > Nocardioides_B. The sequence goes on from CAWHAU010000005.1 coordinate 53,337, forward strand.
GCGAGCGGCCGAACCCGAGCTGCAGCACCTCCTCGGCCTTGGCGCCGCTGTCGAGCAGCAGGTCACGGCCGGTGATGCCGACGTCGAGGGTGCCCTCGCCGACGTACACCGCGATGTCACGGGGGCGCAGGTAGAAGAACTCGACCCCGTTGTCGCCGTCGGTCAGGGTCAGCCGCTTCGCGTCGGTGCGCTGCTTGTAGCCGGCCTCGCGGAGCATGTCGGTGGCGGACTGGGCGAGCGATCCCTTGTTCGGGACGGCCAGCCGCAGGAGCTTGTCGGGCACGAGGGCCCCTTTCGAGAAGGTGGGTCAGAGGTGGGCGTAGACGTCGTCGAGGGTGAGACCGGTCGCGAGCATCAGGACCTGCGCGTGGTACAGCAGCTGGCTGAGCTCCTCGGCGGCCCGCTCGGGCCCCTCGTGCTCGGCGGCCATCCAGGACTCGGCGGCCTCCTCGACCAGCTTCTTGCCGATCGAATGGACGCCGCCGTCGAGGGCGGCGACGGTGCCGCTGCCCTCCGGTCGCGTCTGGGCCTTCTCGCTGAGCTCGGTCCAGAGCTCCTCGAACGTCTTCATCTCTGCCTTCTGTCCGGTGTACGGGCGCTCACAGCGTACGGCGTGCCGGTGGGCGCTCCGCTCACCGCCCATTTCTCGGCAATTGTCGAGTTGTGGCCCTGGCCGACGTGCGGCTACGACCCGTCGAGCTCGTAGCCGCGGCGGATCCGACGCAGCGTCATGGCGGTGGTCAGCGCGGCGGACGTGGCCTCGTAGCCCTTGTCCTCGCTGGAGCCCTCGAGCCCGGCACGGTCGAGCGCCTGCTCCTCGGTGTCGCAGGTGAGCAGGCCGAAGCCGATGGCGGCACCGGTGCTGACGGCGATCTGGGAGAGGCCCTCGGTGGCGGCCGCGCAGACGTACTCGAAGTGCGGGGTGCCGCCCCTGATCACCACGCCGAGCGCGACGATCGCCTCGTAGCCGCGCTCCGCGAGCGCGGCCGCCGCCACCGGCAGCTCGAACGAGCCGGGCACCCGCACGATGCTGGGCACCTCGACCTGGTAGTCGTCGAGGGCCCGCTGGGCGCCGGCGAGCAGGCCGTCCATCACCTCGGTGTGCCAGCGGGCGGCCACCACCGCGACGCGGAGGTCGTGGCAGTCGACGGGCTTGTCGTCGGGTGCTCCGGATCCGCTCATCGTGCGCTCCCCTCGGTCGGCGCGCCCACCGTAGCCACAGGCGACGCGTCGGCGGCGAGGTCGGGCAGGTGGTGGCCCATCCGGTCCCGCTTGGTGAGGAGGTACTGCAGGTTGTGGTCGTTCGGCCGGGTCGTCAGCGGCACCCGTTCGGCCACCCGGACGCCGTACTCCTCGAGGTTGGTCACCTTGCCGGGGTTGTTGGTGAGCAGCCGGACGTTCGTCACCCCGAGGTCACGCAGGATCTGCGTCGCCGCGCCGTAGTGGCGGGCGTCGGCCGGCAGCCCGAGCTCGAGGTTCGCGTCGACGGTGTCGCGTCCGCCGTCCTGGAGCTGGTAGGCCTGCAGCTTGGCGACCAGACCGATGCCGCGGCCCTCGTGCCCACGCAGGTACACCAGCACGCCGCGGCCCTCCTCGACGATCCGCTCGAGCGCCTCGTCGAGCTGGGGACCACAGTCGCAGCGGCGGGAGCCGAACACGTCGCCGGTGAGGCACTCGGAGTGCACGCGGGTGAGGACCGGCTCGTCGCCGGACACGTCGCCGTGCACCAGCGCGAGGTGCTCGCCGTCGTCGACGGTGATCCGGTAGCCGAAGCCGGTGAAGTCGCCGTGGGCGGTCGGCAGCCGGGTCTCCGCGACCCGCTCGACGTGCGTCTCGTGCCGGCGCCGGTGGTGGATGAGCTGCTCGATCGAGATCATCGACAGCCCGTGCTCGTCGGCGAACTCCCGCAGCTGCTGGCCGCGCTTCATGGTGCCGTCGTCGTTGACGATCTCGGAGATCACTCCGGCGGGCTCCAGCCCGGCGAGCCGGGCCAGGTCCACGGCTGCCTCGGTGTGACCGGGCCGCACGAGCACCCCGCCCTCCGCGTAGCGCAGCGGGAACACGTGTCCTGGCTGCACGATCTCGAAGGCCTCCGTCGCGGAGTCGATCAGGGTGCGCACCGTGTGCGACCGGTCGGCGGCGGAGATGCCGGTGGTGACCCCGTCGCGGGCGTCGACGGAGACGGTGTACGCCGTCCGCATCCGCTCGCGGTTGTGCGGGGTCATCAGCGGGATGCCGAGCCGGTCGAGGGTCGGTGCGGTGACCGGCACGCAGATCACGCCCGAGGAGTAGCGGATCGTGAACGCCATCAGCTCCGGTGTGGACTTGCTGGCGGCGAAGATCAGGTCGCCCTCGTTCTCGCGGTCCTCGTCGTCGACGACCACCACCGCCCTGCCCGCGGCGATGTCGGCGACCGCCCGCTCGACGGTGTCCATCCGGACCCGGGGCGCGCTCATGCCGCCACCTTCTCCGGCTCGGGCTCGCTCTCGACCCGCGAGGCCTTGAGCCACACGAGGAAGCCCCAGACGACGAGCGCGCCGTACACGACGAACAGGATCGCGGTCGGGTAGTACTGCGAGTGCCACAGCAGCGGGACGCCGACCACGTCGACGGCGATCCAGGCCAGCCAGAAGTCGGTCCAGCCGCGGGCCATGGCGTACGTCGCGAGCATCGAGCCGACGAAGATCCAGGCGTCGCACCAGAAGTACCACCGCGGCGCCGGCCAGCCCGCGCCGACCACGCTGAACACCCACTGCAGCACGAGGATCGCGGCCGCGGCGGTGAGGAGGTACGCGACCCGCTCGCGTGCGGTGGCCCACCGCGGCGTGATGGCGGGCGCGGACGCGTCGCGGGTCTGCCGGACCTGCTGCCAGCGCCACCAGCCGTAGATGCTGGTGACGATGAAGAACACCTGCCGGCCGGCCTGCCCGAACAGCGGCACCTGCGCCTCGGCCTCGAAGGTCGCGGCGATGAACACCGAGAACAGCAGCACGTTGCCGACGATCCCGACCGGCCAGGCCCAGACCCGGCGTCGCAGGCCCCCGACGGCCGACGCGAAGCCGAACGCGTTGCCGAGGATCTCCCGCCAGGTGATCGGGTGACCGGCGATGGTCAGGTGGGCGTCGTAGAGGTCGGACAGGATGCTCATGCGGGGTCCTTCTCGTGGGTCTCTCGGGGGGCGAGGAGTCGTTCGACGTACTTCGCGATCACGTCCACCTCGAGGTTGACGGTGTCGCCGGCCTGCTTGAGGCCGAGGGTGGTGCGCGCCAGGGTCTCGGGGATCAGCGAGACGGTGAAGGAGTCGTCGCCGGCCTGCACGACGGTCAGCGAGACGCCGTCGACGGTGATCGAGCCCTTGTCGACGAGGTAGCGGCTCAGGTCGGCCGGCAGCGAGACCTCGACGACCTCCCAGTGCTCCGACGGCTCCCGGCGTACGACGGACCCGGTGCCGTCGACGTGGCCCTGGACGATGTGGCCGCCGAGCCGGGTGGTCGCGGTGACGGCGCGCTCGAGGTTCACGCGGCTGCCCGCCGCGAGCGCGCCGAGCGACGTCTTGTCGAGGGTCTCGCGCATCACGTCGGCGGTGAACGTCTCACCGTCCTTCTGGGCGACGGTCAGGCAGCAGCCGTTGACCGAGATGGAGTCGCCGAGGCGGGCGTCGACGGTGACGTGCGGGCCGCGGACGGTGAGCCGGACCGCGTCGCCCTGGTCCTCGATCGCCTCCACGACGCCGAGCTCCTCGACGATGCCGGTGAACATCAGACGGTCTCCTTCGCGGGCTTCACGGGCGGCGGGGTCATGGTCAGCCGCAGGTTGGTGTCGGGGCCGTCGCCGAGCACGGTCACGTCGGTCACGTCGAGGTGCAACGCGTCGGCGATGGATTCGATGCCGAGGTCGCCGACGGCGCTGCGACCGGCGCCGAGCAGCATCGGGGCGAGGTAGGTGACGACCTCGTCGACGAGTCCCTCGCGCAGGAACGCCCCGGCGAGGGTCGGCCCGCCCTCGAGGAACACGTGCTGGCGGTCCCGCTCCCGCAGGGCGGCCAGCGCTTCGTGCGGGTCACGAGTGCGCAGCAGCACCGTCTCCGCGGCGTCGTCGAGGACCCGGCGCCCGGCCGGCACGTCCCGCAGGCCCATCACCGCGCGCAGCGGCTGCCGCTCGCGGGGGAGGTTGCGGTCCTCGTCGTCGCGGACCGTGAGCTGCGGGTCGTCGACCAGCACGGTGCCGGTGCCGACCAGGATCGCGTCGCACAGCGCGCGCAGCCGGTGGGTGTCGCGGCGGGCCGGCGCGGAGCTCACCCAGCGCGAGGTGCCGTCGGCGGCGGCGCTGCGGCCGTCCAGGGTGGTGGCGAACTTCCAGGTGACGAACGGTCGGCCGGACTCGACGGCGAAGGTCCACTCCCGGTTGAGGGCACGCGCCTGGTCGGCCAGCAGCCCGCCCTCGACGTCGACGCCGGCGGCGCGCAGGGCGTCCGCTCCCCCGGTGGCGACCGGGTTGGTGTCGGCCTGCGCGTAGACCACGCGGGCGACCCCCGCGTCGGCGAGCGCCCGGGCGCACGGGCCGGTGCGGCCGGTGTGGTTGCAGGGCTCGAGGGTGACCACGGCCGTCGTACCCCGGGCGGCGGAGCCGGCACGGCCGAGCGCGTCCGCCTCGGCGTGCGGCGCTCCGGCACCGCGGTGGAAACCCTCGGCGACCGTCGTACCGTCCTCGGCCAGCAGCACGCAGCCGACCCGCGGGTTGGGGCCGAGCGGGACGCCGGGCGACGCGGCCAGGGCGAGGGCGCGCGTCATCGCGGCCTGCTCGGCTGACCGGCGGTCCATGGGAGGTGCCCTCTCGTCCGTGCACGCGGACTCCGGGCGTCGAGAAAGCCAGGGGACACGGGCCCGTGAGGACCGGTGACACCTGCGTGCGCTTCCCATCCGGACTTTCACCGTCGGTCCAGGAGTTCCACCTGGTCAACCGGTTGCTGGCTGCAACCGGGTCGCGGACTGTCACCGCCGGCTCGGAATTACACCGACCCCAGAGCACGCGAGCTTGTTTCGCTCGTGCCCAAGCGTGCCACACCGGACCTACCGGTGGAACGTGAGCCGGACCACGCCGGGCCGCGCAGATTCCCAGGGGACCCAGGGAAACTGGCACACCCCCAGCGGTTAAACGTCAGGGGTGTGCACGTTTCCCAGGGGACCCAGGGAATCTGGCAGGCACGTCAGGCCCGCTCGGCAGCCTCCCGCAGCGCGTCCACCATCGCGTTCGGGTCGTCGGCCTTGAACACCGCGGACCCGGCCACGAACACGTCGGCGCCGGCCTCGGCGCAGCGCTCGATGGTCTCCAGGGACACCCCACCGTCGACCTGGAGCCAGACGTCGACGCCGTGCTTGTCGACCAGCTCGCGGGTGCGCCGGATCTTCGGCAGGCACATGTCCAGGAACTCCTGGCCGCCGAAGCCGGGCTCCACGGTCATCACCAGCAGCATGTCCAGCTCGGGCAGCAGGTCCTCGTAGGGGTCGATCGGCGTGGCGGGCTTCAGCCCCATGCCGGCGCGGGCGCCGAGGGCCCGCAGCTCGCGGGCCAGCCGCACCGGCGCGGCAGCGGCCTCGACGTGGAAGGTCACCGACTTCGCGCCCGCCTCGACGTAGGCCGGCGCCCAGCGGTCCGGGTCCTCGATCATCAGGTGGCAGTCCATCGGCGTCGACGACGCCTTGCCCAGCGCCTCGACGATCGGCAGCCCGAGGGTGAGGTTCGGGACGAAGTGGTTGTCCATCACGTCGACGTGCAGCCAGTCGGCGTGCGAGATCCGGGCCGCCTCGGAGGCGAGGTTCGCGAAGTCGGAGGCGAGCAGGCTCGGTGAGATCTGGATACCCATGGTGCGTCGGCAGCCTAGTGGCGCCGCAGCAGGGCCAGGAACATGGCGTCCGTGCCGTGCCGGTGCGGCCACAGCTGGAGGGTGCCGGGGAGCGGGCCGGCGGCGTCGGTGACGCCGGGGAGCCGCGCCTCCTCCAGGTGTACGTCGTCCCGGGCGGCCAGCACCGCGGACACGACACCGGCCGTCTCGGCGAGCACCGGGGAGCAGGTCGCGTACGCCACCACACCTCCCGGTCGCACCGCGTCGAGCGCGGAGGTCAGCAGCGACCGCTGCAGCGGCACGAGCTCGTCCAGGTCGGCGGGCGTGCGCCGCCACCGCGCCTCGGGCCGGCGGCGCAGCGCGCCCAGGCCGGTGCAGGGCGCGTCGACGAGCACCCGGTCGAACGTCTGGTCCCGCCAGGCGGGGCGGGTGCCGTCGGCGGCGACCACGCCGAGCAGCCCGGCGCCCGCGGCGGCGGTGGCCGTCGCGACCAGCCGGGCGCGGTGCTCCTGCCGCTCGGACGCCAGCAGCCGGGCACCGCGCTCACCGGCGAGTGCGGCGAGCAGCGCGGACTTGCCGCCGGGTCCCGCGCACACGTCGAGCCAGCGCTCGTCGCGGCCGTCGAGCGCCGCCTCGGCGAGGCCGACCGCGACCAGCTGGGAGCCCTCGTCCTGCACGCCGGCGCGCCCCTCCGCCACGGCGGGCACGGCGGCCGGGTCTCCCCCGTCGAGCCGGACGGCGTAGGGCGACAGCCCGGTCGACGTACCCCCGGCGGCCACGAGCTCGTCGACCGTGGACAGCCCGGGGCGGGCCACCAGGGTGACCTTCGGCGCGACGTTGTCGGCGGCCAGCAGGTCGTCCAGCTCCGCCTCGCCGACCGCCTCGCCCAGTGCCTCGACGACCCAACGCGGGTGGGCGTGGGCGACCGACGCGAAGCCGACCGGGTCGGTCGCCGGGTCCGGCGCCACCCGGCGCACCCAGCCGGACAGGTCGTGGGCGGCGACCTTGCGGAGCACGGCGTTCACGAAGCCGGCCGGGCCCTGCCCGACCGCGGACCGGACCAGGTCGACGCTGGTGCCGACCGCGGCGTGCGACGGCACCCGCATCGCCAGCAGCTGGTGGGCGCCGAGCCGCAGCGCGTCGAGCACGCCCGCGTCGACCTTGGCCAGCGGCCGGTCCACGTTGGCCGCGATCACCGCGTCGTAGGTGCCCTGCCGCCGGATCGTCCCGGAGACGAGCTCGGTCGCGAACGCGGCGTCCCGGCCGGTCAGCCCGCGGGAGCGCAGGATCGGGGGCAGCACCAGGTTGGTGTACGCGTCCTGCTCACGCACGGCGACCAGGACGTCGTACGCCGCCTGCCGCGCCGGGTCGACCTTGCTGCCGCGTGGGCGGTGCCGCTTCTTCGCGCGGGGGTCGCTCACGCGAACCTCGCGCCGGTCTCCAGCCGGGCACCGCGCGCCCAGTCGGCGGCCGGCATCTGCTTCTTGCCGAAGGGCTTGACGTCGCCGAGCAGCACCGGGCTCGAGCCGGTGCCGACGTGGACCGCGTTCTTGGTCACCTCGAGCACGCCCGGCTCGAGCGGGTCGCGGTCGGTGAGGCGCAGCGGCCCGAGCTTGACCCGGTCACCGTCGTACGTCGTCCAGGCACCGGGGGCCGGCGTGCACGCGCGGACCTGACGGTCGATGCCGACCGCGGGGCGGGACCAGTCGACCTCGGCGTCCGCGACCTCGACCTTGGGGGCCAGGCTCACCCCGTCGGCCGGCTGCTCGCGGGCCTCCAGCGACCCGTCCTCGATGCCGTCCAGGGTGCGCACCAGCAGGTCGGCGCCACCGGTCGCGAGCCGCTCCAGCAGGTCACCGGCGGTGTCGGTGGGCCGCACCCGCTCGGTCATCACCCCGAAGATCGGACCGGCGTCCAGCGCCGGCACGATCCGGAACGTCGTGGCCCCGGTGACCTCGTCGCCGGCCCACAGCGCGTGCTGCACCGGCGCCGCGCCGCGCCAGGCGGGCAGCACCGAGAAGTGCAGGTTGACCCAGCCGTGGGTCGGGATGTCCAGCGCGGTGCGCGGCAGCAGCGCGCCGTACGCCACCACCGGGCAGCAGTCCGGCCCCAGCCCGCGCAGCTCCGCCTGGAACTCCGGGTCGCGGGGGTGCTCCGGCTTCAGCACCTTCACACCGAGCTCCTCGGCCCGCCGCGCCACCGGCGAGGCGACCAGCCGTCGCCCGCGGCCGGACGGGGCGTCGGGACGGGTGACCACGCCGACCAGCTCGTGCCGGCTGGCGGCCACCGCTTCGAGCGCGGGAAGGGCAGGCTCCGGGGTGCCCGCGAAGACGACCCTCACGTCAGGCCCCGCCCGTCGGATCCACTCATGCACGCCCCCCTCGATCGCATCTCCTCCGGTCACGGCCCTAGAACCCCAGCCCGTTCGTCGGGTGCGGCGACAGCCTGACGGTCGGCGCGGTCTCGCCGAACCACTCTGCCTCGCGGATCGCCCGCATCGCGGCCTTGCGGGTCTCCCGGTCGAGCCGGTCGATGAACAGCACCCCGTCGAGGTGGTCGGTCTCGTGCTGGATGGCGCGGGCGAGCAGCTCGTGGCCCTCGATGGTGACCGGCTCGCCGTGCATGTCGAAGCCCTTGGCGACGACCCGCAGCGCCCGGGTGCAGTCGAAGGTGAGGTCCGGCAGCGACAGGCAGCCCTCGGGGCCGTGCTGCTCCTCCTCGGACAGGTCGAGGACCGGGTTGACCAGGTGGCCGAGCTCGCCCTCGACGTGCCAGGTGAAGACCCGTAGCCCGACCCCGATCTGCGGCGCGGCCAGGCCGGCGCCCGGCGCGGCGAGCATCGTGTCGGTGAGGTCGGCGACCAGCCGCCGCAGCTCCTTGTCGAAGTCCGCCACCGGGACCGCCGGGGTGCGCAGCACCGGGTCGCCGAAGAGGCGGATGGGCTGGACGGGCACGGCGGGGCTCCTGGCGGTACGACGGGCGGGGACGGGTCACGACCTGGGCGGCATCCCAGTCTACGGACGCGGACAGATCACTCGAGACCCACCGGGTCCACCTGGACCCGGACCGGGGGCTGCTTGCGGGCGGCCCGGACGCCCTGCATCTCCCGCAGCGTGCGGGACAGCGCCGCGCCCGCCGCCCGGGGCACCCGGACGACGGCGCGCAGAGGCGCCGGCTCACCGGGGACCGGCGGTCCGCGTGGCGTGCGGCACCGGCACCGGGCCGAGCACCTCCGCACCGGGTGGCAGGTCGAGCACCGCGAGGGCCGCGGTGAGGTCGTCCTCGGGGGCGGTGAGCGTCGCCAGCCGGGAAGCCGGCGGCAGGTGCGCCGACTGCCGGTCCTCGAGCTCGCGGCCGGCGAACCCGCCGGGGTCCCAGCGCACCAGCGCCTGCAGCGCCGGGTGGGAGGGCTCCCCCACCACGACGACACGGCCACCACGCTCCGCGGAACGGGCGAGACCGGCGGCGCCGAGCCAGCGGCGCAGCGACTCCTCGACGGTGCGCAGGTCCGTGCGGCCGAGCATCAGCCAGGTGTCGAGCAGCACCACGCAGGCGTAGCCGTCCTCGGCGACCGGCTCCGCGCCCGGGGTCGCCACCACCAGGGCCGGCCGGGCGTCGACGGTGGCCAGCACCCGGTCGCCGCCGGACGTGCGCACCGGCACCTGCGGGAACGCGCGGCCGAGCTCCTCGGCGGTGCGCTGCTCCCCCAGCACCGGCGCCCGCAGGCCACGGCCACCGCACACGGCGCACGACCAGGCCGGCTCGGCGGTCCCGCACCAGCGGCAGCTCGGCGGCTCGTGCGCGGCGCTCAGCCGCAGCGGGCCGCTGCAGACCCGGCAGCGGGCGGGGGTGCGGCAGGTGTCGCAGGCCAGCGCGGTGACGTAGCCCTGCCGGGGCGTCTGCAGCAGCACCGGCCCCTGCGCGAGGCCGTCGCGGACCGCGTCGTAGGCCGTCCGGGGCAGCCGGGCGGTGCGGGCGTGGGGGTCGCGCTCGAGCTCACGGTCGGTCGCCCCGGTGATGGTGACCTGGGGCGCGGCGGCACGCAGGCCGGACCGGTCGGCCTGGAGCGGCTCGGCCCAGCCGGTGCGGAGGAGGTACTCCGTCTCGACGGTCCGGGCGAAGCCGCCCAGCAGCACGGCGGCGGACTCCTCCTGGGCGCGGGTCAGCAGCACCTCGCGGGTGTGCGGGTAGGGGGCCCGCGGCTCGGCGTAGAGGTCGTCCCCGTCGTCCCACATCGCCACGAGCCCGAGGTCGTGCACCGGCGCGAAGGCGGCGGCACGGGTGCCGACGACGACGCGCACGGCGCCGCGGGAGACGGCGAGGAACGACCGGTAGCGCTGCGCGGGCCCCAGGTCGGCGCTGAGCACGACGTGCCGGCCCTCACCGAGCACCCGGGTGAGCGCGGCGTCGAGCCGGGCGACGTCCTTGTGGTCGGGGACGCAGAGCAGCACGCCGCGGCCCGACGCGGTGGTGGCGGCAGCGGCGTGGGCCAGCAGGTCCGGCCAGGAGCCACCGGGGAGCGCCGACCACACCGCACGCGGGGTCTCCCCCGCGGCCAGCCGACGCGTGAACGCCGCGCCCCCGTCGTACGCCGCCCAGGCCGTCTCCGCGGCGGCGAGGTCGGGCGTCGCCGCCGGCGCCGGGGGCGACGGCTGCTTCTCGGTGGTGGCGTGCCGCGACGGCACCGCGAGCCGGAGCACGTCGGAGCGGGTGCCGGCGTAGCGGTCCGCGACCAGCTCGGACAGCCGGGCGACCGCGGGCGAGAGCACCGGCTCCGCGCTGACCGCTCGGCGCAGCGGCATCAGCCGGCCCTCGTGGTCACTGCGGTCGACCCGCTCGAGCACGAACCCGTCGACGTCCTGCCCGGCGAAGCGCACCTTGACCCGCGACCCCGGCACCACCTGGTCGTGCATCTTCGCCGGCACGAGGTAGTCGAAGGGCCGGTCGAGGTGCGCGAGCGGCACGTCGACGAGCACCCGGGCAACCGGCCGCTCGGAGGCCGTCTCGACGGGCGCGGTCTCCTTGGCGCGGGTCGCGGCCGCGTCCTTGGCGGCCTTGGCGCGGGCACGGGCGAGCTCGGGCAGCAGCGCGAGCTGGCCCTTCTCGGTGTCCTCGTCGGCGTCTTCATCGGGCGGCACGGCGCCAGTCTGGCAGCCACCCTCCCCGGTTCCGGCGCCCGATCCCGGGCCCCTGTGGACGACCGGCTGCTTGGATGTCGGCATGAGCGCGTTGACCTGGAGCGGCTGCAGGAACGTCCGGGACCTCGGCGGTCTGCCGGTCGAGGGTGGTGGCTCGGTCCGCCACCGGGCGCTGGTCCGGTCGGACTCGCTGACCCGCCTGGACGAGGACGGGATCCGGGCCCTGGACGCGTACGGCGTGGCCCGCGTCATCGACCTGCGGGCGGAGGCCGAGGCGGCGACGCCCGCGCACCCGTACGCCGCCGCCGCGACGTACCGCAACGAGCCGTGGGTGGACGTGTCGCTCGACGAGGACGCCACCCTGGCCGACTTCTACCGGGGCAGCCTGGACCGCAACACCGACCGGATCGCGTCGGTCGTGCGGGCGTTCGTGGACGCTCCGCCCGGGCCGGTCGTGGTGCACTGCGCGGCCGGCAAGGACCGCACCGGGATCGTGGTGGCGTTGCTGCTGCTGGTGGCGGGTGTCCCGCGGGAGAGCGTCGTCGACGACTACGTGCTCAGCGAGTCCGAGCTGGAGATCGAGCGGCTGCTGGCCGGGCTCGACCCCGACGTCCGGGACCGCGCCGAGGCGTTCTCCCGCTCCCGTCCGGAGACGATCGGGACCGCGCTGGAGCACCTGGACGCGACGTACGGCGGCGTGGAGGCCTACCTGCGCGACACGTGCGGGCTGTCCGAGAACGAGCTGACCGCCGTCCGCACCCGACTGGTCGGGGCGTGACGGCGGTCAGCGACGTCGTGCGGGAGGTCAGACCCCTGCGGCGGACTTGAGGGCGTCGACGCGGTCGGTCTTCTCCCAGCTGAAGTCCGGCAGCTCGCGGCCGAAGTGGCCGTAGGCGGCGGTCTGCGCGTAGATCGGGCGGAGCAGGTCGAGGTCGCGGATGATCGCGGCCGGGCGGAGGTCGAACACCTCGAGCACGGCCTTCTGGATCGTGGAGACCGGGACCGTCTCGGTGCCGAAGCAGTCGACGTAGAAGCCGACCGGCTGCGCCTTGCCGATGGCGTAGGCGACCTGCACCTCGCAGCGGCGGGCCAGGCCCGCGGCGACGACGTTCTTGGCCACCCAGCGCATGGCGTACGCCGCGGAGCGGTCGACCTTCGACGGGTCCTTGCCGGAGAACGCACCGCCACCGTGACGGGCCATGCCGCCGTAGGTGTCGATGATGATCTTGCGTCCGGTCAGGCCGGCGTCACCCATCGGGCCGCCGACCTCGAAGCGGCCGGTGGGGTTGACCAGCAGGCGGTAGCCGTCGTTCGGGATGTCGAAGCTCTCGAGCACCGGGTCCACGACGTGCTTCTTGACGTCGGGGGTCAGCATCGCGTCGAGGCTGATGTCCTTGGCGTGCTGGGTGGAGACCACGACGGTGTCGACGCGCACGGGACGGTTCTCGTCGTCGTACTCGATGGTGACCTGGGTCTTCCCGTCGGGACGCAGGTAGGACATGGTCCCGTCCTTGCGGACCTGCGAGAGCCGCTCGGCCAGCCGCTGGGCGATGGTGATCGGGAGCGGCATCAGCTCGGGCGTGTCGTCGCAGGCGTAGCCGAACATCAGGCCCTGGTCGCCGGCGCCCTGCTTGTCGAGCTCGTCGGCGGAGGACTCCGCGCGGTGCTCGTAGCCCGCGTCGACACCCTGCGCGATGTCGCCGGACTGGCCGCCGATCGCGACCATGACGCCGCAGGAGTGGCCGTCGAAGCCCTTGACGGACGAGTCGTAGCCGATCGCGAGGATCCGGTCGCGGACGACCTGCTTGACGTCGACGTAACCAGCGGTGGTGACCTCACCCGCCACGACCACGAGACCCGTGGTCAGGAGCGTCTCCACGGCGACCCGGCTCTGCGGGTCCTGGCGGAGCATCTCGTCGAGGACGGAGTCGCTGATCTGGTCGGCGATCTTGTCCGGGTGCCCCTCGGTCACGGACTCGGAGGTGAAAAGGCGTCCAGCCACAGCGTCGTACCCCTTGCCACACCGGTCGCAGCCGGTGCAATCGCAGTTGTGTATTCGATCGGTTAGGTTACCTGTTCGGGAGACCAACCCCCGGGATGGTCTCAGCCGGAGCCGAGCCGCGCCGCGACGCGGTCCCAGATGGCGTGCGCGAGCACCGACTTGGCGCCCCGCGGGACGTGGGTGGCCTCCCCGGCCGCGTCGAGGACGACGGCTTCGTTCTCGGTGGAGCCGAAGACCTTGCCCCCGCTCACGTCGTTGACGACCAGCAGGTCGCAGCCCTTGCGGGCCAGCTTGGTGCGGGCCAGGTCGAGGACCGACGCGGTCGCGTCGCCGGTCTCGGCCGCGAACCCCACGATCACGCTCCCCGGGTGGGCCCGGTCGTGGGAGATCTCCGCCAGGATGTCGGGGTTCTGCTCGAGGTCGAGCGCCGGGGCGCTGCCGTCGTCGGCCTTCTTGATCTTCGTGTCGGACACGCTGCGGGGCCGGTAGTCCGCGGGCGCGGCCGCCATCACGACGGCGTCCGCGGTCGGCGCCGCGGCGAGCACCGCGTCGCGCAGCTGGGCGGTGGTCTCGACGTGCACGACCTTGGCGCCGGCCGGGTCGGGCAGGCTGACGTTGGCGGCCACCAGGGTCACCTCGGCGCCGCGGGAGACGGCCGCCCGGGCCAGGGCGTAGCCCTGCAGGCCCGAGGAGCGGTTGCCGAGGAACCGGACCGGGTCGAGGTACTCCCGGGTGCCGCCGGCGGAGACGAGCACGTGCCGCCCGGCCAGGTCGAGCACGTTGGCCGCGCCGCCGCGGCCGAGCAGGTCGCGGGCGGTCTCGAAGATCTCCGCGGGCTCCGGGAACCGCCCCTTGCCGGTGTCGACGCCGGTGAGCCGGCCCTCGGCGGGCTCGATCACCAGGGCGCCGCGGCGGCGCAGCGTGGCGACGTTCTCCTGGGTCGCGGGGTGCTCCCACATCTCGGTGTGCATGGCCGGCGCGAACACGACCGGGCAGCGGGCGGTGAGCAGCGTGTTGGTGAGCAGGTCGTCAGCGAGGCCGTGCGCGGCCTTGGCGAGCAGGTCGGCGGTGGCCGGCGCGACCACGACCAGGTCGGCGGTCTGGCCGATCCTGACGTGCGGCACCTCGTGCACGTCGGCCCAGACCTCGTCGGAGACGGGCTTGCCGGACAGGGCCGCCCAGGTGGGCGCACCCACGAACCTCAGTGCGGAGGCGGTGGGGACCACGGTGACGTCGTGGCCGGACTCGGTGAACCGGCGAAGCAGCTCACAGGCCTTGTACGCAGCGATGCCGCCGCTCACGCCCAGGACGACGCGGGGTGCGTCGTCCGTTGCGGCGTGAGGGCGGCCGTCGTCTGCCATGGGAGGGCGGATCTCAGCCCTCGGTGGAGGTGTCGCCCTCGGCCTCGGGGTCCACGTCCTCGCAGGTCAGCAGGTCGTCGTTGATCTCGCGCAGGGCGATGGACAGCGGCTTCTCCTGCACGTGGGTGTCCACGAGCGGGCCGACGTACTCCAGCAGGCCCTCGCCGAGCTGGGAGTAGTACGCGTTGATCTGACGCGCGCGCTTGGCGCTGTAGAGGACCAGCTTGTACTTCGAGTCGGTCTTCGTCAGGAGCTCGTCGATGGGCGGGTTGGTGATGCCCTCGGCGACCGGAAGGGTTCGAGACACGGGGTGTCAGCCTCACAAGTTCGGGGTTGAAGATGCCCGCAAAGGGGGCGGAGCTCTCAGGAGCCCTTCATCAAGGCTACCAACTGTTCCGCAGCGAGGTGAACTTCGGTGTTCTCGACCGTCACGTCGAACTCCGACTCGGCGGCCAGCTCCTCACGCGCCGTCTCCAGGCGGCGCTCCCGCTCCTCCACGGTCTCGGTGCCGCGCCCGACGAGCCGGCGGACCAGCTCCTCCCAGGACGGCGGCTTGAGGAAGACGAACAGCGCCTCCGGCATCGTGGCACGCACCTGCCGCGCCCCCTGCAGGTCGATCTCCAGCAGTGCGGGGCGGCCGTCGGCCAGCGCCTGCTCGACGGGGCGGCGGGGTGTGCCGTAGCGCGCCTTCTTGTGCACGACGGCCCACTCGAGGAGCTCTCCGTCGGCGACGAGCCGGTCGAACTCCTCGTCGGAGACGAACCAGTAGTGCCGGCCGTGCACCTCGCCGGGGCGCGGGTGGCGGGTGGTGGCGGACACGGAGATCCAGACCTCGGGGTGGTGGGTGCGGACGTGCGCCGCCACCGTGCCCTTGCCGACCGCCGTCGGACCCGCCAGGACCGTGAGCCGGCCCTGTGGCTCAGTCATGTATCGCGACAGTCACGGTCTTCAGCGGGAACCGAACTCGCGCTCGAGGGCGGCGATCTGGTTGGCGCCGAGGCCGCGCACCCGGCGGCTCTCGGAGATGCTCAGGCGCTCCATCATCTGACGGGCGCGGACCTTGCCGAGGCCGGGCATGGACTGCAGCAGGTCGACGACCCGCATCTTGCCGATGACCTCGTTCTCCTGGCCCTGCTTGAGCACGTCGACGATGGACGCGCCGGAGTGCTTGAGACGGTTCTTGATCTCGGCCCGCTCGCGACGGGAGGCAGCCGCCTTCTCGAGGTTCGCCTGACGCTGCTCCGGCGTGAGTCGCGGAAGAGCCACTGTCTGACCTCGTCCTGTGGGTGGCGGCTGGGTGGTCAGACGAAATCTAGCCACGGTGGACAGTCGGTCGCAACGCGACGGGCTGTCGCCGGGTTGTCAGGCGTCGGCGTCGCCCTGGCGACGTGAGCGCCTGACAGGTCAGCCGGTGGGCAGCCCGCCGCCGAGCCCGGTGCCGAGGTCGACCTTGCACACGTCCTGCGCGTGCTGCTCGATGCTCTTGCCGGCCTGCTGGACGCGGATGCCCTGCAGCTCGGCGGCGGCCTGCTTCACCGCGTCGTACTGGCCGGTGGTGACGCCCTCGGGCCTGGTGCCACCGGCGAAGTCGCCGAGCGGGTGGCCGGTCGCCTTCACGGCGTCCACCAGCCCCTGCAGGGCGCCGACCAGGGTGTCCCACTCGTCGGAGATGTCGTCGGGTGCCTCGTCCCGGAGGTCCGACAGCACGCCGACGGTGTCGCCGAGGGCCCGCACGCCCTGCTCCCCCGGCTTCGCCGCCTGCGTGGCCAGGCTGTCGAGCCTCTTCTGGTCGTCCTTGAGCGTCGAGCAGTAGGACTCGGTGCCGTTCGAGCAGCCGGTGAGGCCGGCGGTGACGAGCAGCCCCGCCACCACCAGCGCGGTACGGCGGCGCCGCTCAGCCACGCAGCCCCCGACGTCGCAGCAGCGGGTCGGTGCTCGGGCCCCGGCCGCGGACCGCGGCGAAGGCGTCGAGCGGGTCGACGGTGCCCCCGACCGAGAGCAGCTGCTCGCGGAACCGGTCGCCGTTGGCGCGGGTCAGGCCGCCGTTCTCCTTGAACCAGTCGACCATGTCCGCGTCGAGCACCTCGCTCCACAGGTAGGAGTAGTAGCCCGCGTCGTAACCGCCGGCGAAGACGTGCGCGAAGTAGCCGCTGCGGTAGCGCGGGGGCACCAGCGCCGACCGCACGCCGTGCCGGGTCAGCGCCTCGGCCTCGAACTCGTCCACCTGCTCCGGCTCCACGGCCGGTGAGCCCGGGGCCAGCCGGTGCCACTCCTGGTCCAGCAGCGCGGCGCCGAGCATGGCGACGGTGTCGAAGCCCTGGCCGTGCGCCTCGGAGGCGACCAGCCGGTCGACGACGTCCTGCGCCAGCGGCTCGCCGGTCTCGTGGTGCACGGCGTAGTTGGCGAGCACCTCGGGCCACCAGCGCCACATCTCGTTGACCTGGGAGGGGAACTCCACGAAGTCGCGGGGCACCGAGGTGCCCTGCAGCCGCGGGTAGACGGCGTCGGAGAACAGGCCGTGCAGCGCGTGCCCGAACTCGTGGAAGCCGGTCCGCACCTCGTCGAGGGTCATCAGCGCCGGCTGGCCGGCCGGCGGCTTCGGGACGTTGAGGCAGACCACGACGACCGGCAACGTGCCCAGCAGGTGCGACTGGCCGACGAACTCGTCCATCCAGGCGCCGCCCTGCTTGGTGGGACGTGCGAACCAGTCGCACACGAACAGCCCGAGCGCGGAGCCGTCCTCGTCGCTCACCTCGTAGACGCGCACGCCGTCGGCGTACACCGGCAGGTCGTGGCGCTGCTCGAAGGTGATGCCGTAGAGCTTCGTGGCGGCGAAGAAGATGCCGTCGGTGAGCACCCGGTCGAGCTCGAAGTACGGCTTGAGCGCGTTGGTGTCGACGTCGTAGGTCGCGGCCTTGTCGCGCGCGGCGTAGTGCGCCCAGTCCCAGGGCTGGACGGGACCCTCGACGCCGTCGGCGCGCAGCAGGTCCTCGATCGTGGCCAGCTCGGTCTCGAGGTTGCGCATGGCGGGCTCGACCATCTCGTCGAGCATCTCCAGCACCGCCTTGGTGCTGCCCGCAGTCTGGTCGTCGGCGATGTAGGCCGCGTGGTCGGTGAAGCCGAGAAGAGCCGCCCGCCGGGCCCGCAGTGCGGTGATCCGGCCGACCAGTCGCCCGCGTGTCGTGGTCGCCGCCGCGGGTGCCGCGCGAGGTGGCGGCCTCGTGCAGGCGGCGGCGGACGTCGCGGTTGGTGAGGGACGCGATCGTCGGCTGGATGGTGGGCAGCGACAGGGTGAGCAGGTAGCCGTCCAGCCCGGCCGACTCGGCGGCGTCCCGGGCGGCGTCGACCTCGTTGGCGGCGAGCCCGTCGAGCTCGGCGCGGTCGGTGACGTGCACCGCGAGGTCGTTCGACTCGGCCAGCACGCGGTTGCTGAACTCCGTGGTCAGCGACGTGATCTGCACGTTGAGCTCGCGCAGCGTGTCGCGGTCCGCCTCCGGCAGCGCGGCGCCGGACCGGACGAAGTCGCGGTGGTAGCGCTCGACGATCCGCACCTGCTCCGGCGTCAGCCCGCTGTCGAGCCGGGAGGCGTGCACGGCGTCGATGCGCGCGAACAGCCGCGGGTCGAGCCGGATGGCGTCGGTGTGCTCCGCGATCCGCGGCGCGAGCTCGCTCTCCAGGGCCTGCATCTCGGGGGTGGACATCGACGCGCACAGGTTGGTCCAGACCCGCATCATCCGCTTGTACGTCGCACCCGAGCGCTCCAGCGCCTCGACGGTGTTCTCGAACGTCGGCTCGTCGTCCTGCGCGGCGATGGCCTCGACCTCGGCGCGCTGCTCGGCGACGCCGGCGTCGAAGGCGGGGCGGTAGTGCTCGTGCCGGATCGCGTCGAACGGTGGGAACGCGAAGGGCAGCGTGCTCGGCTCGGAGAAGGGGGTGGTCTCGGGCATGCGACTGTTCTACACCGGAGGCCGGGCCCCCTCGCCCGTCAACCCCCCGAAGGCGCCATGGACAGGTCCGGCCTCCGGGAGTTCGGTGGGAGGACACCCCACCTGTCGAGGAGGGAGAGCCATGTCCGTCACCGGACTCCCGGAGCGGCTCCACCCGGACGAGCCGACGCGACGGCACCTGGAGGGGTGGTGCCGGCCGTGGATGTGAAGACCCGACCCACGGACGTTGCACGACGCCCCGTTGACGCTGCGGCTGGCCGACGTGAAGGCGGACATGCTGCAGCTCGCCGGCGGCAAGGCGGTGAACCTCGGCATCCTGCTGCGCGCCGGCTTCCGCGTGCCCGACGGCACGTGCGTGACCACCGCGGCCTACACCCGCGTCGTCGGTGACCGGCTCGCACCGGTGACGAAGCGGCTGGCCAAGGCGGCGGGCGATCCGGCGGCGCTCGACCAGCTCGCGGCCGAGGCCCGCGACAGGGTGCTCGCCGCCCCGGTGCCGCCCGACGTCCTCGACGCCGTGCGCCGCACCGTGTTCGGCCCGGTCGCGGTCCGCTCGTCCGCGACGGCCGAGGACCTGCCGTTCGCCAGCTTCGCCGGGCAGCAGGACACCTACCTGAACGTCGTCGGCGCGGACGCCGTGCTGGACGCCGTACGGCGGTGCTGGGCGTCGCTGTGGACCGACCGCGCGGTGGCCTACCGGTCGGCGAACGGGATCGACCACACGACGGCCCGGCTCGCGGTGGTGGTGCAGCAGATGGTGCAGGCCGAGGTGGCCGGGGTGATGTTCACGGCCAACCCGGTCACCGGACGCCGCGGCGAGGCCGTCGTCGACGCCAGCCCCGGTCTCGGGGAGGCGGTCGTCTCCGGCGCGGTGAACCCCGACCACTTCGTGGTCGACGTAGGTGCCCGGCGGGTCCTGCACCGGCGGCTCGGCGACAAGCGGACGTCGATCCGCTCCCTGCCGTCCGGAGGCGTGGAGCAGGTGCCGGGCACCGGGAGCGGCGCCAGCCTGACCGACTCCCAGCTCCAGGAGCTGGCGGCCCTCGGCGCCTCGGTCGAGGCGGCCTATGCCGCCCCCCAGGACATCGAGTGGGCGCTCGACGCCCAGGGAAGCTTCTGGATCACCCAGGCCCGCCCGATCACGACGCTGTACCCGGTCCCCGAGGGCCGGGGCGGGCCGCGTGTCTTCTTCAGCGTCAATGTCGCCCAGGGGGTGTACCGCCCGCTCACCCCGGCGGGGGCCGCGGCCATCGAGGCGGTGTCCACGTCGGTCGCCCGGCTGTTCGGCATCACGGTGTCCGACCCGCTGGCCGGCGCCCCGGCCGTGACGGTGGCGGCGGGACGGCTGTTCGTCGACGTGACGGCGCCGCTGCGCAACCCGGTGGGACGCCTGCTCCTCCCCCGCGTGCTCGACGTGATGGAGAGCCGGTCGGCCACCCTGCTGCGGGCGCTCTCCGACGACCCACGCTTCGCCCCGGTCCCGTCGGCCCGGTGGGACGCCGTGGGCCCGCATGGCCGGGGTGGCGGCGGCGAGCCGGCTACCGTTCCGGCTGCTGTCCGCGCTGGCCGACCCGGACGCGGCGCACCGGCGGGTGGACGAGGTCGGTGCCGCGCTTCGGGGCAGGCTCCAGCCACCGCCCGACGCCACCCCGGCCGAGCGGCTGGAGCACGTGGAGCGGCTGCTCCCCCGCGAGTTCGCCCCGCTGGCGCTCGAGCTGCTGCCACGCGCCGGGGCCGGCTTCGTGGCCCTGGGGCTGGCCGCCTGGCTGCTCGGCGACCAGCGTCGGCCCGGCGAGCTGTCGACGGTGATGCGCAGCCTGCCCGGCAACGTGACCACCGAGATGGACCTGGCCCTGTGGCGGCTCGCGCAGGAGATCGCGCGGGACGCGGACAGCGCCGCTCTGGTGCGGCTCGCCCCGGTCGAGGACCTGGTGGACCGCTACCACGCCGGCACGCTGCCGACCGCCGTGCATCGCGGGCTGCGGGCCTTCCTCCGGTCCTACGGCGACCGCTCGGTCGCCGAGATCGACCTGGGTCTGCCGCGGTGGTCGGAGGACCCGTCGTACCTGTTCGGCGTCCTCGCGGGCTACCTGAGCCTCGACGACGTCTCCGCCGCTCCCGATGCCGTCTTCCGACGCGGCCGGCTGGAGGCCGAGGAGATGGTCGACACCCTCGCGGAGCGGGCCGGCGGGATGCGGGGGCAGCTGGTGCGGCTCGCCCTGGGCCGGGCCCGCGCCCTCGCGGGTCTGCGGGAGCTGCCGAAGTTCCACCTCGTGACCATGCTCGCCTCGGCGCGCCGTGAGCTGCTCACCGTCGGGCGCGACCTCGAGCGGCGCGAGCTGCTCGAGTCCGCGGACGACGTGTTCTTCCTCGACCTGCGCGAGGTCGGTCAGTGCCTGGCGGGCGTGCCGTTCGTGGACACCGTGCGGTCCCGCCGGGCGGAGTACGCGCGCGAGCTGCGTCGCCGGCACGTGCCGCGGGTGCTGCTGTCCGACGGAACCGAGCCCGAGGCCGTCGCCGAGCTCACGCCGCCCGAGGACGGGTCGTTGCGCGGCACGCCGGCGTCGGCGGGCACCGTCACCGCGCAGGCCACCGTCGTCCTGGACCCGCACCGGGTGCGGCTCGAACCGGGACGGATCCTGGTGTGCCCCTCCACCGACCCCGGCTGGACCCCGCTGTTCCTCACCGCCGGGGGCCTGGTGATGGAGATGGGTGGGGCGAACTCGCACGGCGCGGTCGTCGCCCGCGAGTACGGCATCCCGGCCGTGGTCGGGGTCCAGGGCGCGACGGACGCGATCAGCACCGACGACGAGGTGACCGTCGACGGCACCTCCGGGACGGTCACCGTCGGCTGACCTCGACGCGGCCGGTCAGGCCAGGGCGCTGAAGGTGTCGAGCGCCTGCAGCGCGGCGTCGTGCAGCGCGGCCTTGGACGGGCCGGCGGCGAGGATCTCGCGGGAGCTGGTGGGCAGCACGTTGCGGGCGGCGGCGCCGAACACGCGGCGCACGTCGTCGAGGGTGCCGCCCTGCGCCCCGATGCCGGGCACGAGGAGCGGTCCGTCGACGTCGAGGTCGGTGATCGCCCACGTCGGGCGGCAGCTCGACGGTCGCGCCGACGACCGCGCCGACGGAGCCGAGGCCCACGACGCCGGCGTTGCGGCCGGCCACCGCGTCGAGCACCACCCCCGCGACCGAGCGGCCGTCGGTGGTGACCGCGTGCTGCACCTGCGGCCCCTCCGGGTTGGACGTGAGCGCGAGCAGGAAGACGCCGGCGTCGTTGGCCAGGGCGGTGTCGACGAGCGGGTCGACCGAGCCGATGCCGAGGTACGGCGAGACGGTGACCGCATCGACGTACATCGGGGCGTTCTTGTCGAGGTAGGCGTCCGCGTAGGCCTGCGCGGTGGAGCCGATGTCGCCGCGCTTCACGTCGAGCAGCACCAGGCAGCCGAGCTCGCGGGCGGCGGCGACGACCTGCTCGAGGACGGCCACCCCGCGTGAGCCGAACCGCTCGAAGAAGGCCGACTGCGGCTTGACGACCGGCACCACGTTGGCGAAGGACTCGACGGCGGTGAGCGCGAACTTCTCCAGCCCGTTGACGGAGTCGGTGAGCCCCCACTGGTCGAGCAGGCCGGGGTGCGGGTCGATGCCCGCGCAGAAGCGGCCGCGGTCGGCCAGGGCGTCGCTGAGTCTGCTGCCGAACGTCATCGGCTGCTCCCGTCGGGTTGCTGGTGGGCGAGCCCGACGGCGTCCGCCGCGGACTTCAGGTCTCGGGAGGCGAGCTCGTCGGTGAGCTCGCGGGTGACGCGGTCGGCCGCGGACGGGTCGCGCAGCAGCACGCTGCCGAGCTGCACGGCGGTGGCGCCGGCGAGCAGCATCGCGAGGGCGTCGAAGCCGGTGCGGATGCCGCCCGCGCCGACGACCGGCACGTGCGGGAGGGCCTCGTGGACGTCCCACACGCAGCGCAGCGCCAGCGCGTGCACGGCCGGTCCGGTGAGCAGTCCGGGCCCGGCGCCGAGCGCCGGCCGCAGGGAGACCGGGTCGATCACCAGGGCCGGGAAGCCCTGGGTCACCACGACCGCGTCGGCGCCGTTGTCCACGGCGGCGCGGGCCAGGCCGGCCACGTCGCCACCGGCCGCGAGCTTGGCCAGCACGGGCATCCCGTGCGGCAGGTCGCGCCGGACCACGTGCACGGCCTTGCCGGTCTGGTGCGCGTCGGAGACCTCCAGGTGCACCTCGACGGCGTCGACGCCGGGTGCGGTCGCGAGCCGGCGGGCCAGCTCGCCGTACTCCGCCAGCGACCCGGCGCTCACCGACACGACGGTGCGGACCTTCCGCTGCGCGAACCAGGGCAGGTCGGTGGTCAGGAACCCTTGCAGACCTGGGTTCTGGAGCCCGACGGCGCTGACGACACCACTCGGTGTCTCCACGACGCGGGGCGGCGGCGAGCCGGCGCGGGTGTCGAGGGTGACGGTGCGGGTGACGAGTGCGCCGAGGGCGGTGAGGTCGGTGTACGCCGCGAGCTCGCGCCCGCCGCAGCCGGCGGCCGTCATCACCGGCGACGGCATCGCGAGCCCGGCCAGGTCGGTGGAGAGGTCCACGTCGGTCACGACGCACCTCGCGCGTCGGCGGGCACGGTGCCGAGGTCGTCCCACCGCACCCGGTCACCGCGGAAGACCGGGCCCTCCGCGCAGGCGCGGACCATCCGGGTCACGCCGTCCTCGCCGACGACCGGCAGCACGCAGCCCAGGCAGAGCCCGGTGCCGCAGCCGTCGGGTACGTCGATCGCGGTCTGGCTCCACGCGCCGTGCGCCTCGGCCGCGCGGGCGACACCGTGCAGGACATGGTGCGGTCCGGCGGCGTAGACCACGTCGGCCTGCACCCGGGTCAGCAGGTCGGGCAGCGCGTCGACGACCCCGCCGCGCATCCCCACCGAGCCGTCCGCGGTGGTGACCACCACGCCTCGGGTGGCCCGGCGGGCCTCGAGCGCCCCGAACAGCGCGGACTCGGTGCCGGCGCCGAGCAGCATGTGCACCACGCAGGAGCGCTCCCGCAGCCGCTCGGCCAGCGGGAACAGCGGCGCGCTGGCGCAGCCGTCGCCGACCAGCACGCAGGTGACCGGCTCCTTGGGCAGCGCGTAGGGCCGGCCGAGCGGGCCGACCACGTCGAGCGGGGTGCCGGCCGGTGCGGCCGCCAGCCACGCGGTCGCGGGGTCGTCGACCGCGAAGACGCACTCGACGGTGCCGCCGTAGGCGCCGGTCGGCCGGACCCGGTGCACGGGGAGGCTGCGGCGCAGCGTGGTCGACGACAGCGGGCCGCCGACGGCGACGGTGACGAAGGTGCCGGGCCGGAAGCGCTCCGCGATGCCGGGGGCGACCATGGTGAGGTGCTGGTAGGCGCCGGCCTTCTTGACCGACAGCACCTCACCGGTGACCTGCACCGGGCCGGTCTCCGGGACGGTGGCGGTCATCGGCGGGCCAGGGCGCGCTGCACCCGCGAGGGCCAGAGCGCGCCTTCGTAGACGAAGGCGGTGTACGCCTGCAGCAGCGTCGCACCGGCGTCGAGCCGCTCCCGGGCGTCGT
This sequence comes from uncultured Actinomycetota bacterium, assembly GCA_963827435.1. Lineage (GTDB taxonomy): Bacteria > Actinomycetota > Actinomycetes > Propionibacteriales > Nocardioidaceae > Nocardioides_B. The sequence continues at coordinate 77,206 of CAWHAU010000005.1, forward strand.
CGGCGTTGCCGATGCCGCCCACGGCGATGATCGTCAGGTCGGGCCCGACCCGCTCGCGGATCAGCCGCAGCACCTCGACGGCACGGGCCCTGAGCGGTGCGCCGGACAGCCCACCGGCGCCCACCCGCTCGACGGCGGCCGGGTCGGAGACCAGGCCTTCGCGGCTGATGGTGGTGTTGGTGGCGACGATGCCGTCGAGGCCGAGCTCGAGCGCCAGGTCGGCGACGGCCAGCACGTCCTTGTCGGCGAGGTCGGGGGCGATCTTCACCAGCAGCGGCAGGTGATGCGTGGTCACGGCGTCCGCCTCGCGGCGTACGGCGTTCAGCAGCGGGCGCAGCCGCTCGACGGACTGCAGGTCGCGCAGCCCCGGGGTGTTCGGGGAGCTCACGTTGACCACGAGGTAGTCGGCGTGGGGCGCGAGCAGCCGGGTGCTCTTCTCGTAGTCGGCGAGCACCGCCGCCTGGTCGTCCTCGGGGACCGCCTTGGTCTTGCCGATGTTGACCCCGACCACGCACACTCGCGGTGCTTCGAGGCCGAGGCGTGCGGCCAGCCGGCGGGCGACCACCTCGGCGCCGTCGTTGTTGAAGCCCATCCGGTTGACGACCGCACGGTCCGCGGGCAGCCGGAAGAGCCGCGGGGTCGGGTTGCCGGGCTGCGGCTCACCGGTGACCGTGCCGACCTCGACGAACCCGAAGCCGAGCGCGGCCAGCGCGTCGATGCCCTCGGCGTTCTTGTCGAAGCCCGCGGCCAGGCCGAGCGGTCCCGGGAAGTCGATGCCCATCGCGTGCACAGGTTCACCGACCCGCACGCAGCCGCAGCGCCGGCGCGCCCAGCCGCAGCGCCCGGAAGCCGAGCCGATGGGCGGTCTCGGCGTCGACCCGGGTCAGCACCCGGTCGAACAGCACGCGGTAAGGAGCGGTCATCGTGCCGCTGTGGTTCCTGAGGAGGGAGCGCAGCGAGCGTCTCGAAGGGCCCAGTCCTGCAGCGAGCGGACGCCGATGTCGCCGGCCCGCAGCGCCTCGATGCCCTGCACCGCGGCGCCGAGCCCCTGCACCGTGGTGATGCACGGGATGTTCCCCATCACCGCGGCGGTGCGGATCTCGTAGCCGTCGATGCGGGCCGAGCCGCCACCGGACGACCCGTGCGGGGTGTTGATGACCAGGTCGATCTCGCCGGCCTGGATGAGCTGCACGGTGGTCGGCTCGCCGTTGGGGCCGGGCCCCTCGAAGTGCTTGCGCACCACGGTGACGTCGACGCCGTTGCGGCGCAGCACCTCGGCGGTGCCCTGGGTGGCGAGGATCTCGAAGCCGCGGTCGGCGAGCACCTTGATCGGGAAGATCATCGAGCGCTTGTCGCGGTTGGCCATCGACACGAACACCCGGCCGCTGGTCGGCAGCGACCCGAACGCCGCGGTCTGCGCCTTGGCGAACGCGGTGCCGAAGTTCGCGTCGAAGCCCATCACCTCGCCGGTGGACTTCATCTCCGGGCCGAGCACGGTGTCGACGTTGCGGCCGTCGGGGGTGCGGAACCGGTTGAACGGCATCACCGCCTCCTTGACCGCGATCGGCGCGTCACTGGGCAGGTCTCCCCCGTCGCCCTCGGCGGGCAGCACCCCGGCCCGACGCAGGTCGGCGATGGACTCGCCGAGCATCACCCGGGCGGCCGCGCTGGCCAGCGGGGTGGCGGTCGCCTTGGACACGAACGGGACGGTCCGGCTGGCCCGCGGGTTGGCCTCGAGGACGTAGAGCACGTCGGAGCCGAGGGCGTACTGCACGTTGAGCAGTCCCCGCACGCCGACGCCCTCCGCGATCGCTGCGGTGGCCTCGCGGATCCGCTTGATCTCCTGGGCGCCGAGGGTGATCGGCGGCAGCGCGCACGACGAGTCGCCGGAGTGGATGCCGGCCTCCTCGATGTGCTCCATGACGCCACCGAGGAACAGGTCGGTGCCGTCGTAGATCGCGTCCACGTCGATCTCGACGGCGTCGTCGATGAACCGGTCGACGAGCACCGGGTGCTCCGGGCTGATCTCGGTGGCCCGCTCGATGTAGGCGGCCAGCGCGGTGTCGTCGTAGACGATCTCCATGCCCCGCCCGCCCAGGACGTACGACGGGCGCACCAGCACCGGGTAGGCGATCTCCTCGGCGATGGCCCGGGCCTCCTCGAACGAGGTGGCCATGCCGTGCTTGGGCGCGGGCAGCCCGGCGCGCGCGAGCACGCGTCCGAACGCGCCGCGCTCCTCGGCGAGGTGGATCGCGGCCGGCGAGGTGCCCACGATCGGCACCCCGGCGTCCTCGAGGCCCTGCGCCAGGCCGAGCGGCGTCTGCCCGCCGAGCTGGCAGATCACGCCCGCGACCGGTCCGGCCTGCTGCTCGGCGTGCACGATCTCGAGCACGTCCTCCAGGGTGAGCGGCTCGAAGTAGAGCCGGTCGCTGGTGTCGTAGTCGGTGGACACGGTCTCCGGGTTGCAGTTGACCATCACGGTCTCGTAGCCCGCCCCGCCCTTCGACGCCGACAGCGCCAGGCTGGCGTGCACGCACGAGTAGTCGAACTCGATGCCCTGGCCGATCCGGTTCGGCCCGGACCCGAGGATGATCACCGCCGGCCGCTCCCGCGGCTGCACCTCGGTCTCCTCGTCGTAGGACGAGTAGTGGTACGGCGTCCGGGCCGCGAACTCGGCGGCGCAGGTGTCGACGGTCTTGTAGACCGGCCGGATCCCGAGCGCGTGCCGCACCCCGCGGACCACCGGCGCGGGCATGCCCCGCAGCCGGCCGACCTGCTCGTCGGAGAAGCCGTGCCGCTTGGCGCGGCGCAGCAGCCCCGGGGTCAGCTCGTCGGCCTCGAGCACCTCGACCGCGACCTCGTTGATCAGCAGCAGCTGGTCGACGAACCACGGGTCGATGGCGGTGGCCGCGAAGATCTCCTCGGGCGTCGCGCCGGCGCGCAGCGCGTCCATGACCTTGCGCAGCCGGCCGTCGTGCGGCGTGCGGATCTGCTCCAGCAGCGCGGCCTTGTCGAGGTCGACGTACTCCTTGCGCCAGTCGAACACGGCGCCCTTGCTCTCCAGCGACCGCAGCGCCTTCTGCAGCGCCTCGGTGAAGTTGCGGCCGATCGCCATCGCCTCGCCGACCGACTTCATGTGCGTGGTCAGCGTCGGGTCGGCGGACGGGAACTTCTCGAACGCGAAGCGCGGCACCTTCACCACGACGTAGTCCAGCGTCGGCTCGAACGACGCCGGCGTCTCGCGGGTGATGTCGTTGGGGATCTCGTCGAGCGTGTACCCGATGGCGACCTTGGCGGCGATCTTCGCGATCGGGAAACCGGTCGCCTTCGACGCCAGCGCGCTGGAGCGCGACACCCGCGGGTTCATCTCGATGACGATCAGCCGGCCGTCGCGCGGGTCGACCGCGAACTGGATGTTGCAGCCGCCGGTGTCCACGCCGACCGAGCGGATGATGCCGATCGAGAGGTCGCGCATCTTCTGGTACTCGCGGTCGGTCAGCGTCATCGCCGGCGCGACGGTGATCGAGTCACCGGTGTGCACACCCATCGGGTCGAGGTTCTCGATGCTGCAGACGATCACGACGTTGTCGGCCTTGTCGCGCATCACCTCCAGCTCGTACTCCTTCCAGCCGAGGATCGACTCCTCCAGGAGCACCTCGGTGGTCGGGCTGGCGGCCAGGCCGGAGCCGGCGATCTGGCGCAGGTCGCGCTCGTCGTAGGCCATCCCGGAGCCGGTGCCGCCCATCGTGAACGACGGCCGCACCACCATCGGGTAGCCGAGCTCGTCGGCGGCCGCGAGGCAGTCGTCCATCGAGTGGCAGACGACGCTGCGCGCCACCTCGCCGCCGAGCTCCTCGACGATCTTCTTGAACGACTCGCGGTTCTCGCCGCGGTCGATGGCCTCGATGCTCGCGCCGATCAGCTCGACGCCGTACTTCTCCAGCACGCCGGCCTTGTCGAGGGCCATCGCGGCGTTCAGCGCGGTCTGCCCGCCGAGGGTCGCGAGCAGCGCGTCCGGCCGCTCCTTCTCGATGACCTTCTCGACGAACTCCGGCGTGATCGGCTCGACGTACGTCGCGTCCGCGAACTCCGGGTCGGTCATGATCGTCGCCGGGTTGCTGTTCACCAGCACCACCCGCAGGCCCTCGGCCTTGAGCACCCGGCACGCCTGGGTGCCCGAGTAGTCGAACTCGCAGGCCTGCCCGATGATGATCGGCCCGGAGCCGATCACCAGGACGCTGGAGATGTCGGTGCGCTTGGGCATCAGTGGTCTCCTCGCGCGCGGTCGTCCGCCGCAGTCGGCCGGACCCGGGTGGGGGCGGCGGTGGTGGATGGGTCTGGCGGGAGGCGGCGCGAAGCGCCGCCGGATGGTTCTGCCGCCGCCCCTGCCCGGGGGAGGTCGACGGAGGCGGACCCGCCATCAAGGAGGTCGACGAACCGGTCGAACAGGTAGGCCGCGTCGTGCGGCCCGGCCGCGGCCTCGGGGTGGTACTGCACGGAGAACGCCTTGAGGGTTCCGTCCGCCGCCCGCAGCTCGAGCCCTTCGACGACGTCGTCGTTGAGGCACACGTGCGAGACGGTCACCTCGCCGTACGGCGTGCTCGTGGGCCGGTCCAGCGGCGCCTCGACGGCGAAGCCGTGGTTGTGCGCGGTGACCTCGACCTTGCCGGTGGTCCGGTCCATCACCGGCTGGTTGATGCCGCGGTGGCCGTAGGTCAGCTTGTAGGTGCCGAAGCCGAGCGCCCGGCCGAAGAGCTGGTTGCCGAAGCAGATCCCGAAGTACGGGATGCCCTCCTCCAGCACGGCCTTGAGCAGGTCGACCTGGCCCCCGGTGGCGGCCGGGTCCCCCGGTCCGTTGGAGAAGAAGACGCCGTCGGCGCCGGTCGCGCGTACGTCGTCCAGGGTGGCCGTCGCGGGCAGCACGTGCGTCTCGATGCCGCGCTCGGCCATCATCCGCGGGGTGTTCGCCTTGATGCCGAGGTCGACGGCCGCGACGGTGAACCGCTTCTCGCCGACCGCCGGCACGACGTAGGGCTCGCGGGTCGACACCTCGGTGGCGAGCTCGGCGCCCTGCATCTCCGCGGACTCGAGCACCCGCCGCAGCAGGGCGGCGGGGTCGGTCTCGGTGGTGGAGATGCCGACCCGCATCGCGCCGCGCTCCCGCAGGTGCCGGGTCAGCGCGCGGGTGTCGATGCCGGAGATGCCGACGACGCCCTGGTCGCGCAGCTCGTCGTCGAGGGTCCGCTTGGCGCGCCAGCTCGACGAGCGGCGGGCGGGGTCGCGGACGACGTACCCGCTGACCCAGATCCTGCGGGACTCCGGGTCCTCGTCGTTCATGCCGGTGTTGCCGACGTGCGGGGCGGTCATCACGACGACCTGGCGGTGGTACGACGGGTCGGTCAGCGTCTCCTGGTAGCCGGACATGCCGGTGGAGAACACCGCCTCGCCGAACGTCTCGCCCTCGGCGCCGAACGGCTCGCCGCGGAACGTCCGCCCGTCCTCCAGCACCAGGATGGCTTCCTGCGTCATACGTTCTCCCCTTCGACAGTGCTCAGGTCGGCACTTGGCCATCTTCGAGATCGAGCGCACCCACGCGTTGTGCCGCTCCCCCACCGACTTGTCAGGCGCTGACGTCGCCAGGGCGCCTTCACCGCCTGACAACTCCAGCCGGAAGCCGGTGTCGAGCAGGTAGTCACCATGCTGCCCAGGTCACGACGAGGACGCCGTGCGGGGGCACGACCTTGCCGGCGATCCCCTGGTCGTGACGGGCACCGCGCAGCGCCGCGGCCGGGATCCGGAACGACCCGGCCAGCCGGATGACGTCGAGCCCCTCGGCCGACAGCGAGAGCCGGCAGCTGCTCCGGGCGCCGAGCCCGCGGGCGACGACCCGGTCGAGCCAGCTGCCGCTCGTCGTGGTGCCGAAGTAGCGCGCGCCGGACTGCAGCCTCGCGGGCGGCAGGTCCGCGACGGCCGGCGCCGGCTCCAGCGGCGGCAGGTCGTGCTTGCGCGCACGGCGCCGCCAGCCGCGCCACATGCCGAGGTAGGCCAGCAGCAGGATCCCGAACAGGATCGCCACCGGCACCCAGGTCGGGGCATCGCTCACTGGAGCTTCCCGTCCAGAACCGTCGGGGTGCCGCGCAGGAACGTCGCGACCACGCGGCCGGGCAGCTCGCGCCCGACGTACGGGGTGTTCCGCGACAGCGAGGCGAGGTTCGTGCCGTCGACGACCGCGGTGTGCGCGGGGTCGTAGAGCACCACGTTGGCGGGCTCGCCCACCTCGATCGGGCGGCCGTGACCCTCGAGGCGGCCGATCCGGGCGGGTGTGTAGGACATCCGCTCGGCGACGCCCTGCCAGTCGATCAGGCCGGTGTCGACCATCGTCTGCTGCACGATCGACAGCGCGGTCTCGAGCCCGAGCATGCCGAACGCCGCGGCCTGCCACTCGCAGTCCTTGTCCTCGTGCGGGTGCGGCGCGTGGTCGGTGGCGACCACGTCGATGGTGCCGTCGGCGAGCCCGGCGCGCAGCGCCTCGACGTCGGCGGCCGAGCGCAGCGGCGGGTTGACCTTGTAGATCGGGTCGTACGTCGCGGCGAGCTCGTCCGTGAGCAGCAGGTGGTGAGGGCACGCCTCGGCGGTGACGTTCCAGCCCTTGCTCTTGGCCCAGCGGACGATCTCGACCGACCCGGCGGTGGACACGTGGCAGACGTGCAGCCGGGAGTCGACGTGCGCCGCGAGCAGGCAGTCGCGGGCGATGATCGCCTCCTCGGCGACGGCCGGCCAGCCACGCAAGCCCGAGGCGGCCGGAGAGCTCGCCCTCGTTCATCTGGGCGTCCTCGGTGAGCCGCGGCTCCTGCGCGTGCTGGGCGACGACACCGTCGAAGGCCTTGACGTACTCCAGCGCCCGGCGCATCAGCACCGCGTCGGACACGCACTTGCCGTCGTCGGAGAACACCCGCACCCGGGCCGCGGAGTCGGCCATCGCGCCGAGCTCGGCGAGCCGCTCCCCCTGCAGCCCGACCGTGACCGCGCCGACCGGGAACACGTCGCAGTGACCGGCCTCGCGACCGAGCCGCCAGACCTGCTCCACGACGCCGGCGGTGTCGGCGACCGGGTCGGTGTTGGCCATCGCGTGCACCGCGGTGAAGCCGCCCAGAGCGGCCGCCTGGGTGCCGGTGTCCACGGTCTCGGCGTCCTCGCGGCCCGGCTCGCGCAGGTGCGTGTGCAGGTCGACCAGGCCGGGCAGCGCGATGAGGCCGCCCTGGTCGGTCCGAGCGTCGACGATCTCGGCGCCGTCGGCGGAGAGGCCGGCCCCGATCTCGGCGACGACACCGTCGGCGAGCAGCAGGTCGGTCGGCTCGCCGCCGAGGACGCGGACGCCCTTGACGAGGTACGTGGTGGTCACAGGTTCGCCCCTTCGGAGGTGCCGACGGCGGGTTCGCTGCCGCCGAGCAGGAGGTACAGCACGGCCATCCGGACGGCGACGCCGTTGGTGACCTGCTCGACGATCACCGACCGGTGCGAGTCGGCCACGTCGGCGCTGATCTCCATGCCGCGGATCATCGGGCCGGGGTGCATCACGATCGTGTGGTCCTGCAGGGTGTCCATCCGGCGGCCGTCGAGGCCGTAACGGCGGGAGTACTCCCGCACCGTCGGGAAGAACGCGGCGTTCATCCGCTCGCGCTGCACCCGCAGCATCATCACGACGTCGGCCTTGGGCAGCACCGCGTCGAGGTCGTAGGACGTCTCGACGTCCCAGCCCTCGATGCCGACCGGCAGCAGCGTCGGCGGCGCCACCAGGGTGACCTCGGCGCCGAGCGTCTTGAGCAGCAGCGCGTTGGAGCGCGCCACCCGGCTGTGCAGCACGTCGCCGACGATCGCGACCCGGCGGCCGTCGAGGTTGCCGAGGTGCCGCCACATCGTGAATGCGTCCAGCAGCGCCTGCGTCGGGTGCTCGTGGGTGCCGTCGCCGGCGTTGACCACGCTGGACTTCGACCAGCCGGCGTTGGCCAGCAGGTGCGGTGCGCCGGACGCCCAGTGGCGTACGACGACCGCGTCGGCGCCCATCGCCTCGAGGGTCAGCGACGTGTCCTTCAGGCTCTCGCCCTTGGACAGCGAGGAGCCCTTGGCGGAGAAGTTGATGACGTCGGCGGACAGCCGCTTGGCCGCCGCCTCGAAGGAGATCCGGGTGCGGGTGCTGTCCTCGAAGAAGAGGTTCACCACCGTGCGGCCGCGCAGCGCGGGCAGCTTCTTGATCGGCCGGTCGGCCAGCGACCGGAGCTCCTCGGCGGTCTCCAGGATCAGCTCGGCGTCGGCCCGGGTCAGGTCCCCGGCGCTCAGCAGGTGTCGCTTCATCGGGCGTCCTCCTCGTCACGGGCGGCCGGGCCGCCGCCGGCCCCGGCGATGGTCACGGCGTCGTCGTCGTCGAACTCGGAGAGCCGGACCCGCACGGACTCGACCAGTGAGGTGGGGAGGTTCTTGCCCACGAAGTCGGCCCGGATCGGCAGCTCGCGGTGGCCCCGGTCGACGAGGACCGCGAGGCGGACCGCCTGCGGGCGGCCGACGTCGGCCATCGCGTCGAGCGCGGCCCGGATCGTGCGCCCGGAGAAGAGCACGTCGTCGACGAGCACCACGGTCCTGCCGTCGATGCCGCCGTGCGGGATCTCGGTGGGGAGCAGGGTGCGGGCCGGGCGCATCCGCAGGTCGTCGCGGTACATCGTCACGTCGAGCGAGCCGACCGGGACGGCGTTGCCCTCGACGGCGGCGATCTTGGCGGCGATGCGCTGGGCGAGCGGGACCCCGCGGGTCGGGATGCCCAGGAGGACCAGGTCGGAGGCGCCCTTGTTGCGCTCGAGGATCTCGTGGGCGATGCGGGTGAGTGCGCGGGAGATGTCGCGGGAGTCCATCACGACCCGTCCGGCGACCCCGGCCGAAGCGGCGTCTGGCTGTGCTGACTGGGCAGGCACGAGCAGCCCAACCTCCTTCTCCGCCTCACGGGACGGCTCGTTAAAGGATGTCGATCGTCGTGAACCCTAACAGCCGCGCGGCCCCGCGGACGAGCCGACGCGGCGGGTCTACCGGGGAGTGAGACGACCTCAGCCGGTGCGCTGCAGCGCCAGCACCAGCGGCGACTGGCGGCGCCCGGTGGGGTCCACCTCGAACACCATGCTGGCCCGCTCGCATCGGCCCTTCACGGTGCACCGCAGCCAGGCCTCCTGGACCGTGCCGTGGTGGACGCGGCTCTGCCGGACCAGTGCCAGGAACGTCGTCGGCGTCTCCCACCGCGGGTCCTGCACCGGGTCGAGCCGGCCGAGGAAGGTCCGTCGTACGACGCCGTGCTGGGTGCTCCGGGTGCGCAGCAGGGTGTAGCTGTGGCCGACCGGCACCGAGGCCCGGTGCCCCAAGCGTGAGGACGTGCCGGTCGTCGACCGAGTAGCGGCCCACCCGCTCACCGTCCGGCAGCGCCCACGACGGCCGGCTGCCCCACGGGTAGGACCCGACGTAGGTCTGCGCGGTGTCCCGGCGGAGCAGGGCGACCCGGTGCGCGGTGGTGTCCGCGGCGTACGCCTGGTTGCTCGAGTAGTGCGTCACGCGGCGGGTCCGCGGCGTCCACCAGACGCTGTCGTGCCCGGTGCTGACCAGGGCCCGCACCCGGCCCAGGGCGACCACGCGGCCGCCGCCGTCGAACTCCCGGGTCGCTGTCCTGCCGTCCGCGACCCGCACCACGCTGGTGCGGCGGGCACCGGCCGTGGACAGGGCGATCCGCCGGCCGTCGGCGGAGACCGCGTTGAGGTTGGCGTAGGACTCCCGTGCCAGCACCCGGGACCGCCCCAGCGGGTTGACGAAGCGGAAGGTCGTGGTGGCCGCGGCGTCGGACTCCTGGTTGACCATGACCCACCCGCCGCGGACGTCGGCGAGCTGGACGAGCAGGCCCGGGAACCGCACGGCGACCGAGCGGGCCCCCTCGTGGATCCGGTGCGAGCGGCGGTCGTAGTAGGCGACGCGGGGGTTCGGCCCGCGCACCACGGTCCTCGGGTGCAGCTCGGTGCGCGGTGCCCGGGTGCGGGCGTCCGCGGTGCCGGCGCCCAGCACGAGGGAGGCGGCCAGCAGGCAGGACAGGCTCAGCAGGAAGGTGACACCTCGGCGCATCGGGCCCCCCGATCATCCACGGCTGGGAGTCTCGGACGTTACCGGCGCGACCCACCGTCTCGGCGGATCTCCGGCCGGAGCCGGCGGCGCGTCGCCGGGGCGTGCCTCGAAAACGTCGCGTCGAGGGCCGCGGACGCCGCGGTCGTTCGTGAGGGACATGCCCTAGGTTTGCGCCTCGTGGACATCGTGACGGCGGCCGACCGCCCGGACCTCGACGAGCAGGCAGGCGCGGCCTTCCGGGAGAAGTGGCCGGAGTTCATCTTCCACGACGCGGTGGCACCGGTGTACATGCCGCGCGTCGAGTCGTACTTCGCGCGCTACAACGTCTTCGTGCTCGACGAGGGTGCCGTGGTGGCCGGCGGCTGGGGCGTCCCGTTCGCGTGGGACGGGTCCGTCGAGCAGCTTCCCGGCGGGTACGACGGGGCGCTCGCCCGGTCGGTCGAGGGCCACGAGGCGGGCACACCGGCCACGACGCTGAGCTTCATGGCCGCAGCCGTGGCCCGCTCGCACGACCGCCGCGGGCTGGCGTCCGTCGTGCTCGGGGAGCTGACCCGGCGCGCGGTCGAGGACGGGCTGGTGCACGTGGTCGCTCCGCTGAGGCCGACCTGGAAGCACCGCTACCCCACCGTGTCGATGGCGGAGTACGCCGGCTGGGTGCGCGACGACGGGCTCTCGGTGGACCCGTGGATCCGCACGCACCAGCGGATGGGCGCCGAGGTGCTGGGGCCGGCTCCGCGCTCGATGGTCATCGAGGGCACCGTCGCCGAGTGGGAGAAGTGGGCGGACATGCTCTTCCCGGTGAGCGGGGAGTACGTCGTCCCGGACGCGCTGAACCTGGTGCACGTCGACCGCGAGCAGGACCGGGCGGTCTACGTCGAGGAGAACCTCTGGGTCCGGCACCGCTGACGCGGCATCTTCTCGAGCACGCCCTACCGGTTGAGCCGCTCCCAGCCCCGTCGCGGTGCGTGGCTGCCCAGCTGCCGGTCGTCCCGGCTGCGGTAGACGATGTAGGGCCGCGTGAGGTAGCCGAGCGGGGCGCTGAACACGTGCACCAGGCGGGTGAACGGCCACAGCGCGAACAGCGCCATGGCGACCAGGGCGTGCACCTGGAACCCGAGCGGCGCCTCGGCCATCAGGTCGGGGTGCAGGTCGAACCGGAAGATCCCCCGGAACCAGACCGAGACCGACTCGCGGTAGTCGTAGTGGGCGAACAGGTTCGAGGCGACCGTGTTCCACAGCCCGAGCAGGATCACCGTCGCCAGGACGGCGTACATCACCTTGTCCATCCGCGTCGTCGCTGAGAACACCGGACCGACGGTGCGGCGCCGGTAGATCAGGATGGCCAGTCCGACCACGGTGCTGAACCCCGCGACGGCCCCGACGGACACCGCCAGGAAGTGGTACAACCCCTCGCTCACGCCGACCGCCTCCGTCCACGACTTCGGGACGCCGAGACCCATCACGTGGCCCAGGAAGACCGCGAGGATCCCGAAGTGGAACAGCGGGCTGCCGATCCGCAGCAACCGGTCCTCGTAGAGCTGGGAGGACCGGGTGGTCCAGCCGAACTTGTCGTAGCGGTACCGCCAGAGGTGCCCGACCACGAACGTGGTCAGGCAGACGTAGGGCACCACGACCCAGAGCAGCAGGTTCATCGGCGGACCTCCGGTGAAGCCGGGCATCGGCAGGTCCTGGGCGGTGCCGGTCCGCGCCGCGAGGGCCGGGTCGAAGGACGGGCCGGCGTACGGGTCGAGCCCGACCTCCTCCTCCGGTGGTCCCTCGGCGGCGAGCCGGCGTACGGCGTCCCACTCGTCGCCGCGCAGGGGCGGCAGCGTCGCGGCGAGCGCTTCGACCAGGGGCGCCCAGACTGACCCCCGAGTCACGCAGGGAGAGGCGCAGCAGCTCGAGGCCGGCGCGGTGGTCGAGCAGCAGGCCCCGCCCGAGCCGCTGGTCGACGGTCGCGGCGTACTCCAGCACCACGCAGAGGTGGTCCGGGAGCTCGGTGTCGTCGAGCAGGTAGCCGGAGCGCAGGTAGGTCTGCTTGAACCGCAGCAGGGCCACACCGCGCTTGCGGGTGTCGCCGTGCGCGAAGTAGGTCAGGAAGAGGTTGCAGCGCCGCCGGCTGTCGAAGGTGTCGACGTACGTCCGCCTGCAGCTCGCCAGCGGCGTCGGCTCCAGGTGTGCGACGGCCTCCCGGATCGAGGCCCCGATCGCCGGCGGCAGCTCGTGCGACGCGGCGCGGAGTCAGGGCAGCTGGGCGAGCAGCGCGCTCGTCGGGGTAGTCGAGCAGCAGCGACAGCGGACTGCCAGGCGATCGCGAGCTGGTCCGGCGGGCAGCGCCGGCTGCGGGTGCTTGCGGCTCACGTCTGCGGCTCCGTCGACGTCCGTCGTCGCGGGGCGGGAACAGCCCGGGCGGGGTGCCCTTGCCGTCCCAGTTCAGCAGGTTGACCCGCGCCCTGCTTGTCGACCGGGCGCCGCGAGGGAGTCGGAGGTCTGCCGGTCGCGCAGCATCTGGAAGTTCTCGACCGCGATCGGCGTCGGCGCGCCCGGAGCCCTCGCCGAACGGGCCGGAGCCGCCCATGCCGGGCCCGCCCTCGTAGTCCAGCGAGCACTCGGTGGCCAGCTCCTCCAGCGAGTGCGCCTGCTCGGCGTGCGCCGGCGGGATCACGTAGCGCTCGTCGTACTTGGCCAGGGCGAGCAGGCGGTACATGTCGTACATCTCCTCCTCGCTCATGCCGACCGACGCCGGGATCGAGCCGTCCGGGCTCGCGGCCCAGGTTGATGTCGCGCATGTAGGAGCGCATCGCCGCGAGCTTCTTCAGCACCCGGTCGACCGGGCGCCACGTCACCGGCGGTGAACAGCTCGGCGAGGTACTCGACCGGGATCCGCAGCGCGTCGATCGCGGCGAACAGGTTGCCCGGGTCCTCGGCGTCCTCGCCGGTGTCCTTGACGACGTCGACGACCGGCGACAGCGGCGGGATGTACCAGACCATCGGCATCGTGCGGTACTCCGGGTGCAGCGGCAGCGCGACCTTGTACTTGTTGATCAGCGCGTGGATCGGCGACCGCTGCGCGGCGTCGACCCAGTCGCGCGGGATGCCCTGCCCGCTCGGCCTCCCGGACGACCTCCGGGTCGTGCGGGTCGAGGAACACCGACCGCTGCGCCTCGTAGAGGTCGTGCTCGTCGGGGGTGGACGCGGCCTCGAGCACCTTGTCGGCGTCGTACAGCATCAGGCCGATGTAGCGCAGCCGGCCGACGCACGTCTCCGAGCACACCGTCGGCAGCCCGACCTCGATCCGCGGGAAGCAGAACGTGCACTTCTCGGCCTTGCCGGTGCGGTGGTTGAAGTAGACCTTCTTGTAGGGGCAGCCGGACACGCACATCCGCCAGCCGCGGCACCGGTCCTGGTCGACGAGCACGATGCCGTCCTCGGCGCGCTTGTAGATCGCGCCGCTCGGGCAGGACGCCGCGCAGGACGGGTTCAGGCAGTGCTCGCAGATCCGCGGCAGGTAGAACATGAACGTCTGCTCGAACTCGAACTTCACCTTGTCGGCGATGTTCTTCAGCATCGGGTCGCGGTGTGCGTTGGCGGTGGAGCCGCCGAGGTCGTCGTCCCAGTTGGCCGACCACTCGATCTTCATGTCCTTGCCGGAGATCAGCGACTTCGGCCGCGCGACCGGGGTGTGCTCCTGGGCGGGAGCGTCGGTGAGCGTCGCGTAGTCGTAGGTCCACGGCTCGTAGTACTCGTCGATCGACGGCAGCTTGGGGTTGGAGAAGATCGTCAGCAGCTTCTTGAACCGGCCGCCGGCCTTGAGCTTCAGCCGGCCGCGCCTGTTGAGCTCCCAGCCGCCCTTCCACTTCTCCTGGTCCTCGTAGGTGCGCGGGATAGCCCAGCCCGGGCTTGGTCTCGACGTTGTTGAACCAGACGTACTCGGTGCCGGACCGGTTGGTCCACGCCTGCTTGCAGGTGACCGAGCAGGTGTGGCACCCGATGCACTTGTCGAGGTTCATCACCATCGCCATCTGCGCCATGACCCGCATGTCAGTACTCCACCTCCTGCGAGCGCCTGCGGATGACGGTGACCTCGTCGCGCTGGTTGCCGGTGGGCCCGAGGTAGTTGAACGCGAACGACAGCTGGGCATAGCCGCCGATCAGGTGGCTGGGCTTGATCAGCAGCCGGGTCAGCGAGTTGTGGATGCCGCCGCGCTTGCCCGAGGTCTCCGCCAGCGGTACGTCGATCAGCCGGTCCTGCGCGTGGTACATGTACACCGTGCCCTCGGGCATCCGGTGCGAGACGATCGCCCGGGCGACCACCACACCGTTGCGGTTGACCGCCTCGATCCAGTCGTTGTCCTTGATCCCGACCTTCGCGGCGTCCCGGTCGCTCATCCAGATGTTCTGGCCGCCGCGGGAGAGCGACAGCATGAACAGGTTGTCCTGGTACTCCGAGTGGATCGACCACTTGTTGTGCGGGGTCAGGTAGCGCACCGTGACGCCCGCGACGTCGCCGCCCCGGCCGCGCCGGAGCCGTCGGACACGTTGCCGATCGTCGGGCTCGGCGAACAGCGCCGCCATGTTCAGCGGTGGTCGGTAGACCGGCAGTCCCTCGCCGAGCTCGGTCATCCAGTCGTGGTCGAGGTAGAAGTGCATGCGCCCGGTCAGCGTGTGCCACGGCTTCATCCGCTCCACGTTGATCGTGAACGGCGAGTAGCGGCGCCCGCCGGACTCCGAGCCGGACCACTCCGGCGAGGTGATCACCGGGACGGGCGGGCCCTGGGTGTCGGCGAAGGTGATCTGCTTGCCCTCGTGCTCCTCGGCGAGGTCGGCGAGCCTGGTGCCGGTGCGCTTCTCGAGCGTCTTGAAGCCCTGCGTGGCCAGGTGCCCGTTGGTCGTGCCGGACAGCGCCAGGATCGCCTCGCAGACGTGGACGTCGCGCTTGAGCGAGGGCCGGCCGTCGGCGACGCCGCCGCGCACGGCGCCGTTCTTGCTCCGGAGGTAGTCGACCTGCGCGCCGAGCTCGAACGTGACGCCCTTCGTGGTCGCGCCGAGGGTGTCCATCAGCGGACCGAGCGCGTTCATCTTGTCGGCGACGGCGCGCGTAGTCGCGCTCCACCTCGACGAGCTTCGGCATCGTCACGCCCGGGCACCGGCTCGCACTCGCCGTGCCTTCCAGTCCCGGACCACGCCGTGCGGGTTGGCCATCGCGTCCGGGGTGTCGTGCATCAGCGGCACCGCGACCACGTCCTTGCGGACGCCGAGGTGGGTCGCCGCCAGCTCGCTGAACTTCGCGGCGATCGTCTGCCAGGCGTCCCAGTCGGTGCGGGTCTGCCACGGCGGCGCGATCGCCGGGTTGAACGAGTGCACGAACGGGTGCATGTCGGTGGTGTTCAGGTCGTGCTTCTCGTACCAGGTCGCGGCCGGGCAGCACGACGTCGGAGAAGACCGTCGTGCTGGTCTGCCGGAAGTCGAGGGTCAGCAGCAGGTCGAGCTTCCCCTCGGGCGCCTCGTCGCGCCACTTCACGTCCCGCGGCCGGTTGGCCTCGCGGCGTCTCGGTGGCCCGCAGCGACGAGTCGGCGCCGAGCAGGTGCTTGAGGAAGTACTCGTTGCCCTTGCCCGAGGAGCCGAGCAGGTTGGCCCGCCAGATCGACAGGATCCGGGGGAAGTTCTCCGGGCGCGTCCGGGTCCTCGCCGGCGAACTCGAGCTCGCCGGACTTCAGCTGGTCGACGACGTACTCGCCGACCGGCCTGCCCGGCCGCGGCCGCCTCGTCGCTGAGCTCGAGCGGGTTGCGGTTGAAGGTCGGGTAGGACGGCATCCAGCCCATCCGCGCGCTCTGCGCGATCACGTCGGCGGTGCTCTTGCCGGCCGAACTGGCCCGTCGCCGGTCGTCGCCGACAGCGTGTCCGCGCCGAACTGGTCGTAGCGGAACTGGTCGGTGTGCAGGTACCAGTACGCGGTCTGGATCATGTTGCGCGGTGGCCGGTTCCAGTCGAGCGCGTTCGCGATCTGGGTGTAGCCGGTGATCGGCCGGACCTTCTCCTGCCCCACGTAGTGCGCCCAGCCGCCGCCGTTGACCCCCTGGCAGCCGGTGAGCGTGGTCAGCGTCAGGAACGACCGGTAGATCGTGTCGGAGTGGAACCAGTGGTTGGTGCCGGCGCCCATCACGATCATCGAGCGGCCGTGGGACTCCTCGGCGTTCTGCGCGAACTCGCGGCCGATGCGGGCGGCGGCCGATGCCGGGCACGCCGGTGATCGCCTCCTGCCAGGCCGGGGTGTACGGCGCGGACGCGTCGTCGTAGCGACGCCGGCCACTCCCCCGGCAGGCCGTCGCCGCCCGACGCCGTACTGCGCGAGCAGCAGGTCGAACACGGTCGTGACGAGGTGGCCACCGACCCGGCGCACCGGGACGCCCCGCGGCAGGTCGACCGGCGGCGCCGTCGGCGGTGTCGAAGCGCGGCAGCTGGACGACGGCACGTGTCCCCGAGGTGTCGAGCAGCGACAGCCGCGGGTCGACGTCGCCGAGGTCGAGGTTCCACCGGCCGACCCCGGTCTCGCCGTACCGGTGCCCGAGGGAGCCGTTCGGGACCACCGGCTCGTCGGTGCGCGCGTCGATCAGCACGGTCTTGAACGCGGCGTTCTCCTCGTGCTCGTGCGCCGGGCAGGTCGGCTGCGGTCAGGAACTTGCCGGCGCGGTAGACGGTGCGGACCGTCGCCCGCCCTCGCTCGAGACCTCGTCCAGGCGCACCAGGTAGCGGCAGGTCGGTGTACTTCTTCACGTAGTCGGTGAAGTACGGCGTCTGCCGGTCGACGAAGAACTCCTTGAGGACGACGTGACCCATCGCCATCGCCAGGGCGGCGTCGGTGCCCGGCCGCGCCGGCAGCCACTCGTCGGCGAACTTCACGTTGTCGGCGTAGTCGGGGGCGACCGCGACGACCTTCTGGCCGCGGTAGCGGGCCTCGGTCATCCAGTGCGCGTCGGGGGTGCGGGTGACCGGGCAGGTTCGAGCCCCACATGACCAGGTAGCCGGCGTTCCACCAGTCGCCGGACTCGGGCACGTCGGTCTGGTCGCCGAACACCTGCGGCGAGGCCACCGGCAGGTCGGCGTACCAGTCGTAGAAGCTCAGCATCGAGCCGCCGATCAGGTTGACGAAGCGGGCACCCGACGCGTGCGAGACCATCGACATCGCCGGGATCGGCGAGAAGCCGGCCACCCGGTCGGGCCCGCACTTCTTGATCGTGTGCACGTGGGCGGCCGCGACGAGCTCGGTGGCCTCCTCCCAGGTGGCCCGCACCAGGCCGCCCTTGCCGCGAGCGGACTTGTAGGCCTTGGCCCGCAACGGGTTGTCGACGATGTGCGCCCACGCCTTCACCGGGTCGCCGTCGTGCTGGGACTTGGCCTCGCGGTACATCTGCAGCAGCACGCCGCGGACGTAGGGGTAGCGGACCCGGGTCGGCGAGTAGGTGTACCAGGAGAACGCCGCGCCTCGCGGGCAGCCGCGGGGCTCGTACTCCGGGCGAGTCCGGGCCCACCGACGGGTAGTCGGTCTGCTGGGTCTCCCAGGTGATGATGCCGTCCTTGACGTACACCTTCCACGAGCACGACCCGGTGCAGTTCACGCCGTGCGTCGAGCGCACCACCTTGTCGTGGCTCCACCGGTCCCGGTAGAAGTCGTCGGCCTCACGACCGCCCGCCTTGGTGCAGGGTGCGCAGGTCGTCGGAGACCTCGCCGCGGGTGAAGAACCGTCGGCTGCGCACGCAGCGCGTCGCTCACCCCTCCGTCCATGCCGACCTCGCGACCGTTGCGCTTGCCCTCGGGCTGGACGTCTGTGCTCACAGCTGATCCTCACGTTGCGGGTCGGGCATCTCGGGTCGGTACTGATGCGCACTCAGGCGGAGGGCCCGTGCCTCGTACTCACCCGCCGTCCGCCGGACCACGGTGAGGGTCAGCACCAGCGTCAGCGCCGCGGTGACCGACAGCAGCCACAGCCCGATGGCGTAGGAGTCGGTGCGGCCGTAGACGTAGCCCATGACCAGCGGCGGCACGAAGCCGCCGAGGCCGCCGGCCGCGCCGACCAGGCCGGTCACCCCGCCGACCTTGGACGGGCTCGGTGACCCTGGCCACCAGCGCGAACGTCGCGCCCGCTGCCGGACCCGAGCGCCGCGGCCATCGCCAGGAAGGCGACCGTGCCGACGTGCTCGAGGAGCGGGTGCGTGGCCGCCACCGCGGCGCCGACGACCACCACGCCGTAGCCGGCCGACGAGCACCGGGATCGGCGCCGAACCTGTCCGACAGCCAGCCGCCGACCGGGCGCATCAGCACCGCCACCACGACGAAGCCGGCCATCCGGTTGGCGGCGTCGGCCGGGGTCAGCGCCGTAGGCGGTCTTGAGGTAGGCCGGCAGGTAGACCGAGAAGGCGACGTAGCCGCCGAAGGCGACCGCGTAGAGGATGCAGGCCTGCCAGGTGATCGGGAGCCGGGCGGTGGCCACCAGCCGGGCGGCCAGCGGGGCGGTCGGCACGGTGCGGCCGGGGGCGTCCCGCAGCACCAGCCAGGCGGCGACGGCGTAGACCGCGAGGACGGCTGCCGTGATCAGGAACGGCGCCTTCTCGCCGACGTTCGTGTAGAGCTTCACCGTGGTCAGGGCACTGATCGCCGTGCCGCCCATGCCCGCCCCGAAGATCCCGATCGCGAGCCCACGACGCTCGGGCGGGAACCACGCGTTGACGAACGGCACCCCCACCGCGAACGCGGTGCCGGCGATGCCCAGGAAGAAACCGCCGACCAGCAGCAGCGCGTAGGAGTACAGCGCGACGAACGCGATGAACAGGATCGGCACGATCGTCACCGCGGAGACCAGCGGGAACATCACCCGGCCACCGAAGCGGTCGGTGAGCGCGCCGACCAGGATGCGCCCCAGCGACCCGACGATGACCGGGACGGCCACCAGCAGCGCGACGTCGGACTCCGACAGCGACCCGAGCGTGCCCTGGTCCCGGAACAGCGGGCCGAGCGGGCTGAGCAGCGCCCAGGCCCAGAAGTTCACGGCGAACCCGAGGGTGGCCATGAACAGCATCAGGCCGGGAGACCGACCCACTTGGTGTGTGGTCTCGCGATGCTCCGCGCCTGTCCCGGTCGTGCTCACGCTCGCCTCCGCCCGTCCGTGGGTCCATGGTGTCCACGAAGAGCCTTGCGTCGGAAGGGGTCGCACCACATGGGCCGAAAGTCCCGTCCGTCCACGTGAAGGTCCCGCGCCAGGGTCGGGCGCCGCTCAGGCGAGCCGGGACAGCGCGTCCTCCACGGCCCGGTGGAACGTCGGGTACGCGAAGATCATCGACCTCAGGGTGTCCGTCGGGACCCCGGCATGCACGGCGGTCACCAGCATGCCGAGCACCTCTCCCCGGTCGGGCCGACCGACGTGGCGCCCACGAGCACGCCCCGGTCCGCGTCCTCGACCAGCTTGATGAACCCCTCGCCCTTGGCGATCCAGCCGCGCGTGGAGGAGGCGAGGTCCGTCGTACCCACGCGGACGTTGAGGCCGGCGTCGCGGGCCTGCTTCTCGGTCATCCCGACGGAGCCGACCTCCGGGTCGGTGAAGGTGACGTGCGGGACGGCGGTGTACGACGCCTCGGGGCCTTCCTGGCCGAGGATGTCGCGCGGCGACGATCGCGGCTTGGTACATCGACATGTGCGTGAAGGCGCCCTTGCCGGTGATGTCGCCGATCGCCCAGAGCCCGTCGCCGGCGCGCATCCGCCCGTCGGTGTCGAGCGACCGCGCGGACGGGTCGAGGCCGACCGTGTCCAGGCCGAGGTCCGCCAGGTTGGGGCGGCGGCCGGCCGCGACGAGCAGCTTGTCGGCCTGCAGGGTCTGGCCGTCCACCTCGACCGAGAAGTGCCCGTCGTCGTAGGACACCGACGAGATCGTGACGCCGGCGAGCACCTGGATGCCCTGGCGGCCGAACACGTCGGCCACCAGCCGGCTGGCCTCCGGCTCCTCGGGCGCGAGCATCCGGTCGGCCACCTCCAGCACCGTCACCTGCACCCCGAACCGGGAGTACGCCTGCGCGAGCTCGGCCCCGATCGCGCCGCCACCGACCACGATCAGCGAGCCGGGGATCTCCGCGGTCCGGAGCGCGTCGCGGTTGGTCCAGTACGGCGTGTCCGCCAGCCCCTCGATGGGCGGCGCCGACGGCTCGGTGCCGGTGTTGAGCACGACGCCCTTCGACGCGGTGAAGGTCGTCCCGTTCACCGCAACCTCTCGTGGCCCGGTCAGCCGGGCGGCGACCGCGCACGAAGGTGACCCCGGCGTTCTCCAGCCGGTCGACGGCGATCTTGTCGTCCCAGTCGGTCGGTCGCCTCGTCGCGGATCCGGGCGTGCACGGGAGTCCAGTCGGGCTCGACCGTGCTGGCGCCGCCGAGGTCGGGGATCCGCCGGCCCTCCTGCAGCGCATCGGCCGCGCGGATCACCATCTTGCTCGGGATGCAGCCGTAGTACGGGCACTCACCCCCGACCAGGCGCCGGTCCACCCCGACGACCTTCAGGCCGGCCTTCGCGAGCTGGGTCGCCAGCGACTCCCCGCCCGGGCCCAGACCGACCACCACCACGTCCACCTGCTGGCTCTCTTGGGTCATGTGGTCAGCCTGCCACCGGTCCTAGGGTCGCGTCGTGTCCTTCGACGTGACAGCCGACGCCTACGGCCGGTTCATGGGCCGCTTCTCCGAGCCGCTCGCCGAGCAGTTCGTCGAGCTCGCCGGGCTCTCCGCGGGGCAGCGAGCGCTCGACGTCGGCTGCGGGCCAGGAGCGCTGACCGCCCGGCTCGTCGACGCGGCTCGGCGTGGACGCCGTCGCCGGTGTCGACCCGTCCGCGTCGTTCGTGGCCGCCGCCCGTGCACGCCTCCCCGGTCTCGACGTACGCGAGGCGAAGGCTGAGGCGCTGCCGTTCGCCGACGGCTCCTTCGACGCGGTGCTGGCCCAGCTGGTCGTGCACTTCATGGACGACCCGGTCGCGGGCCTGCGGGAGATGGGCCGCGTCGCCCGGCCGGGCGGCACCGTCGCCGCCTGCGTCTGGGACTACGGCGGCGGCGCCGGCCCGCTCTCGCCGTTCTGGCGCGCCGTCCACGACCTCGACCCCGCGGCCGCAGGCGAGTCGCAGCTGCCCGGCACCAGGGAGGGCCATCTCGCCGCCCTGGCCGGCGACGCCGGGCTCGTCGACGTGCGACCGTCCGCCATGACCGTGACGTCGGGGTTCGACACGCTTCGCCGACTGGTGGGAGCCGTTCACGTTCGGGGTCGGCCCGGCCGGCGGGTACGTCGCGCGGCTGTCCGACGCCGGCCGGGACGCGCTCGCGCGGTGCGCCGACCTGCTCGGCCCACCGCCGTTCGAGGTCCGGGCGTCGGCCTGGGCGGTGACAGCGCGCGCCACCCCCGCTGGTTGAGGTGCCCGAGCCTCCAAGGGCGAGGGCCTGGAACCGGTGCCGAGGCTGGGAGGTCGAGGTCGCAAGCTCGCACCTCGACCAGCGTGCCTCCTAGGCTGACCGGCATGGCGCACGGCACCCACGACCACGACGACGACCCCCGCAACGCCGAGATCCTGGTGTGGGTCAACGGTGACCTGCTCCCCCGCGACCGGGCGGTGGTGTCGGTGTTCGACTCGGGGTTCGTGCTCGGCGACGGGGTCTGGGAGGGCCTGCGGGTACGACGCGGCCACCCGGCCTTCCTGGAGACGCACCTCGACCGGCTCTTCGAGGGCGCCCAGGCGATCCTGATGGACATCGGCATGACCAGGGACGAGCTCACGGCCGCGATCTACGCGACGTTGCGCGCCAACGACATGACCGACGGCGTGCACGTGCGGCTGATGGTGACGCGGGGCGTGAAGTCGACGCCGTACCAGGACCCGCGGGTCACCGTCGGCCCGGCCACCGTCGTCATCGTCGCCGAGCACAAGGAGCCGATGCCGGCGACCGTCGAGCAGGGCATCACGCTGTTCACCACCCACGTGCGGCGCGCGACGCCGGACACCCTCGACCCGAAGCTCAACGCGCACAGCAAGCTCAACGACATCACCGCGTGCATCCAGGCCTACACCGCCGGCGCGGACGAGGCGTTGATGCTCGACCCGCACGGGTTCGTCGCGACCTGCAACAGCACGCACTTCTTCGTGGTCAAGGGCTCCCCCGACGAACCCGAGGTGTGGACGTCCGACGGCCGCTTCTGCCTGGGCGGGATCACCCGCGGCAACGTGCTGCGGATGTGCCGCGACGCGGGCATCACGGCGCGCGAGACGACGTTCAGCCTCACCGACGTCTACAGCGCCGACGAGGCCTTCGTGACCGGCACGTTCGCCGGCGTCGTACCCGTGCGCACCGTCGACGGCCGCACCATCGGCACCGGTGCACGAGGGCCGATGGTCGAGCGCCTGCAGCAGATGTACGTCGACCTGGTCGACGCCGACGTGGCGGGCCGGTCGGCGCCGTGACCAGCGAGACCGCGATCACCCACAGCGGGGACGGCTCGGTCCGGGTCGCGATGTGGAGCGGCCCACGCAACCTGAGCACGGCGCTGATGCGGTCGTTCGAGAACCGTCCCGACACGGTCGTGGTGGACGAGCCGCTCTACGCCGCGTACCTCGCCCGCACCGGCATCGACCACCCCGGCCGGGACAGCGTGATCGCCAGCCAGCCGACCGACCCGGCCGAGGTGGTGCGAGACCTGCACGCGCCGCTCCCGGAGGGCGCGACCGTGCAGTACGTCAAGCACATGTCGCACCACCTGCTGCCGGACGACGACCTGGGCTGGACCCGCGACTTCGTCAACGTGCTGCTGGTCCGCGACCCGGCCGAGGTGGTGGCGTCCTACGTCCGCTCCCGCGAGGCGTGCGAGCCGGAGGACATCGGACTGCTCCAGCAGCTGCGGCTGCTCGAGACCTGGTCGGAGACGCCGCCGGTGATCGACGCCGGCGACTTCCTCAAGGACCCGGAGGCGCACCTGCGCTGGCTGTGCGACTGGCTCGGCATCGCGTTCCTGCCCGCGATGCTGGCGTGGCCGGCCGGTCCCCGGGCGAGTGACGGGGTGTGGGCGCCGTACTGGTACGACGCCGTGTGGCGCTCCACCGGCTTCGAGCCCTGGCGCAAGCGGGAGGTGTCTCTCAGCGAGCACGACGCCCGGGTCGCGGAGGCGTGCCGCCCCGCCTACGACACCCTGCACGCACTGCGCATCACGCCTTAGGGCCTGCCTGTCAATGCCGCCGCGGCGTCCGCGGCCCCGCATCCCGACCAGCTGCGTTGTCGCGCTCGACGGGCGCGGATGCCACGCCCGCTGACGCGACCTCATTTCCAGACTGGCCCTAGCCGGACGTCGTCCGTTAAAGCCTGAAAAAGTTGCGCGATGCATCTTGATGCGCGCGTTCCGGGCAGGAGAGAGTGTCGGCGGTGTCCCCGTCCGTTGCGGGGCACCTCGCTCTGATCAGGGGGATCCCATGCAGCTGCGCGCCCGCCGACCCGCTCTGGTCCTGACCGCCGGCGTGCTCGCCGCGGTCACCGGGCTGTCAACCAGCGCCTCGTTCGCCTCCGGCCCCCACCGGCCGCGCGCGTCCGCCGGCGACCACCACCACGCCGCCCCAGAGCCGCGCGGTGCGTACGACGCCCGCCTCGGATCCGGCCCCAAGGCGCGAGCCGCGGTGCTCCAGGACGCCGCGCGGGCCGCGGCCCGCCCCGCGACCGTGCGCCTGCGCCGGGGCCTCGGCGACGGTGCGCTGGTCGACATGGACGGCACGACCGGCACGCCCCGCCTGGTCGCCCGCCTCGACGGCTTCCTCACCGGCACGAGCCGCCGCTCCGCGGCCGCCGTGACACTGGCCTACGTCGACGCGCACCGCGACGCGTTCGGGCTGACCGCCGCGGACCTGCAGGCGTTCCACCTGCGCCGCGACTACACCGACGTCGCCGGCATCCACCACCTGTCCTGGACCCAGAGGATCGGCGGCGTACCGGTCTTCGGCAACGGGCTGCAGTCCGCGGTCACCCGCGACGGCCGGCTCCTCTCGGTCGGTGGCTCCCCCGTCTCCCAGGCCGACGCCGCCGCGGCCGGGGTCACGAAGCTCGACTCCGGCGCGCAGGCGATCTCCGCGGCACGCAGCCGGCAGGGCGACTCCGCGGCGCCGGGACCACGCGACGTGGCCCGCAAGGTGCTGTTCGTGACCCGCGCCGGCACGCACCTCGGCTGGAGCACCGTGACCATGTCCGCGCAGAGCCCGACCCTGAGCGTGCTCGACGCGCACACCGGCGGGCTGCTGTTCCGGCGCTCGCTGAGCTCGGACGCGGGTCCCGGCGACAAGAGCGCCGGCGGCCTGGCCTACCAGTACTTCCCACGCGCCCCCAAGGGCGGCAACCAGGTCTCGGTCGACTACACCGCCAAGGGTTGGCTGCCGGGCAACGCGACCAGCCTTTCGGGCAACAACTCGCACACGTACTCCGACGTGAACGACGACAACAAGTCGCAGGGCTCGGAGGAGGTCGCCCCGTCGGTCGGCCACCGCTGGGACTACGCGCTGCGGCCCTTCTCCGTGCCGAACGTCTCCTTCTGCGACAACCCGTACCCGTGCTCGTGGGACCCGAACGTGCCGTTCTCCTGGCAGGCGAACCGGGCACAGAACGCCGCGCAGGTCTTCTTCTACGTCAACAACTTCCACGACCACCTGCTCGGTGCGCCGATCGGGTTCACCGAGGCGGCAGGCAACTTCCAGGCCCGCAACAGCACTCGCTCCGGGCTCGGCGGGGACGCGGTCGACACCCAGACCGACGACGGCGCCAACACCGCCGCCGGGCTCCCCGACGGCGCCCACATCGACAACGCGAACATGAGCACCCCGCCGGACGGCCAGGCGCCGACCATGCAGATGTTCCTCCAGCACCAGCCGGGTGCGTCGTACCCGGACGAGGACCCGTTCTCGCCGACCAACGTGGGCGACGAGGCGGACACCGTCTACCACGAGTACACCCACGGCCTTTCCAACCGGCTGGTCGTCGACGCCGCCGGCAACTCGACGCTGGGCGACGTGCAGGCCGGCGCGATGGGCGAGGCGTGGAGCGACTGGTACGCGATGGACTACCTGGTCGCGCAGGGCCTCCAGGCCGACCGGGCCGGCACCGCCGACATCGTGCTCTTCCAGTACGACGGCGCCGGGACCGCCGTGGACCGCACCGAGCCGATCGACTGCAAGGTCGGGGACAAGAGCGCGGCCTGCACCGGCGGCACCACCGGGCACACAGGCGGCTACACCTATGCCGACTACGCCAACATCGTCGGCGGCCCCGAGGTGCACGGCGACGGCGAGCTGTGGGCGCAGACCCTGTGGGACCTGCGCGACGAGCTGGGCTCGTCGAGGACCGAGTCGCTGGTGACCCGGGCCATGGAGCTCTCGCCGTCGAACCCGTCGTTCCTCGACGAGCGCAACGCGATCCTGTCGGCGGACACCGCGGTGTTCGGCGGCCGGGACACCGCGGCGATCTGGAAGGTCTTCGCGGCCCGCGGGATGGGCTACTTCGCGGGCTCGCTCGGCGGTGACGACACCACACCGGGCGCGGACTTCCACACCCCGCCGGCCGGCACCCGCACCGCCGACATCACCGGCACGGTGACCGACGAGGACACCGGCAAGCCGGTCGCCGGGGTCACCGTGACCCTGGCCTTCCAGGGCGGCGCCGGCGCCGCGAACCCGTCCGCCGTCAGCGGCGCCGACGGCCGTTACCGGATCGCCTCGGTCCCGGTCGGCACGCTACCCGAAGCTGGCCGCGACCGGTCCCGGCTACGACCCGACGTCCTCCCCGGTGACCGTCGGCACCAACGGCGGCACCAAGGACTTCGCCGTACGGCGCGACTACGCGGCGTCCAGCGGCGGGGCGACCGTCACGTCGTTCAACGGCCCCGACTTCAGCCCGGCCTGCGGCCCCACCGGCGCAATCGACACCAGCCAGGCGACCGGCTGGGGCAGCACGACCGGTGACGACGCCGGCACGCCCACCAACGTGTTCGTGCCGAAGTTCATCGTGGTCGACCTGAAGCAGGCGGTGGACGTCACCGCGTTCGCGGTCGACCCTGCGGCCACCTGCGGGGACGGCGGCAGCGCATCGACCGGCGCCTACTCGATCGAGGTCTCGGCCGACGGTACGACCTGGAGGCCGGCGGCGTCCGGCACGTTCACGGTCGCCGACCGCGGCCGGCTCAACGCGGTCACGCCGAGCGCCGGGTCCGGGGCGGGAGTGCACTTCGTCCGGTTCACGATCAAGGGCAACCAGACCCCGGACTTCGCGACGAGCTGCCCCGACGGCGCGTTCTCGGGCTGCCAGTTCACCGACCTCACCGAGCTCGAGGTCTACGGCACCCCGGCCTCCTAGCCGGACCGCCGAGTTGTCAGGCGGTGGCGTCGTTCAGGCGACGTGAGCGCCTGACAACTCCTGCACATCCGGACAGATCCTGACCTGTTTGTTTCCTAGGCTCGGAGTCATCAGCCCCGCCAACGAGGAGGACACCATGGACTTCCGCATCGAGCTCGTCCCGCTGCCGGTCACCGACGTCGACCGGGCGGTCGCGTTCTACGGCGACACGGTCGGCTGGAACGTCGACTTCGACCAGACCGTCCACGAGGGCCTGCGGTTCGTGCAGGTCACCCCGCCCGGCTCCGCGTGCTCGATCTGCTTCGGCACCGGGCTGGACATGCTCGATCCCGGCTCCGCCCAGATGATCCAGGTCGTGGTCGAGGACGCCGACGCGGCGCTCGACTACCTCAAGGAGCGCGGCGTCGAGGCCGACGGCGTCGACGAGCAGCCCTGGGGTCGGTTCGTGCGCTTCGAGGACCCGGACGGCAACCGCTGGGCGCTCCAGCAGATCGTCCGCCCGACCTGAGCCGCTCGCCCTAGGCGGACAGCGCCGGCTTGTTGCGGACGATGTTGCCGAGCACGCCGTTGACGAAGCCCGGAGACTCGTCGGTCGACAGGTCCCGGACCAGCGTCATGGCCTCGCTGACCGCCACCGCGTCGGGCACGTCGTCGACGTACATCACCTCGAAGACGCCGATCCGCAGCGCGTTGCGGTCCACGGCCGGCATCCGCTCCAGCGTCCAGCCCTGGGCGTACGTCGTGACCAGCTCGTCGATCCGTGCCTGGTGCTCGGCGATGCCGCGGATCAGCCGGACGGTGTACTCGTTGACCGGCGGGTCGGCGGCGACCACGCGCTCGTCGAGGGTCTGGCCCAGCGGCAGGCCGCGGACCTCGCACTCGAAGAGCACGTCGAGGGCGCGCTTGCGCGCCTTGGAGCGGGCGGCCATCAGACGCGCCGTTCACTGGGAGACGCGACCCAGGTAGCTGCTGTCGCGCGTGTCCACCTTGATCTTCTCGCCGGTGGTGATGAACAGCGGGACGTTGATCTCGTGGCCGGTCTCCAGCCGCGCCGGCTTGGTGCCGCCGGTGGACCGGTCGCCCTGCAGGCCGGGCTCGGTGTACTCCACGAGCAGCTCGACCGAGGCGGGCAGCTCGATGTAGAGCACACGGCCCTCGTTGGTCGCGACGATCGCGTCCTGGTTCTCGAGGAGGAAGTTCGTGGCGTCGCCGACGATGTCGGGGCCGACCTCGAGCTGGTCGTAGGTCGAGGTGTCCATGAAGACGTAGGACGTGCCGTCGTTGTAGAGGTACTGCATCGTCCGCTTGTCGACGTTCGCGACGTCGACCTTCACGTCGGCGTTGAAGGTCTTGTCGACGGTCTTGCCGGACTCGATGTTCTTCAGCTTCGTGCGGACGACCGCACCACCCTTGCCGGGCTTGTGGTGCTGGAACCAGATGACGGACCACAGCTGCCCGTCGAGGTTGAGAACCATGCCGTTCTTCAGGTCGTTGGTCGTAGCCATGCTCGTGAGGTGCCCTGTCTCTGGTCGGTCGTCTGCGCCTGTCAATCTGCGGGTGCCGCGCGCTCGCGGGCGCAGCAGCGGGCCAGTCTAACGACCGACCGCCGGGGGCACGAAACCGAGCGCCTCGCGGAACTGTCGGCGGTGGGTCCTACGGTTCCCCGCATGAGCACCAACGAGACGGCACCCCCGCTGCGGGTGGTGCGCGACGACGAGCGGTCCCCCGTCGACCGGGAGCGTGAGGACTACTGGGCGCGCGTCCAGGCGCTGCGCGACGACCTGGCCCGGCTGCGCAGCGCCTAGGAGGCGTCTGCGGACCGGCCGGCCAGCGCCTCCAGCGCGAGCCGGTAGCCGTCGATGCCCCGGCCGGCGATGACGTGGGCGGCGTAGGGCGTCACCAGCGACGTGTGCCGGAACTCCTCCGGCCGGCTGGCCGGGTCGCTGATGTGCACCTCGACCAGCGGGGCCTCGAGCTGGGCGCAGGCGTCGAACAGCGCGTAGGAGTAGTGCGTCCACGCGGCCGCGTTGAGCACGACCGGCGTGCCGGTGTCGGCCGCCGCGTTGAGCCAGTCGAGCATCTCGCCCTCGTGGTTGGTCTGCCGCACCTCGACGTCGAGCCCGAGGTCCCGCCCCCACCTCTCGCACAGGCCGACCAGGTCGTCGTACGTCGTGCTGCCGTAGATCTCCGGCTGCCTCCGGCCGAGCCGGCCGAGGTTCGGCCCGTTGAGCACCAGCACCCTCGTCGTCGGCACCCTCGTCGTCGCACCTCTCTCGCGTCCTTCGCGATCTCGGCGTACGCCGCGGTCAGCAGCGCCGGGTCGGGCGCGGTCAGGATCGAGGGCCGAGCCAGCCCGTCGAGCACCACGAACCGCAGCTGGTCGCCCCGGGTCTTCTTGTCCACCTTCATGCCCTCGTGCAGCTGCGCCCAGCTCGCTCCCCGGTACGACGTGGGCAGCCCGACCAGCTCCAGCACCGAGCGGTGCCGGTCGGCGGTCGCCTCGTCGAGCCGGCCCGCGAGCCGCGCGAGCTCGGCGACGAAGGTCATCCCGATCGCCACGGCGGCGCCGTGCCGGAAGTTGTAGCGCTCGGCCCGCTCGATCGCGTGGCCGAGGGTGTGGCCGTAGTTGAGCGCCTCCCGGCCCGGACGACCGGTCGCGCCGGCGGTCTCCTTGAGGTCGTCGACGACCACGTCGACCTTGACCCGGATCGCCCGCTCGATGAGCTCGCGCAGCACGTCGGAGCCCGGGGTGACGGCGGCCTCGGGGTCGCCCTCGACCAGGTCGAGGATGGCCGGGTCGGCGATGAAGCCGCACTTCACGACCTCCGCCAGCCCGCTGACCAGCTCGTTGCGCGGCAGCGACTCGAGGGTGGCCAGGTCGCACAGGACGCCGGCCGGCTCGTGGAAGGCGCCGACGAGGTTCTTGCCCTCGGCGGTGTTCATGCCGGTCTTGCCGCCGACGGCGGCGTCGACCATGGCGAGCAGCGTGGTGGGCAGGTGCACGACCTTGACGCCGCGCAGCCAGGTGGCCGCGACGAAGCCGCCCATGTCGGTGGTGGCTCCGCCGCCGACGGTGACGACGGCGTCGCTGCGGGTGAACCCGGTCTGCCCGAGCACCTGCCAGCAGAAGGACGCGACCGGCGCGAGCTTGGCCTCCTCGCCGTCGGGGATCTCGATGCCGTGGGCGTCGTAGCCCTGCTGCGCGAGGTCCTCGCGGATCGCCTCCCCGGTCGCGGCGAGCGCGCGCGGGTGGATCACGGCCACCCGGCGGACGCCCTCGCCGAGCATGCCCGGCAGCTCGCCGAGCAGTCCGGTGCCCACGACCACGTCGTACGGCGCCGCGCCGCCGACGTGCAGGACGCTGCGGTCCGTCATACCTTCTCCCCTGCCTGCTCGACGAGCCTGGCCACCTCGTCGGCGACGTCCTCCGGGGCGCGTCCGTCGGTGTGCACGATGATCGAGGCGACCTCGCGGTAGATGGGCAGCCGCTCCTCGAGCAGCGCCTTGAGCCGGGCGCGCATGTTGCCCACCAGCATCGGCCGGGTGATGCCCAGACCGACGCGCTTGACGGCGTCGGAGACCCCGACGTCGAGGAACACCACGCGGTGCCCGCGCAGCGCCTCCCGGGTCGTCGGGTCGAGGACGGCACCGCCGCCGAGCGCGAGCACACCCGGGTGCGCCTCCAGCGCCGCCGCGACCGCGGCCCGCTCGCGGGCCCGGAAGCCGGCCTCGCCCTCGTCGACGAAGATCTCGGAGATCGACTTGCCGGCGGACGCCTCGACGTCGTGGTCGGTGTCGCGCACGCTCACGCCCCAGCGGGCACCGAGCAGGTCGGCGACGGTGGTCTTGCCCGCGCCCATCGGCCCGACCAGGACGACGCGCGGGATGGCAGCGGTCACGAGTACCTCAGCGAGGAGAGGTACCCCTCGACGTTGCGCCGGGTCTCCCCCACCGAGTCGCCGCCGAACTTCTCCAGGACCACGTCGGCCAGCACCAGCGCGACCATCGCCTCGGCCACGATCCCGGCCGCCGGCACCGCGCACACGTCCGAGCGCTGGTGGTGAGCCACGGCCTCCTCGCCGGTGCTCACGTCGATCGTGCGCAGCGCCCGCGGCACGGTGGCGATCGGCTTCATCGCGGCACGCACCCGCAGGGTCTCGCCCGTCGACATGCCGCCCTCGGTGCCGCCGGAGCGGCCGGACGAGCGCCGGATCCCGTCGGCGGTCGGCACGATCTCGTCGTGCGCCTGCGAGCCCGGAGTGGCCGCGAGCTCGAAGCCGTCACCGACTTCGACCCCCTTGATCGCCTGGATGCCCATGAGCGCGCCGGCCAGCCGCGCGTCGAGGCGACGGTCCCAGTGCACGTGGGACCCGAGCCCCGGCGGGAGGCCGTGCACGACGACCTCGACGACGCCGCCGAGGGTGTCGCCGTCCTTGTGGGCCTGGTCGATCTCGGCCTGCATCGCCTTGCTGGCGTCGGCGTCGAGGCAGCGGACCGGGTCCGCGTCGAGGGCGGCCACGTCCGCAGCCACCGGGACCGAGCCGGCCGGTGCCTTCGCGGTGCCGATCGCGACGACGTGGGAGACGACCTCGGCCCCGACGGCCTGCTCGAGGAACTTCGCGGCCACCGCGCCCAGCGCGACGCGAGCCGCGGTCTCCCGCGCGGACGCCCGCTCGAGGACGGGTCGGGCCTCGTCGAAGTCGTACTTCTGCATGCCCACCAGGTCGGCGTGCCCGGGCCGGGGCCGGGTGAGGGCTGCGTTGCGCGCGAGTGCCTCGAGCTCGGCCTCGTCGACCGGGTCGGCCGCCATCACCTTCTCCCACTTGGGCCACTCGGTGTTGCCCACGCGGATCGCGATGGGGCTGCCGAGGGTGCGTCCGTGCCGGAGGCCGCCGATGACGTCGACCTGGTCCTGCTCGAACTTCATCCGGGCGCCGCGGCCGTAGCCGAGCCGCCGCCTGGCGAGCGCGTCGACGATGTCCGCCGTCGTCACCTGGACGTGGGCGGGCATTCCCTCGAGGACGGCGACGAGACCCGGGCCGTGGGACTCGCCGGCGGTGAGCCAGCGCAGCATGCCGGCCAGTCTTTCACGCGGGCGGCGGCGTCCCGGGAGGGCGTCCAGCGCTCAGGTCGTGTCTGTCGATGCTGCGGTCGCGGACGCGGCCCTGCCCTGACCCCATCAGTTCCAGCCACGACCTAGGCGAAGAGCGAGACGACCCCGTTGACCACGGCGGCGTACGCGTTCAGCAGCCTGCAGCGGGAACGTGACGCCGACCAGCGCCCCGACGAGCAGGAACGGCCCGAACGGCGTGTGCCGGCGGTGGAAGACCTTCACGACCGAGAGCAACGTGCCGACGACGGCGAGCAGCAGGAACGCGGTGAACATCCCGATCACCACCTGGGCCACGCCCTCCCAGCCGACCGCGAGCCCGAGCAGCCCGGCGAGCCGGACGTCGCCGTAGGCCATCGCGCGCGGGCTTGCGAACCACATCAGGAAGAACACCACGAAGCAGCCGATCCAGCCGATCGCGGCGCTGCGCAGCGACAGCCAGTCCGAGGACAGCGCCGAGGCCACCACCGCGAGCACCCCCACCACGACGTACGACGGGCCGATCAGCCTCGTGGGCAGGTAGCGGGTGCGCCAGTCCACGACGGCGAGGGTGACGCCGACCGGCACGAGGTAGACGAGGAACAGCAGCGACCAGCTCCACCCGATCCGGGCACCGACGAGCGCAGCCAGCAGTGTCGAGGCCACGACGATGCCGACCCGGACCGCGGGACGGGTGGCCATCGCGGCGTAGGGCTCCTTGGGCTCGTCGACGGGACGGGCGAACTCCGCCTCGTTCTCGGCGGGCACCAGACCGTCGACCGCGCCGCCCGGGTCCGGCTCCGGGTCCGGCTCGGGCTCCGGCAGCCGCGCGAGCACCGCGGGCATCACCAGACCCCCGGCGAGCCCGGCGACACCGGACACGAGGGCAGGTGCGAGGTCCCAGGTCACAGCAGGCGACCCTAGGGCATGTCTGGGGCCGGGCGCGGCCGAAGCGCCCGGTTGTGGAGGGGCAGCACAGCGAGAGCGGGGCCAGGTCAGCCGCGCGCGGCCAGCGCCTCGCGCCCGGCGGCACGGAGCAGGTCCACCGGCACGCCGCGCTCGCCCGTCATCAGCTCGACCTGGAGCACCGCCTGGTGCACCAGCAGGTCGAGACCGGCGACCAGGACGCGTCCGGACGTGCGCGCGAAGGCCGCCAGCGGGGTGGGCCACGGGTCGTAGACCACGTCGAAGACCACCTCGGCGGGCTCTGCGAGGCGGAGCACCTCGTCGTCCTGCGCGCTCGCCGGGATCGTCGAGACCAGCACGTCGGTGTCGACCGGTCCGTCCGCCAGGCGACGTACCGTGATCGCCGGCCGCCGCGGGTGCCGGCCGGCCGCGGCCAGCACCTCCGTGGCGCGGGCCGGGTCGCGCACCATCAGCGTGACGTCCGCGCAGCCGAGGTCCGACAGCGCGAGCATCGTCGACGTCGCCGTGGCACCCCCGCCGAGGATGACCGCCCGGTCGAGCGGGCCGTCGTACCTCTCGCGGACCGCGGCCACCGCTCCCGGGACGTCGGTGTTGTGGCCGATGCGGCGCCGGCCGTCGAGCACCAGCGTGTTCGCGGCCGCGGCCTGCGCAGCGCGGTCGGTGACGGCGTCGGCCAGCGGCAGCACCGCGCGCTTGAGCGGCATGGTGAGGGACAGCCCCCGCCAGCGCCCGTCCAGGCCGTCGAGGAACGCCGGCAGGTCGTCGGCGGCGAGCTCGTAGGCGTCGTAGGTCCAGTCGAGACCGAGCTCGGCGTACGCGGCCCGGTGCAGCACGGGCGACAGCGAGTGCCGGATCGGTGTGCCGACGACGGCGCAGCGGCGGCCGTGTCGGTCAGCGGGCCGGTCAGCGGGCCGGTCAGCAGTTGTCGGACTGGGTACGGCAGTACTCCTTGAACTCGGCCTTGTACTTCAGGAACGTGTCGTAGCTCTCGGTGAACTTGGTCTCGCCGGTGCGCAGGTTGACCGTCACGTAGTAGATCCAGGGCCCGTCGGTCGGGTGCGCGGCCGCCTCGATGGCGGCGTCGCCGGGCGCCTCGATCGGCGTCGGCGGCAGTCCGGGGTTCTGGTAGGTGTTGTACGGCGAGTCGACCTGCAGGTCCTCGGTGGTCAGCCCGACGCCGAGGTTGCGGCCGATGCCGTAGTTCACGGTGGCGTCGATCTGCAGGAGCTTGTCGGTCTTGCCGGTCTCCAGCCGGTTGTAGATCACGCGGGCGACCTTGCCGCGGTCCTCGTCGCGGTTGGACTCCGCCTCGACCAGGCTCGCCACCACCATCAGCTGCTCCGGCGTGTAGCCGAGCTGCTGGGCGGCGCCCTCGAGGTCCGCCTCCTGCGCGGCCTGGTCCCACCGCTGCACCATCGTCGTGAGGATGGACTTGGGCGTGGAGTTCGGCGGCAGCTCGTAGGTCGCCGGGAAGAGGTAGCCCTCCGCGTTGCCCTTGGCGTACGACGGGAGGCCGATGCTCGACGGGTCGTCGAGGACCTTGGTGTACTGCCTCTTCGAGAACTTGGTCTTCTTCGCCAGCGTGGCGACGATCTGGTCGAGCGTGAACCCCTCGGGGATGGTGACCACCGAGCGGGAGCGGTTCTTGGGGTCGACCAGCACCGCGAGCGCCGACTTGGCGGACATCTGCTTCTTCATCTCGTAGAAGCCGACCTGGATGCCCACCGACTTCGAGTCCTGCCGGGCGGCGTCGGTGAACGCCTCGACCGACTTCACCACGCCCTTGTCCACGAGGGTGGTGCCGATGTCGGTCGCGGCGTCGCCGTCCTTGACCTCGACGACCACGTGGCCGGTGCCGGCGCCGGTGTAGTCCTCGGGACCGCTCAGCCGGTCCTTCAGGGCCGACAGGCCGTAGGAGTAGGCGAGGTAGCCGCCGCCGACGAGGACCGCGAGGGCCACCAGCACCGCGAGACAACCGAAGCCGCGGCGTGGGCGATGGCGCTTCTCGTGCCCGAGTTCAAGTCCCAGATCGCTCAACTGATCGCTCACACCTATCCGTGGTCGACGCCCCGCTCGCCGTCTGGTCTCACCTGCCGCGCCCGCTCTCCACGGCGGACGCGGAGCCCGACGCTACCGCGCCGGGACCGGCTCCCCCGGTGCGACCCCCGTGCCGCGCTCGCTGTCCAGTGCATTCTGCAGGATCACCACGGCTGCCGCCTGGTCCACGACCGCGCGTCGCTTCTGCCCCTTCTTGCCCTGCCCGCGCAGCACCGACTCGGCCGTGACGGTGCTCAGCCGCTCGTCGCACAGCCGCACCGGCACCGGAGCCACGACGGCGGCGATCTCGGCGGCGAACGTCCGCACCTTGGCCGCGGCGGGGCCCTCCCCGCCCGACAGCGAGCGGGGCAGGCCGACCACGAGCTCGACCGCGTCCTCCTCGGCGGCGATCGCGGCGAGCCGGGCCAGGTCACCGGCGCCGCGACGTACGGTCTCGACCGGGGTCGCGATCAGGCCCGAGGGGTCCGAGCGGGCCACGCCGATGCGCACGTCACCGACGTCGACGCCGATCCGCACCCCGCGGCGCATCAGCGCTGCGTGGCCGCGCGACCGACCTCGTGCTCGACCTCGACGAGCGCCTGGTCGGCGTTGCTCACGTCCGCGCCGCCGCCCTGGGCCACGTCGTCCTTGCCGCCGCCGCTGCCGCCGAGGGCTCCCGCCGCCGCCTTGACCAGCGCGTTCGCGGAGATGCCCCAGGTGCGGGCCGCGTCGTTGACCGCGATGACGACCGCCGGCTTGCCGTTGGTCGAGCCGATGACCGCGACCACGCCCGGCTTGCCCTGCGGCAGCCGGCCGCGCACGTCGAGCGCCAGCTTGCGCACGTCGCCCGCGCCCGCGCCGTCGGCGCGGTGGCCGAC
This sequence comes from uncultured Actinomycetota bacterium, assembly GCA_963827435.1. GTDB lineage: Bacteria > Actinomycetota > Actinomycetes > Propionibacteriales > Nocardioidaceae > Nocardioides_B. Next base: position 112,678 of record CAWHAU010000005.1, read on the forward strand.
GAACGAGACGCCGTAGACGTCCTTGGCCGTGCTCGCGAGCTGGCCCGCCGCCGCGAGCAGCTGCTGCACCCGGACCCGCTCGATCTCCTTCTCCGCGGTGCGCAGCCGCTCGACCAGGTCGTGGACCCGGTCCGGCAGCTCCTCGGGGCGCGCCTTGAGCGCCTCGCTCAGCTGCGCGACGAGCGTGTGCTCGCGCGCCAGGAACCGGTAGGCGTCGGCACCGACCAGCGCCTCCACCCGGCGTACGCCGGAGCCGATCGACGACTCGCCGAGCAGCTTGATCACGCCGAGCTGACCGGAGCGGCCGGCGTGCGTGCCGCCGCAGAGCTCGCGCGCCCAGTCGCCGACCGAGATCACGCGGACCTCGTCGCCGTACTTCTCGCCGAACAGCGCCATCGCACCGGATCGGCGCGCCTCGTCCTGGGTCATGATCTCCGCGTGCACGCCGAGGTCGGCGAGCACCAGGTCGTTGACCCGTGCCTCGACGTCGGCCATCGCGGACGCGGGCACCGCGCCGCTGGCCGAGAAGTCGAAGCGGAACCGGCCCGGGGCGTTCTCGGAGCCCGCCTGGGTCGCGGTGTCGCCGAGCGCCTCGCGGAACGCCTTGTGCACCATGTGCGTCGCGGTGTGTGCGCGGCTGATCGACTTGCGCCGCTCGATGTCGACGAGCGCCTGGCCCTGCTGGCCGACGGTCACCTCGCCGTCGAGCACCTTGACCTGGTGCACGACCAGGCCGCTGATCGGCGACTGCACGTCGAGCACCTGCAGCCGGGCACCGTTGCCGAGCTCGAGCACCCCTTGGTCCGCGAGCTGGCCGCCGCCCTCCGCGTAGAACGGGGTGCGGTCGAGCACCAGCTCCAGCTCGTCGCCGGCCCGCGCGGAGGAGACCACGCCGCTGGCGTCGACCAGGCCGCGCACGGTCGCCTCGGAGACGACCTCGGAGTAGCCGGTGAACTCGACCGGGCGGCCGAGGCCGTCCGCGACCTCGCGGTAGGCCTGCGCGTCGCGGTGCTGGCCCTTCTTGGCCTTCGCGTCCGCCTTCGCGCGGTCGCGCTGCTCGGTCATCAACCGGCGGAAGCCCTCCTCGTCGACCGAGAGCCCCTGCTCGGAGGCCATCTCCAGGGTCAGGTCGATCGGGAAGCCGTAGGTGTCGTGCAGGGCGAAAGCCTTGCTGCCCGACAGCCGGGTCTGGCCGCTGCCCTTCGCCTCCTGCGCCGCGAGGTCGAAGATCGTCGTGCCCGTGCGCAGGGTCTGGCGGAACGCCTCCTCCTCCGCGTAGGCCACGCGCGAGATGCGCTCCCAGTCACGGCGCAGGTCGGAGTACGTCTCGGCCATCTTGTCGCGGCTCACCGGCATCAGCTCGGGCAGCGCGGGGTCCTCGTAGCCCAGCAGCCGCATCGAGCGTACGGCGCGCCGGAGCAGCCGTCGCAGCACGTAGCCGCGGGACTCGTTGCCGGGGGTGACGCCGTCGCCGATGAGCATCATCGAGCTGCGCACGTGGTCCGCGACGACCCGCATCCGGACGTCGTCGTCGTGGTCGGCGCCGTACTTCTTGCCGGTCAGCTCCTCGGCCTTCTCGATGACCGGGAACATGACGTCGATCTCGTACATGTTGTCCTTGCCCTGCAGCAGGAACGCGACCCGCTCGAGGCCCATGCCGGTGTCGATGTTCTTCTGCGGCAGCGACCCGCGGATGTCGAAGTCCTCCTTGCTGCGGACCGCGCTGAGCTCGTCCTGCATGAAGACGAGGTTCCAGATCTCGAGGTAGCGGTCCTCGAGCTCGGTCGGCATCGCCGTGCGCCGGGTGGTCGCGAACTCACCGTCCGGGCCGTAGTCGGAGCCGCGGTCGTAGAGGATCTCCGAGCACGGGCCGCCCGGACCGGGCACGCCCATCGACCAGTAGTTCTCCTTGCGGCCGAGCTTGACGATCCGCTCCGCCGGCAGGCCGGTGACCTTCTGCCACAGCCGCAGCGCCTCGTCGTCGCCGTCGAGGATCGAGGGCCACAGCCGGCTCTCCTCGAGCCCCCAGCCGCCGTCCGCCTGGGACTTGGTGACCAGGTCCCACGCGAGCTCGATCGCGCCTTCCTTGAAGTAGTCGCCGAAGGAGAAGTTGCCGCACATCTCGAAGAACGTGCCGTGCCGGGTGGTCCTGCCGACGTCCTCGATGTCCGGGGTGCGCACGCACTTCTGGACGCTGACCGCCCTCTTGTAGCTCGGCGTCTCCTGGCCCAGGAAGTAGGGCTTGAACTGCACCATGCCGGCGTTCACGAACAGCAGGTTCGGGTCGTCGACGAGCAGCGGGGCGGAGGGCACGGCCGTGTGTCCGGCCTTCTCGAAGTGCTCAATGAACCGGCGGCGGATGTCCGCGGTGTCCATCAGTCGGTGCCCTCTCTCGTCGCCGAGCCGGCTGTCAGCTCGGGTGTCGTGGTCTGTCCATGGAGCGTGAGGCCGACGCGCTCACGCAAGTCGTTTTCCTTCTCGGCCATGCCGGCGCGGACCTCTTCTCCGAAGAGCCGGGCGCCGACGGAGAGGCCGGCGAGCCGGTCCGCCAGCCCCTCGGGCGTGAACGCCTCCGCGGCCCGCCGGGCCTTCGTCAGCGCGTAGGCCCCGGCGCCGGCGCCGGCGACGAACCACAGCGCGCGGCTCACCGCTCGCGTCCGCTCATGCGGCGTCCTCGGTCAGGTCGGCGCGCTGGTCGGCGTGCAGGTGCCGCTTCGCCTCCTTGAGGTCGCGGCGGCGCTGACGGCGAGAGCGCTTGACCTCGCGGCGCATCTCGAAGCGGATCCGGTTGCGGCTCTCGGCGGTGAGCGCCCGCCGCACGCCGTACCCGAGGGAGAGCACGCGGACCAGGGACTCCCCGAGCGCCACGGAGGCGAACTGCCCGGCCGACAGCGGGGTCGAGGTGGTGGTCGTGGCCGGCTCGTCGTCAGTGGCGGCCAGGGTCCCGCGCAGGGTGCCGTCGGGAAGGCTGGTGATCACGAACTCGTGGGCGTCTGGCCCGGTGACGCCGGCCGTGCTCGTGGACAGCTCCCGGGAGAGCTCCTCGACCCGGGCACGCAGGGCCTCCACGTCGGCGTGCGCGGACTCGACCTGGGCGGCCAGCCGGCGGCGCTCCTGGCGTGATGCCCGCAGCGCGACTGCTCCGGCCGCCACCACGACGGCGACGGCCGCGACGGTGACGATCAGGGCCGGTGTCATAGCAGTCGACCCTACCCTCGGCTGCCGCGGATCAGACTGCGCACCCGGTGCCACCGCTCCTTGAGACCGGCCTCCGCCCCGAGCGACGTCGGGCGGTAGTACTCCGCGTCTGCCACGACGTCGGGGGCGTACTGCTGCTCGGCGATCCCGAACGGCTCGTCGTGGGCGTAGACGTAGCCGGTGCCGTGCCCGAGCTTCTTGGACCCGCCGTAGTGCGCGTCGCGCAGGTGGGCGGGCACCGGGCCGATCTTGCCGGCGCGTACGTCGGCCGACGCGGCCTCGATGGCCGTGGTCACCGCGTTCGACTTGGGGGCCAGCGCCAGCGCGATCGTCGCCTGGGCGAGGTTCAGCCGGGCCTCGGGCATCCCGATCAGCTGGACCGCCTGTGCGGCCGCCACGGCGGTCGTGAGCGCCGTCGGGTCGGCCAGCCCGATGTCCTCGCTGGCCAGGATCACCAGCCGGCGCGCGATGAAGCGCGGGTCCTCCCCCGCTTCGACCATCCGGGCCAGGTAGTGCAGCGACGCGTCGGCGTCCGAGCCCCGCACGGACTTGATGAACGCGCTGATCACGTCGTAGTGCTGGTCGCCCTGCCGGTCGTAGCGCACCGCGGCGCGGTCCACGGCCGTCTCGGTGGTGGCCAGGTCGACCGTGTCGAGACCTCGGGCGACGGCGGCCCCGGCGGCCGCCTCGAGGTAGGTCAGCGCGCGCCGGGCGTCGCCGCCGGCCAGCCGCACCAGGTGGTCGAGCGCCTCGTCGTCGAGCTTCACCTCGTCGGCCAGCCCGCGCTCGTCGGTGAGCGCGTCAGCCACCACGCCGCGGATGTCGTCGTCGGTGAGCGGCTCGAGCGTCAGCAGCAGCGAGCGCGACAGCAGCGGGGAGATCACCGAGAAGAAGGGGTTCTCGGTCGTGGCCGCGACGAGCGTCACCCAGCGGTTCTCGACACCGGGAAGCAGAGCGTCCTGCTGCGCCTTGGTGAACCGGTGCACCTCGTCGACGAACAGCACCGTCTCCGGCCCGCCGCGGACCAGCTGGTTGCGGGCGGAGTCGATCGCCGCACGCACCTCCTTGACGCCGGCGGCGACGGCCGAGACCTCGACGAAGCGGCGGTTGGTGCCCTGGCTGACGATCGAGGCGATCGTGGTCTTGCCGGTGCCGGGCGGTCCCCACAGCAGCAGGGACATCGGCTGGTCCCCCTCGATCAGCCGGCGCAGCGGCGAGCCCGGGGCCAGCAGGTGCTGCTGCCCGACGAGCTCGTCGAGGGTGCGCGGACGCATCCGGACCGCGAGCGGCGCCGAGGAGTGCGCGTTGCCGGCCAGGGTGCCCCCCGACCCGCCGGCGTCGCCTCGGCCCGCCGGTGCACCCATGTCGAAGAGCCCGTCCACGCCGGTCACCCTATCCACCGGTGCGGCGGCCCTCGTCGGCCGCGGGTCAGCGGCGAGACCCGCCCTCGCCCCGCTGCTCGTCCGTCATCCCCACGCCGAGGCCTGCGGCCCCCACCAGGGAGTCAGACCGCTTCTTGTGGGTCGCCACGTCGGTCCAGGTCTCGGCGTAGCCGGAGCGGCTGAAGTCCTCGGTGGATGCATCCGCTCCGGAGATCTTGTTGCCCTGCCCGTCGACGCCGAGCGCGCTCAGCGTGATCGGGCTGGTCGGCATCGAGCCGTACTCGCCCGCGAAGTGGCAGGCCACCTTGTGGGTCTTGCCGATCTGCAGGAGCGGCGGCTCGACCCGGGCACAGATGTCCTGGGCCATCCAGCAGCGGGTGCGGAAGCGGCAGCCGGACGGCGGGTTGATCGGGCTGGGCACGTCGCCCTCGAGCCGGATCCGCTCGCGTCGGCCACCGATGGCGGCCTGCTTGACGTCCGGCACCGCCGAGAGCAGCGCCTGCGTGTAGGGGTGGTGCGGGGTGCCGTAGAGCGTCTCGCGGTCGGCGATCTCGACGATCTTGCCGAGGTACATCACCGCGATCTCGGGGCAGAAGTGCCGCACGACCGCCAGGTCGTGGGCGATGAACAGGAACGCGATCCCGAACTCCTTCTGCACGTCCTGCAGGAGGTTCACGACCTGGGCCTGGATCGACACGTCGAGCGCCGAGACCGGCTCGTCGGCGACCAGGAGCTTCGGCTGCAGGGCGAGCGCGCGGGCGATGCCGATGCGCTGCCGCTGGCCACCGGAGAACTCGTTCGGGTAGCGGTTGTAGTGCTCGGGGTTCAGGCCCACGATCTCGAGCAGCTCGCGCACCCGGTCGAGGACCTTGTTCTCGGGGACCATCTTGTGCACCCGCAGCGGCGTGCCGACGATCGTGCCGACCGTGTGCCGCGGGTTCAGCGAGGAGTACGGGTCCTGGAAGATCATCTGGATCTCGCTGCGCAGCGGCAGCATCTGCTTGCTCGACAGCTGGCCGATCTCGCGGCCGTCGAACTTCATCGACCCCGACGTCGGGTCGTAGAGCCGGGTGATCAGCCGGCCAGTGGTGGACTTCCCGCAGCCGGACTCCCCCACCAGGCCGAGCGCGCTGCCGCGCGGGACCTGGAACGAGACACCGTCCACCGCCTGCACCGAGCCGATGCTGCGTCGGATGATCCCGGAGGACTTGATCGGGAAGTACTTCTTGAGGTCCTTGACCTCGAGGATGGGCTGGCCGCTACGGTCGCCGCCCGCGGTGCTCGATGCAGTGGCGACGTCGGGTCGTGTCATGGATGTCATTGTCCTCGTCACCGCTTCTCGGGTGCGACGGACCCGGCACCGGGCGTCGCGTCGTGGCCGGGCCGGTCTGCCGCACCGGCCTCGGTCGGAGTCGGCCAGGGTCAGCTCGACCAGGTCCGGTGCGATCTCCGGCAGCACCTCGGCCGCGTAGATCTCGTCCGGGTTCGCCAGGTGGCACCGCTTCGTGTGACCCGGGCGGTTGCCGACGACGAGGTCGGGCAGCTCGGTCCGGCACAGGTCGCCGGGCACCTTGTCCACGTGCGCGCAGCGCGGGTGGAACGGACAGCCGGTCGGCGGGTCGAGCAGGCTCGGCGGGTTGCCCGGGATCGGGATCAGCCGTGCGTCGGTGTCGGCGCTGACGTCCGGGACGCTCGAGAGCAGGCCCCACGTGTAGGGCATCTCCGGGTGGGTGAGCAGCTCCTTGGTCGGCCCGTGCTCGACGGCGCGGCCGCCGTACATGACCAGCACCTCGTCCGCCATCTCGGCCACCACGCCGAGATCGTGGGTGATGATGATGATCGCCGAGTTGAAGTCCCGCTGGAGCTCCTGGAGCAGGTCCAGGATCTGTGCCTGCACGGTCACGTCGAGCGCCGTGGTCGGCTCGTCGGCGATCAGCAGCTTCGGGTCGTTGACCAGGGCCATCGCGATCATCGCCCGCTGGCGCATGCCGCCGGAGAACTGGTGCGGGAAGTCGTCGACGCGGCTCTTGGGCTGCGGGATGCCCACGCGGTCGAGCATCTCGATCGCCTTGGCCCGCGCCTGCGACTTCGAGACGCTGTTGTGCGCCCGGTAGGCCTCCGAGATCTGCGACCCGATGCTGTAGAAGGGGTGCAGCGAGGTCAGCGGGTCCTGGAAGATCATGGCGACGTCGCCACCGCGGATCGAGCGCATCTTCTCGCTCGAGAGGCCGATCACCTCGCGGCCGCCGACCCGGATCGAGCCGGACATCCGGGTCCGCTTGTAGTCGTGCAGCCCCATGATCGCCATGGACGACACGCTCTTGCCGGAGCCGGACTCGCCGACGATGCCGAGCGTCCTGCCCTGCTCGAGGGTGTAGCTCATGCCCGTGACGGCCTGGACCAGGCCGTCCGCGGTCGGGAACCGCACGGTGAGGTCGTCGACGACGAGGTAGGGCTCGCTGCTGGAACCCGCCCCCGCCGAACGCTCGTCGGGACGGTAGGTGGTCTCGGTCATGACAGGCGCACTCTCGGGTCGATGACGCTGTAGATGATGTCCACGAACAGGTTGGCCACCACGATGAACGCGGCGCCGATCAGGACGGTGGCGGAGATGATGGGCAGGTCCTTGGTGCCGATGGCCTGCAGGCCGGTCAGGCCGATCCCCTGGATGTCGAAGATCCGCTCGGTGAAGATCGTGCCGGCGAGCAGGTAGGCGAACTCCAGGCCGAAGATGGTGACCACGGGGACGATCGCGGCACGCAGGGCGTGCTTGAGCGTGACCCGGCGCTCGCTGAGACCCTTGGCCCGCGCGGTGCGCACGTAGTCCTCGTTCATGGACTCGATCATCGAGCCGCGGCTGAAGCGGGCGTACTGGGTCGAGGAGGAGATGCCGACCACCAGCCAGGCCAGGATGAGGCCCTTGAACCAGGCGACCGGGCCATCGGTCAACAGAGGGTGGTAGCCGCTCTCGGGGAAGATGCCCCACTTGCTGATGAGCAGCAGGTAGGCCAGCAGTGCCAGCAGGTAGTACGGGATCGCGTTGATGATCAGGCTGACGCCCACGATGCCCTTGTCGGCGAGCGTGCCTCTTCGTCTGGCGGCGAAGATGCCGCTACTGACGCCGACGAGCAGGAAGATGACGGCTCCGCCGAGGGCGACCGAGAGGGTCGCGGGGAACCGCTCGAGCAGGTAGTGGGTCACGTTGACCCGCAGCTTGAAGGAGACCCCCAGGCAGGGCGCGTCGCACTTGATGGTGATGGCGCCGGCCTGGAAGTCGTTGCCGGCGACGATGCCCTTCATGTACTCGCCGTACTGCTCGCCGACCGGTCGGTCGAGGCCGAGCTGCTCGGTGATGGCCGCGAGCCGCTGCGGGGTGCAGCGTGTCTCGGGACAGTACGCGAGCGCGGGGTTGGCCGGTCCGTAGAAGAACAGCGCGAAAACTGCCATGGACACCACGAGGAGCACGAGCAGCCCCGAGATGACGCGACGGACGATGTAGCCGAACATCCGTGGTGACTCCTCTTGCGTCGGAGTGGGCGACCGTCCGGGCCCGCTTGTGGCGCGACCAGGCGGTGGTGACCCGACAGTACGCCGGACCGGCGATCAGTCGATACAGGGGTGGATCGGGGGGTTCGTGCGTCCCGATGGGGGCGGCCGTCAAGGCCCGCCCCCATCGAGTTGCGCACCCGGTGACGGAGACCGTCACCGGACTTGGATCACTTGGTGATGTACATCTGGGCGAACGTCGGCATGCCGCGCACGTTGTCGTTCTCCATGCCACCGACCTTGGAGCCGTGGATCATGGCCGTGCCGGAGTAACCGGTGTTGACCGCGGGGTAGTACTTCGTCTCCATGGTCTTGTCGAACTCGCCCCAGGCCTTGGCGGCCTCCTCGGGCGTCATGGTGTCCAGGATCTTGTCCTGGAGCGCGTCCATGTCGGCCTCCTTGAACTGGGCGGGGTTCGGCATGCCCTCGAGCCCGACCAGGCTGCCGGCCCACTGGGCCGGGAACCACGAACCGCCGGTCGGCCAGTCCGAGCACCAGCCGCTGGAGCGGACGTTGATCGGCGACTTCGGGTCGGTGCGGTCGGTGCGGATCGTCTCGAGGGTCGAGGCGATCGGGGTGGCCTTGAAGCCGGCGGCCGTGAGGCCCTTGACGATCTCGTTCTTCGCGGCGACGGCGTTGTCGTCGTCGGTCGCGAACAGGAACTTGATCTCGTACTCGCCCGGCGCGTAGCCGGCCTTCTTCAGCAGCTCCTTGGCCTTGGCCGGGTCCGTGGTCTTGCCGTCCTGGCCGTCGAGGGCCTGGTAGTCGACACGACCGGCGGTGCCCGGGGGCAGGATCGCGGTGCCGGCGACGCGGGTCAGACCGGTGATCTCACCGCCGGCCTTCCAGGCCGCCTCGTACGGGTACGCCCAGCCGAGGGCCTGACGGACCTCGAGCTCCTTGATCTTCGTCATGTCGATGAACCACATGTACGTGCACGGCGAGGTGCCGGTCACGAGGCGGTCCTTGTCGGCCGAGATCGACCGGTAGGACGACGGCGTCACGTTGTCGTAGGTCAGCGTGGTCTGCGCGGAGCCCTGGTCGTTGATGATGACGTTCTCGAGCTTGGCCGTGTCCTGGCCGAACTTGAAGTCCCACCCGTCGACGGCCTGGATGCGGCCCGGGTCGGTGTTCGGGTCCCACTGGTCGTTCTTGACCAGCTTGAGCTCGGAGCCCGGCTTGTAGTCGGCGAACTTGTAGGGGCCGGTGGCCAGCGGCTTCTTGCCGTAGGTCTCCGGGTTGTCCTTCGCCTGCGGGATCGCGGTGAACGACGGGAACGAGGCGTAGTAGTCCATGTCGGTGAACGGGCGACGCATCTTGATGGTGATGTCGTTGCCGTTGACCTCGACGCCCTTGTACGCGCCCTTGTCCTTGAACGGGCCCTTGTACTTGTCGCCGTCCAGGAAGAACGTCGTCTGGTACGTCGGGCCGTCCGGCAGCTCGGCGATCGCGAAGGAGCGCTTGATGGCGTACGCGACGTCCTCGGCCTTGACCGGGGTGCCGTCCTCGTACTTCAGGCCGTCACGCAGCGTGAAGGTCCACTCCTTGTTGTCCTCGGACGGACGGCCGAGGTCGGTCGCCATGTCCGGGATCAGCTGCATGTCGTTGGAGTCCGCGTCGTACGCGTACTGCGTCAGCGAGCGGAGCACCAGGTCGGACAGGATCGCGGTCGAGTCGACGAAGTACGCCTGCGTCGGGTCCAGGGTCGACGGGACCTGGTTGGTGAGCACCGTGAAGGTGCCCCCCTGGGCCGCGTCGTCCGGCACGGCGACGGGAGCCTTCGCTTCGGCGTTCTTGAACGAACCGGCGTTGCCTCCCTCTCCCTGGGTCGGAGTGTCGGTCGATGACTTGGTCCCGCTGCCACCACCACAGGCAGCGAGCGTCATCAGGGCAGCTGTGGCAATAACCACGGCTGGTTTCTTCATACGCATCTAGGTGTACCCACCTTTCTCGGCTGGTCGATGCTCTCTCGGACCGGTGTGATTACCGGCGAGTCTTGGGGTCGAAGGCGTCGCGGACGGCGTCTCCGAGCAGGTTCAGCGCCATGACGAGGATGAGGATCCCCAGCACCGGCGCGTAGAGGTAAAGCGGGTAGGTGTTGAAGAAGTTCACGGCCTTGTTGATCGTCTGGCCCCACGACGGGTAGCCGGTGACGCCGATGCCGAGGAAGGCCAGGCCGGCCTCGGCGGTCACGAAGGCCGGCAGGCCGAGCGAGATCGAGACGATGATCGGGGCGATGAGGTTCGGCAGCAGCTCCTTGAACAGGATCCGCCGCGTCGGCACGCCGATCACCCGGGCCGCCTGCACGAACTCACGCTCGCGCAGCGACAGCACCTCGCCGCGGACGAGCCGCGCCAGGGTCATCCAGCCGAACAGGGCGAGCACCAGGAGCAGGGTCGCGAACTGCCAGTACACGAGCTTCCCGGGCTGCTGACCGAACCGGCCGACCAGGATCGGGGCCACGGCCAGTGCGACCAGGATGAACGGCAGCGACAGGAAGACGTCGATGAAGAAGTTGATGACCCGGTCGAGCCAGCCGCGGCTGAACCCGGCGAGGAGCCCGACGACGACACCGATCAGGGTGGCGGCCACGGTCGAGACGGTGGCCACGAACAGCGAGGTGCGCGCGCCGTAGAACCACTCGGCCAGGAGGTCGTCGCCGGTGTTCGGCTCGATGCCCAGCGGGGCCTTCCACGTGAACCCGTGGTCGGGCGGGCCGTAGGCCGGGAAGTTGAACTGGTCGAGGTCGGTGACCGGGTTGCCGGCGTTCAGCTCGACGCCGAACAGCTTGGTCAGGAGCGGCGCCAACGCCGCGATCACCACGAAGAGGACCACGACGACCAGGCAGGTCGATGGCGATCTTGTCGGCCCGGAGACGGGCCATGGCGATCTGGGTCGGGGACCGGCCGGCGACCGTCTTCTTGACGGGGACGGCGTCCTCGTGGACGTCGCTCGTCTGCAGCTCCGTGGGCTGGATACCCATGGTCACCTTTCTGGTCGAGGCCGGCTTCCCGAGTCGTCGGCCCTCGCTCGGTGGGTCATCACCGTGGCGCGCCTCACGTAAAGCCGAAGCGACTCTAAACGACGGCCGATCAATGTTTGGCTCACGCGAGGTAACGGTTTGATACCAAGCATTTGCCCCGAATCGGTCAGCCCTGGACGGGACTCACGGACTGTTCACGGAGTGGTACCGGGGTCTCAGTCCGCGGGCTTCGCGGCGGCGTCCGGGCGGGCGTCGACGCCCGCCTCCTTGCGCTGCTCGGGCGTGATGGGGGCCGGCGCCGCCGTGAGCGGGTCGTATCCGGCACCGGTCTTCGGGAACGCGATGACGTCGCGGATCGAGTCCGTCCCCGCGAGCAGGGCGCAGATCCGGTCCCAGCCGAACGCGATGCCACCGTGCGGGGGCGCGCCGTACTTGAACGCCTGGAGGAGGAAGCCGAACTTCTCGTCCGCCTCGGCCTCGGACAGGCCCATCACGGCGAACACCCGCTTCTGGACGTCCTCGCGGTGGATACGGATCGAGCCACCGCCGATCTCGTTGCCGTTGCAGACGATGTCGTAGGCGTAGGCCAGCGCGTTCTCGGGGTCGGTGTCGAACGTGTCGAGGCACTCCGGCTTGGGCGAGGTGAACGCGTGGTGCACCGCGGTCCACGCGCTGTACCCGAGCGCGACGTCGCCGGAGGCGGTCGCGTCGGCCGTCGGCTCGAACAGCGGGGCGTCCACGACCCACAGGAAGCTCCAGGCGGCCTCGTCGACCAGGCCGCACCGGCGACCGACCTCGAGGCGCGCGGCGCCGAGCAGCGCACGCGAGGACTTCACCGGCCCCGCGGCGAAGAAGACGCAGTCGCCCGGCTTGGCCCCGACGTGCTTGGCCAGGCCGGCCCGCTCGTCCTCGCTGAGGTTCTTGGCGACGGGACCGCCGAGCTCGCCGTCCTCCTGGACGAGCACGTAGGCCAGGCCCCGGGCCCCGCGCTGCTTGGCCCACTCCTGCCAGGCGTCGAGCTGCTTGCGCGGCTGGCTCGCTCCCCCGGGCATGACCACGGCACCGACGTACGGCGCCTGGAACACGCGGAACGGGGTGTCCGCGAAGTACGTCGTGCAGTCGGTGAGCTCGAGGTCGACGCGCAGGTCCGGCTTGTCGCTGCCGTAGCGGGCCATCGCCTCGGCGTAGGTCATCCGCGGGATCGGGGTCTTGATCTCGTGCCCGCCGAGCGACCACACGGCCTTGAGGACGTCCTCGGCCAGCGCGATGACGTCGTCCTGCTCGACGAAGCTCATCTCGATGTCCAGCTGGGTGAACTCCGGCTGCCGGTCGGCGCGGAAGTCCTCGTCGCGGTAGCAGCGGGCGATCTGGAAGTAGCGCTCCATCCCGGCGACCATCAGCAGCTGCTTGAACAGCTGGGGGCTCTGCGGGAGGGCGTACCAGCTGCCCGGCTGCAGGCGCGCGGGGACCAGGAAGTCGCGGGCGCCCTCGGGGGTGGACCGGGTCAGGGTCGGCGTCTCGATCTCGACGAAGCCCTGCTCGGCGAGCACGTCGCGGGCCGCGCGGTTGACCTCGCTGCGCAGCCGGAGGGCCGCGGCGGGTCCGGAGCGCCGCAGGTCGAGGTAGCGGTGCGCAAGGCGCACCTCCTCCCCCACCTCCACGTGCTCGTCGATCGGGAACGGCAGCGCGGCCGCGGCGCTCAGCACCTCGACGCCGCCGTCGGCGGCCGCGATGACCTCGATCTCGCCGGTCGGCAGGTTGGGGTTCTGGTTGCCCTCGGGGCGGGCGGACACCTCGCCGGTGATCTTGAGGCAGTACTCCGCGCGCAGCTGGTGGGCCACCGCCTCGTCGCGGATCACCACCTGCACCACGCCGGACGCCTCGCGCAGGTCGATGAACGCGACGCCGCCGTGGTCGCGCCGGCGCGCCACCCAGCCGGCGAGGGTGACGGTCTGACCGACGTGCTCGGCCCGGAGGCTGCCTGCGTCGTGGCTGCGGATCACTTCTCTTGCTCCTTGGTAGGGCTGGTCGCTTGTCCTGAGGTGCCGAGGGACGAGGCTTCTCGAAGGGAGACGACACGGGGTCTCAGGTCGTCGGTGGGCGGTGTCCAGGCGTCGGGGTCGGCGTCGACCTGGTCCCCGCTGCGGATGTCCTTGACCTGGTCCGCGGCGCCGTCGGCCCCGGGGAACCAGACGTAGGGCACGCCGCGCCGCTCGGCGTACCGGATCTGCTTGCCGAACTTCTGGGGAGAGGCGGCGACCTCGGCGGCGATGCCGCGCGCCCGCAGCCGCTGGGCGACGCCGTTCGCGGACTCCCGGGCCGCCTCGTCGGTGAGAGCGACCAGCACGACCGAGGGCACGGACCGGTCGGCCGTCAGCAGCCCCCGCTGGACGAGGGGTACGACGGTCCGGGAGATGCCGAACGAGATGCCGACGCCCGGGTAGGTCGTGCGTCCGTCGCTCGCGAGGGCGTCGTAGCGTCCGCCGCCACCGACCGACTTCAGGTTCTCGAAGCCGTCCATGTAGATCTCGAAGACGGTGCCGGTGTAGTAGTCCAGACCACGCGCCAGGCTCAGGCTGGCGACCACCTGGAACCGGTCGGTGTTGACCGACGCGCAGCCCTCCATGACGGCGGTCAGCTCCTCGAGCCCAGTGTCGAGCAGCTCGTCGCTGACGCCGAGGTCGCGGACGAGCTCGACGAACGACAGGTCCGTCGACTCGATCTCGGCGAGCGCCAGGCACTGCTTGGCCTGGGCGTCGTCGAGACCGCCGTCCTCCACCAGGAGCCGGGCGACCTCGGCCGCGGGGAGCTTGTCGAGCTTGTCGACGATGGTGATGACGGCGGCCGGGTCCGGCGCGCCGATGCCGCGGTAGAAGCCCTCGATGAGCTTGCGGTTGTTGACCCGCAGCCGCATCGGCGGCAGCGGCAGCGCCGACAGCGCCTCGGCCATCACCCGGGCCACCTCGACGTCGAAGTGGAACGGCAGCTCGTCGCGCATCACCACGTCGATGTCGGCCTGCGTGAACTCGCGGAAGCGGCCCTCCTGCGGTCGCTCCCCGCGCCACGCGCGCTGGATCTGGTAGCGCCGGAACGGGAACTCCAGCTTGCCGGCGTTCTCGAGCACGTAGCGCGCGAACGGCACGGTGAGGTCGAAGTGCAGCCCCATGCCCGTGTCGGTGCCCTCGCCCTCGTCCTGGAGCCGGCGCAGGACGTAGACCTCCTTGGAGGTCTCCCCCTTGCGCAGCAGCTGGTCCATGGGCTCGACCGCGCGCGTCTCGAGGCTGGCGAAGCCGTGCAGCTCGAAGGTGCGGCGCAGGCTGTCCTGCACGTGCTGCTCGACGTACCGCTGGGCGGGCAGGAGCTCGGGGAACCCGCTCAGCGGGGTGGGCTTGGCCATGTTCTAGAGACCTCGGTTCGGGGCCGCGCTGCCGGAGCCGGCATCGCGCAGCAGGTCGAGCAGGAACGGGTTCGTCGCGCGCTCGCGGCCGATGCTCGTCTGCTCGCCGTGGCCGGGGAGGACCACGATGTCGTCGGCGAGCGGCAGCACCTTGTCACGGAGGCTGCGCAGCATCGTCGGATGGTCGCCGCCGGGCAGGTCGGTCCGGCCGATGGACCCGGCGAAGAGCAGGTCTCCGGACAGCATCACCTCGGACACCCCCTGCTCGCCGTACGGCGTCCGGAACGTCACGGACCCCTCGGTGTGGCCGGGCGTGTGGTCGACGGTGAAGCGGAGGCCGGCCAGCTCGAGGGTCTCGAGGTCGGCGAGCTCGGCGACGGAGTCGGGCTCGGCGAACTCGTACCTGCCGCCGAGCAGCATGCCCGCGGTCTCCGGGGACATCGCCGCCATCGGGTCGGCCAGCAGGTGCCGGTCACGCGGGTGGATGTACGCGGTGGCGTCGTAGGTGCCGGCGACGGGCGCCACGCACCACATGTGGTCCACGTGACCGTGGGAGACCAGGACGGAGACAGGCTTGAGCCGGTGCTCGCGGACCACCTCGGCAACGCCGTCGGCAGCGTCCTTGCCGGGGTCCACCACCACGCACTCGCTGCCGGGTCCGGTGGCCAGCACGTAGCAGTTGGTGCCCCACGGACCGGCGGGGAAGCCTGCGATGAGCACGGCCGCGCGCTCCTGTCCAACTAGGGTCTCTGTCCGGGGCAGCCTATCGACCGGGCGGATGCGCGGACGGACCGGGCGGACGGCGCCGCCGCACTAGACTCCCGGGCGTGGTCACCAAGAAGAGACGACGCAGCCAGCTGGCCAGGGCCGGTGCGCAGCGTCAACAGATCCGGCGGGCCGAGCGAGCGCGGCGGCGCAAGGTCCGCTCGCGGGTGCTCACCGCGGTCGTCGTCGTGCTCCTCGTGGCAGCCCTCGTCACGTGGATCACGCTCCACGCGCGGGACAGCGGGTCGGAGTCCGCAGCGCGGGGTGACTACGCTTCCGTGGTGGACCAGCCGACGACCGCAGGGGGAGCCCGGTGAACACCCCGGACAGCACGCCGGAGAGCACGCCGCTCCAGGACGACCGCACGACGCCGCAGGCGCAGACGCCCCCGACGCCCGCACCCCGGCCGTCTGCGCCCCGCCCCATGCCGCCGCGTCGCCGCCCGACGCCGGCGCCGGTGCCCGCCGCACCGGCCCCCGCCACCCCGGCCCGCACGCCGGTGCCGGACTCGCAGGGCCGGGACTGGGGCCGCGTCGACGACGACGGCACGGTCTACGTGCGCACCGCCGACGGGGAGCGCTCGGTCGGGCAGATGCCCGACGCCACGCCGGAGGAGGCGCTCTCCTTCTTCGTCCGTCGCTACGAGGACCTGGCCTTCGAGGTGGAGCTCCTCGAGCAGCGGGTGGGCGCCGGGACGCTCGGCCCCGACGAGGCCACCGCCTCGGTCAAGCAGGTGCACGCCAGCCTCAAGGACGCCCAGGCGGTCGGCGACCTCGCGGCTCTCGACGCCCGGCTCGACGCCCTGACCAAGGACATCGGCGTGCAGCGCGAGCAGCGGCGCGCGGAGCGGGCCCGCAAGCTCGAGGAGGCCCGGCTCGAGAAGGAGCGCATCGCCTCGGAGGCCGAGCGGCTTTCCCAGGGCACCGACTGGCGCAACGGTGCGAACCGGATGCGGCAGCTCCTCGACGAGTGGAAGGCGCTCCCCCGGCTCGAGAAGTCGGTCGACGACGCCCTCTGGCGCAGGTTCTCGACGGCCCGGACGACGTACACCCGGAGGCGGAAGGCGCACTTCGCCGACCTCAACGAGAAGCGCGACGAGGCCCGTGAGGTCAAGGAGAAGCTCGTCGTCGAGGCCGAGGCGCTCGCCGAGTCCACCGAGTGGGGAGCGACTGCCGGGAAGTACCGCGACCTCATGCGCCGGTGGAAGGCCGCCGGCCCCGCACCCAAGGGCGTCGACGACCAGCTCTGGCAGCGGTTCCGCGGTGCGCAGGACACCTTCTTCGGCAACCGTGACAAGGCGAACGCCGAGCTGGATGCCGAGTTCATCGCCAACGCGGAGAAGAAGGAGGCGCTCCTCGTCGAGGCAGAGGCGCTGGTCCCGGTGACGGACCTGCGGGCCGCCAAGGAGGCCTTCCGCGACATCGCCGACCGCTGGGACGCGGCCGGCAAGGTGCCGCGGGACCGGATGAAGGAGCTCGAGGGCCGGATCCGCAAGGTCGAGCAGGCCATCCGCGGCGTCGAGGACGCCCAGTGGCAGCGCACCGACCCGGAGAAGTCCGCCCGCGCCGACGACATGGTCGCCAAGCTGGAGAAGGCCTGCGCCGACCTCGAGGCCGACCTCGAGAAGGCCCGCGCCGCCGGTGACGACAAGTTGATCGCCGCCGTCGAGGAGAACCTCGCCTCCCGCCGGCAGTTCCTGGAGATGGCGCGCCGTGCGGCGCAGGACTTCTCCTGAGTCGCGCCCGGCGCGACGAAGGAGAGGCCGAGCCGACTCGGCGAGCACCGGGCACACACGTCACCAGACGCGCCAAGTCAGCGGGAGAACCCGAGCCAAACGCGCCAAGTCAGCGACTGCGCGCGACCACACGCCAGGTCAGCGCCCGCTACTGGGTAACTCGATAGGCGTCGAAGACGCCGTCCACCGACCGCACGGCCTTGAGCACGTGGCCGAGGTGCTTCGGGTCGGCCATCTCGAAGGTGAACCGGCTCTTGGCGACCCGGTCGCGGGTGGTCTGCAGGGTCGCGGCGAGGATGTTGACGTGCACGTCGGAGAGCACCTTGGTGATGTCCGACAGCAGGCGGTTGCGGTCGAGGGCCTCGACCTGGATGTTCACCAGGAACATCGACTGCGCGGTCGGCGCCCACTCCACCTCGACGAGCCGCTCCGGCTGTGACGTGAGGCCCTTTGCGTTGGTGCAGTCGGACCGGTGCACCGAGACGCCGGCGCCGCGGGTGACGAAGCCGAGGATCGGGTCGCCCGGGACCGGCGTACAGCACTTCGCGAGCTTGACCCACACGTCCGAGATGCCCTTGACGATGACGCCGGCGTCGCCTCCGGTCGGCCGCTTGAGGCGCGCGTCGGTGGTGATCGTGACGCCCTCGGCCAGGTCCTCC
Organism: uncultured Actinomycetota bacterium; assembly: GCA_963827435.1. Classification (GTDB taxonomy): domain Bacteria; phylum Actinomycetota; class Actinomycetes; order Propionibacteriales; family Nocardioidaceae; genus Nocardioides_B. The sequence goes on from CAWHAU010000005.1 coordinate 130,343, forward strand.
GCCGCGCCCTCCTCGCCGCCGAACAGGTCGATGACCCGGCGTACGACGGTCTGGGCGCCGATGTTGCCCTCGCCGACCGAGGCGTAGAGCGCGGACACGTCGGCGAGCCGCATCTCCGCCGCGACGGTGGTCAGCGTCTCGTGGGTGAGCAGCCGCTTGAGGGGCTGGTTCTCCTTGCGCATCAGCCGGGCGATCTGGTCCTTGCCGTGCTCGATGGCCTCCTCGCGGCGCTCCTTGGTGAACCACTGCCGGATCTTGTTGCGTGCCCGGGGCGAGGCGACGTAGCCGAGCCAGTCCCGGCTCGGGCCGGCGTTCGGCGCCTTGGAGGTGAACACCTCGACCACGTCGCCGTTGTCGAGCTTGGACTCCAGCGGCACGAGCCGGCCGTTGACCCGGGCGCCGATGGTGTGGTGCCCGACCTCGGTGTGGATGGCGTAGGCGAAGTCGACGGGCGAGGAGCCGGTGGGAAGCGCGATCACGTCCCCGCGCGGGGTGAAGACGTAGACCTCGGAGGAGTTGATCTCGAAGCGGAGCGACTCCAGGAACTCCCCGGGGTCCTCGGTCTCCTGCTGCCAGTCGAGCAGCTGCCGCACCCAGGCCATGTCGCCGCTGCCGTCCACCAGGCTGCGGTCGGTGTCCTTGCCGGAGCGGACGTCCTCCTTGTACTTCCAGTGCGCGGCGATGCCGTACTCCGCGCGGCGGTGCATCGAGAAGGTCCGGATCTGCAGCTCGACCGGCTTGCCCTGGATCCCGATCACGGTGGTGTGCAGCGACTGGTACATGTTGAACTTCGGCATCGCCACGAAGTCCTTGAACCGGCCCGGGACCGGGTTCCACCGGTTGTGCAGCACACCGAGCACGGCGTAGCAGTCGCGGTCGTCCTCGACCAGGATCCGGATCCCGACCAGGTCGTAGATGTCGGAGAAGTCCCGGCCGCGCACGATCATCTTCTGGTAGATCGAGTAGTAGTGCTTGGGCCGGCCGGTCACGACCGCCTTGATCTTCGCCTCGCGCAGGTCGGCCTCCACCTGCTCGATGACCTGGGCGAGGAACTGGTCGCGCGACGGCGCCCGCTCGGCGACGAGGCGCACGATCTCGTCGTACATCTTGGGGTGCAAGGTGGCGAAGGCGAGGTCCTCGAGCTCCCACTTGAGGGTGTTCATGCCCAGCCGGTGCGCCAGCGGGGCGTAGATGTCGAGGGTCTCGCGCGCGGTCCGCTCCTGCGAGGCCTGCGGGACGTAGCGCAGCGTGCGCATGTTGTGCAGCCGGTCGGCGAGCTTGATCACCAGCACCCGGATGTCGCGCGACATCGCGACGATCATCTTGCGGATGGTCTCGGCCTGGGCCGCGTCGCCGTACTTCACCTTGTCGAGCTTGGTGACGCCGTCGACGAGCACCGCCACCTCGTCCCCGAAGTCGTGGCGCAGCTCGTCGAGGGTGTACGGCGTGTCCTCGACCGTGTCGTGCAGGAGCGCCGCGACCAGCGTCGGCTCGGTCATGCCGACGTCGGCCAGGATCGTGGTGACGGCGAGCGGGTGCGTGATGTACGGGTCGCCGCTCTTGCGCATCTGGGTGCCGTGGTGACGCTCGGCGGTCACGTAGGCCCGCTCCAGCAGCTCCAGGTCGGCCTTGGGGTGGTTGGCCTTGACCGCACGGAACAGCGGCTCGAGGACCGGGTTGCCGGACTGGCTCTTGGTGGCCATCCGGGCGAGCCGGGCCCGCATCCGGCGGCCCGCGGGACCACCGCACGCGGGACGGTGCTCGACCGGTGCGACCTCGACGGGGGCGGCGGAGTCGGGCGCGCTCGAGGGCGGGCTCGCTACGCGTTCCTCGGCCACAGAAGCTCCCACATCGTCGACTCGTCGGCCAGTCTACGTGCGGGGCGGGCGCTCGTCAGACCGTCCGCAGGCTGTGCAGTGTGACGTCGCCGATGGCGTCGCGCCCGTGCAGGAACGACAGGTCCATCAGCACGGCGAAGGCGTGCACCGTGCCGCCGCAGCGCTCGACCAGCTGACGGGTCGCGTCGGCGGTGCCGCCGGTGGCCAGGACGTCGTCGACGAGCAGCACCCGGTCGCCCTGGTCGATCCCGTCCTCGTGCATCTCGAGGGTCGCCTCGCCGTACTCCAGCGCGTAGGAGACCGCGTGCGTCTCGCCCGGGAGCTTGCCGGCCTTGCGGACCGGGACGAACCCGGCGCCGAGGGCCAGCGCCACGGGGGCGGCCAGGATGAACCCGCGTGCCTCCATGCCGACGACCTTGTCGACGACGGTGCTGCCGTCGGCGTCGCGGCCGGCCGCCGCCAGCGCGCGGATGACGGCCGAGAACGCGTCGTGGTCCGCGAGGAGCGGCGTGATGTCCTTGAACACCACCCCCGGCTGGGGGAAGTCCGGAACGTCCCGGATCAGCCGGTCCAGCTGCTGCGTCGAGGGTCGCCACCTGCTCGGTGCTCACGGCTTGCCGCGCTGCGACCGCGGCTTGCGGCTCGGCTGCGCCCGCTTCGACGACGCCGAGGGCGACACCGGACGCGACGCCGGCCGCTCCCCCGCGGTGTAGCGCGCGGGGCGCGACGAGGTGCCGGCCGGCACACCGCGCTCGTCGTCCTCGTCCTCGCGGGCCCGGTCCCCGTCGGCGGCCGGCTCGTCCTCGAGCGGCATGTCCTCGGTGAACACCGGCACCGAGGCGTAGGGGTCGACCGGACGGCGGTTGCGGTGCCGCATCGCGCGCGCATCGCCCGCCTTGATGCCGGGCTCGAGCTCCTTGAGCTGTACGACGAGCGGGGTCGCGATGAAGATCGAGGAGTACGTACCCGCCGCCATACCGACGAACAGCGCGAGCGCGAGGTCCTTGAGGGCGCCGGAGCCCAGGCTGACCACGCCGACGTACAGCAGTGCGCCCACCGGGAGCAGCGCCACGATCGAGGTGTTGATCGACCGGACCAGGGTCTGGTTGATCGCCAGGTTGGCGGCCTCCGCGTAGGTCTGCCGCGTGCGCGCGAGGTTCTTGGTGTTCTCGCGCACCTTGTCGAAGACGACGACCGTGTCGTAGAGCGAGAAGCCCAGGATGGTCAGGATGCCGGTCACGGTGGCCGGGGTCACCTCGAAGCCGGACAGCGCGTAGACGCCGACGGTGATCACCAGGTCGTGCGCCAGCGCGACGATCGCGCCGACGGACATCTTCCACTCGCGGAAGTACGCCCAGATGAACAGCACCACGAGGACCAGGAAGACACAGAGACCGAGCAAGGCTCGGTTGGCGACCTGGGCACCCCAGGTCGCGCCGATGGCGTCGCGGCTGATCGCGCTGCTGTCGACCCCGACCGCCTTCTGGATCGCCTGGGAGACCTGCGTGGCCTGGTCGTTGTCGAGGGGCTCCGTCTGGATTCGGATGTTCTTCGGGCCCGACGTGTTCACGATCGGCGCCGCGGCACCGTCGATGTTGTCGTCCTTCGCCACCTGCGCCACCGCGTCGCGGATCTTCTGCACGTTGGCCTGGTCGACCTGCTGGGCCTGCATCGAGACCTGGTACTCGACACCACCCTTGAACTCGATGCCGTAGTTCAGACCCTTGCCGACCAGCCCGTAGACCGCGAGCAGCATGATCACGCCGGAGATGGAGTACCAGAGCCACTTGCGACCGACGAAGTCGATCGAGATCCTGCCCTCGTAGAGGGCGTGGCCGATGTCGGACAGTTTACTCATCAGGCGTTACCTCCCACGGGCGACGGACGCGGGGCGCCCGAGGGCCGGCTGATGCCGACCTGGTCCGGCGACAGCCCCGAGAGCTTGTGGCCGGAGGAGAAGAACTTGAACGTCGCGAGCCAGGACACCATCGGCTTGGTGAACAGGAAGAACACCACGAGGTCGATGACCGTGCTGATGCCGAGCGCGAACGCGAAGCCCTTCACGACACCGATCGAGAAGATGTAGAGCACGACCGCGGCCAGCAGCGACACGGCGTCGGCCGCGAGGCAGGTCGCCCGGGCGCGGACCCAGCCGGCCTCGACCGCGACCCGCATGGACTTGCCGCCCCGCATCTCGTCCCGGATGCGTTCGAAGTAGACGATGAACGAGTCCGCCGTGATGCCGATCGCCACGATCAGGCCGGCGATGCCCGGCAGGGTGAGCGTGAACCCGACAGCCTGGCTCATCGCCAGCACGACTGCGTAGGTCACGAGGCCCGCGATGAACAGCGACGCCACCACGACCAGGCCGAGACCGCGGTAGTAGAGCAGGCAGTAGAGAAGCACCAGACCGAGACCGATGGCGCCCGCGATCAGGCCCGCGGAGAGCTGGTCCGCAGCCAGGGTCGGGCCCTCGTCCGTCACCACGGGAACGGTGAACTTCAGCGGCAGCGCGCCGTACTTCAGGCTGTTGGCCAGGGTCTGCGCTGACTGCTGCGAGAAGTTGCCGCTGATCTCGGCCTGTCCGTTGGGGATCACGCCGTTGACGGTGGGGGCGGAGATGACCTTGCCGTCGAGCACGATCGCGAACTGCTTCTGCTGCCCGGTGAGCGGGCTGGTCTGGTTGGCGATCTGCCGGGTGACGTTGGCGAAGGTCTTGCGTGCGGTGCTGTCGAAGGTCAGGTTGACGACCCACTGGACCTGGTTCTGCGGGATGCCCGCCTCGGCCTTCTTGAGCTGCGTGCCCTCGATCAGGGCGGAGGACAGCAGCAGCTTGTTGCCGTCCTCGTCGCAGGTCACCAGGGGTTGCGACTTGATGTCGTCCACCGGCGCGGCCGCCTTCTTGCCCGTGGGGCAGGTGTAGGCGGCGAACTTCTTGAGCCACTTCGTGCCCGGGTTGTCCATCCACTGCAGCGGCTGGTCGACCGGCGCACCCTTCGGGTCCGCCTGCGGGGTTGCGGACGGGGCGGCCGTCGGCGACGCGCTGGGGGCGGACGACGCCTTCGCGGACGGGGACTTCGACGGCTTCGCCTTGTCGGCGTGCGCTCCGCCTGCGACGAACGGTGCCCGGCCCTTGGGCGTGGCGCTCGGCGACGTCTTGGGGCCCGCGGACGGCGCCTTGGAGGGCGAGGCGCTCCCCGACCCGCTCGGGGACGCGGAGCCGCTCGCGGACGGGCTGGCCGAGCCGGACGGCTGCGGCTGGCCCGAGCCCATCGCGGCGACGAGCCGGAAGCGCAGCTGCGCGGTCTGCTTCACCACGTTGACGAGGTTCTTGGGGTTCGCGCCTGGGACCTCGACGACGATGTTGCGACCGCCCTGGGTCGAGACCTCCGCCTCGGCCACACCGGTGCCGTTGACGCGCTGGTCGATGATCCCCCGCGCCTCCTCGAGGCTGGCCGCGCTGGGCTTCTGCCCGCCGTCGGTCCTGGCCTCCAGGGTGATGCGCTGACCACCTTGCAGGTCGAGACCCAGCTTGGGCTTCCACTCGCCGGCCAGCGCCACACCGCCGTACAGCGCGGCCACGACCAACGCGAAGATGATCAGCCGACGCCCGGGACGGGCCGTCTTACTCGCCACTGCTACTCGCTCCTCGTCGACCGCTGGCGGTCCTGGTTGCTCACGGGTGCCGCTCGTCGGGATCCGTGGGACCCGCGTCGGGGTCGGTCGGCTCGGTCCGGGGCTCGCCCGGGGCCTCGGCCCGGTCGATCACCTTCACGACCGCCTGGCGGGCCACCTTCACAATGGTGCCGGGCGCCACCTGAAGATGCAGCGTGTCGTCCTCGACGGACGCGACGGTGCCGTAGATGCCGGAGCCGAGCATCACCTCGGTGCCGACGCCGAGCGCCGACTGGGTCGCCGACAGCTCCTGCTGACGGCGCCGCTGGGGGCGCACGATCAGGAACCAGAAGACGAGCGCGATCAGGACGAACGGCAGGAAACCTGCCAGGTCTTTCACGGGATGAACACCTCGAGTACGAAGTCCGGGCACGACACAGAAGCCGAGAGAATCGACCGAGGGTCGAGTGTAACCGGCGTCGCGGCGGGTCACGACCAGATGAGTCCCGACGGGGTCACGGTCGGGTCACGGTCGTACGGCGCGCCCGGGCACCGCCGCGGGGGCGGTCAGTCGTCGGTGTCGAACAGAGCAGGCTCGTCGGCGGCTCCGCCGAACGGCGCGCGGGCCGGCACCGCCAGCCCGAGGTGCTGCCACGCGGCCGGTGTGGCGACGCGTCCCCGCGGGGTCCGGGCCAGGAAGCCCGAGCGCACCAGGAACGGCTCGGCGACCTCCTCGACGGTCTCCCGCTCCTCGCCGACGGCGACCGCGAGCGTGGAGACGCCGACCGGTCCCCCACCGAAGCGGCGGCAGAGCACGTCGAGGACCGCCCGGTCGAGGCGGTCCAGGCCGGACCGGTCCACCTCGTAGAGGTCGAGGGCCCGGTGCGCCAGGTCCAGGGTGACCACCCCGTCGGCCCGCACCTGGGCGTAGTCGCGGACCCGGCGCAGCAGCCGGTTGGCGATGCGCGGCGTGCCGCGCGAGCGGGAGGCGATCTCGGCGGCGCCGCCGTCGGTGAGGTCGACGCCGAGCAGGCCGGCCGAGCGGCGCACGATCAGGTCGAGCTCGGACGGGTCGTAGAACTCGAGGTGGGCGGTGAACCCGAACCGGTCGCGCAGCGGCCCGGGCAGCAGCCCGGCCCGGGTGGTGGCGCCGACCAGCGTGAACGGCGGGATCTCGAGCGGGATCGCGGTGGCACCCGGCCCCTTGCCGATGACGACGTCGACCCGGAAGTCCTCCATCGCCATGTAGAGCATCTCCTCGGCGGGCCGCGACATCCGGTGGATCTCGTCGACGAACAGCACGTCGCGGTCGTTCATCCCCGACAGGATCGCGGCGAGGTCGCCCGCGTGGGTGATGGCCGGGCCGGAGGTCAGCCGCAGCGGGCTGCCCATCTCGGCGGCGATGATCATCGCGAGCGTGGTCTTGCCGAGGCCGGGCGGCCCGGACAGCAGCACGTGGTCGGGGGCGCGGTCGCGGCCGCGGGCCGCCTCGAGCACCAGCGACAGCTGCTCGCGCACCCGCTCCTGGCCGATGACCTCGTCGAGGCTGCGCGGCCGGAGCGCGGCCTCCACCGCCCGCTCGTCGCCGTCGGCCTCCGCGTCGACGAGTCCGCGGCTCTCGACGTACGCCTCCTCCTGGGCGCGCAGGGCGGCCTCGACCGCGGACTCGTCGCCGCTCATGCCTTGCTCAGCGTGCGGAGGGCCGCGCGCAGCAGCCCGGCGACGTCGGGTGCGGCGGTGTCGCCGGCGTCGGGAGCGACCGTCTCGACGGCCTTGTCCGCCTCCTTGGCCGACCAGCCGAGGCCGACGAGGCCGGCGTGCACCTGGGCGCGCCAGGCGTCCTGGGGCGCGGCGGCGGGGGCGACCCGACCGGGACCGACGGGACCGGGCACGCCGATCCGGTCCTTGAGCTCGAGGATGATCCGCTGCGCACCCTTCTGGCCGATGCCGGGCACCGTGGTGAGCGTCTTGACGTCCTCGGCGGCGACCGCGCGGCGCAGCTCGTCGGGTGTGTGCACCGCGAGCATGGCCTGCGCCAGCTTGGGGCCGACGCCGCTCGCGGTCTGCAGCAGCTCGAAGCAGGTCTTCTCGTCGTCGTCGAGGAAGCCGAACAGGGTCAGCGACTCCTCGCGGACCACCATGCTCGTGGGCAAGGTGGCCGGGGCGCCGATCGCGCAGCGTGGCCAGGGTGTTGGGGGTGCAGACCAGCTCGAGACCGACCCCGCCCACCTCGACCACGGCCGAGCCGAGCGTGACGTCGGCGACGGTGCCTCTGACGAACGCGATCACCGCGGGCTCCTTCCGGTGGCGGCCATCCGGGAGACCGCCGCGTCGATGCGGGACTGGGCGCTGCCGCGCCAGATGTGGCAGATGGCCAGGGCCAGCGCGTCGGCCGCGTCGGCCGGCTTGGGGGGCGCGTCGAGCCGCAGCAGCCGGGTCACCATCGCCCCGACCTGGGCCTTGTCGGCCCGGCCGCTGCCGCTGACCGCGGCCTTGACCTCGCTGGGGGTGTGCAGCGCGACCGGGATGCCGCGGCGGGCGGCCACCACCAACGCGATGCCGCTGGCCTGGGCCGTGCCCATCACGGTGCGCACGTTGTGCTGGCTGAAGACCCGCTCGACGGCGACGGCGTCGGGCCGGTGCTGCTCGATCCAGGCGTCCACGGCCCGCTCGATCTCGCACAGCCGCAGCGCGGTCGGCTGCGCCGGGTCGGTGCGGGCCACGCCCACGTCGACGAGGTGGAGCGGGCGACCGACGGACCCGTCGACGACGCCGAGTCCGCACCGGGTCAGGCCGGGGTCGATGCCCAGCACGCGCATGCCTCAGCCCTCTCGTCCGAACACCTGTTCTAAGAGGACGCTAACCGAGGCGGACCCGATCGGCGGTCAGGACACGCGGGGTGTCCCGCGGGGCGAGCGGCGCCGTCACGCGTCGAGCGACTCCATGACCTCGTCGCTGACGTCGAAGTTGCCGAAGACGTTCTGCACGTCGTCGAGGTCCTCGAGGGCCTCGATCAGGCGGAACACCTTGCCGGCGCCGTCCTTGTCGAGCTCGACGTTCATCGACGGCACGAACGACGCCTCGGCCGAGTCGTAGTCGACGCCCGCGGCCTGCAGGGCGGTGCGCACCGCGACCAGGTCGGTCGCCTCGGAGATGACCTCGAAGGACTCGCCGAGGTCGTTGACCTCCTCGGCGCCCGCGTCCAGCGTCGCCTCGAGGACGTCGTCCTCGGAGACGGTCCTGGGGTCCTGGGCGGACGGGACGATCACGACGCCCTTGCGGTGGAAGAGGTAGGACACCGAGCCCGGGTCGGCGAGCGAGCCGCCGTTGCGGGTCATCGCGGTGCGGACCTCCATGGCGGCACGGTTGCGGTTGTCGGTGAGGCACTCGACCAGGAGGGCGACGCCGTTGGGTCCGTAGCCTTCGTACATGATCGTCTGGTAGTCCGCTCCCCCGGCCTCGGCGCCCGAGCCGCGCTTGACCGCGCGGTCGATGTTGTCGTTGGGGACCGACGACTTCTTGGCCTTCTGGATGGCGTCGTAGAGCGTCGGGTTGCCGGCCGGGTCGCCGCCGCCCATCCGTGCCGCGACCTCGATGTTCTTGATGAGCTTGGCGAACATCTTCCCGCGCCGGGCGTCGATGACCGCCTTCTTGTGCTTGGTGGTCGCCCATTTGGAGTGGCCAGACATGAGGTGGAGCCTCTTCCCTGTTTGGTGCTAGTTCGCGACCTGGGCCACCTGCTCCACGAAGAGCTGGTGGAAGCGGTGGTCGCCGGTGATCTCGGGGTGGAACGACGTGGCGAGCAGGTGCGCCTGCCGGACCGCGACGATCCTACCCATCGCCTCCCCCGCGGCCACGGTGGCGACGACCTGGACGTCGTGCCCGACCTTCTCCACCCAGGGCGCGCGGATGAACATCGCGTGGAACGGCGCGTCGAACCCGGTGACCGCGAGCTCGGCCTCGAACGAGTCCACCTGGCGCCCGAAGGCGTTGCGGCGCACCACGACGTCGAGCCCGCCGAACGTCTCCTGGTCCGCGGTGCCGCCCTCGATGCGGTCGGCCAGCAGGATCATCCCGGCGCAGGTGCCGAACCCGGGCAGACCACCCCGCAAGGCGTCCCGCAGCGGCTCGAACAGGTCGAAGGCGCGGGCCAGCTTGTGCATCGTGGTCGACTCGCCGCCGGGCATGACGATGCCGTCGACGTGGGCCAGCTCCTCGGGTCGACGTACCTTCACGGCGCGGGCGCCGGCGCGCTCCAGCATCGCGACGTGCTCGCGGACGTCGCCCTGGAGGGCCAGCACGCCGATCGTCGGCGTGCTCATCGGGCGATCCTCCTGTGCCAGTGGGCGTCGACCTCGATGCGACCCTCGTCGAACCTCGCGGTGAGCCCGTGCTTCTCCAGCACGCCGAGCACGTCGTCCAGCAGCGCGTCACCGGGCGCCGCGTTCGCGGTCGTGCCGTGCCAGAGGTTCACCTCGAGCATCCCCTCGTCGACTGCGTGCCAGACGTCCGGCGGGGTGAACCAGACCACCCCGCGGGGCGCGGTGCCGGCGGCGGTGCGCTCCTCGATGAGCCGCTTGGCGGCCCAGTGGTCCTCGCAGCCCTGCAGGACCTCGACGTCGTCGAGGGCGAGCTCCTCGAACGCCGACTGCAGCCGCTCGTAGTCGGTCGCCTCCGGCCAGCTCTCCTGGTCGACGCGGAGCTGCTCCCGGGCCTCGTCGGTCCAGGCGGTGGCGAGCGCGTCGGCCTCGCCCGCCCGCTGCGGGAGCTCCTGCCGGATCGCGGCGACGACCTCGGCGTGCAGCTCGTCGGCGGACAGCAGACCGGCCCGCACGCAGGCGCGCGCGAACTCGCGGACGTGGTCCTCGGCGAGCGTCACCGGCTACCAGCCGCGCTCGGCCAGCCGGTGCGGCTGCGGGATCTCGTCGACGTTGATGCCGACCATCGCCTCGCCGAGCCCGCGGGACACCTTGGCCACCACGTCGGGGTCGTCGAAGAAGGTGGTCGCCTTGACGATCGCCTCCGCCCGCTGGGCGGGGTTGCCGGACTTGAAGATGCCGGAGCCCACGAACACGCCCTCGGCGCCGAGCTGCATCATCATCGCGGCGTCGGCCGGGGTGGCGATGCCGCCGGCGGTGAACAGCACGACGGGCAGCTTGCCCTTCTCGGCGACCTCCGCGACCAGGGCGTACGGCGCCTGGAGCTCCTTGGCGGCGACGTACAGCTCGTCCCTCTCCATGCTCTGGAGGCGACGGATCTCGGCCCGGATCGTGCGCATGTGCGTGACCGCGTTGGACACGTCGCCGGTGCCGGCCTCGCCCTTGGAGCGGATCATCGCGGCGCCCTCGGTGATCCGGCGCAGCGCCTCGCCCAGGTTGGTGGCGCCGCACACGAACGGCACGGTGAACGCGAGCTTGTCGATGTGGTTGGCGTAGTCGGCCGGGGTCAGCACCTCGGACTCGTCGATGTAGTCGACGCCGAGGCTCTGCAGCACCTGCGCCTCGACGAAGTGACCGATGCGGGCCTTGGCCATCACCGGGATCGAGACCGTGTTGATGATGCCCTCGACCATGTCCGGGTCGCTCATCCGGGAGACGCCGCCCTGGGCACGGATGTCGGCGGGCACCCGCTCGAGCGCCATCACCGCCACGGCGCCGGCGTCCTCGGCGATCTTGGCCTGCTCGGGGGTGACGACGTCCATGATGACGCCGCCCTTGAGCATCTCGGCCATGCCCCGCTTCACACCGGCGGTGCCGGTGCCGGTCGGCGTCTCGTTGCTGTCGTTCGTCACTGTCGGGACCTTCTACCTGCGTGGGTCCGGGAGGGCGCGGTCGGCCCACCCGAGGGGGTGGTGGATGTGTCCAGCCTACGACCCGGAGGGCCCTCCTCCCCAGCCGGACCCGGGACCGCTCAGTCCGCGACCAGCGCGTCCGGCGGTACGTCGTCCAGGTCGACGGCGTGCAGCTCGGCCGCGTGTCCCGCCAGGCGCAGCCAGCGCACCCGGCGGCGCGAGCGCAGGGCCCGTGCGGAGACCACGACGTCGTTGTGGAAGCGGCGGGCCAGCTCGACCCGGACGCAGTCGCGGGCCAGCTCGTCGACGAGCGGCTTGACCGTGGCGTCCCCGCGGAGGTGGCGCACGTCGGCAGGGTGGGCGAAGACCGCCCGCAGCGTCTGCGACAGGTCGGACTCGGCCGCCTCGAACTCGTCGGGGCCCGCGTTGCGGGCGTGGTTCGCCGCGTCGAGGAGCACCAGCCGGCTGGGCGGGTCGAGCACCTCCGAGGACGCCAGCTCCAGGGTCGCCCCGGACCGGCGGAGCAGCTGGGCGTCGAGCGTGCCGCGGGCGACGTCGATGCGGTGGTGCATCCGGTCGAGCCGGTTGGCCGTCCAGGTCAGCCAGAGGCCGACGACCAGGACCACGACGAGCAGGAGGACGAGCCACCAGCCGGGCATCACACGACCCCTGCGACGACGGTCTCGTAGACCCGCAGGATCTGCTCGGCGACGGCCGACCAGTCGTAGCGACGCACCGCGGTCCGGGCGGCCTCGTCGAGCGCGTGCCGCCGGTCCGGGTCGTCGAGCAGGGCGGCCAGCCGGGCCGCGAGGTCGGCGGCGTCGCCGTTCGTGAACAGCTCGCCGTAGGTGCCGTCGTCGAGCACCCGCCGGAACGCCGGGATGTCGCTCGCCAGCACGGTCGCACCGGCGGCCATCCCCTCGACGAGCACGATGCCGAAGCTCTCGCCGCCGGTGTTCGGAGCGACGTACACGTCGGCGGTCCGCAGCGCGGCCGCCTTGTCCTCGTCGGAGGCCCGTCCCAGGAACGTCGCCTGGTCGCGCACCGCGCCCGGGAGCAGTGCCCTCGCCTCGTCGATGTCGCCCCCGCCCACGACCAGCAGCCGCAGCCCGGGCCGGTCGGCGGCGACGACCCCGAAGGCCTCGGCGAGCACCGGCCAGCCCTTGCGGGGCTCGCCGAGCCGGCCGACGAACGCGACCGTCGCGTCCTCGCCGCGCCAGTCGGGCCGGGGCTGCGCGGAGGCGAACCGGTCGACGTACAGGCCGTTCGGGATGATGACCGGCTCGCCGCCGACGTGGCTGACCTGGGTGCCGCGGGCGTACTCCGACACCGCGATCCGGGCGGTGACCTTCTCCAGGCTGGGGCGCAGGATCGCCGCCGAGGCCGAGAGCGCGCGGGACCGGTCGTTGGAGGAGTGGTACGTCGCGACCACCGGGCACTCGGCGGCCCACAGGGCGAGCAGCGACAGGCTCGGGGTGGCGGGCTCGTGCAGGTGCAGCACGTCGAAGGCACCGTCGTGCAGCCAGCGCCGTGTCCGGGCCGCGGCCATCGGGCCGAACGACATCCGGGCCACCGACCCGTTGTAGGGCACGGGGACCGCGCGGCCCGCCGGGACGACGTACGGCGGCAGGTCGTCGCTCTCGCTGGGCGCCAGCACGGACACCTCGTGGCCGAGCGCGATCAGCGCCTCGGCCAGGTCCTTGACGTGGTTCTGCACTCCCCCGGGCACGTCGAGGGAGTAGGGGCAGACGATCCCCACCCTCACGTGAAGACCCGCTGCATCATGTGCCAGTCCTGCGGGTGCTCGCTGATCCCGGCGGTGAACGCGTCGGCGACGCCCTGCATCATCGCGACGATCCCCTCGTCGCCGTCGGTGTGAGTCACCGGCGGGTGGAAGTGGATGGTCATCTCGTCCCCGACGTAGTGCAGCGTCGCCGGCACGAGCGGCGCCCCGGTGCGGCGCGCCAGCACGGCCGGCCCGCGCGGCATCCGCGCCGCGTGGCCGCACAGCTGCACCTCGACCGACGTGCGGGACAGGTCCCGGTCGGCGAGCAGGCACACCAGCCCGCCCCCGCGCACCCACTCCTCGAGCCTCGGCAGCGTCGCGTCGCCGCCGGTGAGCGGCAGGATCTCCATGCCCAGCGTGCGGCGGTAGGCGACGAACTCGTCGTAGAGCCGCTCGGGCTTCACTCGCTCCGCGACGGTGCACAGCGGCGAGATCTCGGCGCACGCCCACGCTCCGGCCCAGTCCCAGTTGGCCATGTGCGGCAGCGCCACGACGGCGCCGTCGCCCTGCGCCATGGCGTCGCGCAGGTGGTGATCGTCGACCGTCCGCGTGCGTCGTACGACGTCCTCGATCGGCCACGCCGGGAGACGGAACGACTCGCACCAGTAGCGCAGGTAGGACCGCACGGCCTCGTGCGTGAGCGCGTCGAGGTCGGCCTCGGAGAGCTCCGGCCGGACCACCCGGAGGTTGGCGCGGAGCCGGTCGACGCTCTTGCCGCCGCGCCGGTGGATCTGGTCCGCGAGGGCACGGAACACCGCCTGCGCCTGTCGCTCGGGGAGCAGCCGGACCAGTCGCCAGCCGGACAGGTAGCCGAACGTGGACGCCTGGTCGGACGCCGCGGCGGCGGCGCGGCCGGCCCCCCGCAGCAGGCCGGAGGGCAGGCTGGCCATCAGGCCGCGGCTGCGCGGGCCTGGTCGCGGACGACGAGCATCCGCTGCACGACGGTGATGGTGCTGGCCAGTGCGAGCACCCCGAGGGTGATCGGGATCAGCACCGGGAGGTCGAAGATGCCGGCCAGGCCCGTCATCACCAGGATCGCGACCAGCCGGTCGGCGCGCTCGGCGATGCCGCCCTTGGCCTGCATGCCGAGCGACTCCGCCCGGGCCCGGGCGTAGGACGTGATGGAGCCGAGGACCAGGCAGTACAGCGCCAGCGCGGTCAGCGGCTGCGAGTCGCCGGGGCCGGCGTAGTACAGCGCCAGGCCCGCGAAGATCGCCGCATCTCCGAACCGGTCGAGCGTGGAGTCGAGGAACGCCCCCCACTTCGAGGTGCTGCCGCTCAGCCGCGCCATGTGCCCGTCGATCAGGTCGGAGAACACGAACGCGGTGCACACGAGCACGCCGACGAGGAAGTGGCCGCCGGGGAAGAACACCAGCGCGCCGGCACACACCCCCAACGTGCCCACGATCGTGACCGCGTCGGGGCTGATGCCCAGCCTGAGGAGGAGGCGGGCAACGGGCGAGAAGACCTTCGTCCAGAAGGCGCGGAAGCGTTCCATCATGGCGAGAGAAGGCTAGGCCATGCGGGGCACTCCTCCGGCCACTGCCTTCCGGAGGGTGTGGCCGGCGGCGGGACTGCGGGTCAGCTCCCGGCCAGGGCCGTCTCGCCCTCGACCGCGCCGAGGGGATCCGCGAGCAGCGGCGCGAAGGCCAGCTCCGCCGCACCGAGGAGCGGCGAGTCGTCGCCGAGGGCGCCCGCGCACAGCGTCACCCGGTCGAGCCGGCAGACCAGCCCGCCGCGGCTCAGCGCGTCCTCGACCAGGCGGGGGCGGGCTCCCCAGGCGTGTGCCAGCACGCCGCCGAGCACGATCATCTCGGGGTTGAACACGTTCACCACCGCCCGCAGCCCGACCCCGGTCCACTCGGCGACCTCGTCCAGCGAGGCGGCGGCCCGCTGGTCCCCCGCGTCGGCCGCGTCGATCACCTCGGCCACCGCGGTCGGCCCACCGCCTGGGAGCCGGCCGGCACCGGTCAGCAGGTGGTTCTCCCCCACCTTGGTCTCCCAGCAGCCGCGGGCCCCGCACCGGCACTTCGACCCGGCGCTCTCCACGAGCAGGTGCCCGACCTCGCCGGCGTATCCCTGGCTTCCGCCCAGCGGCACACCGCCGACCAGGAAGCCGCCACCGATACCGACGCCGCCCGTGACGTAGCCGACGTCGCTCACACCGACCGCCGCCCCGCGCAGGTGCTCCGCGAGCACGCCGAGGTCCGCGTCGTTGCCGACGACCACCGGCAGGTCGAGCGCCTCGGAGAGCAGGTCGGCGAACGGCTCGTTCGTCCAGCCGAGGTTCGGCGCGAACCGCACCAGCCCGTCGGAGCGCCGGACCGCTCCCGGGATCGAGACGCCGACGCCGAAGCACCGAGCGCCATCGGGGTGCGTCCTGACCTCGCGGACCAGCTGCGCGACCGTCTCCACGACGTGCGTGACGTCGTGCTCCCCGCGCTGGTGGACGCGAACACGTCGCTCGAGCTCGACGCCACCCAGCCCGATGAGCGCCACCGTGATGCGGTCGACGTCGACCGCGATGGCCACCACGCTCACCTCGGGACAGGCGGTGACGACCAGCGACGGCCGACCGGTCCGCCTCGCGGAAACCGGCAGGTCCTCGCTGACCAGCCCCATCGACTCGAGCTGGGAGGTGAGGTCGCCGATGGTGCTGCGGTTGAGGCCGAGCTCGGTGGTGAGCACGGCGCGGCTCGTCGGCCCGTGGGCATGCACCCAGGAGAGCAGGGCGCTGACGTTCACACGCCGGAGCTCCTCCTGACTGATGCCGGCGCGTCGCGCCATCGGGTCTCCTCACGGAGCGAGGTGGAATCAGATCCGTCCGGTGGCGGCTGCACGTCGGCGGCTGATGGCGTCGACACTGGCTGCCAGGAGCAGCACCGTACCGGTCACCATGTAGACCCGGCCCTGCGGCTGGTTGAGCAGGAGCATGCCGTTGTCGATCACCGCGACGACGAGTCCACCGATGACCGCGTCGACGACGCGGCCCTTGCCTCCGAACAGGCTGGTGCCGCCGATCACGGCGGCACCGACGGCGTACAGCAGCGTCAGCGAGCCACCGGTGGTCGGAGACACCGAGTTGTCCCGGCTGGCCAGGAGCAGACCGGCGACAGCAGCGAGCGTGGAACACATGACGAAGCAGGACAGCTTGACGCCCTTGACGTTGATGCCGGCGCGGCGGGCGGCCTCGGCGTTGCCGCCGACGGCGTACACGTGTCGGCCCCAGGCGGTCCGGGAGAGCACGAAGGTCAGCACCACGAGCAGGAACACGAGGACCGCGACGACGACGGGGACGCCTTTCAGCGACGTGATCGCGGGGTTCCGGCTCCGCTCCTGGCTGAGGTAGGCCGTGGCGGCGATGAGGACGACGGCCAGGAAGCCGGTCTTGAAGGCCCAGAGCAGCAGCGGGTCGCCCTTGAGCCCGGCCGCCCGGCGGGACGTGGCGTTGCGCAGCGTGACCGCCGCGTAGATCGCAAGGCCGCCGATGCAGAGCGTCCATCCCAGCCAGATCGGCAGGTTCTTGTTCATGATCGCGAGGATCGTCTGGTCCCGGAAGGCGATCGTGCCGCCCTCGCCGATCAGCACCAGCATCAGTCCTTGCAGGCCGAGGAACGACGCCAGCGTGACCACGAACGACGGGATGCCGAGCCGGGACACGAGGAGGCCGATGCAGACGCCGATGAAAGCGCCGGTGGCGAGCCCGACCAGGATCGACGGGAACCAGGACAGCCCGTGGCGGGTGAGCACGATGCCCGCCACGCACGCCGACGTACCTGCGGTGAAGCCGGCGGACAGGTCGATCTCACCGAGCAGCAGCACGAAGACCAGACCCATCGCGATGACCATCACGGCGGCGGACTGGTTGATCAGGTTCGCGAAGTTGAAGGGGTTGGTGAAGGTCTGCGGACGCAGGATCGCGAACACCACGACCAGCACCACCAGGCCGAGCACAGCGGGTAGCGCACCCACGTCCCCACCTCGGATACGGCTGAAGTAGGCGCGGGTCAGGCCGCGGACGGACTCGTCCGCTGCGGGCTGCTCCGGGAACGAGGCGGGGGTGGGCGGGCTCGAGACGGCCATCACGCCTCCTGGGGTTTGGTCGGCGCCGCGGCAGCCGGCGCCGGTACGTCGGACGTGGTGACACCGTTCGCAGGCAGACCGAGGTCACCGGAGCGGCCGGCGGTGATCAGCTCGACCACCTGGTTGTTGGTGACGTCGGCCCGGTGCACCTGGGCCGCCATCTGCCCGAGGTAGAGCACGGCGATGTCGTCGGCGACCTGGAAGACGTCGTTGAGGTTGTGGCTGATCAGCACCACACCCAGACCGTGGTCGGCGAGCCTGCGCACCAGCAGCAGCACCTGCTCGGTCTGGGCCACGCCCAGCGCGGCGGTGGGCTCGTCGAGGATCACGACGCGGGAGTTCCACAGCACCGCCCGCGCGATCGCGACGGTCTGCCGCTGACCTCCCGAGAGGCTGGCCACGTGCGTGCGCACCGAGGCGAGCGTCCGCACGGAGAGCCCGGCCAGCGTCTCCTTGGCCCGCGTCTCCATGGTGCTCTCGTCGAGACGTCCCCACTTCTTGAGCTCGCGTCCGAGGAACATGTTGTGCACCACGTCGAGGTTGTCGCAGAGCGCGAGGTCCTGGTAGACGACCTCGATGCCGAGGGCGGCGCTGTCCTTCGGGCTGCTCACGTGCACGGGCCGGCCGTCGAAGGTGTACTCCCCGGAGTCGAACGCGTGGATGCCGGCGATGCCCTTGATGAGGGTGGTCTTGCCGGCGCCGTTGTCACCGACGAGCGCAGTGACCTTCCCCGGCGTCACGTCGAAGGAGACGTTGCGCAGCACCTGCACGGCTCCGAAGCTCTTGTTGATCCCGCGCAGGCTGAGCAGCGGCTCCGTCCCGGAGGCCACCGGGACCCTCTCGGTGGTTGTCGTCGACACGGCAGTAGGTCCTCTCTCGCGCCACCTGGCGGGTCGGTCGCGGTGGTCGGGCGCAGCAGGTCCCGCGACGTGGCGGCTGCGCGTGGGACCCGCCCCTGTGGGGACGGGTCCCACGTCGCGTCACTGGACGCCGTACTTGGTGCACAGCTCGGCGTACGAGCCGGCGCAGACCTTGCTCTTCGGCTGGAAGCCGTCGGCGATCACGGTCTTGACGCTGTCCTGGAAGATCGCCTCCGGAGTAGCCAGCGCGGAGGGCACGTCCTTGCCTGTCTCGGTGTCCTTGACCGAGCCGGTGGCCAGCGAGTCGGCCTTGGCCTGGTCACCCTTGATCAGCGCGATCGCCAGGTCCGAGGCAGCCTTCGCCTCGAGGTTGGTGTCCTTGTAGACCGTCATGCACTGCGTGCCCTTGAGGATCGCCTGCAGCCCCTCGACGCTGGCGTCCTGGCCGGTGACCGGGACCTTTCCGGCGAGACCGTTGGCGGCGAGCCGCGCGATGATGCCGCCCGCCATCGTGTCGTTCGCCGAGACGACACCGTCGACCTTGCCCTGGTTCTGCGTGTAGATCTGCTCGAACGCCGTACCGGCCTTCGTCGCGTCCCACAGACCGGTCTGGTCGCCGACCAGCTTGTAGGCACCCGAGTCCATCTTCGGCTTCAGGGCCTTGACGTAGCCGGACTTGAACAGCGCCGCGTTGTTGTCGGTCGGGTCTCCGTTGATGAAGACGATGTTGGCCGTCTTCTTGCCCATCTTGTCCAGACACGTGGCCAGTCCCTGGCCCATCAGCTCGCCGACCTTCACGTTGTCGAAGGAGACGTAGTAGGACGCACCGCCGCCGAGGGTGAGCCGGTCGTAGTCGATGCTCTTGATGCCGGCCGCCGCGGCCTTCTTCAGGCAGGCACCGCCGGAGTCGGAGTCCAGGTTGACGATCATCAGGACCGAGACACCGCTGTTGATCATGCCGTCGCAGATCGTGCCGAACTTGGCCTTGTCACCACCGGCGTTCTGGATGTCGGACTCGATGCCGGCAGCGTCGAACGCCTTCTTGAGGCTGGGGCGGTCGTTGGCCTCCCAGCGTGGCGACGTGGTCGCGTCGGGCAGGATCACACCGACCTTCTTCGCGGCCGACCCGGAGCCTCCGCCGCCCCCGTTGTCGGAGCTGCCTCCGCCACACGCCGAGGCGGTGAGAGCGAGCACTCCCACAGCCGCGAGCGCCACGATGCGCCCGCTCCTGGTTCCAACCATGCTGACGACCTCCTGCGAAGACGTGGTGGCATGACGCCCATCACAATGTATGTTGTGCGCCACAACATAGGTTTCGTCAGCGGCGCTGCACAAGCACCCTTACGGGTGGTTTGTTGTTCGACGGAACGAAACCAGACAAAGTGAGGCGAGCGGCATGAACCAGAGGGAGTCCGACTTCCAGCCCACCCGCGAAGACCGTTTCTCCTTCGGTCTGTGGACCGTCGGCTGGCAGGGGGTCGACGTGTTCGGGACGGCGATCCGCCCGCCGATGGAGCCAGCCGAGGCGGTGCGCCGCCTCGACGACCTCGGCGCCTACGGGATCAGCTTCCACGACAACGACGTGTTTCCTTTCGGCGCCACCCCGGCCTCGAAGCAGGAGCACCTCGCCCCGCTGCGCAAGGCGCTCGACGAGACCGGCCTCGTCGTACCGATGATCACGACGAACCTCTTCTCGCACCCGGTCTTCCGGGACGGCGCCTTCACCAACAACGACCGCGACGTCCGGCGCTTCGCACTCCGCAAGACCCTGGACAACCTCGACCTCGCCGCCGAGCTCGGGGCGCGCACCTTTGTCGCGTGGGGCGGCCGCGAGGGTGCCGAGTCCGGCGCCGCGAAGGACGTGCGCGCGGCCCTGGACCGCTACAAGGAGGCCTTCGACGTCCTCGGGCAGTACGTCGTCGAGCAGGGCTACGACGTGCGTTTCGCCATCGAGCCGAAGCCCAACGAGCCTCGCGGGGACATCCTCCTGCCGACCATCGGGCACGCGCTGGCCTTCATCAACGGTCTCGAGCACGCGGACCTCGTCGGGGTGAACCCGGAGGTCGGCCACGAGGAGATGGCCTCGCTCAACTACGCGCACGGCATCGCCCAGGCGTTGTGGCACGGCAAGCTCTTCCACCTCGACCTCAACGGGCAGAGCGGCCCTCGCTACGACCAGGACCTGCGCTTCGGTGCCGGCAACGCCCGGGGCGCGTTCTGGACCGTGGACATCGTCGAGAACGGCGGCTACGACGGCCCACGGCACTTCGACTTCAAGCCGCCGCGCACCGAGGACGTCGACGGGGTGTGGGAGTCGGCGCGGGGCTGCATGCGCAACTACCTCATCCTGAAGGCCAAGTCCGCGGCGTTCAGGGCCGACCCCGAGGTGCAGCAGGCACTCCGGGAGGCCCGGGTCGACCAGCTCGCCGTACCGACACTGGGCGAGGGCGAGTCCGTGGAGTCGCTGCGCGCCGAGCAGTTCGACCCGGAGGAGGCCGCGGCCCGCGGCATGGGCTTCGAGAGGCTCGACCAGCTGGCCCTGGAGCACCTGTACGGCGTCCGCGGCTGACCCGGCCACGGCGTCCGGGTGGTCAGAGCACCTTGAGGCCGTACATCTCGCCGAGCGGGTCGGCGATGAGCTCCAGCCGCGCCCCGTCGGGGTCGCGGAAGTACACCGACGTGCCGCTCTCCTCGGCGTACTCCACGCCGGCCTCGTCGAGGCGGGTGCGCAGCTGTGCCCAGTGCACGGGGTCGACCGCGATCGCCATGTGGTGCAGCCCGCCGAGCACCTCCGCGTAGGGCCCCAGGTCGAGGCCGGGCAGGTCGAAGAACGCCAGCAGGTTGCCGTTCCCGATGTCGAAGAAGAAGTGGGTCGAGCCGGCGTAGTCGCGGTTCTCCACCATCTCGGTGAGCGGGAAGCCGAGCACGTCCTGGTAGAAGCGCACGGTCCGCTCCACGTCCGCGCACAGCAGGGCGGTGTGGTGCAGGCCGCGCGCCGTCGAGGCGGGGCGCTCACCCGTCGGCCTCAGGTACGTCGACCGGATCCGCGCTCGCTCACGCTCGATGTCCTCGAGGTCGGTCTGGGTCATGCCGGGGTCCTCTCTAGATGCGGAAGAACTCGTTGAGGAACACGTCGGCGACGGCCTGGTCGCCGCGCACCGTGCCCGCGTTGCTGCGCCCGAACGCGGTGAGCACGAAGCTGCCGGGGTCGAACTCGACCACCGTCGGCACACCGGACACGTCGCCCGGGGTGTAGTCCATCCCGTCCGGGCCGACGGACACGCGGGTCTCCCCGGCGTTCGGTCCGCTCGTGATCCGCACCCCGATCTCGCAGGGCCGGGCCGCGGTGCCGGCGACCGTGTACTTCCAGAGCACGAACATGAACGGCGTGAGCAGGTCGGCGACGTCGCCCGGCAGCGCGTGCGCCCGGCCGGTCCCCTGCCGGACGTCCCAGGTGTGCACGCCGTAGTCCATCAGCTGGAACGCGGGGAAGAAGAACGCCGGCAGCGGCCCCATGTAGAAGTGCGGGACGAGCAGGTCGGTCCAGTCCTCGGCGCTCAACCCGTCGAAGATCTCCATGACCTTGTCCAGGTCGGTGCGCAGCCGCTCCAGCAGCTCGGGCCGGGGCACCTCGCGCAGCGCCTGCGCCCGCTCGTCCACCCGGGCCGCCATCCCCGGCAGACCGTACGGCGCGGGCGGCTCGGCGTGGCTGCGCGCGGCGTCGAACGCCTCGAAGTACGCCTCGGTCGTGTCGACGATGTGACCGACGACGTCGCGCACCTCCCAGTGCCCGGCCCCGGTGGGCGCGGTCCAGGCGGAGTCGGAGTCGGCCAGCGCGAACAGCTGCCCGGCTTCGCGGCGGACCACCGACAAGATGGTGTCCTTGCCGTCGTACGACATGGCGTTCCACCCGCTCATGCCGGTCACCCTCTTCCATCCGTCCGAGGTGACGGGCAGGTCCGGCGTGCCGAGGTCGTCGTCCGCTCGTCCAGGTTGATGATGCTTCAACGATAGGACCGGTGCCGGGCCGGCGCCAGAGGTCAGGACCAGGACTCCGCGAGCAGGTCCCGGGTCTCGGTGAGCAGCTGCGGCAGGGTGCGGGTGCGGCCGATGATCGGCATGAAGTTCTGGTCGCCGCCCCACCGCGGGACGACGTGCTGGTGCAGGTGCGCGGCGATGCCGGCGCCCGCGACGGCCCCCTGGTTCATGCCCACGTTGAAGCCGTGCGCGCCGCTGACCCGCCGGATCGTGCGCATCGCGGCCTTCGTGAACGCCGCCACCTCGGCCGTCTCCGCGTCGTCGAGGTCGGTGTAGTCCGCGACGTGCCGGTAGGGGCACACCATCAGGTGCCCCGGGCTGTAGGGATAGAGGTTGAGCACCACGTAGGTCGCCTCCCCGCGGTGCACGACCAGCCCCTTCCGGTCCTCCAGCGTCGGGATCCGGCAGAACGGGCACTCCCCCGACGTCGCGTCGGTGGGCTTGTTCTCCCCCTTGATGTAGGCCATCCGGTGCGGGGTCCAGAGCCGCTCGAGGTCGTCCGGCTCCCCCACCCCGTCCTGGCGTACGACGTCCTGGTCGGCGTGCGAGGTCATACCTGGACCCGGCTGGCCACCGCGTCGGCGACCCGGGCGATCGCCTCGTCGACGGGCACGCCGTTGTCCTGGCGGCCGTCGCGGTAGCGGAACGACACGGCACCGGCCTCGACGTCGTTGTCCCCGGCGATCACCATGAACGGCACCTTCATCAGCTGCGCGTTGCGGATCTTCTTCTGCATCCGGTCGTCGGAGTCGTCGACCTCGACCCGCAGCCCCGCCTCCCGCATCCGGGCAGCCACGTCACCGAGGTAGTCGTTGTGCCGCTCGGCGATCGGGATCGCCTGCACCTGCACGGGCGCGAGCCACGGAGGGAAGGCGCCGGCGTAGTGCTCGACCAGGACGCCGAAGAACCGCTCGATCGAGCCGAACTTCGCGGAGTGGATCATCACCGGCTGCTGCCGGGTGCCGTCGGCCGCCTGGAACTCCAGCTCGAAGCCCTTCGGCTGGTTGAAGTCGTACTGGATGGTCGACATCTGCCAGGTCCGGCCGATGGCGTCCCGTGCCTGCACGGAGATCTTGGGGCCGTAGAACGCCGCGCCGCCCGGGTCGGGCACGAGCTCCAGCCCGGTCTCGACGGCGACGTCCTCCAGCACCTTGGTCGCGACCTTCCAGTCCTCGTCCGAGCCGACGAACTTGTCGGGCCTGGAGTCGTCGCGGGTCGACAGCTCGAGGTAGTAGTCGTCGAGGCCGAAGTCCTTGAGCAGCCCGAGCACGAACGACAGCAGGTGCTTGACCTCGTCGGGCGCCTGCTCCGGGGTGACGTAGGAGTGCGAGTCGTCCTGGGTCATCCCCCGGACCCGGGTCAGGCCGTGCACCACGCCGGACTTCTCGTAACGGTAGACCGAGCCGAACTCGAACAGCCGCAGCGGCAGCTCGCGGTAGGACCGCCCGCGGGACCTGAAGATCAGGTTGTGCATCGGGCAGTTCATCGCCTTGAGGTAGTAGCTCGAGCCCTCGAACTCCATCGGCGGGAACATGGTGTCCGCGTAGTACGGCAGGTGCCCCGAGGTGTGGAACAGCCCCTCCTTCGAGATGTGCGGGGTCCCGACGTACTGGAAGCCCTCCTCGATGTGCCGGCGGCGGACGTAGTCCTCCATCTCCCGCTTCACCACACCGCCCTTGGGGTGGAAGACCACCAGGCCGGAGCCGATCTCGTCGGGGAAGGAGAACAGGTCGAGGTCGCGGCCGAGCTTGCGGTGGTCACGCCGCTCGGCCTCCTCGAGCCGGTGCAGGTGCTCCTCGAGCGCCTCCTTGGACTCCCAGGCGGTGCCGTAGAGACGCTGGAGCTGCTTGTTCTTCTCGTCCCCGCGCCAGTACGCCGCGGCCGAGCGCATCAGCTTGAAGGCCGGGATGCGCTTGGTGGTCGGCAGGTGCGGGCCGCGGCACAGGTCCTTCCAGGCCAGCGAGCCGTCGCGCTTGAGGTTGTCGTAGATGGTCAGCTCGGCACCGCCCACCTCGACGCCGGCCCCTTCGGCCGCGCCCTCGACGTCACCGGCACCGCCCTTGAGCCCGATCAGCTCGAGCTTGTAGGGCTCGCCGGCCAGCTCGGTGCGCGCGTCGTCGTCGGAGACCGGGCGGCGCGAGAAGCGCTGGCCCTCCTTGATGATCTTGCGCATCCGGGTCTCGATCTTCTCGAGGTCGGCGGGCACGAACGGGGTCTCGACGTCGAAGTCGTAGTAGAAGCCGTCGGTGATCGGCGGGCCGATGCCGAGCTTCGCCTCCGGGAACAGCTCCTGCACGGCCTGCGCCATCACGTGCGCGGTCGAGTGCCGCAGGATGTCGCGGCCGTCCACGCTGTCGATGGCCACGCCCTCGACGCTGTCGCCGTCGGCGAGCTCGTGGGCGAGATCGCGCAGCTCACCATCGACGCGGGCGGCGATCACACCGGGGTCGTCCGCGAACAGCTCCCAGGCCTTGGTGCCCGTCGTCACCGCACGCTCGCCGTGCTCGGCGGCGTTCAGGACGGTGACGTGGATCTCGGACACGAGGCTGCGCTCCTCTTCGACAGGGAGACCACCGCGGCGAGGCGGGTGGTCGGGACGGCTCGATCGTATCCACGGTGCTCGGCGCGACGCGCGGGGGTTTCGCGCCTCCGGAGCAGGTCCCGGGAACGACGAACGGCCGCCTCGGAGGGAGACGACCGTCGGAATCGATGAGAGAAGGGTGGGCGATACTGGGTTCGAACCAGTGACCTCTTCGGTGTGAACGAAGCGCGCTACCACTGCGCCAATCGCCCGCGCTGCGCCGGAAACAGTAGCGCATCGTCGGGGCGGAACCTTACGGCGGGTTCGTCGTTGTCGATGTGGCACGGAACACCACCCCGAAATTCCGGACCATTTGCCGTCAAAAACGGACACACCCCCCACCTGACCTGGGCATTTGAAAAAAGTTTCCATCAATCTGTTTGGTTCCACGTCATACAGCCAACCCATCACCGTCTCCTTGACGTCCGGAGGGGACGACCTGGGAGGAAAGGCAACACCAATGATGGACTTCTCGATGAACACGGCTCCACTGACCGTCACGCAGGCGGTCACCCTCGAGCTGATCGACCCGACCGGGGCAGTGACCCCGATGGAGGCCGAGCTTCACTACGACCCGCGCGACCCGTACGCCGTGACCACGGTGTTCATGACGGGCGCGAGCACCGTCCGCTGGACCTTCGGCCGGGAGCTGCTCTGCGACGGTCTCTACGAGCCGTCCGGTGACGGCGACGTGCACGTGTGGCCCTGCCTCGACTCCGAAGGCCGCGCGGTCGTCATCATCGAGCTCTGCTCGCCCGACGGCGAGGCGCTCGTGCAGGCCAAGACCGGCGACCTCAGCATCTTCGTCGAGAAGATGAGCAAGGCAGTCGAGCCCGGCGCCGAGTCCGCGCACGTCGACGTCGACGCGACGATCGCCGCGATCTTCGCCGCCGAGGCCGCCTGACGCAGGCCGGGGCATCGCCCCGACGGGAGCCCGTCGCGCGGCTAGGGTTGGCTGGGAGGACCAACCTCGTCCGACGACACACCCCCGCGGGAGCCACCGTTGCTGTTCAGTCACGACACCGAGCGCTCGCTCGCGTGCATCGTCGACCTGGTCAACTCGGTGGCCTCGCGGATCCCGTCCGGCCACGGGGAGCAGCTGCCCGACCTCGCGTCGCTGGCGGACTTCGTCGTCCGCCACGACATCAGCGAGGTCGGGGCTCTCACCGAGCGTGACCTGCGAGGCGTGCACGCGCTCCGGGACGCGGTCGCGGCGGTGTTCGACGCCGCCGACGACCGCTCCGCCGCCGAGGCCGTGAACACGCTGGTCTCGCTGGCCACCGTCACGCCCCGGCTGACCGACCACGACGGCTACGACTGGCACGTGCACTACTTCGCGCCGGGCGCCTCCCTGGCCGAGCACCTCACGATCGACTGCGGCATGGCTCTCGCCCACGTCGTCGCCTCCGGCGAACGCGAGCGCCTCCGGCGGTGCGAGGCCCCCGACTGCGACCAGGTGCTCGTCGACCTCTCCCGCAACCGCTCCAAGCGCTACTGCGACGCCCGCACCTGCGGCAACCGCCTGCACGTCGCGGCCTACCGCGAGCGTCAGCGCGCCGCGTCCTCCTGACGCCGACCCGTCACCTGGATGGCAGGGTCGGCGGCGTGTCGCACAGGAAGAGACGGGTCACGGGTCGACGTCGTCGGCCTCCCGTGCCGTCCACACCTTGCGACAGTCCTCCGTGACCGGCCCCACCACGAGCTCGCGGTCGTCGCAGCGCGTGACGGCCTGGACGTCGCGGGTCGTCGAGACGAGGAAGATCTCCTCGGCCTCGGCGAGCACCTCGACCGGCTCGTCGACCTCGCGGCCGCCGTACCACTCGAGGAGGAGGGCCCGGCTGATCCCGGCCAGGCAGCCGGCGGCCAGCGTCGGGGTGCGCAGCTCGCCGTCCATGACGTAGAAGACGTTCGACCCGGTGCCCTCGCACAGGTGGCCCGCCAGGTTGGCGAAGATCGCCTCGCTCGCGCCGCGCTCCCGGGCGTAGGCCAGCGCCACCACGTTCTCGGCGTACGACGTCGTCTTCAGCCCGGCCAGCGCACCCCGCTCGTTGCGCGGCCACGGCACCGTGACGACCTTCGTGCTCGGCGCCGCGGGCGCCATCGTGTCCGCGACCACGACCAGGGTCGGCGGGTTGTCACCGCGTCCCGAGCCGAGCGGCGCGACGCCTCCGGTGTAGGTGATCCGGAGCCGTCCGAGCGGCAGGTGCTCCGCGGCGAGGACGTCCGCGACGCCGCGGCGGACGACCGCCTCGTCGGGCGCCGGAAGTCCGAGGCCGGCGGCGGAGCGGGCCAGCCGCCGGAGGTGGCGCGACAGCGCGAACGGCTGTCCGTCGACGACCTTGACGGCCTCGAACACCCCGTCCCCCACGGTCATGCCGTGGTCCGAGACGGTGACCGCCGGACCGTGCGGATCCTGGAGAAGACTGCCGTTCAGCCACGCGTGCATGCCCCGAGACTAGGTGTCCCGAACGGCGCTCACGTAGGCCGAACACGCTTACTGGGCCCCGAATTTGTCATCTGCTCGATGTCATATAAAGTTCTCACGCACGTCCGGTTCGGGGGTTCTCGCACCGGGTGTCAAGCGGACGTAGCTCAGTTGGTAGAGCGCAACCTTGCCAAGGTTGAGGTCGCGAGTTCGAGCCTCGTCGTCCGCTCGGAGAAGATGGTCGCAGCCTCCGTGGTGGAGTGGCCGAGAGGCGAGGCAACGGACTGCAAATCCGTCTACACGGGTTCAAATCCCGTCTCCACCTCGATGACTCGGACTCCCCCTCTGCGGGGATGCCGAGTTGTTTCGGGCGATTGGCGCAGTGGTAGCGCGCTTCCTTGACACGGAAGAGGTCACTGGTTCAAACCCAGTATCGCCCACCAGCATCACACGTAGGTCAGAGGCCGGTTCCCACCATGGGAACCGGCCTCTTGCCATGTTCTCCCGGTGCATGCACCGGCCAGGCACACGACGGGGACGGCTGGTTGCGCCTACGGCGATGTGATGAACAGCAATCTTCATGAACTGCGTTCCCGCGTCAGCGTGCGCCACCCACACGAGCGGTACCAGGCAACCCCGCCCACCGACTAGCGTCGCACCGTTCCGCCGCTCACGAGGCGGCCTGACGGGGTCCTTCCTTCTCTCCGGGTGACAGCTCCGTCGTGGCGCCCAAGTGCAGCTGCTCGCCATGGCGGCCAGGCCAGAGCGCCAGGAGGTCCCCGACTGCCTCGGCAGGCGGGGACCTCAGCCGCCGGCCGGCGGAGTGAGGTTGTTGTCGCGGACGATGACACCGTCGAGCCACGGAGCGTCGCCGAACCCGAGTCCGTGCTGTGCTGCGAGAGCTCACAACGCATGCGTCTCGCCGCGCGGCTTGGTGATGTGACCGCCCTGGTCGCCGGCGCCCAGAAGAGGAGGAGCGGGTCCCCTGACAGACGCCGGGTCGACCGAGCCGACGCGTCTGTTCAGGCGACGTTCATCGGATCACTCCGGCGAGACGAGGACGGCCTGTCCAGACTCGGAGCATGTGGTTCTTGGTCACGCTCCTGGTCACGTGGGCCGTCGCGGCCGGCCTGCTCGGCGTCGTCATCGGCCGGACGACCCGGCTCCGGGACGCCAGCTTCTAGCGATTCCTCGCCGAACGACACCTCCGTCGACAGATTCCGACACGCGGGCGGTCCAGACAAAGGCTTTTCAGCGGCGGTCGAGTGGGTAGAAACGTTGCAGGGAAGGTTCACGCAGCTGCCCTTCCCGAGGAGCGCCTCGCCTCAATCCCCCAGGTCCGGCGGGGCGCTCCGTCACGTCCCGACGGATCCGTCAGCCGACCTCTGCGTCGATCTCGTCGAAGATCTCCAGCACCTTGCGGAGGAAGCCCTCGTCGGGCCGCTCGTCCTTGGTCACCAGCAGCACGAGCCGCTCGCAGACGTCACGCACCTTGACGTTGTTGTCCTGGGAGTAGGCGCGCAGCAGGCCGAAGGCCTCGTCGGCGTCCACGCCGTGCGCGAGCATCAGCACTCCCTTGGCCTGCTCGATGACGGCCCGGTGGTCGAGCGCACCCGCCAGCGCCTCCTCCACGTCGGTGCGGCTCGCGTCGCGGGCGGCCTCGGTGAGGTCGACGAGGTAGCCGTGCACCCGGTGCACCGAGCCGTGAGGCTCGCCGTGCCCGGCCAGCAGCACCGTGCGCCGGGTGCCGTGCGCGTCGACCATGCGCGAGTAGAAGCTGAACGGCTCGCCCGTGTGGAAGGCCCGCTCGACGGCCTCGAACCCGCGGTCGGCGTCGTCGGGCCTCAGATGCGCGGCGAGTACGGCGGCCGACGGCTTGACCTGCCGCGGCTCGAAGCCGAGCACCGCGAAGAACGTGTCGGACCACTGCCAGGCGTCCGCCCCGACGTCGTACAACCAGCGGCCGATGCGCCTGGGCCGACCGGCGGCCAGCGCCGAGACGGCGGCCTCGGGGTCGCTGTGGGTGGTCACGCGTGGATCCGCATCGTGCATCGGCCTGTCGACTCGTCGCTCTCGGGTCGCGGTCAACATACCCTCCGGCCGCGCGAGGGTGCGGAGGTTTCCCGGAGCGCGGGCGGCGGGCCCCCTCCCGGTCACGGAAGTGGTGGAGGGGGCCCGCTCTCAACACGCGGCCCCGCGGGCCGGCTGCTTGACCCGTGCAGTCACGCACCCCAGGCGTGCCCAGCCTGACCGGAAACATTCGGGGCAAGGAAACGGAAAACCTCCCGCGCTGGTCCTGCGCGATCCGTGGATCCGTGCAATGCTGTCAAGGCCGAGAGCTTCTCGTGTCCCACCATCAAGGTGCTTCCGTTCCCGGCGTTCACCGAACCCGACGCTCCCCGGGATTCAGCCAGCAGTTTCGGCGTCGTCAAGAAACAGGTGCGACATGACGTCGCCACTCTCCCCGTTCCTCGGGGGTCTTCCATGCTGTTGAGAATCGACATCTCCACCCGGGACTCGTCAGCGACCATCTCCCCTATCGGCGAGATCGACCTCGACACGGTCGGGCTCCTCTCCGCCAGCCTGTCCGACACCATCGCCGCGGGTGCTGACCGCGTCGTCGTGGACTTCGCCCGCGTGACCTACATCGACTCTGCGGGGCTCGGGGCCCTCGTCGGGGCGCACAAGAAGCTGCGCGCAGCAGGCGGTGCGCTGGTGCTGCACTGCGAGCATCCTCGGGTCATCCGGCTGCTCACCATCACCGGGCTCACCAAGCTGTTCACCATCGAGTCCTCCGGCGCGGGCGAGCTTGCGTCGGCCGCGGCGCCGGACACCGCGGTGGGCTGAGGCTGGTCACAGGGGCGTGAGGAGGGCCTCCGCGGTCCACTCCTCCACCATCACCCAGCGGCCGGGGCGCAGCTGGGCGGCGTAGACCACCCTGCCCTCCCACGCGTCCCCGGCCCGCCGCCACTCCAGCAGCAGGCCGGGGCGCTTGACGCCGAACCCGTCGACGGCATCGGCGACCCAGCAGTGCCGCGCCGGGCAGGCGTCGTACGTCGACGCGCTGCTCCGGACCCGGTGCGCCATCGGGACTCCCCGAGTGCCGCCCATGCCGCCCGCCGCCATGCCTGCCAGCATGGCACACATGCGAACATCTGTTCGAAGAACCGCCGCCCTGCGCGGCCACTCGCGTCCTGCCGTCCGCCCCCGTCGGTCGGGTAGTCTCGTGCGCTCGGGGCGGCTCCAACCACGCGGCCGTCGCCGGCGGGGTGCACGACCGACCGTGCGGGTTCCCACGAGGGACCGCTGACATCCGAGGACTCACCACATGCTTCTGCGCGTCGACATCGAGGACCGCGGCGACCACGCGGTCATCACGACGGCCGGGGAGATCGACGCGGCCACAGCGGACACGCTCGCCACGTCCGTCTCCGGCGCGCTGGCCGACGGCTACCCGAAGGTGCTCGTCGACTTCGCCCAGGTCACCTTCATCGACTCGACCGGCCTCGGCGTGCTCGTGAAGTCGCACCGCAACGCGGTGGCCGCGGGCGCGGTGTTCGCCGTCGTCCACCCCACGCCGCAGACCCGCAAGCTGATCCGGGTGCTCGGCCTCGACCAGCTGCTGCACATCTACGACACCCACGAAGAGGCGCTCGCCGACCTGGCCGAGTGACGCCCCGGGACTCGCCTGTCCGGATCATGGACATCGTCGGGGTCGCGGCGTACCGTCGACCCGCCTGGTTACCGGAGCGACCGCCGCGGGGCAGTCCCGGACCAGACGAGCACGAGTCTCCTCGGTCAAGCAGCCGGCCACGGACATTCCGGAAGGCCGGTGCGACATGACGTCGC
Source organism: uncultured Actinomycetota bacterium (assembly GCA_963827435.1). Classification (GTDB taxonomy): domain Bacteria; phylum Actinomycetota; class Actinomycetes; order Propionibacteriales; family Nocardioidaceae; genus Nocardioides_B. The sequence continues at coordinate 161,209 of CAWHAU010000005.1, forward strand.
AGAGACAGCGACCCGTCCGCGACCTCCCCGAGGTCCCCTACTTCTCCCTCGACATGCACCAGTGCCCCGACGGCGAGGTGGTCGAGGTCCTGCTGACCGGGGACGTCGACGGGGCAACCGTCGGCCACCTCGAGGACAGCCTGGCGTGGGTCGTCGAGCACATGGAGCAGCGCCGCGTCGTCGTCGACCTCTCCCGCGTCCAGCAGGTCGAGCCCTGCGGCGTGCTGGCCCTGCGCCGGGTGGCCGACACCCTGCGCGGGACCGGTCGCGAGCTCGCCGTACGCCAGGAGCCGGGTGCCGTCCGGCACGCGCTCGAGGCGGCCGGACTGTCGATCGTGGGGGCCGAGCCGGACGCCGAGGGCTGAGCCGTGCGGGTCGATGTCGAGATCACGCAGAACGGCTGCGCCGCCTTGATCACTCCGCGCGGCGACGTCGACCTGGCCGGCGCTCCCCGGCTGCGCGAGGCGCTCAGCGACGCGCTGTCGGAGGGGCTCGTGAACCTGCTCATGGACCTGCGGTCGGTGACCTTCATCGACTCCACGGGCCTGGGGGTGCTGGTGGGCGCCGGCAAGAAGGCCTACGGCCTCGGCGGCTCCATGCGGGTCGTCTGCGACAACCCGCGGATCCTCAAGCTGTTGGCGGTCACCGGCATCAGCCGGTCGCTGCCCGTGCTGGCGACGTTCGAGGAGGCGACGGCCGACTGGCCGTGACTAGGGCGTGTCTGGAATGAGGCCGCGTTGGGCGCATGCGGGTCGGAGGCGGAGGTGCAGAGCCGCGCGCGCTGACATCCTCTCTCGCCGGAGAGCGTCTCCCCGTGCGTGCCGGGCCGGGGTGCCCAGGGCAGCTCCTCGGCCGGGCGTACGACGACCAGCCGGTCGCCCCGCACGAGCTGCGTGACCGACGGGTCGAAGTACCGGTGCACGACCCCGTCGCGGACCACCGCGATGACCTGGTCGGGCAGCGCCTGCGGCTGCTTGCCGACCTCGTTGACGAGCAGGTCGCGCTCGGCCACCTCGAGCCCCTCGCCGTAGGTGAGGAGGTCCTCCATCACGTTGCCGAGGGTCGGGCTCAGCGACGAGAGGCCGAGCAGCCGGCCGACCGCGTCGGAGGAGGTGACCACGGAGTCCGCGCCGCTCTGCCGGACCAGCTGCACGTTGTCGGACTCACGCACCGCGGCGACGACGTAGGTGTCCGGGTTGAGCTGGCGGACGTTGAGGGTCGCCAGCACCGTCGAGTCGTCCCGGTCGGTGGTGATGATCACCTGCTTGGCCGTGGCCACGCCGGCCCGGCGCAGCACCTCGCGCCGCGTCGCGTCGCCGGTGACCACGGCGAGACCATCGGCGTGCGCCTCACCGAGCGCCGTGCTGCTCGGGTCGACGACGACGATCTGCTCCTTGTCGACACCGTTGTTCACCAGGACGTCCACGGCGCTGCGCCCCTTGGTGCCGTAGCCGATGACGATGACGTGGTCGTCCATGCGCTTCCTCCATCGGGCGATCCGGAAACTCTCGCGGCCCTGGGTGGCGAGCACCTCGAGCGTCGTGCCGATCAGCAGGACCAGGAAGCCGATGCGCAGCGGGGTCAGGACGAAGGCGTTGATGAGGCGCGTGCGCGGCGCGTACGGCGCGATGTCGCCGTAGCCGGTCGTGCTCAGGGTGACCGTCGTGTAGTAGATCGCATCGACCAGGTCCACCTCGTGGCTCGGGTCGGCGTTGTCCCGGTAGCCGCCGCGGTCGACGTACACCAGGCCGACGGTGAAGGCGAGGATCGCGACCGCCAGCAGCAGCCGGCGGGACAGCTCCCAGAACGGCGAGCGGGCGATCGCGGGGAGCCGGACCCGTCCTCGGGTGTCCTGCGGGGCGTCGACGGGCACGGTCAGGAATGTACGGCACCGGGCCGGGCCGTCAGCGCACCACGTCGCCGTAGATCACGGTCACCGGCTGGTCGCCGTCGGAGGCCGTGGAGCCGCCGTGCAGGGTGACGAAGCGGAACCGGTCCCCCGCCTGCGGAGTGCCCGAGGAGTCGGGGCGTCGCCAGGTCCCGCACAGGCGACCCTGGTCGTCGAGACCGTCCTGGCCCTTGACCCCGTCGCCGGAGAGGCAGAGCCGGTCCGACCCGTCGTCGAAGCTGGCCACCGTGGCGGTCGTGCGGCTGCCGGTGTCTGGTCCCGCGAGGACACCGAAGAGGTAGCCGCCGAGCAGGCAGATCGCACCACCGGCGAGGGCGACCGGGGTCGGCAGGTTGACGTTGCCCATGGGCCCACGAACCTAGCGGCCCCGGTCAGCGCTCGGGACGCAGACCCACGGCGTCCTGCCGCCACCACACGTCCGGGTAGACGAGGGCGCCGGACATCCAGGTCTGGTCGTAACCGGGCAGCGTCGCGACCTGGAACGCGGGCGCGGGGATCCGCACGGAGGGCGCCGAGAAGCCGAGCTCCGAGGCGGCGATGAAGCCGAGGCGGCCGAAGAAGTCCGGGGCGCCCTCGAGGAACACCAACGGCTCCGGCCGGTCCTCCACCAGCCGGAGCGTGTCCTTGACCAGCAGGCTGCCGACCCCGTCGCGCTGGCGCTCCGGCTGTACGGCGAGCGGGCTGAGCACGAGCACCTCGACGAGCTTCGTCGGGGTGTCGAGCCAGGCCCGCGTGTAGGCGACCGCGGCCACGATCTCGTCCCGCTCCTCCGCGACGTACGCCGTGCCCAGCCAGGCCACCGAGTCGCGCAACGCGTCCAGCAGCTCGGGCACCTTCTCGCCGCCGAACGCCGCGGCCACCACGCGGCGCACGGCGTCCACGTCGTCGGACTGCTCCTCGCGGACGGTCGGGGCTTTGCGGCTCATGCGGGCATCCTGCCCCATGCCCCGGCGCAGCGAACGTCACGGACGGCTGGTGCCGGCGTCGCGGGAGCGGCGACGCCACTCCTTGAGCCGTTCGGCCCGGAGCCGGGCGTCGGTGCGCGAGGCGATCCAGCGCAGCTCGCGCTGCAGGTGCTGCCAGCTCTCGAAGCGACGCGCGGACAGGGTGCCGGCCGCGAGGGCGTCGGCGACCGCGCAGCCGGGCTCGCCCTGGTGGGCGCAGTCGCCGAAGCGGCAGTCCGCCGCCAGCGCCTCGACGTCGGCGAACGTCTGGGCGATCCCGGCGTCCGCGTCGATCAGGCCGACCCCGCGGAGCCCCGGCGTGTCGACGACCGCCCCGCCACCCGGCAGGGGGACGAGCTCGCGACGTACGGACGTGTGCCGACCACGGCCGTCATCGCGGATCTCCCGCGTGGACAGCACCTCGGCGCCGACCAGAGCGTTGGTGAGCGACGACTTGCCGTGCCCGGACGCCCCCAGCAGGGCCAGGGTCAGCCGACCGTCGAGCCGGTCGCGCAGCGCGTCGACCCCCTCCCCCGTGACCGCGCTGACCACGACCACCTCCACGCCGGGCGCCGCGTCCGCGACGTCCTCGGCGAGCAGGTCGGCGTCGGTGACCAGGTCGGCCTTCGTGAGCACGACCAGTGGCCGGGCACCGCTCTCCCAGGCCAGCGTGACCAGCCGCTCGACCTTGGCCAGCACCGGCATCGGGTGCAGCGCCACCACGACCGCGGCCACGTCGACGTTGGCGCAGAGCACCTGGCCGTGGCTCTGCTCGCCCGCGGTCGCCCGCACGACCGCGGTGCGGCGCGGCAGCAGCCGTTCGACGGTGAACCGGTTGTCCGGCCACCCGCGCACCACGCACCAGTCCCCGGTGCACGGCCCCTCGGTCGGGTCCTGCGCCATCCGGCCCAGCAGCGCCCCGCCGATGCTCGTGCGCAGCGGGCCGTCCTCGGTCAGCACCGACACGAGCCCGCGGTCGACGCGCACGACCCGACCGAGGTGCGCGTCCGCGGCAGCGGCCCACCCGGCCATGTCCGGCTCGTAGCCGATCCTCTCCAGCACACCGGGAATGTACGGCGCGCCCGACGAGCGTCGCACGCGGATTTCCGGTCCCGGGGCACTAGTCCAGGCTCGCTATTGCCCGCGACCGTGCGGGAGGACAGGTTCGAGAGTCGGAGGTGTCCGCTCATGACTGACGTGACCCAACGACCCCAGGCAGGCTTCCAGGGAGAGACCCTGGTCCCCACCGACCCCGGCTACGACGAGGCCCGTCGGGTGTTCAACGGGATGATCGACCGCCATCCCGCCCGGATCATGCGCTGCGGCGGTCCGGGCGACGTCGCGGCGGCGCTGATGCTCGCGCGCCGGCTCGGCCTGCCCGTCTCGGTGTACGGCGGCGGGCACGGTGTCACCGGGTCCGCGGTCGTCGAGGGGGGCCTCTGCATCGACCTGCGCCCGATCAACCACGTCGTCGTCGACCCCGCGCACCGCTCCGTGCGGGTCGGCGGCGGCGCCACCTGGGGCCCGGTCGACGCCGCCACCCAGCAGCACGGGCTGGCCGTCACCGGCGGCCGGATGTCCACCACCGGCGTCGGCGGGCTCACGCTCGGCTCCGGCAGCGGCTGGCTGGAGCGCGCCCTGGGGTTCACCTGCGACAGCCTGCTGTCGGCCGAGGTGGTGGTGGCCGACGGCCGCACCGTGACGGCGTCCGCGACGCTGAACCCCGACCTGTTCTGGGCCCTGCGCGGTGGCGGTGGCAACTTCGGCATCGTCACCGAGTTCACCCTGCGGCTGCACCCGGTCGGTCCGGTCGTGCTCGGCGGCATGCTGATGCACCCGGCGGAGGCGGCCGGGCCGCTCGTGCGGTTCTGGCGGGACTTCATGCTCGACGCACCCGACGAGGTCGGCAGCGCCGTCGCGTTCGTCACCGCTCCCCCGGCGCCGTTCGTGCCGGAGGAGCTGCGCGGCCGTCCCGTTGCGGGGGTGTTCCTGCTGTACGCCGGGGACGCCGACGAGGGTCAGCGGGTGCTCGCACCACTGCTGGACTACGGACCTCCGGCGGTGAATCTGGTCCAGCCGATCCCCTACGTCGACGTGCAGCGCCTCCTCGACGCCGGTAACCCCGAGGGCATGCGCAACTACTGGTCCGGCGACTTCCTGCGGGAGCTGCCGGACGACGCGGTCGACCGGCTCGTCGGGATCGCCACCCGGCCGACCTCGCCGCTGTCCCAGGTGATCCTGATGGCCGGCGGCGGCGCGATCGCCCGTGTCCACGAGGAGGACACCGCCTTCGGGCAGCGCAGCGCACCGTTCACCTTGCACTACCTGTCGATGTGGCCGTCCGCCACCGACGACGCCGTCAACATCGCGCACGGGCGGCGGCTGGCGGAGACCATGAAGCCGTGGACGACGGGCCGGGCCTACCTGAACTTCCTCGGTGACGAGGGTCCCGGGCGGGTGGCCGCGGCCTACGGGCCGGAGAAGTACGCACGTCTCCAGGCGCTCAAGCGCGTGTGGGACCCGGAGAACGTGTTCCGCAACAACCAGAACATCACGCCCGCGGAGGCGGTCAGCCCCGGTGGCGGGGCGTCCGGAGGGTCGGCTCCTGGGTGAGGTCCTGCCCGTCGTCGAGGGCCTCGGCCTCCTCGTCGTGGGCGGCGCCGTCGTCGTACTGGCGGAGCACCATCGTCTCGCCGGCCTCGTCGGGGAAGCGCGCCTGCTCCTCCTCGTTGCGGCGCAGCCGCGGGATCATCGCCTGGAGCCGCAGCTTGCGGACGATCTCCATGCGGGCGCGGGCGGTCTCCTTCTCCGGCCAGATGCGGTCGAAAGCGGCGTTGACCGCGGCGCCGATGAGGACCGCGATGGACAGCAGGTAGAGCCACAGCATCACGACGATCGGGGCGGCGAGCGGTCCGTAGATCGACGTCGAGCCCTTCGCGGTGCCGGTGAGCACCCAGCGCAGCAGGTAGGAGCCGAAGATCCAGATGACCATGGTGAGCGCGGCGCCCGGCAGGTTGTAGCGCCACGAGGTCCGGACCGGCACGGACACGTGGTACAGCGTGGCCAGGAAGAAGATCGAGAGCACCACGACGATCGGCCAGTAGAGCTGGTTGAGGAAGTCCAGCCGGTCCGGCAGGACCCGGTTGACCAGCCGCGGCCCGGCGACCACGAGCGGCAGTGTCACGACGCCGGTGACCAGCCCCATGACGTAGAGCGAGAAGGACAGCACCCGCGTCCTCACGATGCCCCGGTGGCCGCCGAGGCCGTACATGATCGTGATGGTGTCGACGAAGACGTTGAGCGCCCGCGACCCCGACCACAGGGCCAGGATGAAGCCGACGGAGATGACGTCGAACCGGCCGCCGCCGAAGACGTCGTTGAGCGTCGGTCGCACGATCGCGTCGACGGTCTGCGGGGTCAGCGCGCGGGAGCTGACCTCGAGGATCGACCGGCGGACCTGCTCGACCTGGGCGGGGCTGATGCTGTCGAAGACGTAGCCGATCGACCCGGCCAGCCCGAACAGCAGCGGCGGCAGGGACAGCAGCGCGAAGAACGCCGCCTCCGCCGCGAGCCCGGTCACCCGGTTGCGGAAGCAGGTGCCGACGGTGGACACCACCAGCCGCCACAGCGCGTCGCGCAGGATGACCAGGCGCGTGGCCGAGGGCGTGGGCACGCTCTTCGACTCGGCCGCCATGGCCCTACGGTATCGACATGGCCGCTGACATCCGGGCAACCAGCAACCAGGCGCCGCCCCTGGTCGACCACAACACCGTCACCTCCGACGTCGCGCTCGTCGAGGCGGTGACGCGCCACGCCTCGGCAGCCACGGTCGACGACCTCGCGCCGCTGGGCGCAGAGGCCAGCACCGCCGAGGCCCGCGAGCAGGGCATGCTCGCCAACCGCAACGAGCCGGAGCTCGTCGGCTACGACCGCTACGGCAACCGCGTCGACGAGGTCCGCTTCCACCCGTCGTGGCACTGGCTGATGGAGCGCGGCATCGGCCACGGCCTGGCCGCGACGCCGTGGACGTCCGACGACCCGCACGCCCACGTGCGCCGGGCGGCCGGGTTCTTCGCCTGGTCGCAGACCGAGCCGGGCCACGGCTGCCCCATCTCCATGACGTACGCCGCGGTGCCGGCGCTGCGCGTGGACGACGCCCTCGCCAAGGAGTGGACGCCGCGGCTGGCGTCCCGGTCCTACGACTTCGGGCTCCGGCCGGTCGCCGACAAGGCCGGCGCGCTGGCCGGCATGGGCATGACGGAGAAGCAGGGTGGCTCCGACGTGCGCGCCAACGTCACCACCGCGACCCCCACCGGGGTCGACGGGGAGTACACCCTCGACGGCCACAAGTGGTTCACCTCGGCGCCCATGAACGACGTGTTCCTGGTGCTCGCGCAGGCGGCCGACGGTGTCACGTGCTTCCTGGTGCCGCGGGTCCTCGCCGACGGCAGCCGCAACCGCCTGGACGTCGTACGCCTCAAGGACAAGCTGGGCAACCGCTCCAACGCGTCCTCGGAGCTGGAGTTCCGGGGCACCTGGGCGCAGCGTCTGGGCGACGAGGGCCGCGGGGTGCGCACGATCATCGAGATGGTCGCGGCGACCCGGCTCGACTGCGTGCTCGGCTCGGCCTCGCTGATGCGCCGAGCCCTGGCCGAGGCGTCCTGGCACGTCGCGCACCGCTCGGCGTTCGGCGCGCTGCTCGCCGACAAGCCGCTGATGCAGAACGTCATCGCCGACCTGGCCGTCGAGTCCGAGGCCGCCACCGCGCTCGGCCTGCGCCTCGCCGCCGCCGTCGACGCCGCGCACGACCCGCACGAGGCCGCGCTGCGGCGGATCGCCCTGCCGCTCGCGAAGTACTGGGTCTGCAAACGCACCCCGATGATGGTCGCCGAGGCCCTGGAGTGCCTGGGCGGCAACGGCTACGTCGAGGAGTCCGGGCTGCCGCTGCTCTACCGCGAGGCGCCGCTCAACTCGGTGTGGGAGGGCTCCGGCAACGTCAACGCCCTCGACGTGCTGCGCGCGCTCTCCCGCGAGCCCGAGGCCCTCAACGCCTGGCTCGTCGAGGTCGGCAGGGCCCGCGGCGAGGACCCGCACCTCGACCGGGCCATCGAGGGCGTGCTGGAGTCGCTCGCCGACACCTCCGAGCTCGAGGTCGGCGCCCGCCGGCTGGCCGGCCGGATGGCCGCCTGCCTCCAGGGCGCCCTGCTCGTGCAGTTCGCGCCCGCCGAGGTCGCCGAGGCGTTCTGCGCGACCCGGCTCGGCACCGAGTACGGCGGCACGCTGGGCACTCTGCCGCGCGGCATCGACCTCGCCTCGATCGTCCGGCGCACCACGCCGAGCGTCGTGTAGACGGACCGGCACAACCGGGCCGCAGCCGCCCGAGGCCGGCCGCCGAGGCACATGTGCCTGTCCAGCTACGGGCTGTGGATGAGTGGCGGCGCTCGCTGGCCCGACCCGGCAGGCTGTCGACCCGTGAACGCCGTCCAGCACCTCTACCGCCTCGGCGGGGTGGCGTCACGGCGCCAGCTGCTCGCCGTGGCGGGACGAGGCGAGGTGGACCAGGCGCTCCGCTCGGGGCGATCCTCCGTGACGCACGCGGGCGCTACGCCGTGCCTGTTGCCGACGTGGGGGTCCGCGCCGCGGGCGCGCTCAGCGGCGTCGCCTCCCATCGGACGGCCGCGGCCCGCTGGGGCTGGGCGCAGAAGCAGCCGGACTCCCAGCCGGAGGTCACCGTGCCACGCAAGCGGAAGGTGCCCACGGATCGACGCACCGGAGTGGTCGTGCACTGGGCGGAGCTGTCCGTCGACGACGTGGACGGACCGTGCACCTCGCCTCGGCGCACCATGGACCTGGTCGACGACAGCGCCGGCTGGTGCTGGAGGCGGACTCGTTCGCCTGGCACGGCAGCCGTCGGCGCACTCCGGCAGGACGCCCGGCGCTACAACAACCTGGCTCGTCCTGCTCGGGTACACTGGTGCTCCGCTTCGCGTGGGAGGACGTCGATGCATGACCCCGGCTACGTCCGCGCATCCTCACCGCCGTAGGGCACTCGTAGACGCACAGGCACAACTCGTCGGCGCCGCACCGTCTCCCGCGGCGCTGACCGGGCGTTGTGCAGGTCGACCTACGTGAGCTCGAGACCCGGGTAGAGCGGGTGCTTGTCCAGCAGCTCGGCGGACGCGGACTTGGTGCGGTCGGCCACCCCGTCGGCCAGCGTGTAGGTCGCCTTGGAGGGGGCGCCGGCCTTGGTGGTGCCCGGCGACGTCGCGGAGAGCACGTCGACCACGAGCTCGGCCACCCGGTCGAACTCGTCGTGCCCGAAGCCGCGGGTCGTGAGGGCGGGCGTGCCGAAGCGGATGCCGGAGGTGTACCACGCGCCGTTGGGGTCGGACGGGACCGAGTTGCGGTTGGTGACCACGCCCGCGTCGAGCAGCGCCGACTCGGCCTGCCGGCCGGTGAGGCCGAACGACGACACGTCGAGCAGCACGATGTGGTTGTCGGTGCCGCCGGTGACCAGCGTGGCGCCGCGGGACAGGAACCCGTCGGCGAGCGACTTGGCGTTGTCGGCGATGTTCTGCGCGTACGTCTTGAAGGCCGGCTGGCGCGCCTCGGCGAGCGCGACGGCCTTGGCGGCCATCACGTGCGACAGCGGGCCGCCGAGGACCATCGGGCAGCCGCGGTCGACCGAGTCGGCGTACTCCTCGGTGGCCAGCACCAGGCCGCCGCGTGGGCCGCGCAGCGACTTGTGCGTCGTGGTGGTGGTGACGTGCGCGTACGGGACGGGGTTCTCGTCGCCGGTGAAGACGCCGCCTGCGACCAGGCCGGCGAAGTGCGCCATGTCGACCATCAGGGTGGCGCCCACCTCGTCGGCGATCTCGCGCATCTTGGCGAAGTTCACCCGGCGCGGGTAGGCGGAGTAGCCCGCGATCAGCACCAGCGGCTTGAACTCCTGCGCGGCCGCGCGCACCCGGTCGTAGTCGAGCAGCCCGGTCTCCGGGTCGGTGCCGTAGGAGCGCTGGTTGAACATCTTGCCGCTGATGTTCGGCCGGAAGCCGTGGGTGAGGTGCCCGCCGGCGTCGAGGGACATGCCGAGCATCCGCTGGTTGCCGAGGTCCTTGCGCAGGGTCTCCCAGTCCTCGTCGGTGAGCTCGTTGACGTTCTTCGCGCCGTGCCTCGCCAGCGCCGGCGACTCGACGCGGTGGGCGAGGATCGACCAGAAGGCGACCAGGTTGGCGTCGATGCCGGAGTGCGGCTGCGCATACGCGTACGGCGCGCCGAACAGCTCGCGTGCGTGCTCGGCGGCCAGCGCCTCGACGGTGTCGACGTTCTGGCAGCCGGCGTAGAAGCGGTGCCCGATGGTGCCCTCGGCGTACTTGTCGCTGAACCAGGTGCCCATCGTCAGCAGCACGGCCGGCGAGGCGTAGTTCTCGCTGGCGATGAGCTTGAGGGACGATCGTTGGTCACGGAGCTCGGCACGTGTGGCCTCCGCCACACGGGGCTCGACCGCCGCGATCACCTCGAGCATCGCGTCGTAGGCCGCGCTGGCGGTCTTGGCGAGGCTCTCCGGAGCGGTTCCTGAGCCTGGGACGGACGGGGTGGCGGCGGTCGGGTCGCTCATGAGCGACAGCCTAGTGACGCCCCTGACGTACGACGAGACGCCCGGCGCGGTTTCATATTCTGGACACCTGTCTCACATCACAAGATCCGCGTTTGTGGGACCGGCGTCCGAGCCGTGAGACTTACGCCCATGATCAGCGCTGCAACGACGAAGCACCTCGTGGGTCGCCTCCACGTGGACCTCGGTCGCACGCGCAGCATGATCTGTCTCGCCTGGCACACCGCCTGACCGCCCAGCTCACAGCCGGGCGCGCGGTCGCCGGCAGCCCACCGACATCGTCGTCGTAGGCACCTGAGCGTCGTGCGTCTCACGTCCCCAGGAGAATTCTCCGTGACACCCCCCAGCAACACCCCCGGAAGCACTCCCACACGCACCGGTCCCGGTCGTTCGGGACGGACCCGGCCCAAGCGTGGCGAGGGCCAGTGGGCGCTCGGCTACCAGGAGCCGCTGAACCAGAACGAGCAGTCCAAGAAGGACGACAACCCGCTCAACGTGCGGGCCCGGATCGAGAACATCTACAGCGTCCGCGGCTTCTCCTCCATCGACGGCGCCGACCTGCGGGGCCGGTTCCGCTGGTTCGGCCTCTACACCCAGCGCAAGCCCGGCCTGGACGGCGGCAAGACCGGCGCGCTCGAGCCGGAGGAGCTCGACGACGAGTACTTCATGATGCGGGTCCGCATCGACGGCGGCCGGCTCACCACCGAGCAGCTGCGCGTGATCGGCGAGATCAGCACGAGCTACGCCCGCGGCACCGCCGACGTGACCGACCGGCAGAACGTGCAGTTCCACTGGATCCGCGTCGAGGACGTCCCCGCCATCTGGGCGAAGCTCGAGGCGGTCGGCCTGGACACGATGGAGGCCTGCGGCGACTCCCCGCGTGTCATCCTCGGCTCCCCCGTCGCCGGCATCGCCGCCGACGAGATCGTCGACGGATCCGCAGCGATCGACGAGATCAAGCGCCGCTACATCGGTGACCCGGCCTACTCGAACCTGCCGCGGAAGTTCAAGACGTCGGTCAGCGGCCACCCCAGCCAGGACGTGGCCCCGGAGGTCAACGACGTCTCGTTCGTGGGCACGACGCACCCCGAGCACGGCCCCGGCTTCGACCTCTGGGTCGGCGGAGGTCTCTCGACCAACCCGATGCTCGCCCAGAAGCTCGGTGTCTGGATCCCGCTCGACGACGTGGCCGACGTCTGGGAAGGCGTCATCTCGATCTTCCGCGACTACGGCTACCGCCGGCTGCGCTCGCGCGCCCGCCTCAAGTTCCTCGTGCAGGACTGGGGCGTGGAGAAGTTCCGGCAGGTGCTGGAGGAGAAGTACCTCCACCGCGCGCTGGTCAGCTGCGACTCCCCGCCGGTGCCTGCCCGCCCCGGCGACCACATCGGCATCACGGCGCAGAAGGACGGCCGCTACTTCGTGGGCGTCGCGCCGACCGTGGGCCGGGTGGACGGCGAGACCCTGATCCGCGTCGCGGACATCGCCGAGGAGCACGGCTCGGGACGGGTCCGCACGACGCCGTACCAGAAGCTCCTGGTGCTCGACGTCGAGGCCGACCGCGTCGACAGCCTGGTCCGGGCTCTCGACGGCGTCGGGCTCTCCGCCCGCCCGTCGAACTGGCGGCGCAGCACGATGGCCTGCACCGGCATCGAGTTCTGCAAGCTCGCGATCGTCGAGACGAAGCAGCGTGCGGCCGACCTCATCAGCGAGCTCGAGCAGCGCTTCCCCGACCTGGACACGCCGATCACGGTCAACGTCAACGGCTGCCCCAACGCCTGCGCCCGCACCCAGGTGGCCGACATCGGCCTCAAGGGCCAGCTGGTGCTGGACGCCGACGGCCGGCAGGTCGAGGGCTTCCAGGTGCACCTCGGCGGCGGCCTCGGGCTCGACCCGCGGTTCGGCAAGAAGCTGCGTGCCCACAAGGTGACCAGCAGCGGTCTGGACGACTACGTCTCGAACGTGGTCACCGCCTACCTCGAGCAGCGCGAGGACGACGAGACGTTCGCCGCCTGGGTCGCTCGCGCCGAGGACGCAGCTCTGCGCGGCGAGCTCGGGAACCGCACCCTGGAGCCCGTTTCGTGAGCGGGCGCGCAGTGCCGTTCCACTGCCCCTACTGCGGCGACGAGAACCTCCGCCCCAGTGAGGAGGGGCACGGAGCCTGGGAGTGCCACTCCTGTCTGCGCGCCTTCTCGCTCAAGATGCTCGGCCTGCTCCCCCGCCCCTCCACTGCACCGACGCAGGAGAACGCACCATGACCACTGCCACCACCGAGGCCGCCCGCCTCTTCAAGGGCACCAACACCGAGGGTCGCTCGGAGGATGAGCTCCAGCAGCTGGTGCGCCACGCCGGCGCCGAGCTCGAGCTCGCCCCGGCCGAGGTGATCATCGAGTGGGCGGTGGCGACGTTCGGCGCGCGGTTCGCGATCACCTCGTCGATGGGCGACGCGGTGCTCTCCCACCTCGCCTCGACGGTGGCACCCGGCATCGACGTGGTGTTCCTCGACACCGGCTACCACTTCGCCGAGACCATCGGCACCCGCGACGCGGTCGAGGCGACGCTGCCGGTCAACCTGATCAACATCACGCCCGTGCAGACCGTGGCCGAGCAGGACGCGACGTACGGCAAGGACCTGTTCAACCGCGACCCCGACCTCTGCTGCGCGCTGCGCAAGGTCAAGCCCCTCGAGGACGCGCTGTCGTCGTACGACGCGTGGGCCACCGGCCTGCGCCGCGACGAGACGCGCAACCGGGTGATCGCCCCGGTCATCGGCTGGGACGACAAGAAGCGCAAGGTCAAGGTCTCGCCGCTCGCGCGCTGGACGGCCGACGACGTCGACCGCTACATCGACGAGAACAACGTGCTGGTGAACCCCTTGCAGTACGACGGCTACCCCTCCATCGGCTGCTGGCCGTGCACGCGCCGCGTGGCGCCGGGCGAGGACCCGCGCAGCGGCCGCTGGGCCGGCACCGGCAAGACCGAGTGCGGCATCCACGCATGAAGCACCCCACGAGCTCGTCCCACCGTTTGACCGACAACGTCGTCGGGCCCGACACCCTCAGGAGGCCCCTCCCATGACCGCTCCCGCCCTGGTGGCTCTCGCCCACGGCAGCCGCGACCCGCGCTCGGCCCAGACGATCAAGGCGCTCGTCGACGAGGTCCGCGCGATGCGCCCCGACCTCCGCATCGAGCCGGCGTTCCTCGAGCTGGCCAAGCCGTCCTTCACGACCGTGGTGGACCGGCTCGTGAAGGCCGGGTACGACGAGATCGTCGTCGTACCGCTGCTGCTGACCGAGGCCTACCACGCCAAGGTCGACGTCCCCACCGAGATCAAGGCCGCCACCGAGCGGCACCCGGGGCTGCGGGTCCGCGCGACGCGGGTGCTCGGCCTGGAGACGGCGTTCCTCGAGGTCCTCGACCGGCGGCTGCGCACCGCCCTGAGCGAGGCGCGGGTGCGCGAGCTCGACGCGCTGGTGCTCGCCGCGGCCGGGTCGTCCGACCACCTCGCCAACCAGGCGGTCGCCCGGCTCGCCCGCCTGTGGGGCTCCAAGCACAAGCTGCCGACCGTCGCGGCCTACGCCTCGGCGGCTCCCCCGGCGACCGGCGAGGCCGTCCGGCAGTTCCGCGCCGAGGGGCGCCGGCACATCGCCGTGGGGTCGCTGTTCCTGGCACCCGGCACCCTGCCGGACCGGGCCGCAGAGCTCGCGCTCGAGGCCGGAGCCGTCGCCGTGTCCGCGCCGCTCGGCGCCGACCCGGAGGTCGCGCGCACGGTGCTGGCCCGGTACGCCGTCGGCGCGGTCGAGCTCGTCCCGGTCTGACCGGCGCGGTGCGGCGGCGTCATGTGACCCGCGAGACCTTTGTTCGGGTTGCGGCGGCGACCCCATAGGCTCTGTCCCATGAGCCAACACTTCGACGTCGTCGTTCTCGGTGCCGGCCCCGGTGGGTACGTCGCCGCCATCCGCGCCGCCCAGCTCGGCAAGAAGGTTGCCGTCGTGGAGGACAAGTACTGGGGCGGTGTGTGCCTCAACGTCGGGTGCATCCCGTCGAAGGCGCTGCTGCGCAACGCGGAGCTCGCGCACATCATCACCCACGAGAAGGACAAGTTCGGCATCACCGGCGACGCGTCGATGGACTTCGGCCCGACGCACGCCCGCAGCCGCAAGGTGTCCGACGGCATCGTCAAGGGCGTCCACTTCCTGATGAAGAAGAACAAGATCACGGAGGTCGACGGCTGGGGCACGCTCACCGGCGACCGGTCGATGGACGTGAAGCAGAAGGACGGCTCCACCGAGCAGCTGACCTACGACAACCTGATCATCGCCACCGGCGCGACCACCCGGCTGATCCCGGGCACCTCGCTGTCCGAGCGCGTGGTCACCTACGAGGAGCAGATCCTCGACGCCGAGCTCCCCGCCTCGATCGTGATCGCCGGCTCCGGCGCCATCGGCGTGGAGTTCGCCTACGTCATGAAGAACTTCGGCGTCGACGTCACGATCGTCGAGTTCCTCGACCGGATGGTGCCGACCGAGGACGCCGAGGTGTCCAAGGAGCTGCTCAAGCACTACAAGAAGCTCGGCGTCAACGTCATGCTCTCGACCAAGGTCGAGTCCATCGACGACTCCGGCGACAAGGTCAAGGTGACCGTCTCCCCCGCCAACGGCGGCGACCAGCAGGTCATCGAGACCGACAAGGTGCTGCAGGCCATCGGGTTCGCACCACGCGTCGAGGGCTTCGGCCTGGACGCGGCCGGGGTGAAGCTCACCGACCGCGGTGCGATCGACATCGACGAGTACGGCCGCACCAACATCGACGGCGTCTACGCCATCGGCGACTGCACGGGCCTGCTGATGCTGGCGCACACGGCCGAGGCCCAGGGCATCGTGGTGGCCGAGACGATCGCCGGTGCCGAGACGATGCCGGTCGCGATCGACTTCATCCCCCGGGCGACGTACTGCCAGCCGCAGGTCGCCTCCTTCGGCTACTCCGAGGAGCAGGCCAAGGAGAAGGGGTACGACGTGAAGACCGCGAAGTTCCCGTTCTCCGCCAACGGCAAGGCGCAGGGTCTCGGCGACGCGGTCGGGTTCGTCAAGATCGTCGCGGACGCGAAGTACAACGAGATCCTCGGCGCGCACCTGATCGGCCCCGACGTGACCGAGCTGCTGCCGGCGCTCACGCTCGCGCAGCGCTGGGACCTCACGGCCGACGAGGTGGCGCGCAACGTGTTCGCGCACCCGACGCTGTCCGAGGCGGTCAAGGAGGCCGTCGAGGGCATCGCCGGCCACATGATCAACCTCTGACGCGCGGGCGAGCCGTTCCTCCCACGGAAATCTGCACCTCCCCACGGTGGGCAACCCATGGGCAGGTGCAGATTTCCTGCATCCCCTGGTAAACCCTCAGCGGACCAGGCGGTCCAGGAGGTGCTCGACCTCGGCGACGGGGTCGCCGGTGGTGCCACCGTGGACGGGGCCGGGCTGGACGACGGTGCTGCGGGGCGCCTTCACGAAGCCGAAGCGGGTGCCCATCGGGGCGCGGCCGGCCTCACCGGCGGTCCGGTCCCCGCGGCAGACCGCCTCGACGGCCCGCAGCGCCGAGCAGACCGCGTCCACGTCGACGTCGGGGGTCAGCGCCCTGAGCCGGGCCGGGTCGACGTGGCAGCGGGCCTCGAGCACCTCGGCCTGCTGGCAGTAGAGGACCACGCCGACGTTGACGAACTCCTCGCGGTCGACGCGCGGGACGCAGCGCAGGACGACGTACTGGAACGGCATCCGGGTCATGCCGCACCCGCCAGGGGGAGCCAGGCGCGGTCGCCGGTGACCCGGGCCAGCAGGAAGCCGGCGTACGCCGCGCGCAGGTCGTCCGGCGTCGCCGCCCCCGGCACCGGCTCGAGCCACGCGTCGGGCACGAGTGCGAGCACGTCACCCAGGAGGTCGCGGGTCACCTTCGGCGCGAGCTCCGCGTCAGCGTCGGGGACACCGTCGCGGTGCTCCACGAGGACGTGGTCCGACGCGTCGTAGGGCTGGTGCGCGAAGCGCTCGGCCGACCCGATGCCGCCGGACCAGCCGTGGTGGAAGTACAGGCAGGCGCCGTGGTCGATGGCCCACAGGTCGCCGTGCCACACCAGCAGGTTGGGGTTGCGCCAGGAGCGGTCGACGTTCGCGGTCAGCGCGTCGAGCCAGAGCACCGCGGCCGCGACCGCCGGGTCGGGCGTGCACCCGGCGTCGTACCCGAACGAGCCGGGCAGGAAGTCGACGCCGAGGTTGACCCCGATGCTCGCGGTCAGCAGGTCCTGCACCTCCTCGTCGGCCTCGTAGCGGCCGATCGCCTCGACCAGGTCGACGGTGACCAGGTCGGGGGTGCGGATGCCGAGCGCGCGGGCGAGCTCGCCGACGACCACCTCGGCGACGAGCACCTTCAGCCCCTGGCCGGCGCCGCGGAACTTGCAGACGTAGGTGCCGAGGTCGTCCGCCTCGACGATCCCGGGCAGCGAGCCGCCCTCACGCAGGGGCGCGACGTAGCGGGTGGCGGTGACCTGGCGCAGGCTCACAGGTCCAGGTGCTCCTCGAGCAGCCGGCGCTCCTGCTCCTCGATGTCGTAGTCGGCCGGCGGCCAGCCGGGATCGAGACGCTCGAGGGTCTCGAGCAGCACCTGCGCGACGGCGAGCTTGCCGAACCACTTGCGGTCGCCGGGCACGATCAGCCACGGCGCGTGCTCGGTGTTGGTCCGCTCGAGCGCGATCTCGTAGGCGCGCACGTACTCCGACCAGTGCTGCCGCTCGTCGACGTCGCCGGGGTTGAACTTCCAGCGCTTGGTCGGGTCGTCGAGGCGGGCGAGCAGCCGCTCCTTCTGCTCCTCGGCGGAGATGTGCAGCATGCACTTGACCACGGTGGTGCCGCCGTCGACGAGGCGCTTCTCGAAGTCGTTGATCGCCCCGTAGCGGCGCTCGATCTCCTCCGCCGGCGCCAGCCCCCGCACCCGCGCGATCAGCACGTCCTCGTAGTGCGAGCGGTCGAACACCCCGATGATCCCGGGATCGGGCAACCGCCGCTCCACCCGCCACAGGAAGTCGTGGGCCCGCTCCTCCTCGGTCGGCGCCTTGAACGACGTGATCCGCACGCCCTGCGGGTCGACCAGGCCGACCGCGTGCCGGATGACGCCGCCCTTGCCGGAGGTGTCCATCCCCTGGAGCACCAGCAGGATGTTGCGGGTGCCGTCGGTCCGCCCCTCGGCGAACAGCCGCTCCTGGAGGTCGGCCAGCTCGTCGCCCATCGCGTAGAGCGCCGCCTTTCCCTCCTGCTTGGGGCCGTCGAAGCCGGGCTTCCCGTGCGGGTCGTACGACGCGAGGTCGACCGGTCCGCGCGGGACGGTGAGGCGCTCGGTGAAGGAAGGGTGTGCCATGACGGCAACCTACCGACTCACCAGCGTGTCGCCCTCCCGGGCGAGCGCGACGAGCCGGCTGACGGCGCGGAAGTACTTCTTCCGGTAGCCGCCCTCCAGCAGCGGCGACGCGAACAGCGCGTCGAAGGTGACGCCGCTGGCGACGACCGGCAGGTCCCGGTCGTACATCCGGTCCGCGAGCACCACCAGCCGCAGCGCGACGGCCTGGTCGTCGACCGTCCGCACGTCCTCCAGGCAGACCACCCGCACGCCGTCGAGCAGGGCGCCGTACTTCGACGGGTGCACCTGGGCGAGGTGCCGGGACAGGTCGACGAAGTGGTCGTACGTCGCGCCCTCCTCCTCGGCCACCCGGCGGACGGCGTCGAGGTCCGGGGCGTCGGGTGCTTCGGGGAGGCCGCGGTGCCGGTAGTCCTCACCGTCGATCCGCACCGACTCGAAATGCGCCGAGAGCCCCTGGATCTCGCGCAGGAAGTCGTCGGTGGCGAAGCGGCCCTCGCCGAGCTTGCCGGGCAGGGTGTTCGACGTGGCGGCGAGCCGGACGCCGGCCTCGCGCAGCCGGGTCAGCAGCGTGGACACCAGGACCGTGTCGCCCGGGTCGTCGAGCTCGAACTCGTCGACGCAGACCAGCGTGTACGTCGACAGGGCGGCGACCGCGTCGTGGAAGCCGAGGGCCCCGACGAGGTGGGTCAGCTCGACGAACGTCGCGAACAGCTTGGGACCCGGCGCGGTGTGCCACAGGGAGGCGAGCAGGTGGGTCTTGCCGACGCCGTAGCCGCCGTCGAGGTAGATCCCGCCGGGGCCGCTGGGCGTCCTCGACGCCCGGAACCGGCGCTTCCTCGGCCGCTCCCCCAGCGTCCCCGTGAACTCCCGCAGCACGTCGACGGCCTGCTGCTGCGACGGCTGGGCCGGGTCGGGGCGGTAGCTGTCGAAGCTGACGTCGGAGAACCGCGGTGGCGGGACCAGCTCCGCGACGAGCCGATCCGCGGGGACCCGGGGGTCGCGCTCGGTGAGGTGGATCGGCACCCGGCAACCCTACGATGGGCCCGTGGATCTCCCCGTGATGCCTCCGGTCCAGCCGATGCTCGCCAAGTCCGTGAAGGGCATCCCCGACCCCGCCAAGCACGGCGGCCTGGTCTTCGAGCCCAAGTGGGACGGCTTCCGGTGCATCGTGTTCCGCGACGGCGACGAGGTCGAGCTGGCCAGCCGCAACACCAAGCCGCTGACCCGCTACTTCCCCGAGGTCGTCGAGGCGGTGAAGGCCTCCCTGCCGGAGCGGTGCGTGCTGGACGGCGAGCTCTTCGTCGCCATCGACGACCGCCTCGAGTTCGAGAAGCTCCAGGAGCGGATCCACCCCGCCGACAGCCGGGTCCGGATGCTGGCGGAGACGACGCCGGCGGGGTTCGTCGCGTTCGACCTGCTGGCGCTGGGCGACGAGTCGCTGGTGAAGGAGCCGTTCGAGGTGCGGCGCGCCCGTCTCGAGGAGGCGCTGGCGGACGTCGTACCCCCGATCCACCTGACCCGGACCACCACCGACGCGGCCGAGGCCGAGCAGTGGTTCCAGCGGTTCGAGGGCGCCGGGCTCGACGGCGTGGTCGCCAAGCCGCTCGGGGCGACGTACCAGCCGAACGCCCGCACCATGCTCAAGATCAAGCACGAGCGGACGGCCGACGTGGTCGTCGCCGGCTACCGCGAGCACAAGACGTCGACGAAGGAGAGGCCGCTGCTCGGGTCCCTGCTGCTCGGTCTGTACGACGGGCAGGGCCGGCTGCAGCACATCGGGGTGTCCGCGTCGTTCACCGCCCAGCGGCGCGCGGAGCTGATCGAGGAGCTGCAGCCGCTGGTCTGCGAGGACCTCAGCGAGCACCCCTGGGGCGAGTGGAGCGAGTGGGCGATCGCCAACCCCGACCGGGTGCCCGGCACGCAGAGCCGGTGGAGCGCCGGCAAGGACCTGTCGTTCACGCCGCTGCGGCCCGAGCGGGTGGTCGAGGTCGGTTACGACCACATGGAGGGCAGCCGTTTCCGGCACACCGCTCAGTTCAAGCGCTGGCGGCCGGACCGCGACCCGGAGTCGTGCGGCTACGAGCAGCTCGAGGAAGTCGTGTCCTACGACCTCGCAGAGGTGCTCTCCGGGTGACGCACAGGACTACGCTGTGCGCATGAGCGAGAGGACGTACGACGTGGTGCTGCTGGTCGAGCAGCCACTGTCTGCCGAAGACGCCGCACAGGTCCGCAGCCTGCACCAGGACGTGGAGGACCCGGTCCGCTACCACGTGCTCCTGCCGGTCGAGGACGCCGCGGCGCGCGTGGAGTCCGCGATGGGGTCGATCGCGGCAAGCGAGGTGCTGGCCTCGCCCGCTCTCGTGATGGACAGCGAGAACATCCAGGAGGTCCAGCGCGAGCTGCTGGACCAGGCGCGCACCGACTGCGACGGCTGCGTGGCCAAGCTCAAGGGCCAGGGTGCCGACGTCAACGGTGAGGTGGTGAGCGCCGAGCCGGTCGAGGCACTGGCCGCCAAGGTGGCCGAGGTCCAGGCCGCCGAGGCGATCATCCTCACCCGCAAGCACGTGATCGCGGAGTTCTTCCACGTCGACTGGACCTCGCGGGCCCGTCGCAAGCTCGGGGTGCCGATCCTGCACCTGCTCGAGCACGAGAACTTCGACGAGCAGGCCGACCACTACGGCGGCGAGGGCGTCACCGGCTTCTGAGTTGTCAGGCGCTCACGTCGCCCTGACGACGTCACCGCCTGACAGGTCGGCGGCTACTCGCCGACCGGGCCGCCGGCAAGCTCGACCGCGACGTCGAGGTGCCCGGCATGACGGGCGTACTCCTGGAGCACGTGGAAGCAGATCCACGACAACGTCGGCGGCTCGTCCCCGAACCGCGGTCCGGCCGGTGCGACCTCGTCGAGGGCGCGGGTGGCCAGGACGTCCGTCGTACGTCGTCCCACGTCGCGCAGCATCCCCGCCAGGTCGTCGAGCGTGAGGTCGTCCGGCACGTGCCACCGGTCGTCACGGTCCTCGCCCCACGGGTCGGGGACCTGCTCGGCCAGGAAGCCCCACACGAACCAGCGGCGCTCCATGTGCGCGAGGTGGCTGACCATCTCCAGCGGCGACCAGCCCGACCGCAGCCGGCTCGTGCGCTGCTCCTCGGGCGCCAGCGCCGCCGCCTTGCGGAGCACCGTCTCGCGGTAGAACTCCAGGTAGCGCGCGAACAGCCTCGCCGGGTCGCTCTCGTCGCCGCGCGGCTCCGGGAACTCGGGGACCTCGGTCATGGCTTCTCGATCCAGTTGCCGTCGGCGTCCCAGTGGGCCGCCACCTTCTTGCTCGGCTGCACGCGCGGCGGCTCGCCCGGCATCTTCGGGTAGTCGGGCGGGTAGGGCATCTCGCCCTGCCCGTTGCGGACCTGCTCGGCGTAGAGGTCGAGCAGCGGGGTCAGGTCACCGGGGTGGTCGTCGATGGCGGCGTGCACGTCTCCGCGCTCGGCGAACCGCTCGGGCACGGTGAACAGGTTGAACGCCCGCGGGTCCTCCACCTCGGCCAGCTCGTCCCAGTCCATCGGTGTGCTCACCGGCGCGCCAGGCTTGGGTCGCAGGCTGTAGGCCGAGGCGATGGTGCGGTCGCGTGAGTTCTGGTTGTAGTCCACAAAGATGTTGTCGCCGCGCTCCTCCTTCCACCAGTTCGTGGTGACACCAGTGGTGCGCCGCGACAGCTCGCGGCCGAACGCGATGGCGGCGTGCCGCACGTCGACGAACTCCCAGCGCGGCTCGAGGCGGACATAGACGTGGATGCCCCGGTTGCCGCTGGTCTTCGGGAAGCCGCGCAGGCCGAGGTCCTCGAGCAGCCCGCGCGCGGCGCCGGCCACCCGGACCGCGTCCCGGAAGCCGGTCGAGCCGTGCGGGTCGAGGTCGATGCGCAGCTCGTCGGGGTGGTCCGGGCGGTCCCGTCGCACCGGCCAGGGGTGGAAGGTGAGGGTGCCCATCTGCGCGGCCCAGGCCACTACTGCGACCTCGGTCGGGCAGACCTCGTCGGCGGTGCGGCCCGACGGGAACGTGACGGTCGCGGTCTCGACGTACTCGGGGGCGCCCTTGGGGACCCGCTTCTGGTAGAACGCGTCGGCCTTGTCGCCGTAGCCGGTGCTCAGCACGATGCCCTCGCGCACACCCTTGGGCCAGCGTTCCAGCGCGGTCGGACGGTCGCGGAGGGCGCGCAGGATGCCGTCTCCGACGGAGACGTAGTACTCCACCACCATCAGCTTGGTGACCTCGGGCGTGGTGTCGGTCGCCTCGTAGATCACCCGGTCGGGGCTCGAGACGCGAACCGGACGTCCGGCGGCGTCGACCTCGGTCGCAGGAGTGGCCATGGCCCGAGCGTAGTGGCGTCACCGGAGCGCAAGGCCCTGCCTGGCCCCGGTCCGTACGCTGGAGGCATGGGCTACCAGGTGGAGAAGACCGACCAGGAGTGGCGCGAGCAGCTCTCGCGCGACGAGTACGCCGTGCTGCGCCGGGCCGGCACGGAGCGCGCGTTCACCGGTGAGTACACCGACACCAAGACCGTCGGCGTCTACCGCTGCCGCGCCTGCCAGGCCGAGCTGTTCAAGTCCGAGACCAAGTTCGACTCGCACTGCGGGTGGCCGTCGTTCTACGCGCCGCTGGCCGAGGACCGGGTGGAGTACATCGAGGACAGCTCCCACGGCATGAAGCGCGTCGAGGTGCGGTGCGCCAGCTGCGGCTCGCACCTGGGGCACGTGTTCGACGACGGCTTCGGCACCCCGACCGGCCAGCGCTACTGCATCAACAGCATCTCGATGTCCCTGGAGCCCGCCGAGTAGCCGCACGCCGACCTCGGGCTTGACTTCAAGTTCACTTGAGGTTGCAGGCTCGTCTCCTCGCACCTGTTCAAGACAACGAGGAGAGACATGCCTGTCGCAGTCATCACCGGAGCCTCCCGCGGGCTCGGCGCCGCCCTGGCCCACGCGCTGGACGCGCGCGGCTGGGAGCTGGTCGTGGACGCCCGTGACGCCGACGCCCTGGCCGCCGCCGTGGGGTCGAGCACCGCGCACGCCGTACCGGGCGACGTCACCGACCCGGCCCACCGCCAGGCGCTCGCGGACGCGGCCGCCCGCCTCGGCGGCGCCGACCTGCTGGTCAACAACGCCAGCACCCTCGGCGCCAGCCCGATGCCACGGCTGGCCGACCTGACCCACGACGTCCTCGACGACGTGCTGCTCACCAACGTGGTCGCCCCGCACGCCCTGACCCGCGCCCTGCTCCCCCAGCTCGTCGCGCGGCGCGGCACGGTCCTCAACATCACCAGCGACGCGTCGGTGGAGCCCTACGAGGGCTGGGGCGCGTACGGCGCGTCCAAGGCCGCCCTCGACCACCTCACCCGGATCCTGGCGGCGGAACAGCCGGACCTGCGGGTCTACGCCGTCGACCCCGGCGACATGCGCACGACGATGCACCAGGACGCCTTCCCGGGCGAGGACATCTCCGACCGGCCCGAGCCGGCCACCGTCGTCCCGCACCTGCTGGCATTGCTGGACGGGTACCTGCCGAGCGGTCGCTACCGGGCCGCCGACGTCGCCGTCGGGGCGAGCGCGTGAGCGCGCTCGCCTTCGACCTGCCCGACGACCGCGAGGCGCACACCCCGCCGGAGGCCCGCGGCCTGGCCCGCGACGAGGTGCGGATGCTGGTCGCCGCACCCCACCGGCTGCAGCACCGCCGGGTCACGGACCTGCCCGACGTCCTGCACCCCGGCGACCTGCTGGTCGTGAACACCTCCGCCACCCTTCCGGCCGCGGTCGACCTGCCGGACGGTCCGACCCTGCACGTGTCGACCGAGCTCGACGACGGCGACTGGGTCGTGGAGGTACGTCGCGCCGACAACTCCGGCCCCGGGCGTACGACGGACGGGGCGGTCCTGCACCTGCCCGGCGGGCTCGACCTGCGGGTGCGCGGACCGCACCCCGCAGGGCAGCACCGGCTGTGGCGGATGACCCCGGTCCCGGCGACGGATCGGACGACGTACCTCATCGAGCACGGGCGACCGATCGCCTACCCGTACCTCGACGGCGAGTGGCCGCTCGCGGACCGGCAGAACGTCTACGCCGAGGTGCCGGGCAGCGCGGAGATGCCGAGCGCCGGGCGCCCTCTGTCCGAACGGGTGCTCGTGCGCCTCCTGGCCCGTGGGGTGGTCGTCGCGCCGGTCGTGCTGCACACCGGGGTCTCCAGCCAGGAGTCGCACGAGCCGCCGCAGCCGGAGCAGCTCGTCGTGCCCGATGCCACCGCCCGGCTGGTCAACGCCACCCGGGAGGCCGGCCGCCGGGTGGTCGGCGTGGGCACGACCGCCGTCCGCGCGCTCGAGACCGTCGCCGACCGGCGCGGCCGCGTGCACGCGTCGGCGGGCTGGACCTCGCTGGTGCTGGGGCCGCGCCGGCCGGCCCGGGTGGTCGACGGGCTGCTCACCGGCCTGCACGAGGCGGAGGCCAGCCACATCGACCTGCTGCGGGCGGTCGCCGGGGACCGGCTGGTCGACCGGGCCTACGACGCGGTGACGCACGGGCCGCAGCGCTACCTCTGGCACGAGTTCGGCGACACCATGCTGCTCCTGCCGTAGGCACCCACGCTGGTTGAGGTGCGAGCCTGCGAGAGCCTCGAAACCAGCGTTGCCTGACCTCACACGTGCCGCGTGGCCCGCGCGTCGAGGCGCTCGAAGCGGCGGCGCGTCGCCAGCCAGATCACCTTCATCGGCGTCCCGGCGTCGGCCAGCAGCTCGTCGACGGCGTCGCGCGGGAGCTCGTGGGCGATCCACGGGACGGCGGCGAGCAGGAGCTTCGGCGCGACCTTCTTGTCGAAGTTGTTCTCGACGACGTGGTCCCAGTCCTCCTGGGTCATGTGCTTCTGGACCAGCGCCAGGGCGTCGCACTCCTCGTGCCCCATGTGGGCGAGGAGCGTGTCCCGGGCGGCGGCGAGCCGGTCGGCGAGGTGTGCGGCGGCGACCGGGTCGGTGGCCGTGGTGACCCGCTCGAAGCCCTTCGCGCAGGCGCTGAGGATCGGGTCGATCTCGGCGTGCTCGGCCTCCATCGCGTCGAGGGTGGCCCGCTCGTCGGCGTCGGCGACCCGCAGCAGCCACGGCCACAGGCCGGCGTCCTCACCGGAGTGGTGGTGGTGCAGGATCTCGCTGAAGATCTGCCAGCGGCGCGACAGCGCCCGCCACACCTCCCGGTCGTCGGCCGGGGTCACGGCCGCCGCTTCGGCGAACATCACCAGGTCGCGCCGGAACGCGTGGTGCATGACGTACATCATCTTCACGTCGACCGGCCCCTCCGGGGCCGCGGCCTGCCGGGGCAGGCGCCACTGCTCGACGTTCGCCGTGGCCTGCGTCGTGGTGTGCGTCGTGGTCATCGTCGCGTCCTCTTCCTGTTCGAGGGATGGTCGAAGGCTGGTGAGAGGACTCTCGGACGCTGCGCTTGGGGCGGACTTGGAAGTGACTTGAGGAGCCCGTCCGGGCCATCGACACCGCCGTCCGGGCGGGCGGAACATCACGGGTATGGACGCGGTTCCAGGCGTGCACACGGATGCCCGTGGCCGCCGGCTCGTGCTGGTCGCGGTGGCTGCCGGCGCGCTGCTGTCGGTGCTCCTCGGCGTCTACGGCAAGGTGCACACCCCCACGGGCGGGACCATCGTGCTGTTCGGCTTCGGCGGCATGATCCAGATGAAGGTCTGGCTGGCCCTCGTCACCGGTGTCCTGGTGCTGGCGCAGCTGGTGACGGCGCTGTGGATGTACGGCCGGCTCGGTCTCGAGGCACCGCCGCGGCTCGGGCTGGTGCACCGCTCGCTGGGCGCCCTCGCGCTGCTGGTGAGCCTTCCGGTCGCCTACCACTGCCTGTGGTCGATCGGCTTCGAGTCCTACACCGGCCGGGTGCTGCTGCACTCGCTGGCCGGCTGCCTGGTCTACGGCGCCTTCGTCGTGAAGGTCGTGGGCCTGCACGCCGCGGCGTCACCGCCCTGGCTGGTGCCGGTGGCGGGCGGCGTCCTGTTCACCCTGCTGGTCGTGACGGTGCTGACCTCGGCGGTCTGGTACCTCGGCACCCAGGGACTCCCCGCGGGCAGCGGCTACTGAGGCTCCTCAGCCGGGGAGGAACGACAGCCGCACCTCGCGGTCCGGGTTGTCGACGTTGAGGTCGACCAGGCAGATGCTCTGCCAGGTGCCGAGCGCGAGCCGGCCGCCGAGCACCGGGACGGTGGCGTACGGCGGCACGAGCGCCGGCATCACGTGCGAGCGACCGTGCCCAGGGGTGCCGTGCTGGTGCCGCCAGCGGTCGTCGCCGGGCAGCAGGTCCTCGAGCGCGGCGAGCAGGTCGTCGTCGCTGCCGGCACCGGTCTCGAGGATCGCGATCCCCGCGGTCGCGTGCGGCACGAACACGTGCAGCAGCCCGTCGGTCTCGTCGCGCACGAACGTGGCGCACTCCCGGGTGAGGTCGCGCACCACGTCCGTCGACCCGGTGCGCACACGAAGGGTCTCGCTACGCAAGGCCCTCCCCCTTCGACAACGCGGACTCGATCCGCTCGACCTTGGCGGTCAGCTGCCCGTCGTACCCGGGACGGATGTCGGCCTTGAGGACCAGGCCGACGCGCGGCGAGGTGGCGGCGACGACGTCGACGGCCTGCTTGACCACCGCCATCACCTCGTCCCACTCCCCCTCGATGTTGGTGAACATCGCGTTGGTCTCGCAGGGCAGGCCGGAGGCGCGGACGACGCGGACCGCCTCGGCCACTGCCTCACTGACGCCACCGGTCTCGTCACCTCCGGACGGGCTGATGCTGAACGCCACGATCATGCGGGCCATGCTGTCACGCCTGCCTAGGCCGATCGACGCCGGACGTTTCAAGAGAAGCCGGGCGGTCCACTCTCCCTGCGGGTCCGGTCCACGGACCCGGCACCGGCGTCCCGCCGAGTCCTGCCCGCGACCGGTGCCGTCCCCTGCGTCACCGGGCAGGAGCGGGAAACCCACCGCGTTGCGGCGCTCCAGCACACGAGGGAGCGCCTCGGGGTGAAGCCGGCACGACCGGCCGGGCGAGACCTTCCGCCCGAACCCGACAGCTAATTCCGCAGGCGTCGGAGAGGTCGGTTCTCATGCGCCTGCGCATGCTCCTTGCCCTGCCCGCCCTGGTGCTCGCCACCCTCGTCCCCGCCGTGACCGCGGGCTCCGCGGACGCCGCACCCCTGCGCGCCTGGGACCGCCTCGCCTCGTGCGAGTCCGGCGGTCGCTGGCACATCGCGACCGGGAACGGCTACTACGGCGGCCTGCAGTTCAGCGCCTCCACCTGGCGCGGTTTCGGCGGCACCCGCTACGCCTCCAGCGCCCACCGGGCGAGCCGCCTCCAGCAGATCCGGGTCGCCGAGCGGGTCAGGGCCCGGCAGGGCTGGGGTGCCTGGCCGGTGTGCTCGCGGAAGGTCGGCCTGCGCTGACCCGCAGCCGCCCCAACGGGCCCCGGGCCTGCGACATCACGGTCCCCACCGAGATGCCGAGTGCCTCCGCCGAGCCGCTCGTACACGTCCACGGACATGGAAACCCCCTCGTGATGTCACTCTTCATCAGTGACACGCACGAGGGGGTGTGTTCGGAGGGGTCTCCCGCCGCTACTTCTTCAGCAGGCTCCGCAGCACGTACTGCATGATCCCGCCGTGGCGGTAGTAGTCCGCCTCGCCCGGGGTGTCGATGCGCACGACCGCGTCGAACTCGACGTCGCCGGCCTTCACCTTCACGGTCTTCGGCGTGGTGCCGTCGTTGAGCGCGGTCACGCCGGTGATCGAGAAGGTCTCCTCGCCGGTCAGGCCGAGCGACTCGGCGTTCTCGCCCTCGGGGTACTGCAGCGGCAGCACACCCATGCCGATGAGGTTCGAGCGGTGGATCCGCTCGTAGGACTCGGCGATGACGGCCCTGACGCCGAGCAGCGCCGTACCCTTCGCCGCCCAGTCGCGCGACGAGCCGGAGCCGTACTCCTTGCCGGACAGGATCACCAGCGGCGTCCCCGCGGCGAGGTACTTCTCGCTCGCCTCGAAGATCGTCGTCACCGGCTTGTCGTCCTGCGTGAAGTCGACGGTGAAGCCGCCCTCGGTGCCCGGCGCGAGCTGGTTGCGCAGCCGGATGTTCGCGAACGTGCCGCGGATCATCACCTCGTGGTTGCCGCGACGCGAGCCGTAGGAGTTGAAGTCGCGGTTCTCGACGCCGTGCTCGGCGAGGTACTTCCCGGCCGGCGAGTCCTTCTTGATCGCACCGGCGGGCGAGATGTGGTCGGTGGTGACCGAGTCGCCGAGCTTGGCGAGCACCCGCGCGCCCTCGATGTCCTCGACGGCGGTGGGCTCCTCCGGCATGCCGTCGAAGTACGGCGGCTTCCGGACGTACGTCGACTCCTCGTCCCAGGCGAACGTGTCGCCGGACGGCGTCTCGAGGTTCTGCCAGCGCTCGTCGCCGGCGAACACGTCGGCGTAGTCGTCGGTGAACATGTCGGAGGTGATCGCCTGCGCGATGACCTCCTCGACCTCGGACGGCGGTCGGCCAGATGTCCTTCATGAACACGTCGTTGCCGTCGCTGTCCTGGCCCAGCGGGTCGTTGAACAGGTCGAGGTCCATCGACCCGGCCAGCGCGTAGGCGACCACCAGCGGCGGCGACGCGAGGTAGTTCATCTTCACGTCCGGGTTGATCCGGCCCTCGAAGTTGCGGTTGCCGGACAGCACCGAGACGACGGACAGGTCGTTGTCGTTGACCGCCTGCGACACCTCGGGGATGAGCGGGCCGGAGTTGCCGATGCAGGTGGTGCAGCCGTAGCCGACGAGGTTGAAGCCGAGCTTGTCGAGGTACGGCGTCAGGCCGGCGCGCTCGTAGTAGTCGGAGACGACCTTCGAGCCCGGGGCCAGCGTCGTCTTGACCCACGGCTTGCGCTGCAGGCCCTTCTCGACGGCCTTCTTCGCGAGCAGCGCCGCGCCGATCATCACCGACGGGTTCGAGGTGTTGGTGCACGACGTGATCGCCGCGATCGCGACGGCGCCGTGGTCGAGCTCGAACTTCGTGCCGTCCTCGAGGGTGACCATCGCCGGGTTGCTCGGGCGGCCGCCGTCCTTGGGCGCGGCGGACAGGTGGTCGGTCGGGGCCGCGGAGCCGTTGCCCGTGTGCGACGGGGAGTCGGAGGCCGGGAAGGACTCGGCCACCGACTCGTCGTACCCCTGCTCGTCCTCCTCGACGTAGTCGGCGAGGGCGCCGCGGAAGGCCTGCTTCGCGTCGGCCAGCGACACGCGGTCCTGCGGGCGCTTCGGGCCGGCCAGCGACGGGACGACGGTGGCGAGGTCGAGCTCGAGCTTCTCGGAGAAGCGCGGCTCGGCGTCGGGGTCGTGCCAGAGGCCCTGCTCCTTGGCGTAGGTCTCGACCAGCTTGAGCTGCTCCTCGGAGCGGCCGGTGAGCTCGAGGTACTTCGTGGTCTCCTCGTCGATCGGGAAGACCGCGATGGTCGAGCCGAACTCCGGCGACATGTTGCCGATGGTGGCGCGGTTGGCCAGCGGCAGCGCCGAGACGCCGGGGCCGTAGAACTCCACGAACTTGCCGACCACGCCGTGCTTGCGCAGCATCTCGGTGATCGTGAGCACCAGGTCGGTGGCGGTCGCGCCCTCGGGCAGGTCGCCGCTCAGCTTGAAGCCGACCACCCGCGGGATGAGCATCGACACCGGCTGGCCGAGCATCGCGGCCTCCGCCTCGATGCCGCCGACGCCCCAGCCGACGACGCCGATGCCGTTGACCATCGTGGTGTGCGAGTCGGTGCCGACGCAGGTGTCCGGGTACGCGACCGTGGTGCCGTCGCTCTCGCGGGTGAAGACCGTGCGCGCCAGGTGCTCGATGTTGACCTGGTGGACGATGCCGGTGCCGGGCGGGACGACCTTGAAGTCGTCGAAGGCGCCCTGGCCCCAGCGCAGGAACTGGTAGCGCTCCTTGTTGCGCTCGTACTCGATCTCGACGTTGCGCTCGAACGCCTCCGGCGTGCCGAACACGTCGGCGATGACGGAGTGGTCGATGACCATCTCGGCCGGGGCGAGCGGGTTGATCTTGGTGGCGTCGCCGCCGAGCTCGGACATCGCCTCGCGCATGGTGGCCAGGTCGACGACGCACGGCACGCCGGTGAAGTCCTGCATGATCACGCGCGCCGGCGTGAACTGGATCTCCTTGCTGGGGTCCGCGTCCGCGTCCCAGCCGGCCAGCGCCTTGATGTCGTCCGCGGTGATGTTCGCGCCGTCCTCGGTGCGCAGCAGGTTCTCGAGCAGCACCTTGAGGCTGTACGGCAGCGAGTCGACAGCGTCGTCGGGCAGACCCTCACCCGTGACGGCGTTCAGCCGGTAGATCTCGTAGGACTTCCCGTCCACGTCCAGCGTGCCCTTGGCACCAAAGCTGTCGACACTCGACATCCGGCATCTCCTCAGCAGGGTTCAGTTTGGTCGTCCGGCCCCATCTTGCCGTCGCGGACGTACCCACGGAACAGCGGGACCAGCCATATGTCTTGACATCAAGATACACGACGCCGGACATCGCGTCACCGGGCCGAGCGCCATGATTACCAGGGGATGCAGGAGAACCGGCACTCCCCACGGAACTTCGCGACGTCCGGGCTTCCCATGGAGAACTGCATCTCCCATGGCATGTCACCCATGGGCAGGGCAGAACCTGCATCCGGTATCACGCCACGCCGAGACAGTACGGCGACGCACTCGACGTGGTGGGTCATCGGGAACAGGTCGAACGCCCGCAGGGACGTGAGCGCGTAGCCGTGCTCGGCGAAGATCGCGACGTCGCGGGCCAGCGCCGCCGGGTCGCAGGCGACGTACGCGACTGCCCGGGGGGCCAGCGCGACGATCCCCTCGACGACGTCGCGCCGGGCGCCGGTGCGGGGCGGGTCGAGGACGACCAGGTCGCGCGGTCCGACCAGGTCCGCGGCCAGCGCCCGGTCGACCCGGTCGGCGAGCGACCGCGACCTGGTGGAGGTCGGAGAGGTTCTGCTGCGCGTCGTCGACGGCGGCCTCGTCGGACTCGACGGCGACCACGTGGCCGCCCGTGCCGACCCGCTCGGCCAGCGCCGCCGAGAACAGCCCGACCCCGGAGTAGAGGTCGGCGGCCCGCTCCCCCGGCCGCGGGTCGAGGCCGTCGAGCACCGCGGCGACCAGCGTGTCGGCCGCCCCGGGGTGCACCTGCCAGAAGCCGGAGCCGGTCACCTCGAACGTGCGCCCGGCCGCCTGCTCGTGCAGCACCGTCGGGCCGTCGGCGAAGGTGCGGCCGTCGCGGGTGGTCAGCAGGGTCAGCGTCTCGCCGTCCGACGCGACGATCGTCTCGACCCCGGTCACGCCCTCGACCCCGTCGGGTGACGGCGGGGCGTCCGCGATCGCGGGATGCGCGATCCGGCAGCGGTCCACCGGCACGACGTCGTGGGAGCGGTGCTTGCGGAGCCCGAGCGTGCCGCGGGCGACCGCCCACTGCACCCGGGTGCGCCAGCCGAGGCCGTCGACGGCGCCCGGCACCTCCTCGACGGTGACGTCCACGTCGAGCCCGGCCAGCCGGCGCAGCTGCTCGGCGACGACCGCCGCCTTGAGGCCGCGCTGCGCGGGCAGCGCCACGTGCTGGAAGTCGCAGCCGCCGCAGCGCCCGGGTCCGGCGAACGGGCACGGCGGCGGCACCCGGTCGGGTGAGGCGTCGAGCACCTCGACGGCGTCCGCGCGCAGGAACCGGTCGCCCTCACGGCCCTCGGTGACCTCGGCGACGACCCGCTCCCCCGGCAGCGCGTGCCGGACGAAGACGACGACCCCCTCGTGGCGGGCGACCACGAAGCCGCCGTGGCCGATGTTGCCGGTCTCGACGGTGAAGCGGCGCCCGGCGAGGTCCGGGCCCTTCGCCGGGGCCTTGCGGCGGGGACGGCGCGCAGGGCTCAATGCACGTCCCCGCTGCGGTCCTTGGGCGGCCGGCGCAGCGTCTCGCCGCGGCGGACGTCGCCGGCGCGGACCTGGTTGACCGCCCGCTCGGCCCGCTGCTTCGCGAGCACCGAGGAGTGCAGCTGGTAGGGCACCGAGGTCACCATCACGCCCGGCGTGAACAGCAGCCGGCCC
Organism: uncultured Actinomycetota bacterium; assembly: GCA_963827435.1. Lineage (GTDB taxonomy): Bacteria > Actinomycetota > Actinomycetes > Propionibacteriales > Nocardioidaceae > Nocardioides_B. Next base: position 193,208 of record CAWHAU010000005.1, read on the forward strand.
TTGAGCCGCAGCGCGGTCTGGTTGTGCAGCACCTGCTCCCACCAGCGGCCGACGACGTACTCCGGGATGTAGACCGCGACCACGCCGCGCGGGTTCGCGTCGCGGATCGACCGGACGTACTCCACGATCGGCCGGATGATCTCGCGGTAGGGCGAGTACAGCACCTTCAGGGGTACGTCGATCCGGCGCTCGTCCCACTCCTCGAGGATGCGGGCCGTCGAGGCGGAGTCGGCGTCGACCAGCACCGCCTCGAGCACGTTGGGCCGGGTCGCCTTGGCGTAGGCCAGCGCCCGCATCGTCGGCTTGTGCACCTTCGAGACCAGCACGATCGCGTGCACGCGGGTCGGCAGCACCTGGTCGTCGGCCTCGACGAGCAGCTCCCGGCCGACGTTGTCGTAGTGGCGGCGGATGCTCTTCATCAGCATGAAGAAGGTGCCCATCGCCAGGATCGCGATCCAGGCGCCGGCCAGGAACTTGGTGACGAGCACGATCACGAACACGACTGCGGTCATCGCCAGGCCGAAGGTGTTGATGGCCCGCGAGCGGAACATCCGGTGCCGCACGGCCGGATCGGTCTCGGTCTTCAGCAGCCGGGTCCAGTGCCGGATCATGCCGAGCTGGCTGAGGTTGAAGGACACGAAGACGCCGACGATGTAGAGCTGGATCAGCCGGGTGACCTCGGCGTCGAACGCCACGATCAGCGCGATCGCCATGAAGGCCAGGATCAGGATGCCGTTGCTGTAGGCCAGCCGGTCGCCGCGCGAGCTGAGCTGCCGCGGCAGGTAGCCGTCCTTGGCCAGGATCGAGGCCAGCACCGGGAAGCCGTTGAACGCGGTGTTCGCCGCCAGCACCAGGATGATGCCGGTCATCGCGATCACGAAGTAGAAGCCCGGCGAGAAGTTGTCGAAGACCCCGCGGGCGATCTGGGCGATGACCGTGTGCTGGTCGTAGTCCGCGGCGACGGGCTGCCCGTCGGCCGTCCGCAGCCGGTCCAGGTCGTGCGGGTCGACGTACCGCAGGTGCATGACGTTGGCCAGGACGATGATGCTCATCAGCATCGTGACCGCGATGGTGCCGAGCAGCAGCAGCGTGGTCGCCGCGTTGCGGCTCTTGGGCTTGCGGAAGGCCGGCACGCCGTTGGAGATGGCCTCGACCCCGGTCAGCGCCGCGCAGCCGGAGGAGAAGGCGCGCGCCAGCAGGATGACCATGGCGATCGTGGTGATCTGGCCTTCGTAGCCGGGCGCCTTGACGATGTGGTACTGCGCGCTCTCCACGTCCGGCAGGGTGCCGGCCAGGTCGCGGAACAGCCCCCAGAGGCCCATCCCGAGGACCCCGACCATGAAGCCGTAGGTGGGGATGGCGAAGAAGGTCCCGGACTCGCGCACCCCCCGCAGGTTCAGCGCGGCGAGGACCAGCACCAGGATCGAGGCCCAGAACGCCTCGTGCCCCGACACGAACCCGATCGCGGAAGCGGCGTTCTGGATGCCCGAGGAGATCGACACGGCCACGGTGAGCACGTAGTCGACGAGCAGCGCGCTGGCCACCGTCACCCCGGCCGTCCCGCCCAGGTTGACCGTCGCCACCTCGTAGTCACCCCCGCCGCTGGGGTAGGCGTGCACGTTCTGCCGGTACGACGCGACCACCGTCAGCATCACGATGGCGACCAGGATCCCGATCTTCCAGGACCACGCGTAGGCGGTGACGCCCGCGGCGGACAGCATGATGAAGATCTCGTCCGGGGCGTAGGCCACCGACGACAGTGCGTCGCTGGCGAACACAGGGAGAGCCACCCGCTTCGGGAGAAGGGTCTCTCCGAGCTGGGTGCTGCGCAGCTTGCGGCCGAGCAGGATGCGTTTCGAGACGTCGCCAACTCCCACGATCGGCAAGGCTAGTCCACGCCGTCCGAGGTCAGGCACGTAGTAGCGTCTCCCCCGTGCATGTCGTGATCATGGGGTGCGGCCGCGTCGGCTCGGCACTGGCCCGCAGCCTCGAGGACCGCAACCACACAGTGTCGGTCATCGACAGCAACCCCGACGCGTTCCGGCGCCTCGGACCGTCCTTCAACGGCACCAAGGTGACCGGCATCGGCTTCGACCAGGACGTGCTCGAGCGGGCCGGGGTCGAGAAGGCCGACGCCTTCGCCGCCGTCTCCAGCGGTGACAACTCCAACATCATCGCGGCGCGGGTCGCCCGGGAGACCTTCGGCATCCAGCAGGTCGTGGCCCGCATCTACGACCCCGGGCGCGCCGAGGTCTACCAGCGGCTCGGCATCACCACGGTCGCCACGGTCAAGTGGACCGCCGACCAGGTGCTGCGGCGGCTGCTGCCGGCCGGCGCCGAGCCCGACTTCCGCGACCCGTCCGGCACGATCCGGGTCGACCACGTCCCGGTCAACGAGTCCTGGATCGGGCAGCGCACCGTGAAGTTCCAGGCCGAGTCCGGCTCCCGGATCGCCTGGATCGACCGGCTCGGCGAGGGCATGATCCCGACCCGCGAGTCCGTCATCCAGGAGGGCGACCTGCTGCACCTGGTGATGCGCGAGGAGAACGCCGACCACGTCTACGAGGTCTTCAACCACGGACCGGAGGCCGACTAGATGGCCCTCTCCGAGCGATGTCGCCTGACTCGCGACTGCCCGCATCCCGACCGGCGGCGTTGTCGTCGACTCGACGATGCTGCGCATCGCCTTCGCTCCTCCGCCTTGCCGGACCGGGCGCGGATCAGCCGCTCGCTTGACCGGCGCCACTCGGAGAGGACCATCTGATGCGCGTCGCCATCGCCGGGGCGGGTGCCGTCGGGCGCTCGGTCGCCCGTGAGCTGATCGGCAACGGTCACCGGGTGCTGCTGATCGACAAGGACCCCGCCTCCCTCAAGCCGGAGCGGGTGCCGGACGCCGAGTGGCTGCTGGCCGACTCCTGCGAGCTGTCCTCCCTCGAGGAGGCCAAGCTCGAGAACTGCGACGTGGTGATCGCCGCGACCGGCGACGACAAGGTCAACCTGGTGACGTCGCTGCTGGCCAAGACCGAGTTCGCGGTGCCGCGCACCGTCGCCCGGGTCAACCACCCCAACAACGAGTGGCTGTTCACCGAGGCGTGGGGCGTGGACGTCAACGTGTCGACGCCGCGGATCATGTCGGCGCTCGTGGAGGAGGCCGTGACCGTCGGCGACATCGTCCGGCTGTTCACCTTCCGCCAGGGCAACGCCAACCTCGTCGAGCTGACCCTGCCCGACGACTCGCCGTACATCGGGAAGCCGGTCGGCCTGATCCCCTGGCCGGACAACACGGCCCTGGTCACGATCCTGCGGGACGGCCAGGTCTACACCCCGGACGGCGAGCAGCCGATCGAGGCAGGCGACGAGCTGCTGTTCGTGGCCGGCTCCGAGAGCGAGTCCGAGCTCCAGGACCTGCTCTCCCCCGCGACCGGGGAGTAGCCGTCAGGCCTTCTCGGGCTCCGGCTCGACCGGGGTGCTGTTGCGACCGAGCAGCCAGGCCATCCCGGCCAGCGCGGCGATCTGCAGCGGCCAGCCCATCACGACCTTGCTGACCCCGAGCGCGGCCACCATCGGGCTCGCGTCGTCGGCCGCCTGGCCGGCCAGGTAGATCGGCAGCTGCACGGCCACCCGGGCCACGCAGGGCAGCGCGAGCATCCAGGTCAGGTTGCGGCACAGCCGGACGACCTGCCGGTCGCGATGCCACTCGGTGGGGTCGCCGGCGACGCTGCCGACCATGAAGCCGACCAGCGGCCAGCGCACGACGGTGCTGAACAGCATCAGCGTCGCGTAGCCGGCGTTGTAGACGAGGCCGGGCACGAAGTAGGCGAGCGCCTGCTCGTTGGCGTCCCCGCCGCCGCGGGCGGAGCGCCACGCGAAGTAGGCGCCGATGCCGATGCCCACCAGGCTGTTCAGCACGAACTGCGGCGTGGAGCGCTGCACCAGCCGGACCGCGAGGAGCAGCAGGGCGGTCGCGACGCTGACGCCGACCGCGAGCTCGAGGCGCTTGGTGGTGACGAAGATGAGGGTGAACGCGAGGGTGGGTACGGCGGCCTCGAGCATGCCGCGGCGTCCACCGAGGGCCTTCGAGAGCTGGGCTCGCACGACCTGCTCGACCGTGGCGGCGCCCACGGGGGCGGGGGTCAGGGTCACCGCAGCTCGTAGCGCGGGTTGAACATGACCCGCTTGCGGTCCTGGACCCCGACCCGGCCGACCACCTTGATCTGGCGGCCCGGCTCGATGCCGGCGATGCGCCGGCGCCCCAGCCACACGATCGTGATCAGCGCGGAGCCGTCGTAGAGCTCGGCCTCCAGGGCAGGGACCCCGCCACGGGGCCGGAGCGTGACCGTGCGGATGCTGCCCTGCAGCTCGACACGGGACCGGTCGTCGGCCTCGGCGATCGGGCAGCACCCGGCCTTGACCGCGCCCTCCTTGAGCTCGCGCGCCTCCATGTCGGCGCTGCTGGCCCACTTGCTGAGGCTCTTGCGGAGCCGGCCCTTCACTGCTTCTGCCATGTCTCCAGCGTAACCGCGTCGCGCGGTCCCGAACCCTGTTCAGCCCGTCTGGTCGGTCACGCCTCGGTATCCATCCGGCGGGCGTTGGGCGGCATGGTCAGGGGCAGGGCATCACCGGGCGGGACCGGCGAGCCTCCGCGCACGACGACCACGTCGCGCAGCGCGGTCTCGACGTCGCCCGCCTCGTCGTACTCCACGGCCGGACGGCCGAACAGGGTGGCCCGCAGCAGCCAGCGGGGGCCGGGGATGCCGACCACCTTGGAGGCCTGCTGGACGCGCTGGCCGTCGTCGCGGGTGACCGTCAGCGACACCTTCACCTCGGTGCCCCAGGGGCCCTCGACCTCGGTGGCGGTGCCGCCCATCCGGGCCACCTCGCCGGCGACGTGACGACGGACCGAGTCCCAGATGTCGCCGTGGCGCGGGGCCGCGAAGGCCCGGAGCTCGACCGCACCCGTCTCGCCGGCCAGGATCACCGCGATCACCTGGTCCGAGGCCTCGTCGACCTGGAGCTGGAGGTCCAGCCCCTCGTGCGGGGTGACGAGGAGGCTGCCGAGGTCGATCCGGTCCCCGCCCTCCTCGTCGACGCTGACCTCGGAGACGTCCCAGGGACCGCGGGACCGGGGACCCGCCGGGGCCCGGACCTCGTCGGTGGCCTCGTCGGGCGCGACGGCCTCGTCGGCCTTCTTGCGTCGGAACATCAGTGCGTCTCCTGCGCCTTCTCCTGGGCCGTCTCCTGGGCGAGCGGCTGCTGCGGGGCGAAACCGCCGGTGGAACCGTACCCGCCGTCGCCGCGGACCGAACCGGGCAGCCGGTCCACCTCCACGAAGCGGGCCTGCTCGACCCGCTGGACGACGAGCTGCGCCACCCGGTCGCCGCGGCCGAGGCGGACCGGCTCGCGCGGGTCGAGGTTGACCAGCAGCACCTTGATCTCGCCGCGGTAGCCGGCGTCGACGGTGCCCGGCGCGTTGACGATGGAGACGCCGAAGCGGGCGGCCAGGCCGGAGCGCGGGTGCACCAGCGCGACATAGCCTTCCGGCAGCGCGATCGCGACACCGGTCGGCACGAGCACCCGCTCTCCCGGCTCGAGGTGCACGTCGACGGTGGTCACGAGGTCGGCGCCGGCGTCGCCGGGGTGGGCGTAGGCCGGCAGCGGGACGTCCGGGGCGATGCGGGTGATCTGGACCTCGACGTCGGGCATGCCGCGACCCTATCGAGGGACGGCGACGGCTCGGGTGCCAGGATGTGCCCCGTGTACGACGAGCGGCTCGGCGTCCCGCTGCGCTGGTGGGCTCTCGCCACGATGTTCCTGGCCTCGATGCTGCTGGCGTTCCTGGTGGCCACCCCGCTCTGGATCGCGCTGACCGGCACGGCCGTCCTGGTGGTCCTGGTGCTGACCCTCTTCCTGGGGTACGGCGCGGCGCGGATCTCCGTGCACGACGGCGTGCTGACCGCCGGCCGGGCCCGCATCCCGCTGGCTCACGTGGGCGACGTCGTGCCCCTCGACGCCGACGACACCCGCCGCCTGGCCGGGCGCGACGCGGACGCCCGCGCGTACCTGCTGCTGCGCCCCTACCTGCGTCGCGCGGTGCGCATCGGCATCGACGACCCCGCCGACCCGACGCCGTACTGGCTGGTCAGCACCCGCCGCCCCGAGCGGCTGGCCGCGGCCCTGCGCCGCACCGGACCGGGCGGATAGACCACTCCCGGGTGGGTATCAAGGGGAGCACGTCGACCGGCACACTGGTCGCAACCACGTGAAGGAGACGCACACATGGCATCGGGCTCGAAGGTCTGGTCACTCATGGGGCTCGGCGCGACGCTGGGCGCCACCATGGCGGCACGCAAGGCGATGACCGCCACCTGGAAGCTCTCGACGGGCAAGAAGCCGCCGAGCAACCCGGAGCACCCCGACGTGTCGCTGGCCGAGGCCGTCACCTGGGCGGTCGCGAGCGGCGTGGCCGTGGGGCTGGCGCGGATGTTCGCGACCCGGGCGGCCGCGGACTACTACCGGCGCTCGACCGGGCACCTGCCGGCGAACCTGGAGGACGTCGAGGTCTGACGCAGCGTCGTAGAGACGATCGAGGCCGGGATCCCCTAGGGGTCCCGGCCTTCTTCGTGTGGTGCGTGCTGCTCAGCCCTGGGGCTGCGTGCCGTCAGGCGCAGTCCTTGCAGATCAGCCTCTTGGCGTCCGCGAGCTGGCTGCGGTGGTGCACCAGGAAGCAGCTCATGCAGGTGAACTCGTCGTCCTGGCGCGGCCGCACCTCGACGGCCAGCTCCTCGTGCGACAGGTCCGCACCCGGCAGCTCGAACGACTCCGCGGCTTCCGCCTCGTCCTCGTCGACCTTGCCGGAGTTCTTGTCGTGCCGGCGAGCCTTCAGCTCCTCCAGGCTCTCTTCGCTCTGGTCTTCCTCGTTCTTACGAGGAGCGTCGTAGTCAGTTGCCATGTCCCTCTCCTGCCCCCGTGGTCGCCCGGGTCGTTGCGGCGGGCAAGCGTGTGTGTTCGTGAGTGCGCGTGGCGGATTGTGCACCATCCGGGGCCCCTCGTGCACGGCCATTCCAGATGATGTCGCCAGACTCACACCCGACAGTCCGTCCCACGCGGCGGGGCGGCGCCGCGCAGCCGGGTCAACAGGACGAGGCGGGCCGCTATTCCCGCGTCAGGACAGGGATTTCGCCGCAAGGAAACCGGCCCGGGCGACCAGGTCCAGGAAGGTGTCGAAACCGTCCGCCGGAGCGCAGACGACGCAGTCGCCGCCGCCGACGCCGGAGCGGATCTCCAGGCGGGCACCGGCCTCGGTCGCGACCAGCCCGCCCGCTGCCATGTCCCAGGGGTTCAGCCCCTCCTCGACGTAGGCGTCCAGGCGGCCGGCCGCCACCGAGCAGAGGTCGAGGGCGGCCGAGCCCATCCGGCGGACGTCTCGGACCTCATGGAGCAAGGCGGACACGGCGACGGTCTGCTTGGCCTTCACCTCGGCGAGGTAGTTGAAGCCGGTGCCGACGAGCCGCTGCGACAGGTCGGGAGGCGTGCCGTCCGACCCGACCCGGAGGGGTACGCCGTCCCGGAAGGACCCGCCGTCCTTGGTGGCCGTGAACGTCTCGCCGCTCACCACGTTGAGCACCACACCGGCCACCGGCTCCCCGTCGACCGACGCGGCGATGGAGACCGCGTAGTGCGGGATGCCGTAGAGGAAGTTGACGGTGCCGTCGATCGGGTCGACGACCCAGACCACGCCGCTGGCCGACTCGGAGCTCGCGCCCTCCTCGCCCAGGAAGCCGTCGTCGGGTCGCGCGGCCATCAGCCGGTCGTAGATCAGCCGCTCCGACGCCCGGTCGACCTCGGTGACCACGTCGACGGGGCTGGACTTGGTGGCCGCCACCTCGACGCCCTCCCGGCGCTGCACGCGCACCAGCTCGGCCGCCTCGACGGCCACCAGGACGGCGAGGTCGAGCAGGTCGTCGTACGCCACGGTCAGTCCCTCCCGCACAGCGCCGGCTTGTCGCCCCGGGCGTTGGGGCAGCAGCCGACCGGGCAGAGGTCCCACGACGGGCCGAGCGACCCGACACTGAGCCGGCGCGGCTCCGTGCCCCGCTCGGCCGCGGCCCGCTCCAGCAGCAGGTCGCGCACCATGGCGACGAACCGGGGGTCGAGCCCGGCCGTCGAGGCGCGGGCGAACTCCACGCCGACCTTCTCGGCGGTCGCGCTCGCCTCGGTGTCCAGGTCGTAGATGACCTCCATGTGGTCGGACACGAAGCCGATGGGCACCACGACCACGCCCGCGACCCCGTGCTCGGCGAGGTCCTCGATCCGGTCGTTGACGTCGGGCTCCAGCCACGGGACGTGCGGGGGTCCCGACCGGGAGCAGAACACCAGCTCGGTCGGGTAGCGGTGGCCGGTCTCCTGCCGGACCCGCTCCCCCACCTCGTCCGCGACGGAGCGGTGCTGGGCGACGTACGCGCCGCCGTCGGGGCCGGCCGTCGCGTTCATCGACTCCGGCACCGAGTGGGTCACGAACAGCACGTGCGCGTCCCGGCGGGCCGCGTCGCCGAGGTCGGCGAGCGCCGACAGGGTGGCGTCGACCATCGGCTCCACGAAGCCGGGGTGGTTGAAGTAGTGCCGCAGCCGGTCCAGACGGGGTGCGCCCGCCCCCACCGCCGCCACGGCCTCGGCGAGGTTCTCGCGGTACTGCCGGCAGCCGGAGTACGACGAGTAGGCACTCGTCACCAGGCAGGCCGCCCGGCGCACCCCGTCGTCCCGCATCTGGCGCAGCGTGTCCGCGAGGTACGGGTGCCAGTTGCGGTTGCCCCAGTAGACCGGCAGGTCGATGCCCGTGGACCGGAGGTCCTCCTCGACCGCGGCGATGAACGCGCGGTTCTGGTCGTTGATCGGGCTGCGGCCGCCGAAGGCGAAGTAGTGCTCGCCGACCTCCTCGAGACGCTCGCGCGGGATGCCGCGGCCACGCGTGACGTTCTCCAGGAACGGGACGACGTCCTCGGGCTTCTCGGGCCCTCCGAACGAGACGAGCAGCAACGCGTCGTACGGCGAGGTGTCGAGAGGCATGACCCGATCCTAGAATCCGCCTGGTGTTCATGACCTACCGCCGGGTGCTCGGCCTTCCGGGCGCCCTGGTGTTCTCGATGAGCGGACTGGTCGCCCGCCTCCCGATCTCGATGATCAGCCTCGGCATCGTGGTGCTGGTGTCGACGCGGACCGGGTCGTACTCGCTCGCGGGCAGCGTGTCCGCCGCCTACCTCGTGGCGGGGGCCGTCTGCGCGGTCCTGCAGGCCCGCCTGATCGACCGGCTCGGCCAGAGCCGGGTGCTGCCCGTCGCCGTCGCCGTCTTCGCGGCGGGGCTGGTGGCGATGATGAGCGCCGTCGAGACGGACCGGCCGGCGCCGTGGCCGCACCTGTTCGCGGCGGTGGCCGGCGCCGCGCTGCCCCAGGTCAGTTCGTGCGTGCGGGCCCGGTGGGCACATCTGGTCAGCGACAAGCAGGACCTGCACACCGCGTTCGCGTTCGAGGCGGTCGTGGACGAGACCGTGTTCATCGTCGGTCCGGCCCTGGTCACCGTGCTCGCGACGACGGTGCACCCGCTCGCCGGCCTGGGCGCGGCGGTGCTCGCCGCACTGGTCGGGACGGCGGTCCTCGTCTCGCAGCGCCGGACCGAGCCGCCCGCCTCCGGGGCGACCCGGAACCACCCGAGCGACCCGATGCCGTGGCGGATGCTCGGCCCGCTCGTCGCCTGCGCGTTCATGATGGGCGCCCTGCTCGGCGGGGCCGAGGTGGCGACCGTGGCGTTCTCCGACGAGCTGGGCGCCAAGCCGCTCTCGGGACTGATGCTGGCGCTGTGGGCGCTGGGCAGCTTGCTGTCCGGGCTCGTGACCGGCGCGGTGCACCTGCGGGCGTCCAACGCGTCGCGCTTCCGCTGGGGGATGCTGGCCCTCGGCCTGCTGATGCTGCCACTGCCGTTCGTCAACGGCTTCGTGCTCCTGGGTGTGTTCCTGTTCCTGTCCGGGTTCGCGATCTCGCCGACCCTGATCGCGAGCTTCGCCTGGATCGAGGAGTCGGTGCCGTCGGGCCGGCTCACCGAGGGGATCACCGTCTTCACGACCGGCCTGGCCGCGGGGCTGGCGCCCGGCGCCGCGCTGGTCGGCCTGGTGGTGGACACGGCCGGCGCCTCGGCGAGCTACGGCGTGACCGCGGTGGCGGGCCTGCTCGGGGCCGGCCTCGCGTTCGCGACCGGACGGTTCAGCGCGGTGCCATCGCCCAGCGGATCGTCCGGGTGAGCGCGGTCCCGGTCGCCCGGACCACGGTCCGCTCGGTGACCGGCAGGTAGGGCAGCCGCAGCTGACGGCGGGCCCAGACCGGCATCAGCCCGACGGCGGCTGCCGCCAGCCCGGCGTAGGGCACCCGGGCGGCCACACCCAGCGGCGGGTGCAGCAGCAGGAAGCGGGCGGCCTGCCGGGCGGCCGGTGTCCCCTGGAGCTCGGGGCGGTAGGCCTTCAGCTGGGCGCGGAGCTCGGCCTCGCTGCGCGGCGGGTCGGTGACGCCGAGCGCCTCCGCCACCCGGGCCGCGTCCGCGACGTACGCGTCCCGTCCCGCTGCGTCGAGCGGCTGCGCGCCGTACCTCTGGTGGGCGGCGAGGAAGCTGTCGATCTCGGCCACATGGACCCAGCGCAGCAGGTGCGGGTCGGAGGCCGCGTAGGGACGGCCGTCCGGGGCGGTGCCGACCACTCGCTCGTGCACGGACCGGACGGCGGCCACCATCTGCTCCGCGTCGTCCGCGGCCCCGAACGTGGTGACCGCCAGGAAGTACGACGTGCGCTGGAGCCGCCCCCACGGGTCGCCCTCGAAGCCGGAGTGGTCCATCACGCCCGCCATCGCCAGGGGGTGCAACGACTGGAGCAGCAACGCGCGGATCCCGCCGACGAACATCGACGCGTCGCCGTGCACCCGGCGGATGGCGGCGTCCTCGGGGAACCACCGCGGCCCCTCCGTGCCGTGCACGCGCTCGCGGCGCCGCGCACCCTCCGGGCCGGCAACCCGGGCGAAGAGCCGGTCTCCCAAGGAGCGCCGGACGTCGCGGACCACGTCGGCGGGTGCGGTGAGGGTCACAGGGCCGGTCACAGGGCAAGTGTGCCCGCGTACTGTTCACGCCATGCAGCGCTGGGAGAGCTGGTCGGGCCTCGAGACGGCGCAACCGGCGCAGGTGCTGACGCCGACGAGCCCCACCGAGGTCGTGGACGCGGTCGTCGCCGCGCGCACCCACGGCCTCACCGTCAAGATGGTCGGCTCCGGCCACTCCTTCACCGGCATCGCCGTCGCCGACGGACTGCTGCTCCGTCCCGACCGGCTGGTGGGCATCCGCACGGTGGACCGGGACGCGATGACCGTCACCGTGCTGGCGGGGACGCCGTTGCACGTGCTCAACGAGCGCCTGGACGGCCTCGGCCTGGCGCTGCACAACATGGGCGACATCGACCGGCAGACGGTGGCCGGCGCGATCGCGACCGGAACCCACGGCACCGGCGGCCACTGGGCCTCCCTGTCCGCCCAGGTCGCCGGTCTCGAGGTGGTCACCGCCGACGGGTCGGTCGTGCAGGCCAGGCCCGGCGGCACGGACGAGGAGGTCGCGCTGTTCGAGGCGGGCCGCCTCGGCCTCGGCGCGCTCGGCATCGTCACCGCCGTCACCTTCCTGGTCGAGCCGGCGTTCGCGCTCGAGGCGGTCGAGGAGCCGATGACGTGGTCCCAGGTGGTCGACGGGTTCGACGACCTGGTCGACGGCGCCATGCACGCCGAGGCGTACTGGTTCCCGCACACCGACCGGATGCTGACCAAGCGCAACGACCGGACCCTCGACGACCTGGCGCCGCTCTCCCGAGTCCGGGCCTACGTCGACGACGAGCTGCTCTCCAACACCGCCTTCGGCCTGCTCAACCGGCTGGGCAACCGCGTCCCCGCCGCCGTACCGCGCATCAACCAGGTCTCGGCGCGGGCCCTCTCGGCCCGCACCTACACCGACGTCTCCCACCGGGTGTTCACCTCGTCGCGGCGGGTGGTCTTCCGGGAGATGGAGTACGCCGTCCCGCGGGAGGCCGGCATGCCGGCGCTGACCGAGGTCCGGGCGCTCATCGAGCAGCAGGGCTGGCGGATCGGCTTCCCGGTGGAGATCCGGCACGCGCCGTCCGACGACGTGTGGCTGTCCACGGCCTACGACCGCCCCTCGGTCTACCTCGCCTTCCACGTCAACGCGCAGACCGACCACACGGCGTACTTCACCGGCGTCGAGCGGGTCCTGCGGGCCTACGACGGCCGCCCGCACTGGGGCAAGCTGCACACCCGGACCGCCGAGGACCTGGCCCCGGCCTACCCGCGCTTCGCCGAGTTCCTCGCGGTGCGCGACCGGGTCGACCCCGACCGGCTGTTCACCAACGCCTACCTCGACCGGGTGCTGGGGCCGTGAACCGCCCGAGACCCGAGCCGCCCGGACCCGGCCAGGAGTCGGTCTGGGACTACCCCCGTCCGCCGCGCCTCGAGCGCACCGACTCCGTCGTCGAGGTGATGCTCGGCGGCGAGGTGGTCGCCCGCACCACCGAGGCGATCCGGATCCTGGAGACCAGCCACCCGCCCACCTACTACCTGCCGCGCTCGGCGTTCGTGCCCGGCTCGCTGCGTACGGCGCGCGGCGGGTCCTACTGCGAGTGGAAGGGCCAGGCCTCCTACCTCGACGTGGTCGGCGGGGACGTCGTGGCGGCACGCGCCGGCTGGTTCTACCCGGTGCCCACCACGCCGTACGCCGCGCTCGTCGACCACGTCGCCGTCTACCCCGGCCTCGTCGACCGCTGCACCGTCGACGGCGAGGTGGTCCGGCCGCAGCCGGGCGGGTTCTACGGCGGCTGGGTGACGTCGAAGGTCGTCGGACCGTTCAAGGGCGAGCCGGGCACCCAGTTCTGGTGAGCGCTCAGGTGCTGGCCGACCCGGCGGCCCGGGGCGCGTTCCAGCCGCGCCGCATCGCCAGCACCCGCCAGCCGAAGCAGACGGCAGCCGCCGGCACCGCCACCACCGCGGTCTGCACGCCGGCCCGGTAGCCGAGCACCGCGACCAGCGCGCCGACCAGCGCCGGGGTCGCGTAGAGCTCGCCACGGAACACGAGCGGCACCCGCCCGGCCAGCACGTCGCGCAACACCCCGCCGCCGATGCCGGTGACCATCCCCAGCAGCGCGGCCGGCACCGCGCCCAGCCCGTAGTCGAGCGCCTTCAGCGCGCCGGTCACGCAGAACAGCGACAGCCCGGCGGCGTCCAGGACGTTGACCACCCGCTCCGCCCGACCCAGGGCAGGGTGGAAGTAGAACGTGACGACGCCGGCGACGACCGGGACCAGGAGGTAGCGCCAGTCCGCCAGCGCGGCCGGGGGTATGGCGCCGATCAGCAGGTCGCGGATGAAGCCGCCGCCGAGGCCCGTCGACACCCGCCAGCACCAGCACCGCGAAGACGTCCAGGTCCTTGCGGACGGCGACCAGGGCACCCGTGATCGCGAACACGAAGATGCCGACCAGGTCCAGGACGACGAGCACCAGGTCAGAGTAGGGGTCGCGGTCGGCGTCGCGGCGCAAGACCGGCCGCCGACCCGCGTGCGGCGTGTCCGGTGCGGGGCACGCGAGGAAGTAGGCTCGGCCCCACGACCAGGAACGTCGGAACGGAGCAGGCGACCCGATGAAGGAGCAGGACCTCACGCTCGTGGGGCTGACCGAGGACAAGCAGAAGCTGGTCCTGGTCAACCAGGCGGGCGAGGAGTTCACCCTTCCCGCCGACGCCCGACTCCGCGCCGCGCTCCGCGGCGAGCACGCCCGCCTCGGCCAGTTGGAGATCACCATGGAAAGCGCTCTGCGCCCGCGCGACATCCAGGCCCGCATCCGGGCCGGCGAGTCGCCCGAGGCGGTCGCCGCGGCGGCCCAGACGACGATCGAGAAGATCATGGGCTACGCCACGCCGGTGCTGGCCGAGCGCGCCCACGTCGCCGACCGTGCACAGCGCGCCTCCGTGCGCCGCAAGAGCTCCGAGGGACCCGCGCGGATCCTCGGCGACGCGGTCGCCGAGCGGCTGCGCGGCCGCAACGTCGACCCCGAGTCGGTCGAGTGGGACGCCTGGCGCCGCGAGGACGGCCGCTGGACGCTGGTCGCCGACTACCGCTCGGGCGAGAGCCCGCGGCACGCCGAGTTCGTGTTCGACGCCCCCGGCCGCTACGTCGTGCCCGAGGACGACGAGGCCCGCTGGCTGGTCGGCGAGCAGTCCGCCAGCCGCGGCCCGCAGCCCCGCACCGGCTCCGGACCGCGCCGGCTCTCCGCCGTCGGTGCCGACGACGAGCTGCCGCTGGGCGAGGACGCCATCGGCATGGTCAGCGAGGAGCACCCCGCCGAGGAGCCCACCGAGGACCTCTCCGCGACCGCCGCGGCGGTGCGCGCGCACGAGCGGTCGACCGGTCCCACCGCCGCCGACGAGCCGGCCGCCACCGGCGACGCCGACTGGATCGCCACCCAGGCCAGCGAGCGCCCGGAGCGGGTCGAGCTCGGCAGCGAGTCCGACCCCGAGGTGGCCGAGCCGCAGGCGGCCGACCCCGGCAGCAGCGAGGACACCGAGCCTGAGCCGGTCGAGGAGCCGGAGCCGCCGCGCCGCGCCTCCAAGAAGGGCCGGCGGGCGTCCGTCCCGAGCTGGGACGAGATCATGTTCGGCGGCGGCAAGCGGGAGTGACGCGACCCACCCTGGACACGGTTATTACCGTTCAGTAACCTTGACGCGGGGTATGACCCTCGGTACCGACTACCCGCGGAGCGTCACATGGCCTACTTCGTCACCGGCGCGACCGGATTCATCGGTCGCCACCTCGTCCAGGAGCTGCTCGACAACCGCGAGGGCGAGATCTTCGTCCTGGTGCGCAAGGGCTCCGAGGGTCGGCTCGGCCACCTGCTCCGCGCGTGGGGCAACCCCACTCGGGTCACCCCGGTCACCGGCGACCTGACCAAGCCGGGGCTCGGCGTCGCGAAGACCTGGGTCCGCGAGCACCGCGGCGACATCGAGCACTTCTTCCACGTCGCCGCGCTCTACGACATGACCGCCTCCGACGAGCTCAACGAGCAGCTCAACGTCGGCGGCACCCGCGCGGCCCTCGACCTGGCGGGCGCCCTGGAGGCCGGGCTGTTCCACCAGGTCTCCTCGATCGCAGCCTCCGGCGACTACCACGGCACGTTCGACGAGACGATGTTCGACGTCGGGCAGGGGCTCCCGTCGGCCTACCACCGGACCAAGTTCGACTCCGAGCGGATCGTCCGCGAGGAGTCGCCGGTGCCGTGGCGCGTCTACCGTCCCGCCGTCGTGGTCGGGCACTCCGAGACCGGCGAGATGGACAAGATCGACGGCCCCTACTACTTCTTCCCGCTGTTCAAGCGGCTGCGCGACACCCTGCCCGCCTGGATGCCGATCGTCGGCGTCGACCTCGGCGACACCAACGTCGTGCCCGTCGACTACGTCGCCTCGGCGATGGACCACATCGCGCACCAGCCCGGCCTCGACGGCCAGGCCTTCCACCTGGTCAACCCCGACCCGCAGCGCACCGTCGACGTGGTCAACACCCTCGCCGCCGCCGCGAAGGCTCCGCAGTTCGCGGTGCCGTTCGACCGGCGGGTCACCGGCGTGCTGCCCACGACGCTGCTGCCGCGCGCCCTGCGTCCGGTCGGGCTGCTGCAGAGCGTGCTGCGCACGCCGCCGGCCCAGCTCGCCCTGCGCGAGACGATCGGCCGGCTCGGCGTACCCCCGGAGGTGCTGGAGCACATCTCCTTCCCCACCGTCTACGCCTCGCGCCGCACCGAGCGGGCGCTGGCCGGGTCCGGCGTCTCCTGCCCCGACCTCGAGGGGTACGCCGCGACGCTGTGGACCTACTGGGAGGAGCACCTCGACCGGGCCACCGCCCACGACAGCGGCATCGTCGAGAAGCTCCGGGACCGCCGGGTCGTCATCACCGGCGCGTCCTCGGGCATCGGCAAGGTCGTGGCGCTGAAGGTCGCGCAGGCCGGCGGCATCCCGATCCTGGTCGCGCGCGGCAAGGACAAGCTCGAGGACACCAAGGCCGAGATCGAGGCCCGCGGCGGCACCGCCCACGTCTACGGCTGCGACCTCTCCGACATGGAGGCCATCGACGCGCTGTGCGAGCAGCTGTGCGCCGAGCACGAGTCGATCGACTTCGTCGTGAACAACGCCGGCCGCTCGATCCGCCGGTCCCTGCGACTGTCGGAGGACCGCTTCCACGACTTCGAGCGCACCATGCAGCTCAACTACTTCGGCGCGATCCGGCTGGTCATGGGCCTGCTGCCGAGGATGCGCGAGCAGCAGCACGGCCACGTGGTGAACATCAGCTCGATCGGCGTGCAGACGAACCCACCGAGGTTCAGTGCGTACGTCGCGTCCAAGGCCGCGCTCGACGCCTGGAGCAACGTGGTCGCATCGGAGCTCGTCGGCGACGGGGTGTCGTTCTCGACGATCCACATGCCGCTGGTGCGCACCCCGATGATCGCGCCGACGAAGATCTACCAGAAGTTCCCGACCATCTCCCCCGCGCAGGCCGCGGACATGGTGATCGCGGCGATGGTCGAGCGGCCGCACGAGGTGAACACCGCGCTCGGCAACCTCGGCGCCGTCGCGCACACCCTGGCCCCGAAGACGACGTTCCGCGTCCTGCACCTGGCCTACCAGGTGTTCCCGGACTCGGCCGCGGCCAAGGGCGGCCCGACGGCCCGACGGCACCGACGAGGGGTCCGAGGCGTCGCCGCAGCAGCTGCTGCTGGCGAAGGTGCTCAAGGGCGTGCACTGGTAGGGTCTGCGCATCATGTTGCACCTGTGTTGTCGCTGTCGCTGACACCAGCCGCCCGGCTGGTGCCCTCACCGTCCCCAGCCGCCGCGACTTCCGCAGGACCTGCCGTGACCTCTTCGCTCGACTTCCGCACCTGGACCGCCGCGCTCTCCGCGCGCGGCTGGACCGTCCTCTCCCCCAGCCACGCCGTGCCCGTGCAGCTCTGGCTGCGCAACGGCGACACCGTGCTGCACCTGCTCGCGCAGGGCACGCGGGTGGTGCTGCGCCGCTACGCCGGCTCCGACCTGACCGCGATGATCCTGCGCTCGGCGTGCGACTGCGAGGAGCACCGGACCGCGGGTGCGAGCGCCCGCACCGTGCTCGCGCCGGGCAGCGTGCCGCTCGACGAGGTGGTCCTGGACGGGCGGGTGACCTTCGGCTGGTCGACGTACGAGGCGGGGCTGCTGGACGTGGCCACCGCGGCGGGGATCTTCGAGTCCCTGCTGGCCCGGCTGAGGGTGTCGGGGGACCGGCCCCTGGGAGAACACCGACCCCCCGACGTGCTGTCCAACGAACGGGCGGTCTGAAAAGTCACGCGGTCTCGACGGGATGTCGCGGGTCGGACACCCAGCCGCTCCAGGAGGCGGGGTACAGCGCGGCCCGGCGGCCGAGCAGCGCGATCGCGAACAGGTCGTGGGTGGCGGTGACGCCGGAGCCGCAGTACGCCGCCACCTCGCCGGCCCCGTCGGTCGCGGCGTAGACCTCGGCCAGCTCGGCGACCGGCCGGAACCGGCCGTCGACGAGGTTTGCAGCGGTCGGCACGCTGACCGCCCCCGGGACGTGCCCGGCGACGGGGTCGACCGGCTCGGTCTCGCCGCGGTAGCGCTCCCCCGCCCGCGCGTCGACGAGCACGCCCTCGCGCGCGACCCGTGCGGCGCCGTCGGCGTCCACGACCGGCAGGTGGCCGGGGTCGGCCGTGAAGTCACCCTCCGCGGCCCGGGCCTCGCCGGTCTCCACGTCCTGGCCGGACCGGGTCCACCACGACCAGCCGCCATCCAGCACTCGCACGTCTGGGTGCCCGTGGTCGGTGAGCAGCCACCAGGCCCGGGTCGCCGCCCTCCCGCCCCAGTCGTCGTAGACCACCACGGTCCGGTCGCGCCGCACACCGGCTCCCTGCATGGCCGCCGCGAAGCGGTGCGGGTCGGGCAGCGGGTGCCGTCCGCGCTCGTCGACGGGATCGCCCGGCGGGTCCGCGAGGTCGGTCCCGAGGTCGACGTACGCCGCGCCGGGGACATGCCCCGCGAGGTACTCCTCGTGCCCGTCCGAGCGCCCGAGCTGGTAGCGAACGTCCAGCACCGTCACGTCGCCCAGGACGCCCGCAAGCTCCTCGGGTGAGATCAGCAAGCCCATGCGGCCATCCTGTCGCAAGCCGACCCGTTGGTTGAGGTGCGAGCGGAGCGAGCCTCGAAACCACCCGCACCGACGCACCCGAACCGGCCATTTCCCGTCCACATGCGCGCGCGCCGCGCCGTTGTGCACCGTTCGAAAACGTGTCCGCCGCCGACCCCCCGCTCTCCCTAGCGTGGACCCATGACCACCACGGACCTGGAGACCCGGACGCACCCCGTCGCCCGGTTCGCCTCGCGCGTCCACACCGTCCTCGACGACCTGCGCGAGACGCCCGCGTGGTCCATGACCCCCGACGAGCAGCGCGCCGCCCTGGTCGACCTGGCCCGTGCGGAGGCCCGGATCGCGGCGCTCCGGCTCAGGGTCCTCGCCGCCGCCGACACCGCCGACGTCGCAGCGGAGTCCGCCGCAACCTCGACGGCTGCCTGGCTGGCGCAGGTGACCCGGCGCACTCGCAACGTGGCGAACGCTGACGTGCTGCTCGCCCGGTCGCTCGAGGATGCTCACATCTCCACGCGCGACGCCCTGGCCGACGGGCTGCTCGCCGAGGACCAGGCCCGCGTCGTGGTCCGGGCGGTCGACGCCCTGCCGGAGTCCGTCGACCCCGCCGACCGGGCCCGGGCCGAGAAGCACCTCCTGCACCTCGCGGGGCAGCACGACGCCGCCGCCCTCAAGCACCTGGGCCGGCACCTCCTCGACGTCCTCGACCCGGAGGCCGCCGACGAGGCCGAGGGGCGGCGGCTCGACGCCGAGGAGCGCACGGCCGCGCGGTCGACGTACCTCCAGCTCAGCGACAACGGCGACGGCACCCACACCGGCCGCTTCAAGGTCGGCGCCCTGCACGCCGCCATGCTCCGCAAGGTGCTGCACGCGTTCTCCTCGCCGCAGCAGGTCAGTCCCGAGGACCGGAGGCGTCTCAGCCGCCCCGAGCTGCTGGGCGAGGCGTTCTGCCGCTTCCTCGAGCGCCTGCCCGCGGACCGGCTGCCCAGCGCGGGAGGTCTGTCCGCGACCGTGGTCGTGATGCTCGACTACGACAGGCTCGTCTCCGGTCTCGGCGTCGCGCACCTCGACACCGGCGAGACCCTCTCGGCCGGGGCGGCGCGCCGGATGGCCTGCGAGGCCGGCGTCGTCCCCGCCGTCCTCCGCCGGGTGCTCGGCGGCCGGAGCGTCGTGCTGGACCTCGGCCGCCGGACCCGCTTCCACACCGAGTCCCAGCGCCTCGCCCTGACCATCCGCGACCGCGGCTGCACCGCAGAGGGCTGCGACCGCCCACCCGGCTGGTGCCACGCCCATCACGACGAGGTCTCCTGGGCCGACGGAGGCGGCACCAGCGTCGAACGCGGCCGCCTGCTCTGCGCCTTCCACCACGGCAAGGCCCACTCGCCCGCCTACGCCATGACGCGGCTCCCGTCCGGCCAGGTCAGCTTCCACCGGCGGACGTGAGCGGGGTGAGGGCGAAACGATCTCGGCAATTTGACCGGCAGCAAGGAGCCTCGGATGGGAGCATCACCCGATGCGCATCGGCACCTTCAACCTGGCCGGACGTTGGTCACCACAGCACCATGACTTCCTGGTGGCTCTCGACTGCGACGTGTGGCTGCTGACGGAAGTCTCGGAGCGCACCAGACTCGACGGATTCGACCTGCACCTCGGCGAAGGCGTCATGGCGCCCAGGCGACGATGGGCTGCCGTGGCGGCTACGGGGAGCATCTCGCCGCTGGCGGACCCCCACCCAGCGAGCGCCATGATCGAGCGGGACGGCATCCGGTTCTGCAGCTCGATCCTGCCGTGGCGCGGCTGCGGGAGCCGGGAACCTTGGGGTGCAGGCACCCATGCCGAGAAGACGCGCGAGGCCTTGCGAGTGCTGGAGACCACGTTGCCGACCGCCGGTCTGGTCTGGGGCGGCGACTGGAACCACGCCCTGACCGGAGCCGAGACAGCGGGCAGCAAGGCCGGTCGCGACGCTCTGTTGGCCACGATCGCGAAGCTGAACCTCGAGGTTCCGACCTCGAAGGAGCCACATCGAATCGACGGCATCACCAGCATCGACCACGTTGCCGTCCCGAACGATGTCGCGACCGGAGCGGAGCGGGTGGTCGCCGAGGCCGCCGGCAGGCGGCTCTCCGACCACGACGCCTACGTGGTGACAGCGGAGGTTGCCCGGTGAGCCACGACGAGCAGCCCGTCAGCCCGGACCGCATGTTCCGCTGGGACGGCGAGCGCTGGGTGCCAACCGGTCGCAAGAAGCGGCAGTCGCTGCTCCTGGCGCTGGCGATCGTCGCCGGGACCTTCGCGCTCCTCCTGGCACTGCTGGCCGTGGTCCTCTGGCCGGCGCTCATCGGTCTGGCGCGCGCCTTCAGCTGAGCCGCCGCTCAGTCGGCGTCGGGACGCACTCCGGCCTTGACCTGCACCAGCGTGGCCAGCGTCCCCCACGTCGCCGATGAGGCCGGGCATGATCTCCTCGGTCGTCCACGACCGGCCGAAGCGGCGCTGCTCGTCGGCGGCGTAGAACCGCCGGACCTCGCGCGCCTGCCGGTGCAGCTCCCCGACGTCCATCCCCGGCCGCCGGGCTCAGCAGGCGCCGGCGTACGTGCCGCGGGTCATCTGCGGCGCCGCGATCGACCGGGCGTTGTTGCGGGCCATCGTGTAGTAGCGCACCCAGTCCATCTGCATGCGGCCCGGGTTCATCCGGGCGCCCTTGGGAGCGGCGAGCCGGAACCGGACCGTGTACGTCGCACCGGAGAGTGCCTCGGGGCGGCGCTCGGTGCGCAGCACGTGCGTGTCGACGAACCAGGAGATGTGGCTCTTGGTGACCTCGACGGCGTACGTGTGGAAGGGCCCGGGACGCAGGTCGAGACGCTTGCCCGCGGTGAACTGGTTGTTCGGCAGGGTGCGCACCGCCATGCCCGCGCGGTGGCTGCCGAGCTTGTAGCTGCCGAGCACGATGCTGCGGGCGCCGCAGTGGTAGCCGCCGGACGTGGGGATCAGCTCGGCGACGACGCGGTACGGCGTGTGGCCGGTGCTGAACTGCTCGGCACGGACGCGGGTCTCCCAGCGGCCGTACTGGCGGGCGTGCCCGGTGACGGTGGCGGTCACGTCGCCGCCGGCGGCGGTGCCGTTGATGGTGAGCATGCCGTGCTGGTTGCGGATCTGCCGCGGCTTGTTCTCCCGCCACATCCCCTTGACCGGGCCCACGAAGTCGTCGGCCCACTGCGCGTTGCCCCAGCGGAACACCTTGCCGGCGTTGGTCGGGCCGCGCTGCGCGACCAGCTGCGCGTCAGCGGACGGCGCCGACTCGTCCACCGAGTCGTGCGCGGTCGCGACGGTCAGGGTGGCGGCGACCAGGGCGGTGCCGAGGAGACCGGCGGCGGGTCGCCCGAGTCGGAGCGGACGGTGCGAGCGGGGCAGGCGCATGCGGATGGGGTCCTTCGTCGGGGGCCGGGGACCCTCGACACCCTAGACAACGCCGGTTCAGGCGAACGGCAGGGGTTCACCGATCATCGAGACGGCCTGGGCCCGCGACGCCGTGAGCCGGCGGCGGTGGTGCTGGCGGCAGAGCACCTCGTAGCCCACCTCGGCGGGCTCCCCGCCCTCGACGTCCCCGACGACGATCACCGCGCCCTCGGTGACCATCTCGCCGTTCTCGGTGCGGGCGTTGTGGGTGGCCCGCTTGCCGCACCAGCACAGCGCCTCGACCTGCAGGACGTGCATCCGGTCGGCGAGCTCGACCAGCCGCGCGGACCCGGGGAACATCGCGGTGCGGAAGTCGGTGAGGATCCCGAACGCGAAGACGTCCACCTGCAGCTCGTCGACGACCCGGGCCAGCTGCTCGATCTGGGCGGGCGTGTAGAACTGCGCCTCGTCACAGATCAGGTAGTCGACCCGACCGCCCTGGGTGAGCGTGTCGACGACGTACTTCCACAGGTCGAAGTCGTCGTTGACCTCGATGGCCTCGTGCTGCAGGCCCAGCCGGCTGGACAGCGTCGCGGCACCGGCGCGGTCGTGGCTGGTGAAGATCCGGCCGGAGCGGCCGCGGGCGGCGTGGTTGTGGTTGGTCTGGAGCGCGAGCGTCGACTTGCCCGAGTCCATCGTCCCGGTGAAGAACTGCAGTTCGGCCACGGGCGGTCATCCTGCCATGACGGTCGCGCGGCTCAGGCGACCAACACCGGGATCAGCATCTCGGCCGAGGTCAACGAGCCGTGCAGGCCCACGAGCCGGGCCTCGTAGGGGAACGCGGAGGTGCTCATCACCGAGAAGTCGCCACGGGCGGCGACCAGCACGTCCCCCACCCGCGGTCGTACGGCGGACGTCATCGCGCCGAACCAGCCGCGGGCGATGGCCTCGTCGCGCGTGAGCACCTCGGCCCGCTCCCCCACGGCCGCCTGCCAGGTCGCGCGGACGTCGTCGACGGCGCCGTGGCGGCAGTACACGTGCCGGAAGCGCGCCTCGCCGCCCAGCACCACGACCCCGTCGAGCAGCTCGGCGTGGTCGTCGACGTCGAGCCGGGCGTGCGGCGGCGAGTCGACCATGCCGTGGTCGGCGACCACGACGACGCGTACGTCCTCCGGCAGGGCCTCACGCAGCTGCTCCGCCGCTGCGTCGATCATCGACAGCTGGAGCTGCCAGGACATCGAGGCGACGCCGTACCGGTGGCCCGTCCAGTCGAGGTCGCCGTCGTAGAGGTAGGTCACCGACGGCGTGGCCGACGAGGCGGCGAGCCCCGCGGCCAGCCGCTCACCGACCTTGTCGGCGCCCACGAACTCCGCTCCGCGCTGGCCTGCGACGGTCAGCCCGGAGGTCTCGAACTCCCGCTTGTTGACGACGGTCGTGTGCACGCCCGCGGCGGCCAGCCGGGCCAGGGCCGTCGGGTGCGGCTGCCACTCGCGCGGGTCGACGGACTTGCTCCACATCAGGGCGTTCAGCAGGTCGTCGGTGCCGGGGATCCGCGAGGTGAAGCCGACCACGCCGTGGGTGCCCGGGGTCAGCGCGGTGCCGAGCGAGGTCAGCGAGGTGGCGGTGGTCGACGGCACCCCGACGGTGAGCGGGTCGCCGAGCAGCGAGTGCAGGTACGGCGCATGCTCCTCGTGGTCGCGCAGCAGCTCGAAGCCGAGCCCGTCGACGAGGAACACCACGTAGGACCGGGCGTCGGGCAGCTTGATCGACGAGGGTCCCAGCCCCGCGTCCACGCCGAGGGCGCGCGCGACGGCGGGCAGCAGGTCGCCGAGCGAGCGGTCCCCGTACGCCGGCTCGACGAACGTCATCCGGCGGTGCGGGCCGAGAGCGCGTCGGCGAAGCCGAGCAGGTTCGCCACGGCCTCGGGGCCCTCGGCGGCCGCGCTGACCCGCAGGGAGAAGTCGTCGGCGGTGACCACGCCGGTGTACCCGTGGTCGGCCTCGCACTCGGGGTCGGCGCAGCCGGCAGGCTCGAGGTCGATCCGCCCGACCGCGCCCCAGCCGATCGTCAGCACGGCCTCGTTGGCGCCCGGTGCGGGGATCGGCCGGCCGGCGTACGACTCGGGGTTGGCGACCATCCGGTTCACGACGACCGAGCGGACAGCGGACAGCGTGACCGCCTCGGTCGAGCTGGAGGTGTACGGCGCGGGCAGCAGGTCGTCCGGGGCGTGCTCGTCGGTGTGCGCGACGATCAGCCGGCTCTGCGTCAGCACCAGCACGGTGACGTGCCGGCGCACCTCGTCGCGCTCGTCGATCGTCGGCTCGTGGTGGACGAGGTGGGACACGACGTGCTCACCCGCGACGGCCGAGGCGACGGCGTCCCAGACCACGTCCGGGTAGTAGCCGGACTTCTCGATCGCGGTGCGCAGCTCGTCGGTGCGGTCGGTCATGGCCACAGCATGTCACGCGGTCAGGCGGCCAGCTCGACCTCACCCGGGCGTCGCCCGTCCTGCAGCGGGGACAGGTGCCGCCGCAGCCGCAGGAACAGCACGGACGCCAGCGCGGTCCCGCCGACCGTGCACGCGACCCACACGTGCACGAGGCCGTTGCCGATCAGCAGCCCGGCCAGTGCCGGGCCGACGATCATCGCGATGGTCCAGGTCATGCCCTGCAGCGCGTTGTAGCGGCCGCGCAGCTCCTCGGCCGCCAGGTCGTTGACGATCGCCGGCGCGACCGGTGCCCACAGCGTCTCGCCGAGGCCGAAGGTGCCGAGACCGACCACGACGAGCGTGACGGCGGCCGCGCCGCTCACCGCGTCCGACAGCGCGATGACCGCCCACGACACGGACCAGATCGCCGCGCACAGCGCCAGCATCCGGGTGCGGCTGCGGCCCTCGATGAGGCGCAGCGCGACGAGCTGGGCGACCACGATGCTGGCCGTGTTGGCGCCGAAGGCCCAGCCGAGCGCGTTGGCCGGGATGCCGGCGACGCCGACGGTGTACGCCGCGAAGCCGGCCTCGAACTGCGCGTAGCCGAACGTGATCACCACCATCGAGGTGAGCACGACCCGCAGCAGCGCCCGGTCGCGCAGCACCGCGCCCCAGCCGGGTTGCGGGCCGACGACCTCGTCCGCGTCCTCGCGCGACAACGCGCCGGTCCCCCGGGGCAGGCTGAGCACGACGCCGATGTAGGCGACGTACGACAACGCGTCGACGAGGTAGATCCGCTGGAACGACGCGGGGTCGGACATGTCGACGAGCAGCGCGCTCACGACGCCGCCGACGCCGAGCCCGGCGTTCATCAGCATGAACTGGAACCCGTAGACCTTCTCGCGCCGTCCCTCCGGCACCAGGCGGGTGAGCATCGCGGTGGCCGCCGGGTAGAGCCCGACCGTCCCCAGCGTCAGGAACGTCGCCACCGCGACCGCGTGCCAGGCGGTGTGCACCAGTGTCAGCGACGCGACACCGAGCGCCTCGGTGGTCAGCCCCACCACCATCACAGGGCGCGGCCCGAACCTGTCGATCAGCGTGCCGCCGAGCGGTGAGCCGAGGAAGCCGAGCAGCCCCATCCACGCGAACAGCAGGCCGACGGTGGCGGTGGCGATGCCGCGCACCTCGGCGAGGTAGACGTACAGGAACGGCATGGTCAGCCCGCTGCCGAGGGCGGAGAACGCGATGCCGACGAACAGCCGGCGGACGAGCGGGTCGAGGGGCGTGCGGGTGCTCACCGGGACATTCTCCGGTAAGGAGCGAAGGGGGTGCACGCGAATTACGCGCGGAGGGACAGGTCCTAGCCGTGAAGCGTGTCACCCGCCTGCGTGGAGAGCCGCCGGACGAACCAGTCGGAGCGGGCGTCGGCGACCGGCTCGACGCGGCCGACGGCGTTCAGCACGGTCGCGCCCTTGGCACCGACGAGCACCAGGTTGAGCTCGATCGAGCGGACCTGCGGCAGGTCGTTCTTGAGCTGGGCGAGCCGCAGCAGCAGGTGCTCGACCGCCGCGACGTCGACCTCCTCGCTGCCCCGGTAGCCGAACAGCAACGGCGCGGCGCGGATCTCGCGGACCATGTCGGCGGAGTCCCCGCTGTGCATCGGCGGGATGCGGTAGGACCGGTCGCCGAGCAGCTCGGTCGCCGGGCCGGAGACACCGAAGGACACCACGGGCCCGAACAGCGGGTCCTCCATGCCCGCCAGGGAGACGGGTACGCCCGGCGCGGCCACCCGCTGCACGATGAAGCCGGCCCTCTCGGGCGACTCGATGAGCGCCTGCATGGTCTGCCACGCGTCGCGCATCTCGGCCTCGTTGTCGATGTTGCGCCAGACGTGCGCGAGGTCGGGCCGCTGCCGCAGGTGGTCGGCGGTGGCCTTCAGGACCACGTCCCACCCGAGCCGCTCCCCCGCCGCGACCGCCTCTTCCTCGGTGGTGGCCGGGTAGCGCTGCCACAGGTCGATGCCGTAGGCGCCGAGCAGCGCGTGCAGCTCGTCGAAGGTCAGGTCGCGCCCGGCCTCGTCCGTGGTGAGGATCCGCGACACCAGCCGGCGTGCGGCGGCGGTGTCCACGCTGTCCGGCGGGACGAGCTCGCCCTGCGGCTTGGCCCGCCAGGCGGCGTACTCCACCACCCGGGCGAGGGCGCGGACGGCGGCCTCGACTGCGGGGTACGACGGCACCGAGCCGCGTCCGGCGGTGCTGCCGGCCACGTCGGGCACGCGCAGCAGCTCCGGGATGCCCTCGCTGGCCAGGAACGTGGACACCAGCGGCTTGTCGGACTGCTCGCCGACCGCCGCCAGCACGTCGGCGACCTCCTCGCCGGTGGTGTTGAGCGGCGGGATGAACACGGCGACGACGGAGTCGACCTCCTCGTCGTCGATCGCGGCGTCGAGCGCCTCCTCGAAGTCCTCCGCGCTGGCGTCCGCGCCGAGCGCCACGAGCTGCCGCACCTGCAGGCCGACCGCGACGGCGGCGTCGGCCGCGAGCAGGCCGAGCGCGTCGGAGTTGCCGACCACGGCGACCCGGCTGCCCCGCGGCAGCGGCTGGTGGGCGACGAGCTGGGCGACGTCGAACATCTCGTCGAGGGTGTCGACCTGGATCACGCCGGCCTGGCGGAACATCGCGTCCACGGCGGCCTGGGGCGCGAGCATCGACCGGACGGCGTGCCCCATCGGCACGCCCTGCGTGGAGCGGCCGGACTTCACCGCGATCACCGGCTTGCGCTGCGAGACCCGGCGGGCCAGCCGGCTGAACTTGCGCGGGTTGCCGATCGACTCGAGGTAGAGCAGCACCACCTCGGTGTCGTCGTCCTCCTCCCAGTACTGCAGGAGGTCGTTGCCGGACACGTCGGCGCGGTTGCCGGCGCTGACGAAGGTCGACAGGCCGAGCCCGCGCCGGGCCACCTTCTCCAGGATCGCGACGCCGAGCGCGCCGGACTGGCAGAAGAACCCGGCCCGGCCCCGCGGTGGCATGAGGGTCGACAGCGACGCGTTCAGCGAGTAGTCACCGGCGGTGTTGATGATGCCCAGGCAGTTGGGGCCGATCAGCCGCAGGCCGTAGCTGCGGGCCAGGCCGACGAGCCTCCGCTGCCGCCGCCGGCCCTCCTCCCCGGTCTCGGCGAACCCGGAGGAGATGACCACGAGGCCGTGCACGCCCTTGGCGGCGCAGTCGAGCACGACGTCCTGGACCGCCTCGGCCGGCACCGCGACGATCGCGACGTCGACGGCGTCCGGGATGTCGCCGACCGTGGCGTACGCCGGCAGGCCGGCCACCGACTGGGCCGCCGGGTTCACGACGTACACCCGGCCCTGGTAGTCGCCGAGCACCAGGTTGCGGACCAGCGTCTGGCCGATCGTGTCGTGCCGCCGCGAGGCGCCGATCACCGCGACGCTGCGGGCGTGGAAGAACCGCTCGATCGAGGCGGACTCGGCCCGGTGCTCGCGGGCCTGCATGACGTTCACGGACGTGTCGGTGGCGTCGATCGGGAAGACCAGCCGCATCACGCCGTCCTCGTAGCCGCCCTCGACGTGGTAGCCGGCGTCCCGGAAGATCTGGATCATCCGCCGGTTCTCCGGCAGCACCTCGGCCACGAACCGGTCGATGCCGAGCTCGCGGCCGGCCTGCGCGAGGTGCTCGAGGAGCAGCTGGGCGATGCCGCGGCCCTGGTGGGCGTCCTGGACGAGGAAGGCCACCTCGGCCTCGACGACCGGCACCCCGCCCCGGGTCGGTGCGGGCTTGCGGTCCCTGGCGGCCTTCGCGGAGGTCTCCTCCGGCGGGATCCGGTCGAAGCGGCCGACCGCGATCATCCGCTGCGCCACGGTGAGCACGAAGGCGACACGGTCCCGGTTGTCGACGGTCGTGAACCGGGTCACGTCGCGCTCGGAGAGGTGCGGCATCGGCGCGAAGAACCGGAGGTACTTCGACTCCGCCGACACCTCCTCGTAGAACTCCACCAGCAGGTCGTGGTCGTCAGGGCGGATCGGGCGCAGGTGCGCCACCCGGCCGTCCCGGAGCAGGACGTCGGCCTCCCAGTGCCGGGGGTACGCCGCGCCGCGGTCGTCCGCTGCGCCCCGCGCGCCCTTCTCGGTGGTGCTCACGGGCCGAAATCTACCGTTCCTCGGTCTGCGCGGCGTGCCCCCGCATGACCGGCGGACACGCCGTAGAGAATGGCGGCATGGCCCGCTCGACCAAGCAACCTCCGCTGCCCGACGACTTCGAGGAGCACATCCTCGACATCGACGTGGGTGAGGAGATGCGCACCAGCTTCCTCGAGTACGCCTACTCGGTGATCTACAGCCGGGCCCTCCCGGACGCCAAGGACGGCCTCAAGCCGGTGCAGCGCCGGATCCTCTACACGATGGCGGACATGGGCCTGCGCCCCGACCGCGGGCACGTCAAGAGCGCCCGCGTGGTCGGCGAGGTCATGGGCCGGCTGCACCCGCACGGCGACGGCGCGATCTACGACGCGCTGGTCCGGATGGCCCAGCCGTGGTCGATGCGGGTGCCGTTCGTCGACGGGCACGGCAACTTCGGCTCGGCCGACGACCCGCCGGCGGCGATGCGGTACACCGAGTGCCGGATGGCGCCCGCCGCGCTCGCGATGACCGGCTCGATCGACGAGGACACCGTCGACTTCAAGCCCAACTACGACAGCCGCGAGACCGAGCCGGTCGTGCTGCCGGCGGCGATCCCGAACCTCATCGTCAACGGCGCGACGGGCATCGCGGTCGGCATGGCCACCAACATCGCCCCGCACAACCTGATCGAGGTCGTGCAGGCGCTGCGGCACCTGATCACGCACCCGACCGCGTCGCTCGACGACCTGATGCGGTTCATCCCCGGGCCTGACCTGCCGACCGGCGGGAAGATCGTCGGCCTCGACGGGATCCGCGACGCCTACGAGTCCGGCCGCGGCTCGTTCAAGATGCGCGCGACCGCCCGGGTGGAGAGCGTCACCCCGCGCCGCAAGGGCATCGTGGTGACCGAGCTGCCCTACGGCGTCGGGCCCGAGCGGGTCATCGAGCGGATCAAGAGCCTGGTGCAGGGCAAGAAGCTGCAGGGCATCAGCGACGTCAAGGACCTCACCGACCGCGACAAGGGCCTCCAGCTCGTCATCGAGGTCAAGAACGGCTTCGTCCCCGAGGCGATCCTCGAGCAGCTCTACAAGCTGACCCCGATGGAGGACTCGTTCGGCATCAACGCGGTCGCCCTCGTCGAGGGCCAGCCGCGGACCCTGGGTCTGAAGGAGATGCTCGACGTCTTCCTGGGCCACCGCTACGACGTCGTACGTCGCAGGTCGGTGTTCCGCCGGGGCAAGGCCGCCGAGCGGCTGCACCTGGTGGACGGCCTGCTGGTCGCGATCCTGGACATCGACGAGGTGATCCAGCTGATCCGCTCCAGCGACAACGCGGAGCAGGCCCGGACCCGGCTGATCGACGTGTTCGAGCTGACCGAGGTGCAGGCGACGTACATCCTGGACATGCCGCTGCGCCGGCTCACCAGGTTCTCCAAGCTCGAGCTCGACAAGGAGAAGGCCGAGCTCGAGCGCACCATCGAGGAGCTCGACGCGATCCTGTCCGACGAGGGCCTGCTCAAGAAGGTCGTCTCCGACGAGCTCAACGACGTCGCCAAGACCTACGGCACCCCCCGCCGCACCGTCCTGCTGGAGTCGGCCGGCCAGACCGTCTCGGCGGCCGCCACCCCGCTGGAGGTGGCCGACGACCCGTGCTTCGTCTACCTGTCCAGCAGCGGCCTGCTGGCGCGCACGGTCGACACCGAGCCGCCCGGCGAGGGCGACGGCCGGGCCAAGCACGACGTGGTCGTGTCCGCGGTCCGAGCGACCGCCCGCGGCCAGGTCGGCGCACTCACCACGCAGGGGCGGCTGGTCAAGCTCGACGTGCTCGACCTGCCGACGCTGCCCGGCACGGCGCACCACCCGCACCTGCAGGGCGGCGCCCCGGTCAGCGAGTTCCTCTCCCTCGAGACGGGCGAGCGGGTGCTCGCGCTGACCTCCCTGGAGACCGACTCCCCCGGCCAGGCCCTCGGCACCCGGCAGGGCGTCGTGAAGCGCGTGAACCCCGAGGTGCTCGGCAACCGCGACGCCTGGGAGGTGATCCGGCTGGCCGACGGCGACGAGGTCGTCGGTGCCGTCGAGCTGCGCACGGGCGAGGAGGAGCTCTGCTTCGTCACCTCCGA
Source organism: uncultured Actinomycetota bacterium (assembly GCA_963827435.1). Taxonomy (GTDB): domain Bacteria; phylum Actinomycetota; class Actinomycetes; order Propionibacteriales; family Nocardioidaceae; genus Nocardioides_B. Next base: position 223,530 of record CAWHAU010000005.1, read on the forward strand.
CGCGCAGCTGCTGCACTTCGGCGCCGGTGCGGTGCGCTCCCAGGGACGGTCCGGCGGCGGCATCGCGGGTGTCCGGCTGGCGGCGAAGCAGTCGGTCGTCTTCTTCGGGGCCTTCGACATCGACGCCTCCGCGGTCGTGGTGACCTCCTCGGGCTCGAGCACGGCGCTGCCGGGCACCGAGCCCGGTGCGGTCAAGGTGACGCCGTTCAGCGAGTACCCCGCCAAGGGCCGCGGCACCGGTGGCGTGCGCTGCCACCGCTTCCTCAAGGGCGAGGACACGCTGGTGTTCGCCTGGGCGGGCTCCGGCCCGGCCCGCGGGGCCGCGTCGAGCGGAGCCGCGGTCGACCTGCCCCCGGCGAACGGTCGCCGCGACGGCTCCGGTGTCCCGGGCTCGCAGCCGCTGGCCGCGGTGGCCGGTCCGGTCTCCCGGCTCGTCGACGGCTCCACCGTCAGCGGGGCGTGACAGGGTGTGCGCATGACGGCTCGCACCCGGTCCACAGCCCTCGCCCTCGCGCTCGCCGCAGTGCTGCTGGGCGGGACGGCGTGCTCCGGTGACTCGCAGCCGGAGACCAGCCCCGAGGACACCCTGGCCGCGGCGAAGAAGACCCTCGACGGCACCAGCGGCGTGACGATCGGGCTGTCCACGCCCCAGCTGCCCACCGGCGTCACGGGGTTGCTGAAGGCCGACGGCGTGGCCACCCACGACCCGGCCTTCAAGGGCGCGATCAAGGTCGCCGCCAGCGGGATCACCGCCGACGCGTCGGTGGTCGCGGTCGACGGGGTCGTCTACGCCAAGCTGCCGTTCACGTCGAAGTTCGTGAAGATCGACCCGGCCGACTACGGCGCCCCCGACCCGGCGGACCTGATGAACCCCGACGGCGGCCTCTCCTCGCTGCTCACCGCCGCCGAGGACGTCAAGAAGGGCGACTCGGTCCGCGACGGCAAGGTCGTGCTCAGCAGCTTCACCGGCACCGTCCCCGGCAAGGACGTCGCGGCCGTGATCCCGAGCGCCGACGCCACAGCGGACTTCGACGCGACGTTCACCGTCGACGACAAGGACCGGCTGTCGAAGGCCGTGCTGAAGGGGCCGTTCTACCCCAAGGCCGACTCGGTCACCTACTCGATCACCTTCGGCGACTACGGCTCGAAGCCGACGATCACCAAGCCGTGAGGTCCGGCCGGACGCTGCTGCCGCTCGCGGCGGTCGCGGTCGCGTTCGCCGCTGCCGACACCTACGTCGTCGTGCTGGCGCTGCCGGACATGATGGCCGGCGTCGGTCTCGCGGTCGACGAGCTGCAGCGGGCGGCGCCGATCGTCTCGGGGTTCCTGCTCGGCTACGTCGCCGTGCTGCCGCTGATCGGGCGGATCGCCGACCTCCGCGGCCGGCTCCCGGTCCTGGTCGCCTCGCTGGTCGTCTTCGCCCTCGGCTCGCTGGTCACGGCCGCGGCCTATGACCTGCCGAGCATGGTCACCGGCCGGTTCCTGCAGGGAGTGGGCGGCGGTGGCCTGGTGCCCGCGACCCTCGCCCTCGTCGCCGACCTCTACCCACCGCAGCGCCGAGGCGTCCCCCTCGGCGTCGTCGGCGCCGTCCAGGAGGTCGGCTCGGTCCTCGGCCCGTTGTACGGCGCGCTGGTCCTCGCCGTCTCGACCTGGCACGCCATCTTCGCGCTCAACCTCGTCGTCGGCGCCGGTCTCGCGGTGGCCCTCCGCCTCTCCGCCGACCCGTCACCTGAAGGGCAGCCTGACCGGCGTGCCGCGCAGGAGGTGACCGCTCACCGCGACTGGCTCGGCGGCGGGCTGCTGCTGCTCACGCTCGTCGCGCTGGTGCTGACGATGCTGCAGCCGCCCGTGCTCACCACCCAGATCACCCTGGGTCTCGGCTTCGTGCCGTTCGCCGGCGAGTCCCGGTGGCTCGCGCCGGTCGGGCTCGCGACGGTCGTCCTCGCCGCCGGGTTCCTCGCGCGGTGCCTGACCGCACGACGGCCGCTGGTCGACGTACGTCGCTGGGCGGAGGTCGCACGACGGGCCGACCTGCTCGGCGCCACGCTGCTGGCCCTCGCGCTGGCCGGGATCATCCTGGCCTTCGCCACCGCCGACCCCGAGGTGTCGGTGTTCTCCCCCGCCGGCCCCTGGCTGCTCACCGGGTCACTCGTCGCCGCCGCGCTGTTCGGCCTCGCACGTCCGCCGGGCCGCGGAGCCGCTGGTCCCGCACGGCGCGTTCGCGGCGGCGCCGGCCTGGGGTGCGCTGGTGGTCAGCTTCTTCGTCGGGTCGGCGCTGATCGCGGCGCTCGTGGACATCCCGATCTTCGCCCGGATCACCGTGTACCCGACCTCGCAGCTCGACGCGGCACTGGTGCTCGTGCGGATGCTGGTGGCGCTGCCGGTCGGCGCGCTCGCGGGTGGCTTCCTCACCCGCCGCTTCGACCCCGGTCTGGTCACCGCCGTCGGCATGGTGCTCGCCACCGTCGGGTTCGCCTGGATGTCCACGTGGGGGCTGACCAGCCTGTCCCAGCCGGTCGCCACCGTGCCCCTCGTGCTCGCCGGCCTGGGCTTCGGGCTCGCGCTCGCGCCGGTCAACGCGGCGCTGCTCGCGGCCACCGAGGACACGCGTGCACGGCATCACCAGCGCGCTGCTCGTCGTGTCCCGGATGGTCGGGATGCTGGTCGGCATCTCCGCCCTGACCACCATCGGACTGCGCCGCTACTACTCCGTGCAGGTCGACCTCCCGGCGCCGACCGAGGTCTGCCGGACGGGCACGCAGTGCAAGGCGTACACCGCCCTGCTCAAGGAGGCCGGGCTCGCCCAGCTGCAGACCGTCTTCGTGGGTGCGGCCGTGTGCGCGGTGGTCGCCGGTCTGGTCGCTCTGCTCGTCCTGCGCAGCCGATCCGCTACCTTGCCGTCGTGACCGACACCTTCGACGACCTGCTCGCCGCCAACCGCGCCTACGCCGCCGAGGAGTTCACCCACGGTGGCTTCGACGGCGTCGCGCACGCCGGGGTGGCGGTGGTCACCTGCATGGACTCCCGCATCGACCCGCTGCGGATGCTCGGCCTGCTGCCGGGCGACGCGAAGATCTTCCGCAACCCCGGCGGCCGGGTCACCCCCCAGGCCCTCGAGGCGTTGGTGCTCGGCGTCCACCTGCTGAACGTGAACCGCATCCTCGTGGTGCCGCACACCCGTTGCGCGATGGCCACCTCCACCCTCGACGAGATCCGCGAGCGGGTCGCCGCCAGCGCCGGCCAGGACGCCTCCTGGCAGACCTTCGGCGTCGTCGAGGACCAGGAGGGCGCGCTCGCCGACGACGTCGCCGTCGTCCGCGCACACCCGCTCATCCCGGACTCGGTGGCCGTCGGCGGCTTCCTGTACGACGTCGACACCGGCCTGCTCAGCCAGCGGGCCTGACTCCGTGCGCTCGGGGGACGTGCGGCGAGGCCCGGGCGTCTAGAAGTCGAGGTCCTCGTCGGACAGGTGCCCGCCGTTGGCGACGATGAAGTCCTTGCGGGGCGCCACGTCGGAGCCCATCAGCAGCTCGAACACCTCGGCCGCCGCCCCGGCGTCGTCGACGCTGATCCGGCGCAGCGTGCGGTGCCGCGGGTCCATCGTGGTCTCCGCGAGCTGGTTGGCGTCCATCTCACCGAGACCCTTGTAGCGCTGGATCGGGTCCTTCCAGCGCACCCCCTTCTTGGTGAGCTCGGCGAGCTTCCGCTGCAGCTCGACGTCGGAGTAGGTGTAGACGTACTTGTCCATGCCCTTCTTGGGGTTGGACAGCTCGATGCGGTGCAGCGGCGGCACGGCGCTGTAGACGCGGCCCTCGTGGATCAGCTCGGGCATGTACTTGAAGAACAGCGTCGCGAGCAGGCAGCGGATGTGGGCGCCGTCGGAGTCCGCGTCGGCCATGAAGATGATCCGGCCGTAGCGGCGGGCGTCGATGTCGAAGGTGCGCCCCGAGCCCGCGCCGACGACCTGGATGATCGAGGCGCACTCGGCGTTCTTCAGCATGTCGCCGACCGACGCCTTCTGGACGTTGAGGATCTTGCCGCGGATCGGCAGCAGCGCCTGGAACTCCGAGTTGCGGGCCAGCTTGGCGGTGCCGAGCGCCGAGTCGCCCTCGACGATGAACAGCTCGCTGCGGTCCATGTCGTTGGACCGGCAGTCGGCGAGCTTCGAGGGCAGCGCGCTCGACTCGAGGGCGTTCTTGCGCCGCTGGGTCTCCCGGTGGGTGCGCGCCGCGATGCGGGTGCGCGAGGCGTTGGCGACCTTCTCCAGGACCAGCTTGGCCTGCGCCTTCTCGGCCCGCTTGGTCGAGGTGAGGAACTTCTTCAGCTCGGCCGAGACGACCTTGGTGACGATGCGCTTCACCGCGGGGGTGCCGAGCACCTCCTTGGTCTGGCCCTCGAACTGCGGCTCCGCGAGCCGCACGGTGACGACCGCCGTGAGCCCCTCGAGCGCGTCGTCCTTGATGATGTCCGGCTCGTTGGCCTTCATCGTCCGGGAGGCTTTCAGCACCTCGTTGAAGGTCTTGGTGACCGCCAGCTCGAACCCGGACACGTGGGTGCCGCCCTTGGGGGTGGCGATCACGTTGACGAAGGACCGCAGCTCGGTCTCGTAGCCGGTGCCCCACCGCAGCGCGACGTCGACGCCGAGGTCGCGCTCGACGTCCTGCGGGGTCATGTGGCCCTGGGCGTCCAGCATCGGCACGGTCTCGGTGAACGAGTCCCGGCCCTCGAGCCGGAGGATCTCGCTGACCGGCTCGTCGGAGGCGAGGAAGTCGCAGAACTCGGCGATGCCACCGTCGTGGCGGAAGCTCTCCTCGCGCGGCTCGTCGCCGCGCAGGTCGCGGATCACCAGCTCGAGACCCGGCACGATGAACGACGTCTGCCGGGCCCGCGTGACCAGCTCGTCGTAGCTGAACGTGGCGTCCTTGGTGAAGATCTGCCGGTCCGGCCAGAAGCGGATGCGGGTGCCGGTGACCCCCTTCTTGACCCGGGCTCCCTTGCGGGTCAGACCGGACTGCGGCGCGAAGCCGGCGGACGGGCCCTCGCCGTCGAAGACGCCCGGGTTGCCGCGCTGGAAGGACATGCCCTGGATCGCCGGGGACCGCTCGACGTCGACGTCGAGCCGGGACGAGAGCGCGTTGACGACCGAGGCGCCGACGCCGTGGAGACCGCCCGTCGCGACGTACGAGCCGCCGCCGAACTTCCCGCCGGCGTGCAGCTTGGTGAAGATCACCTCGACGCCCGGGAGGCCGGTCTTCGGCTCCTTGTCGACGGGGATGCCGCGACCGTCGTCGTGCACCTCGACGGAGTTGTCCGCGTGGAGGGTCACCTCGATGCGCTTGGCGGCCCCGGCCAGGGCCTCGTCCACGCCGTTGTCGATGATCTCCCACACGCAGTGCATGAGCCCGCGGGTGTCGGTGGACCCGATGTACATGCCCGGCCGCTTGCGGACCGCCTCCAGGCCCTCCAGGACCAGGAGATGGTGGGCGTTGTACGTGTTGTCGATGGTCGTTCCTCGTGACGGGGTGGCGCTGGGGGCGGGCACGTGTCTCCTCGAGCTGGGGTGCTGCCCAGAATCTACTCGCGACACGCCCGCAGCGCGGTTTCGCCACGCCTACCCACCGGACGGGCCGCGCGGGGAGACCATGGGATGGACTGGACACAGTCACGAAGAGACAACGAGTTGTTTCAAGTCCTGTGGATTGGCAACGGGTTGAGGGCAAGCCGTAGGACACTGGAACACGAACGACGTGTGGGAGAGGTCACCCGGTCTCACGAGCGGATACCACCCACCGGTGGGAAGCGTCAGGCGTGATTGGATGTTGCTCCTTGTGAGACGGACGCGAGGGAACACTTTGTCCCCCTCGTTACGTTGAGCAGGACACCAAGGAAGGAAAAGAGGCCTCAGATGACCACTGCAGTTGCCCCTAGCTCGCCACTGACAGCTCTGGACCGTTGTGACCGTTGCGGTGCACAGGCCTATCTCCGCGTCGAGCTCGCCGGCGGCGGTGAGCTCCTCTTCTGTGCCCACCACGCGCGCGAGCACGGCGACAGGCTGCGCGAGATCGCGGTGACGGTCCACGACGAGACCGGCAAGCTGGTCGACGCCCCGGCGTCGGAGAGCGAGCGCTGACCCCGCACCCACCCCTCAGACGTTCCGCAAGCCCCGGGCCTGGCCCGGGGCTTGCGGCGTCTCGGGGACGTGTGTCGGGAGGATGTCAGCGGGGTCACACCGCTGTGACAGGCTGACGCCATGGGGACCGTCGACCTGCTCGTGGGCCTGGCCGTGCTGGTCGGCCTCGTGGGGATCGTGGTGCCGGTGTTGCCCGGCTCGATCCTGATCCTCGGAGGCGTGCTGGTCTGGGCAGTCGCCCAGGCGTCGGCCGCCGGGTGGGTGGTCTTCGCCCTCGTCACCACGTTGCTGGTGGCCGGCGGGATCGTGAAGTACGCCGTCCCCGGCCGTGGCCTCAAGGCCGCCGGGATCCCCGGCCGCACGCTCGTCCTGGGCGGCCTGCTCGGCATCGTCGGGTTCTTCGTCATCCCCGTCATCGGGCTCGTCGTCGGGTTCGTGCTCGGCGTCTACCTCTCCGAGCTCCAGCGCGTCGGCGTCGACGCCGCGTGGCCGTCGACCCGGGCCGCGCTCAAGGCGGCCGGCTTCTCGCTGCTGATCGAGCTCGCGGCCGGCCTCATGGCGGCCGCCACCTGGCTCGTCGCCGCGGTCACCGTCTGAGATGGCGGTCGTCCTCGCGCTCTTCTCCGCGGTGGCCTACGGCCTCTCCGACTTCGTGGGCGGGCTGCTGTCCCGTCGTACGTCGGCCTGGGCGGTGGCCGTGGTCGGCCAGACGTCGTCGACGGTGGTGACGGCCGCGCTGGCGCTGTTCGTGCCCGGCACCCCGCAGCCCGCCGACTTCGCCTGGGCGCTGCTCGCCGGGGTCGGCACCGGTATGGGCACCGGCTTCCTGTACCGCGGATTCTCCAGCGGCCGGATGAGCGTGGTCGCCCCGGTGTCCGCGGTGGGCGCCGCACTCGTGCCGGTGCTGGTCGGCGCCGCCACCGGCGAGCGGCTGACCCTTCTCGTCTGGGCCGGCGTGGTAGCCGCGCTGCCCGGCATCTGGCTGGTGTCCAGCACCCCCGAGGACCCGATGCAGGCCGGAGAGCCCCGCGAGTCCGTCGCCGCCGGTCTGGTCGACGGGATCCTGGCCGGGCTCGGCTTCGGAGTCCTGTTCGCGGCGCTGGGGCAGGTGCCCGAAGGCGCCGGCTGGTGGCCGCTCACCTTCAGCCAGGCCGTGAGCGTGGTGGCCGTGACGCTGCTCGCGGTCGCCCTCCGCGCCGACTGGCGCCCCCGCGGGCGCACGGTCCGGCTCGCGGCGCTGTGCGGCCCCCTCGGCGCCACCGCGACCGGGACCTTCCTGCTCGCCACCCAGCACGGCTTCCTCACCGTCGCCGGCGTGCTGGCCTCGCTCTACCCGGCCAGCACGGTGCTGCTCGCGGCGTTCGTGCTCAAGGAGCACGTGCACCGGGCCCAGGGCGTCGGGCTCGTGCTGTGCGGGCTCGCCGTGGCGTTCGTCGCGGCGGGCTAGCCAACGTCACGTCGCTCATGCACGGACAAGACCAGCGGGCCCCGCCGACATCATCGGCGGGGCCCGCTGTGAGCGCTGGGTGGGTCAGTCCAGGTAGTCGCGCAGGACCTGCGACCGCGACGGGTGCCGCAGCTTCGACATCGTCTTGGACTCGATCTGGCGGATCCGCTCGCGGGTCACGCCGTACACCTTGCCGATCTCGTCGAGCGTCTTCGGCTGGCCGTCGGTGAGACCGAACCGCATGCTCACCACGCCCGCCTCGCGCTCGGAGAGGGTGTCGAGCACCGCGTGCAGCTGCTCCTGGAGCAGCGTGAACGAGACCGCGTCGGCCGGCACGATCGCCTCGGAGTCCTCGATGAGGTCACCGAACTCGGAGTCGCCGTCCTCGCCGAGCGGCGTGTGCAGGGAGATCGGCTCGCGGCCGTACTTCTGCACCTCGATGACCTTCTCCGGGGTCATGTCGAGCTCCTTGGCGAGCTCCTCCGGCGTGGGCTCGCGGCCCAGGTCCTGGAGCATCTGGCGCTGCACACGGGCCAGCTTGTTGATGACCTCGACCATGTGCACCGGGATGCGGATGGTGCGGGCCTGGTCGGCCATCGCGCGGGTGATCGCCTGGCGGATCCACCAGGTCGCGTAGGTCGAGAACTTGTAGCCCTTGGTGTAGTCGAACTTCTCGACCGCACGGATCAGGCCGAGGTTGCCCTCCTGGATCAGGTCGAGGAAGAGCATGCCGCGCCCGGTGTAGCGCTTGGCCAGGGAGACGACGAGGCGGAGGTTCGCCTCGAGCAGGTGGTTCTTCGCGCGGCGGCCGTCCTCGGCGATCCACTCGAGCTCCTCGAGGGCCTTCGCCGACACCTTGCCGCCCTTGGCGAGCTTCTCGTCGGAGAACAGGCCGGCCTCGATCCGCTTGGCGAGCTCGACCTCCATCTCCGCGTTGAGCAGCGGCACCTTGCCGATCTGCTTGAGGTAGTCCTTGACGGGGTCGGCGGTCGCGCCGGCCACCATCACCTGCTGGACGGGCTCGTCGGACTCGTCGGCCTGGGAGACGACGAAGCCCTTGCTCTCGTCCTCCTCCTCCTTGAGCGTCGGGTCGGTCGCGACGTCCTTCTCGAACTGCTCGTCGGGGAGGTCCGGCAGGACCTTCTTGCCGTCGGGTCCGACCACGAGGCCGTCACCGGCGGTGGGGGCCTCCACGGTCTCGTCGCCGGCGCCCTTCTTGGCGGCGGCCTTCTTCGCCGGCGCCTTCCCCGTCTCGGTCGGCGCGTCGTCGCCGCTCTTGGCGGCGGTCTTCGCGGGCGTGGCCTTCTTGGCCGGCGCCTTCTTGGCGGGTGCCTTCTTCGCCGTGGCCTTGACGGTCGTGCGCGCACTCGATGCGGCGGCGGCCACCAGCTTCGGAGACTTGCTGTCCTCGGCAGAGACCACGACGGAAACCCCTTCCTCGCTCAGGAACCTGAGCACGGCCTTGAGGTGCTGCGGAGTCGTGGCGGCCGCGGAGGTGGCGGTCCGCAGAGCGTCGGCGGTGACGGTCCCGGTCTGCCTGCCCTGCTCGACCAGGGCGACGATGTCGGGGTGGGACAGGACGTCTACGGGAACCTTGCGGGACGTGCTCGACGACACGAACTACCTCTCGTACAGCGGTTGGTGGGCGCGGCGAGGCCCGTACACGTCAAGAGCCGCGTTCCCATTGTGACACGCTCTCAGGCGAATCCAAGACAGACCCGACCACGCCCACTCCGAGAGAGGTCGGCTCACGCCGTCAGCGTGGCCACCCCACGTCCGAGCTCGGCCAGCCACGACCGGGTCACCGGATCCGGGCGCACCCCGGAGGCGAGCGTCTCCCGCAACAGCCGGACCAGCGCGCTGAGCTCCGCCCGGTCCCGCTCCGCCGGCCGGTCCCGTCCGGCGTCGTCGAGGATCGCGAGGTAGAGCTCACGCGTGGCGTCACAGGGCTCGACCCCGAGCTCCTCCAGCATGAGCGCGCGCAGGTCCGCGTAGGCGGCCAGGGCCTGGGCGCGCGCGCCCTGGCCCCGGTAGGCGCGCATCAGTGTCCGCCAGGCGGGCTCGGAGAGCGCGCTGCGCTGCAGCACGGCCTGCGCCAGGCGCATGGCGCGGGCGTGCTGCCCGGCGCGCAGGGCGGTCTCGGCGGCCTCGGTCACCACGATCTCGGTGAGCTCGTCGTGCCGCTCCCGGATCCGGACCGCCCACGTCCCGAACGGCTCCTCCGCCAGCAGGCGGCCGGTCATCTGCTCGAGAGCCGCCTCGGCACCGGCCACGAGGACCTCACCGCGGGCCGATCGCAGCGCTTCCAGGCTGGTGCGCACCTCGACGAGGTCCACCTGCACCAGCTCCGGGTCGAGCAGGTAGGCACCGGTGGCGGTCACCAGCGGCGTCGGCCCCCCTTCCACCGCGAGGGCGCGGCGAACCACGCACGCGTAGCTCTCGATCGAGGCGACGTACGACTGCGGAGGTCGGCCGTCCCACAACGCCTCGGCAAGCACGTCCTTGGCGACCGGGTTCCCCACATCTGCCGCAAGGATCTGCACCAGGCGACGTGGCTTCACCCCCGCCAGCGTGACCTTCTGCCTGTCAGAGCGCACCCTCGTCGGTCCGAACAAGTTGACATACAGCATGAGCTTCCCCAGTTCCCCAGCTTCCCCTGCCAGAATTCTGAGCGAGCCGGACGACTCCCGGCAGCCTCAGCCTGGGGGAGGTGCCCGGCCGATCTGGACTGTTTCGACTGGTAAGGACGGGGCGGTCCGCATGTCCGTTCGGACTACTTGGCGCACGTTTTGTGTAGACGCTTCCTCACCACAGCCGCCACAGGACCCGGCCCAGCACCCGGTCCAGGGGGACCGGCCCGAAGTCACGGGAGTCCACCGAGTCGGCCCGGTCGTCGCCCATCACGAACACCGACCCGGCCGGCACGACCTCAGGGCCGAAGTACACGCTGTCGACGCTCGCGAGGTCGACGTACGCCTCTGCCCGTCGGTGACCGTTGACCACCAGCCGTCCGTCGGCCAGGCCGACCCGGTCGCCGGCCAGCGCCACCACCCTTTTGACCATCAAGGCGCGCGTGGCGGGCGCCTTGAACACGACGAGGTCCCCGCGCTCCAGGTGCCCGAACCGCGGCGTCAGCCTCTCGGCGAGGATCTGGTCGCCCGTGTGCAGCGTGGGTGTCATGCTCGACGACCTGACCGTGAAGGGCTCGAAGACCAGGACGGCGAGCACGACGGCGAGGAAGACCAACACCGCCGCCGTGGAGCCGAGCCGCGGCCGGCGTCGTCGTCGCACCGTCGTCCCTCTCACCCGAGCGGGCCCACCAGACGCAGCACGAGCATCGCCACCCCGAGCGCGAACAACCCGCTCGTGACCGTACGTCGTACGACGGGCGTGGCGAGCGCACAGAGGGCGCTGATCGTGACGAGCTCGGCGGCGAGGCACACCAGGTCCGGCACGCCGACCTCCTCGATCCGGTCACCTGGGAAGATCGGGATCCCGTTGCCGATGCCCCACGCCGTCGGCAGGTGCTCCTGGTGGGCGGCCGGAAGGAACGGCAGGTCGAGGGTGCGCGTCATGACGTAGAACACGACCAGGCCGATGGTCCCCAGCAGCCCGGCGGTCACGACGGCGCCGGACGGGGAGCGGCGCAGCAGCCAGGCCAGCGCGACCTGGCCCGCCGAGACCGCCACGAAGAAGACAGCAGCCGGCAGCCACTCGGCGAGATGCTCGGGGATGACCCACACGTGCGCGACGGCCGCGACCAGGACGCTGCCCGCCGCAACGGCCCGCACCGCCCCGTCGGCCTCGACCAGCGGCGCGCGGACCTCGGTGGGTGCCGCCACCCCGCTCATCAGAGGTCCCCGTCGGGAAGCCAGATGGCCCGGCTGCTCAGCGGCTCGTCAGCGGGCACGGCGTCGTCGCGGATCACGAACTGACCCATCATGTCGTGGTCCTCGTGCACCAGGTTGTGGCAGTGGATCATGTACTTCCCCCGGCCCTTCTCGAAGTTGATCAACAGCCGGACCGACTCGTTCTCCCCGAGGAACACGACGTCCTTGCCACCGATCTCGTGCGGCAGCGGGGGCGCCCCGTTGCGCGAGAGCACCCGGAAGTCGATGAAGTGGATGTGGGCGGGGTGGTGCCAGCCACCCGACAGGTTGCGCAGCTCCCAGATCTCTGTGCTCCCCGACTGCGGGTCGGCGAGCACCTTGGTGAAGCCACTGCGGACCACGTCGTCCCACGTCTGCCCGTTGATGGTCCACTGACCGTGGTCGCGCACGAAGTCGAACCGACGGGTCTGGACCGCGTCGCTCTCCTTGACCAGCATCGCCGGGTGGTTCGGGTTGAGCACGGCCGGCACCGAGTTGTTCGTCTTGTCGAAGGAGTCACCGACCACGTCGAACGCCATCACCTTGTCGACGTTCACGAAGTCGATGTTGTTCTTCGGGCTCGTGTTGCGCAGCACCACGCGGCGGCCGGGCTTGTACTTCGAGAAGTCGATGACCACCTCGTAGCGCTCCGCGACGCCGTGACGGAAGCTGGTCACACTCCGAGGAGCGGGCATCAGCCCGGCGTCGGTGGCGATCACCTGCATCGACTGGCCCGAGTCCAGCGACCACTTGTAGGAGCGCGACGGTGAGGCGTTGAGGATGCGGAAGCGGTACTTGCGCCGCTTGACCTTCATCACCGGCCACGGTCGCCCGTTGACCGTGATCACGTCGCCGTAGACGCCGGAGTTGTCGTTGCGGTCGATCAGCAGGGACCCGTCGCTGTTGAACATCCGGTCCCCGACGATCAGCGGGACGTCGTACTCACCCTTCGGCAGAGGGAGGGACAGCTCCAGGTCGTCGACGATCTGGTACATCCCGGCCAGTCCCATCGCGACGTTCTCGGCGGTGTGGTGCACGCCGTGGTCGTGGTACCAGAGCGTCCGGCTGTTCTGCCAGTTCGGGTAGTGGTAGTCCTTGAACTGGCCGGGGTTGGTGATGTCGCTGGCGTAGCCGTCGTACTGCGGCAGGGACGCCTGCCCGTGCAGATGCACCGACGTCCAGGGCGTGTACCCCAGCGTCGGGTGCACCAGTGGCAGGTCGTTGATGTGGCGTACGACGACCTTGCGGCCCTTCCTCGCCCGGATCGTCGGCCCCGGCACGACGCCGTCGTAGCCCCACACCTCGGTCTGCAGACCCGGGATGAACTCCATCCGCGCCGGCCGCATGGTCATCCGGTAGTAGTCGGTGGTCGCGTCCGAGCGCACCGGGACGGCCACCGGCGGCCGGCTGAACGGAATGGTGAACGGGCTCGGGAGCGCGCTCTGCGCGATCCGTGACGCCGAGGCGGACAACGCGTTCACACTGCGCTCCAGGGGCAGTGCGACCGCGGCGCCGGCGAAGACGGAGATCTTCATCAGGTCGCGTCGGCTCAATGTCATGGCGTTACCTCCAGCTCGACTGCCGGAGATCGTCCGCCCGACCACCTTCGGAAAAGGTTGAGCGGCGCAACTCAAGGAATCCCTAAGGTCCCCTCCGCGACCGTGGCCCCCTCGTGTCGAGTCAGACCTATGAGATGGGGAGCTGGGGAGCCATGCGTCATCACTTGTTCAAGTCCGGAGTGGGGAGGCTGCCGTCGCGATCTCGCACGGCAGCCGTCACCGCCGGAGCACTCGTCGCCCTGGGCCTGACACCGGTCATGGTGTCCCCCGCCCAGGGCGCCGTCGCACCAGTCGGACAGAGCTTCACCGTCACGAAGAGTGACCTGTCGTTCATCCTCGCGCAGATCAAGATCGCCGAGCGGCACGCGGCCACGCTGACGCCGGACAACCCCTGCGGCACGATGGTGGGCACCGGCGCCGACCAGATCCCGAGTCCCTTGGTCTCCAAGGGGCTTCGCACCGTGGACGGGTCCTGCAACAACCTGCAGCCCGGACAGGAGACGTTCGGCGCGGCGGACCAGGTCGTTCCCCCGGATCGCCTCGAAGTCCTTCAGGGACGCGGAGGAGCGTTCCCCCTTCGGGGCCGCCGGCCGCGTCGTCGTACACCCAGAAGTCGGGGAACGTCGTCGACTCCGAGCCGCGCACGATCAGCAACCTGATCGTCGACCAGACCTCAACCAACCCGGCTGCGATCGCGGCGGCGGGGAACCCCGTGCGGTCGCAGGGCGGGACCCGCTCGTGCCCGTGCACGACGGACCCGGACCCGCGGCCCAGCCTGATCCGGTCGAAGGGGTGCCGGCCGGTTGCGTGCCCACCGGCCAGACGCTCTTCATCCCGAACGTCACCACCGACGTGGGTCTCTCCCCGCCGTACAACTCGATGTTCACCCTGTTCGGCCAGTTCTTCGACCACGGTGTCGACCAGACCGTGAAGGGCGGCGGCACGGTCTTCGTCCCGCTGAAGGCGGACGACCCGCTGCGGACGGTCGGCCCGGACCACAAGGCCAACACCGGCGACGAGGTGCCCGCGCGAGCCAGGCGTTCATGGTGCTGACCCGCGCCCAGAACCAGCCCGGTGAGGACAACGTCCTCGGCACGGCCGACGACATCCAGGACGCGAACAACACCGACTCCCCCTGGGTCGACCAGAGCCAGACCTACACCTCTCACTCCTCGCACCAGGTGTTCCTCCGCGAGTACGTGAACAACTCGGCCGGCGGCCGGTCTCGACCGGCAAGCTGCTCGGTGGGCTGCCGGCCGGCGAGACCTACTTCGGTTCGCCGGACGGCACGGACGGCATCTCGACGTGGGCCTCGGTCAAGAAGCAGGCCCATGACCTGCTCGGCATCAAGCTCGACGGACATGGACGTGCTCAACGTCCCGATGCTGGCCGCCGACCCGTACGGGCAGTTCATCCCGGGCGCCAACGGGCTGCCGCAGTTCGTGACCGAGACCGGTCTCGTGCCGGCCCGGCTCGACGACCCGGCGACCCCCGCGGACGAGACCGCAGAGGTCCCGGCGAACGTGCGGCACTTCGACACGCCGTTCCTGACCGACATCGCCCACAACGCCGACCCCTCACCCCAGGACACGGACAACAACCCGGCCACGCCGATCCGGTGATCCCGACTCCGGACGCGGACAACACGCCGTCCGCGGACTTCGCCCACCAGCCGGCGAACACCTACGACGACGAGATGCTCGACGCGCACTTCTCCTGCGGAGACGGGCGCTGCAACGAGAACATCGGGCTGTCCACCATCCACCAGATCTTCCACTCCGAGCACGACCGGTTGGTCGACGACATCAAGAAGACACTCAACGACAACCCGGACCTGCTGGCCGCCTACCAGGCCGGCCACCCGTTCGGCGCGGACAACGAGGACATCAGCTTCGGCTTCGGCTCGCGGCTGTTCCAGGCCGCGCGGTTCGTCACCGAGATGGAGTACCAGCACCTGGTGTTCGAGGAGTTCGCTCGCAAGGTCCAGCCCGCGATCAACCCCTCGAGCCGTTCGCGTCTATCGCCCGACGATGAACCCGGCCATCAAGGCCGAGTTCGCGCACGCCGTCTACCGCTTCGGCCACTCGATGCTCACCGACACGATCTCCCGGCGCAACGAGGACTCGCCCGGCGACACCGTGTCGGCACGACCACGACCGCCGCGGGAGCCAGAACGACATCTCGCTGCTGGACGGCTTCCTCAACCCGCCGGCGTACTTCGACGGTGGGTCGGCGGGAACGCTCACCCCGAAGGAGGCTGCCGGCAGCGTCATCATGGGCATGTCGGACCAGACCGGCAACGAGCTGGACGAGTTCGTGACGGAGACGCTCCGCAACAACCTGCTCGGCCTGCCCCTGGACCTGGCGTCGATCAACATGGCGCGCGCACGCTCCGAGGGCGTCCCGAGGCTGAACGACTTCCGTCGCGAGATCTTCAAGGCCACCAACGACGGCCAGTGACGCCGTACGTCAACTGGATCGACTTCGGCGAGCACCTGAAGCACCCCGAGTCGCTGGTGAACTTCGTGGCCGCCTACGGTCAGCACCCGAGCATCAAGGACGCCACGACGCTCGCGGGCAAGCGGGCCGCGGCGCAGGCGATCATGGACGGCGCGACGACACCGCTCCCGGAGAGCAGCCGACTTCATGAACAGCGTCGGCGCCTGGGCGAACGACGGCACCACCTCGATCACCGGGCTGGACGACGTCGACCTGTGGGTCGGTGGTCTCGCCGAGGTGACCAACGTGTTCGGTGGGCTGCTGGGCAGCACGTTCAACTACGTGTTCGAGAACCAGCTGACCGACCTGCAGAACGGTGACCGGCTGTACTACCTGGCCCGCACCCCGGGCATGAACCTGCGCACCCAGCTCGAGGGCAACTCGTTCGCCGAGATGATCATGCGCAACACCAACGGCACCACACCCTCAAGGCCGACGCGTTCGCGACGGCCGACTGCAAGTTCGAGCTCAAGAACCTCAGCGGCACCTCCGCAGGGTTCACGCGCCTCCGGCAACACCGTGGCCGACGACCCGGACTCGGAGTGCGACGAGAACCTGGTGCTGCTCCGCCAGCCCGACGGAACGATCAAGTACCGCGCTCGCAACACGGTCGACCCCTCCGGGATCAACGGCCAGAGCGTCTACAACGGCACCGCGGGAGTCGACCGGATCTTCGGTGGCAACGACTCCGACACGTTCTGGGGTGGTCCCAGCCGCGACTTCATCGAGGGCGGGGACGGAGCCGACGTCGCACTCGGCGGTGAAGGTGACGACATCATCACCGACCTCAACGGCGACGACGTCCCGAAGGGTGGTCCCGGCAACGACGCCATCGACGCCGGACCGGTCGTCGACATCGTCATGGGCGGCGAGGGCAAGGACTTCACCAACGGTGGGGCCAACGCCAACGAGACCTTCGGCGGTGACGGTGACGACTTCATCATGCTGGGTGAGGGCGCCGACGCCGTCGTTCGGCGACAGCGGGGACGACTGGAGGAGGGTGGCAACCGGCCGGACCTCATGCAGGGTGACAGCGGTGACCCGTTCTTCCTGACGACCCGCCGAGGCTCCCGGTTCCGACATCCTCATCGGCCAGGGTGGTGACGACGACTACGACATGGAAGGCGGAGACGACATCGTCTCGCGGAACCCCGGCAATCGACCGAACGCCGGCGCAGCGGCTACGACTGGGAGATCCGCCGGTAGACCCCCGAGCCGACGACGACATGGCGATCCCGCTGATCGGACATCCTCCAGGTGGGCGTACCGTGACAAGTTCAACGAGGTGGAGGCAGACTCGGGCGGCGACCTCGACGACACCATCCGCGGCGACGACGTGGTGCCGAGCCAGGTCGGCGGTGGCGGCTTCATCGGCTGCGACGTCCTGGACCAGAAGGGGCTCGACCGGATCGACGGTCTGGACGCCCTGGTGCCGGCTCTGACGACGCCTCTGGCCGATGTCGTGGCCACCTCCGCCTCGCAGGACTGCCCGATCTTGAGCGGGCCGGTCTGGGGTGACGGCAACATCCTCCTGGGCGGTGCCGGCAGCGACCTGATCGAGGGTCGCGGCGCGGACGACATCATCGACGGCGACCGGTACCTCAACATCCGGCTCAGCGTCCGCAACGACGCCGGGGACGAGATCGGCAGCGCGCGGCCAACCAGGAGGGGCAGAGCGCGATGACGTCGCAGTACCTCCGCGACGCCGACGGCGACCTGACCGGGCCGACCCTGCAGGAGGCGGTGTTCGCGGGCACCGTGGACCCCGGCAACATCGTGGCGGTGCGGGAGATCAAGGCCGCACCGGCGGGCAGTGACGCGGACACCGCGCTGTTCAGCGGTTCTCGGACCGACTACACCGTCACCACGGCCGCCGACGGCACGATCACCGTCACGGACACGACCGGCACCGACGGCACGGACACCGTCCGCAACGTCGAGCTGCTCAAGTTCGCCGACCAGACGGTCGACCTGCGGGTCACCGCTCCCGGTGCACCGGTGATCGGCGCGGCCAGCGCCGGCCCGGGCGCGCAGGAAGCGACCGTCACCTGGTCCGCTCCGGCGAGCAGTGGTGGTTCACCGATCACCTTCTACCGGGTGCAGGTGTTCGAGGCGCCGGTGACGGCGGCCAGCACCCCGGTGCGCACGATCACCGGCATCGGGCCGGACGGTCCGGCAGCAGGTCGTGACCGGCCTGGCGCCAGGCTCGTACGCCTTCAAGGTGCGGGCCGAGAACGAGATCGGCTCGGGCCGGTGTCGGACGCGTCGAACACGGTCGTGGTCCAGGACCCGACCCCGACAGTGAGCGCACGGACACCGGCGAGCGGCGCGACGAACGTGAGCGTCCCCTCGAACGTCACCGTGACGTTCGACCGGGCGGTCACCGGCGTCACGGCGTCGACGCTTCCGGCTGCGCAACCTGACCACGAACGCCCTGGTCGCCGCAACGGTGACCCTGAGCGCCAACGGTCTGGTGGCCACCGCGAACCCGAACCCGCCGCTGCCGAACGGCACGGTGATCCGGGTCGAGCTGGTCGGCGGGGCCGGTGGGATCCGGAACGCCTCCACCGGCACGCCGATCGCGGACCAGAGCTGGACGTTCACGACAGCGGTAGCCCCGCTGGTGCTGACGGCCCGCACTCCCGCGGCCGGTGCGACGCGCGTCAACCTCTCGAGCCGAACGTCACGGCGACGTTCAACCGGCCGGTCCAGGGTGCTAACACCACCACGGTGCGGCTGCGCAACACCAGGACGAACGGACGTCGTCAACGCAAGGGTCACCGTCAACACGGGCGGCAACGGGCGGGTCATCACCCTCAACCCGAACGCCAACCTGGCCAGGAACACGGTGTTCCGGGTCACGCTGACCGGTGGCGCCTCAGGGATCCGGGACCTGTCGAACGTGCCGTTCGGCGGGGACACCTGGACCTTCAGGACCCGCCCCTAGGAGGAGATGAGCACGCACGGGCACCCCGTTCCCCCCGGGCGGGGTGTCCGTGCGTTTCTCCTGCACGGATCGCTCAGCGGGAGGCGGCCTTCTTCTCCTTCTTGAAGGCCCGCACCCTGTCCAAGGACGTGGGGTCCACCACGTCCGCGACCGACCGGTAGGAACCGGGCTCCGCGTAGTCTCCCGCCGCCTTGTCCCACCCGTCGGGCCGGACGCCCGTCTGCTTGGCCAGCAGCGCTGTGAAGATCTGCGCCTTCTGCTTGCCGAAGCCCGGCAGCGCCTGGAGGCGACGCATCAGCTCGGACCCCGAGGACGCCTCCGTCCAGAGCCGGTCGGCCTGCCCGTCGTACTCCTCGACGACGATGCGGGCCAGCGTCTGGATGCGCGCCGCCATCGAGCCAGGGAAGCGGTGCACCGCCGGCGGCACCGCGCACAGCGCGGCGAACTCCTCCGGGTCGGCCTCCGCCACCGCGGCCGGGTCGAGGGACCCGAACCGCTCGAGCACCTTGGCCGGGCCGGCGAAAGCCCGCTCCATCGGGAACTGCTGGTCGAGCATCATGCCCATCAGCAAGGCGAACGGTGACTCGTCGAGCACCTTGTCGGCCTCGGGGTCCTGGGCGATCCGGTAACCCATGGCGCCGCGGTCAGTCCTCGTCGGCCTTGACGGCCAGCACCGGGCAGGGGGCGTCGAGCAGCACCCGCTGGGCGTTGCTGCCCAGGATCAGCTTGCCGACCGGCGAACGACGGCGCAGGCCGATGACGATGAACTCCGCGGACACCTCGCTGGCGACGTTGACCAGGTCGTCCGCCGGGTCCATGCCGCGGACCAGCTGGCGCACCTCGTGCTCGACCCCGGCATCGCGGAGCTCGCGACGCACCTCCTCGAGCTGCTCCTCGGAGTCGATGGCGTCATCGCGGTCGAACTCGCGACCGCCGCGGTGGGAGTTCACGACGACAAGCGTCGCGTTGCGGAGGCGTGCCTCCTCGGCCGCCCGCCGCAGTGCGGCGCGTCCCTCGGGCTTGGGCACGTAGCCCACGACGATGGTCCCCATCGACCCTCCTGGTGGCTCGGTGACGACCCGCACTCGCAGGTCACGGGTGACGTTATCGCAGGCCACGCCGGTGCCGCGCTCCCCCGACCCTGTGGACGGTCGCGGACGCGGTCGGTGACTCCCGGGCATCCTGGACGGATGGACCCGGCGACCCGCTCCCCCGCCCTCGACGCGCGCGTGCTCCTGCGCCGCGAGGTCGGCCGGTTCCGGGCCCGGGAGAGCCGGCGTGTGTTCGACGCGTCGGTGCACGTCGGCGTGCTCGACGGTCCCCGGGACTCCTTCACGGTGCGCGCCGCGGACCTGCCGGTCGTCGACGCCGCGTTGCGCACCGACGTCGTCTCGGCGCTGCTCGACAACGCACCCGGCGACTGGCGCACCGCGTGGCTGGTGCGCCCGGGCGTGCCGGACCTGCACGACCTGGACCTGGCCTGGCTCGGTGCGGCGCGTACGGCGTTCGGCATGCACGGACGCCCGCTCGAGGCGTTCTACGCGGTGACCCGGTCCGGCTGGCTCGACGTGCTCACCGGCGAGACCCGGGTGTGGAAGCGGCTGCGGCTCTGACCTAGCCCTGGTCCCAGGTGTGCACCGGCTCGTTGGTGTGCATGTGCGCGCGGTACTCGTTGAGCGTGCTGCGCAGCGCGTCGAGCCGGTCGCCGTGGTTGTCCGCGATCTTCGTCGCGAACCGGTCGGCGAACCACGAGGCGCCGTTCTGCCCGACGATGCAGCGTTGCTCGATGATGCCGAGCAGCCGGTCGCGCTCCTCCTCCACGACACCCCAGGCCTCCAGACCGGCCCGCGCCATCGGCAGCAGCCGGCGGACCACGAGCTCGGTGGCGGGCACCTGGCCGAGACCGGGCCAGTAGACGTTCGCCTCGATGCCCTGCCGGGCGGCGACGTGGAAGTTCTCCTCGGCGGCGCTGAACGACATCTGGGACCACAGCGGCCGCTCGTGCTCGGCGAGCGACCGGACCAGACCGAAGTAGAAGGCCGCGTTGGCCATCGTGTCCGCGACGGTCGGGCCCGCGGGCAGGACGCGGTTCTCGACGCGGAGGTGAGGCATGCCCTTCACCACGTCGTACACCGGGCGGTTCCAGCGGTAGATCGTGCCGTTGTGCAGCCGGAGCTCATGCAGCCGCGGCGTGTGCCCGGACTCCAGCACCTCGAGCGGGTCCTCGTCCTCGAGCACCGGGAGAAGCGCCGGGAAGTAGCGGACGTTCTCCTCGAACAGGTCGAAGATCGAGGTGATCCACCGCTCGCCGAACCACACGCGCGGCCGGACCCCCTGCGCCTTCAGCTCCTCGCTGCGGGTGTCGGTGGCCTGCTCGAACAGCGGCACCCGGGTCTCGCGCCACAGCTCGCGGCCGAGCAGGAACGGTGAGTTCGCACCGAGCGCGAGCTGCACCCCCGCGATGGCCTGGGAGGCGTTCCAGTAGGCCGGGAAGTTCTCGGGGCTGACCTGGATGTGCAGCTGCGTGCTGGTGCAGGCCGCCTCGGGCACGATCGAGTCCGAGGTGGTGCGCAGCCGCTCGGGGCCGGCGATGTCGATGACGATGTCCTCGCCGCGCGCAGCCAGGATCTGGTCGGACAGCAGCTGGTAGCGCGGGTTGCGAGCTGAGCGAGGCGGGGCTCATGTGGCCGGCGGACAGGGTCGGCAGGATGCCGATCATCACCATGTGCGCGCCGACGTCGGCCGCCTTGGACTCGGCGTGGTTGAGGCTGGCTCGCACGCCGTCCTCGAACTGCGGTGAACCCGCGGTCCTTGAGCTGCTTGGGCGGCACGTTGATCTCGAGGTTGAACTGGCCGAGCTCGGTCTGGAAGTCGGGGTCGGCGATCGCCTCGAGCGCCTCGGCGTTCTTCAGGGCCGGGTCGCCGACGTCATCGACGAGGTTGAGCTCGATCTCCAGGCCGGTCATCGGGTTGTCCGCCTCGAACCGCGACTCCCGCAGCATCCGCGCGAACACGTCGAGGCACCGGCGCACCTTCTCGCGGTAGCGGGTGCGGTCCTCGCGGGTGAACTCCTGCTGCGCCACCTCTTCGCCCATGAGCGGCAGCCTAGGACAGGACGCCGCCACCGACGACGGGCTCACCCGACGAGCTCGTCGGAAGACTGGCCGCCAGCACCAGACCGCCGTGCGGTCCCGGCTCCAGGGCGAGGTCGCCCCCCACCTCGCGGACCGTCGCCGCGAGCAGGTCCAGCCCCATCTGCCGGTCCGTGTCCGCAGGGCCGGGCGGCCGGCCCCTGCCGTCGTCACTGACGCGTACGGCGACCCGCTGATCGCCGCCGGCCCGGATGCTGACCCGCGCCGTGCTGGCCCGGGCGTGCTTGACCACGTTGCGCAGCCCCTCGCGCGCCACGCGGTAGGCGATCCGCGCGATGTCCCGGTCGACGCGCACGTCCGGGTCGACGTCGACGACCACCTCGAGACCCTCCTCGCGGGTGGACGAGGCCAGGTCCTCGATGGCGCCGGCCAGCCCCTCGTCGGCGAGGTCTGTGGGCGCGAGGGAGCCCGCCACCTCGCGCACGGAGGTCGCAGCCCCCAGGACGAGCTCGGTGAGCCGGCGGCCGGTGTCGCGCGACGCGGCGTCGGGCAGGCTCTCGACCAGGACCGACAGCGTGTAGCCGACCGCCGCGAGCTGTTGGACGGGGCCGTCGTGGAGGTCCCTGGCGATGCGTCGCCGCTCGAGGTCCGAGGCGGCCACCGCGTGCCGCAGCAGCTCGGCCCGGTGCCGGTGCCCACGGTCCACGTGTCGGGCGAGAGACACCGCCACGGGCAGGGTCACCAGCGAGAAGAGCAGGAGCGCAGCCATGCCGATGGGGACCAGCTCGACGAAGATGACCTGTGTGTTGTGTGCCAGGCGAGAGCGCGTGGTGTAGGTCTCCAGCACGAAGGGTCGACCCTGGGCATCGACCGCCCCGGCGTACACCTCGAGCAGGTCTCTCCCGTCCTGGACTCCGCCGTGTCTTGGCTCGTCCGCGCCAGGCAGCTCCGCGACCGAGCCGCTGGTGCCGAACAGGGAGAGCACCGGGCCGGGCAGGACGAACCTCTTCCCGATCAGACCCTGGTCGTCGGCCCAGACGATCCGGCCGGAACGGTCCCAGATCTTGACGTGCGCGACCGACTCGTCACCGACACCGACCCGCATGAGCGCCCTCATCTGCGACTGCGCTTCCGGCCTCCCGGCCCAGACGGCGGCGCTCAGCCGGGGGGCGACCAGACCGCGTGCGAGACGCTCGGCGGTCACCGTCGCGTCGCGGACCGCCTCCTCCTGCGCGATCCGCCGGCTCATCACCACGCTGCCGAGCGGCCACGACGAGCAGCGCGAGCAGGCTGGCGACCGCGAACCGCCGGAGAGCCCGCCGCAGGACGGGACCCGAGGGCCCGACGTCTGCGCGTGCCTCAGCCCTGCGCAGCAGTCCGCGCATCGAGCAGCCCGTGCCTCCTGGCGGTGGCGACCGCCTCCAGCTGAGAGTGCGCGTCCAGCTTGGTGAAGAGACTCTTGACGTATCCGCGGCAGGTGTGAAGCGAGATGCCGAGGTGGTCCGAGATGGTGCGCGCGTCCATGCCGAGCGAGAGCATGCCCACGACGTCGAGCTCTCGTTGGCTCAGTCGAGGTTGCTCGGGGGTCTCGGCGCGCTCCGTCATCAGTGTCCGGAGCAGCCGCGGATGCACCACCATCCCCCCTGGAGCCGCCGACCTGATCGCCCTCATGAGCTCGGGCAGGGAGCCGTCCTTGGGGATCAGCGAGCAGGCGCCGGCCTCCGCGGCGCGGCGAAGGACCGTCCGGTCGGCGTGCCCGGTCAGCACCACCACCTGGGTGCTGGGGCTCACCCGCTTGATCTCCGCGGTGGCGTCGACGCCGTCCAGCGTGCTGGTGGCGAAGTGCAGGTCCATGATGACCAGGTCCGGCGGCCGTCGGTGGACCAGGGCGATCGCCTCCTCCGGCCCGGATGCCACCCCGTCGCAGTCAAGGTCGGCCGACGCTGACAGCGCGAGCTCCAGAAGGTCGGCGAACGTACGTTGGTCGTCCACGATCAGCACACGCTTGCGCGCGCCGACGCCACCAGCCGCGACCACGGTTGACGAGATTCCCATCCTGAGGCCCCCACCCCTGCGTCCCCAACGCAGACAGATGTCCCAAACTTGTCGATCTTGCAGGATTCTGACCATCCGTCGGTGCTTTTCGCCATAGGTCATACGCGTCATGATCGCTGCCCGCGCTGGGGCATCTGGGTCAGAACAGGCCGTTTGGCGACTGTTCGTCCGGTTCGCGGCTCGACCGCGGCGGTCCGTCAGTGACCGTCATTCGCGGAGCAGCGTGACGTGCTCGGGGCCGAGTGGCTCCCACGCGGACGGCGGGACGCCGCCCGCCAGGGCGGTGCTCAGCAGCCCGGCCAGGCCGTAGCCGGGGTCGGCCTCCTGCGCCCGCTCGACCGCGCACCAGGCGAGGGCGCCGTGGCCGGACAGCCAGGCGGCGAAACCGAGCAGGCTCGCCGGCGCCGCACGCAGCTCCACCGGTGCGCGGCGGACGACGTCGAGCCACAGGGCCACGTGCTGCCGCGCGTTGGCGTGGTCCATCTCCGCCCAGGCCACGTCGCGCAGCTCCAGGGTCGCGTCGAGCAGGAGCAGCAACCGCGCGACGTCGGCGGCGTCCAGACGTCGCCCGTCCGCCAGGTGCCGCCGCACCCGGTGCCGCACCCAGCGCCCCTCGACCACGAGGTGCTCGCGTGACCGGAGCAGCCGCGGCAGCCGGCTCATGGACTGGTCGAGCCAGGCCTCCACCTCACCGACCTCCGCGGGGTCGCAGGCGAGCGTGTCGGCGAGCTCACGGCGGCTGGCGAGCACGACCGTGCCCTCGACGACGGCCTCGGCGGTGAGCGGGTGCGAGCCCAGGTCGTACGGCGTGCCGGGCCCGTGCTCCGGACGGTCGAGCAACCACCAGCGCTCGCCGTCCGCCCGCACGGCGCACCGCACGGCGCACCGCACCGCGGTGAGCGCCGCCGTCAGAGCCTCGACCACCGTCGTGGCCAGGTCGACGTCGTCGGTGTAGACCACGAGCGCGACCGCGCCGACGCCGTTGCGGCCGGCCACGCCGGCGAGGTGCCCGGCCAGGGCCACGGCCTCCCCCTCCTCCACGGGCAGGTCGACCCGTGCGTGCACGGGGCTGGGCGCCGAGCCGAGCGTGACCAGCACGACGGAGTCGGACGGGATGGAAGCCGAGGAAGGTCGGGACGAGGGCGAGGAGGTCGGCGGGGCTCGTGGCCCGGATGGTGCGGAGCTCGGTCATGGAGCGACCCTCGCGGCCCCGGCGCTCCGGCGGGGCCGGTCGCGCCGGTCCTGGGGAGGACCGGGCTCGACGGCACGCTGTGGACGCTCGGTGGCCGGCCGCGTCGCGCACCGCGCTGTCGGCGGGAGGTTGCATCATGGGCGGGTGCGCTCCGACCCGACGATCCTCCACGTCGACCTGGACGCGTTCTTCGCCGCCGTCGAGCAGCGCGACAAGCCGTCACTGCGCGGGAAGCCGGTCGTGGTGGGCGGGGTCGGCGGCCGCGGCGTCGTGGCGACCGCGTCCTACGAGGCGCGCGCCTTCGGCGTCCGCTCGGCGATGTCCACCCGCGAGGCGCGGGCGCGGTGCCCGCACGCGGCGTACCTCACCGGGCGTTTCGACGCCTACCGCGCCACCAGCCGCGCCGTGATGACGTTGCTGGCCGAGCTCTCCCCGTTGGTCGAGCCGCTCTCGCTCGACGAGGCGTTCGTCGACCTCGCGGCCGCCGACGTGGACGACGTCTCCGTCGAAGGGGTCACCGCGGTCGCGCGGCGGCTCAAGGACGACGTCCGCGAGGTGACCGGTGGTCTCTGCGGCTCGGTCGGCATCGCGTCCTCGAAGCTGGTGGCCAAGATCGCCAGCGACCTCGAGAAGCCCGACGGGCTGGTGGTCGTGCCGCCGGGCACCGAGCAGGACCTGCTGCGGCCGATGAGCGTCAGCGTCATCCCCGGCGTCGGCCCGGCCACCGCCGAGCGGCTGCGCCGGGTCGGCGTGCACACGGTGGCCGAGCTCGAGAAGGTCTCGGCCGACGAGCTGGTCCGCATCGTCGGGCAGGCGCACGGCGCCTCGCTCTACCGGATGGCGCGGGCCGACGACGACCGGCCCGTGGTGGCCGAGCGGGAGACCAAGTCGGTCAGCGTCGAGGGCACCTACGACACCGACCTGGTCGACAAGCGGCTGTTGGAGGGCCTGGTCGACCGGCAGGCCGCCCAGGTCGCCGAGCGGCTGCGGGCCGCGCGCATGTCCGGCCGCACCGTCACGGTGAAGATCCGGCTCCACGACTTCACCACGCACACGCGCTCCTCGACGCTGCCGGCCCCCACCGACGACACCCGCGTCGTGGCCAGGCTGGCCCGCGCGCTGCTCGGCGAGGTGGACACGTCCGGCGGGGTCCGCCTGCTCGGGGTCGGTGTCTCAGGCCTCGCGGACTGGATCCAGGAGGACCTCTTCGCCGACTACGACGACGAGACGACCGAGGACGCCGACCCGCTCCCGCAGGAAGCGGTCGCGGCCGTGACCCGGGGCCGGCAGTGGGCGCCCGGCTCCGACGTCCTGCACGCCGAGCACGGCCCGGGCTGGGTGTGGGGCTCCGGCGTCGGCCGGGTGACGGTCCGTTTCGAGACCGCCGAGACGAGTCCCGGCCCGGTGCGCACGTTCCGCGCAGACGACCCCGACCTCGAGCCGGTCTCCCGTGGCCGCTACGACGAGCCCGCCGTCAGCGACGTGTGAACCGCACCCGGTCGCCGGGGCGCAGCTGCGCGCACTGCCACAGGTCGTCCGGGTCGACGACCGCGATCACCGGGTAGCCGCCGGTCGTCGGGTGGTCGTTGAGGAACACCAGCGGCTGTCCCGACGCCGGCACCTGCACCGCCCCCAGCACGATTCCCTCGCTCGGCAGCTCGTCCTCGCGGCTCCGCTCCAGTGCGGGGCCCTCCAGCCGCAGCCCGACGCGGTTCGAGTCCCCCGACACGGCGTACGTCGACCCGGTCAGCGCCGTGAGGGCGGCGTCGCGGAACCAGTCGGCCCGCGGGCCCGGCTCGACCCGGAGCACGGCCGGCCGGAGGTACCCCCGCACCGGGCCGACGTCCACCCCCGCCGGCGGGCCACCCGGCTCACCGAGCGGCAGCACGTCACCGGCCCGGAGCACGGCCGGTCCCACGTGCGCGAGGGTGTCCGTCGACCGCGACCCCAGCACGGCGTCGACGGCCAGGCCACCGGCCACCGCGACGTAGGACCGCACCCCCCGTGTGGCGCGGCCGACCCGCACCCGGGCACCGGCCGGGGCCAGCACCGGCTCGGCGAACGCCACGGCGCGGTCGGCGACGGTGACCACGCAGTCGGCGCCCGTGACCACGAACAGCGTCGGCTCGCTCACGTCGAAGGCCACCCCGCCGAGCGTGGTCTCCAGCACCGCGGCCGACGGCTCGTTGCCCACCAGCCGGTTCGCCAGGTCGGCCGCGGGCCGGTCCAGGGCGCCGGCGCGCGGGACGCCGAGGTGCGCCCAGCCCGGCCGGCCCCGGTCCTGCACGGTGGTCTGCGGCCCGGCGTCGACGACGGTCAGCGTCCTCACGTCGCCACGAACCTCACCCGCGTCCCGGGGACCAGCGTCGCCGGCGGGTCCCGGTCCGTGTCCCAGAGCACCAGGTCGGTGTGCCCGATCAGCCGCCACCCGCCGGGCGACGCCGTCGGGTAGATCCCGGTGAACGGTCCGGCCAGGCCCACCGCCCCGGCGGGCACCCGGGTCCGCGGCGAGTCGAGCCGCGGCACAGCGAGCCGCTCGGGGAGGCCGGTGCAGTACGGGAAGCCGGGGGCGAACCCGCAGAACGCCACCACCAGCTCGGTGCCGGTGTGGGTGGTGACCACCTCGTCACGGGTCATGTCCCAGCGGCGCGCGACGTCCTCGAGGTCCTCGCCGTCGTAGGTCGTGGGCACCTCCACCAGGTCGCCGATGCTCGAGGTGGTCGATGTCTGCCACGACGGGAGCGACGCGGCCAGCGCCTCGACGTCGTCGACCTTCTCGAAGAGCACGGTGCGGGCGGCGGACACGATGTCGGCGGCCCGCACCCCGCGGCGCCGGGCCTCGTCGTACACCGCGAGCGCCTGCTGCGCGTCGTCGAGCTCCACGAGGAGGTGGTCGCGACCGAAGCGGCGGAGGTGCATGCCGTCAAGGTAGCCAGAGAAAAGGCGTGGGGCCCGCCGGAAGTATGAGTTCCAGGGGCCCCACTGTTTGACCGAAGCCCGGTGACGTCTCCGGTCGACCGGCCTTCTCTTCCGATCCCGACAGCCTCGTCACCCGACTGCCGCAGTGGGTTGCCCCACCGTGTGGATCTTCTTCTCCGACCGATCGCGCCTTCCCTTGCGGGAGTGCGTGAGAGATTTCTACGCCTGGGCGGGACGCCGCACAAGCCTTTTGCGGCAAGGAAATCGAGCAGTTTTCGACCGTGGGCGTGTCGTCCACAACTGACCGGAAAAGGTCCACAGGCCCAGCGCGATTCTCCACAGAGAACCGGCACTCCTGTGGAGAACTCACACCGGACGTACGTCGATCCCGGCGGTCTCGAGCGCCACCCGGACGGCCCGGGCCGTGCGCACCGCGCCGGGGCTGTCGCCGTGCACGCAGACCGAGTCGACGACCCCGGCCTCCGCCATCGCGACGGCCCGGGCGGCCACCTCGTCGGGGTCGGTGAGCACCGCCCCCGGCTGGTCGCGCGGCAGCAGCCGACCCGACCACGGACCGTCCGTGTAGCCGCGGTCCGGGAAGCCCTCCCGCCACACCGCCCGTCCGTCCTTCGCCGCCAGGTCGAGCAGCACCGACCCCGGAAGGCCGAGCACCGGCAGGTCGCCGGAGCCGTCGAGGACCGCGCGGGCCTGCTCCGCGTCGTCGACGACGCGGTTGTAGAGCGCGCCGTGCGGCTTCACGTAGGCCACCGGCAGGCCGACGTGCCGGGCGATCCGGGTCAGCGTGAACACCTGGTCGGCGACCTCGTCGCGCAGCTCGTCGTACGCGACGTCGAGGGCGACCCGGCCGAAGTGCTCGCGGTCCGCGTAGGACACCTGGGCGCCCACCACCACCCCGCGCCGCACCGCCTCCTCGCACACGGCGGTCATGGTCGCCACGTCACCGGCGTGGTAGCCGCAGGCCACGTTGGCGCTGGTCACCACCGCCAGCAGCCCGGGGTCGTCGGTGACGCCCTCCCCCAGGTCGGCGTTCAGGTCGATGCGGCGCGGCTCGGTCACGGGACCCAACGTAGGCCCCACGTAGGCTCCGCGCATGACCGAGAACCACTCCCCGGCCGAGCCTCCCGTGGCGCCGCGCGTCCCCACCGAGCGCACCCACCACGGAGACACCTTCGTCGACGACTACGAGTGGCTGCGCGACAAGGACGCCCCGGAGACGGTCGGCTACCTCGAGGCGGAGAACGCCTGGACCGAGGCGCGCACCGCGCACCTCGCGGACCTGCGGGAGACGATCTTCGAGGAGATCCGCGCACGCACGCAGGAGACGGACCTCTCCGTGCCCTACCGGATGGGTGACTGGTGGTACTACGGCCGCTCGCACGAGGACAAGCAGTACGGCGCGAGCTGCCGCTGCCCCGCTGCGGGCCCCGACGACTGGACCCCGCCGAAGCTGGAGGCGGAGGTCGAGATCCCCGGCGAGCAGGTGCTCGTCGACGCCGACGAGCTGGCCAAGGGCCATGACTTCTTCTCGCTCGGCGGCGTCTCGGTGAGCCCGGACGGCGACCTCCTGGCCTTCAGCACCGACACGGTGGGCAACGAGCGCTACCTGCTGCGGGTCAAGGACCTGCGGACCGGGGACCTGCTGCCCGACGAGGTGCCGAACACCCTCGGCGGCGCCACCTGGGACCTGCGCGGCACCACCCTGTTCTACTCGACCGTCGACGACACCTGGCGCCCCGACAAGGTGTGGCGGCACGTGCTCGGCACCCCGGTCTCCGACGACGTCGTCGTGCACCACGAGACCGACGAGCGCTTCTGGTCCGGGGTCGGGCGCACCCGCAGCGACCGCTTCCTGGTACGCGCGTCCGGCTCCAAGACCACGACGGAGTACGCCGTCCTCGACGCCGACGACCCCACCGGCGAGTTCCGGGTGGTCGCCCCGCGCAGGCAGGGCGTGGAGTACTCCCTCGAGCACGCCCGGCTCAAGGGCGAGGACTGCCTGCTGGTCCTGCACAACGACGGCGCCGAGAACTACGAGCTCGCGGTCGCGCCGGTCGACGCCACCTCCGCCGACCAGTGGCGCACGCTGCTCCCCCACGACCCGGCCGTCCGGCTCGAGGACATCGACGCCTTCGCGACCCACCTCGTCATCAGCCAGCGCAGCGAGGGTCTGACCCAGCTGCGGGTCATCCTGCTCGACGACAGCACCGAGACCGGCCTGGGCGAGGACTTCCTCGTCGACCTGGCCGAGGAGGTGCACACCGTCGGCGCCAGCGGCAACCCTGAGTTCGACCAGCCCCGGGTCCGGCTCGGCTACACCACCCTGGTCGACCCGCCGGCGATCTACGACTTCGACGTGCGCACCCGGGAGCTCACCCTGCTCAAGCGGACCCCGGTGCTCGGCGACTTCGACCCGGCGCGCTACCGGCAGGCCCGCGAGTGGGCCACCGCCCCCGACGGGACCCAGGTGCCGATCTCGGTGGTCGTCCCCGCCGACGCGCCGCGGGACGGCTCGGTGCCGATGGTGATCTACGGCTACGGCTCCTACGAGGACTCCATGGACCCGTGGTTCTCCATCGCCCGGCTCTCGATGCTCGACCGCGGGGTCGGCTTCGCGGTCGCGCACGTCCGCGGCGGGGGCGAGATGGGCCGACACTGGTACGACGACGGCAAGCTGCTGAACAAGACGAACACCTTCACCGACTTCGTGGCCTGCGCCCGGCACCTGGTCAAGACCGGCTGGACCTCGGCGGACCGGCTGGCCGCCGAGGGCGGGAGCGCGGGCGGGCTGCTGATGGGCGCGGTCGCGAACACCGACCCCGACGCGTTCGCGGCGGTCCTCGCCCAGGTGCCGTTCGTCGACCCGCTGACCAGCATCCTCGACCCGTCCCTGCCGCTGACCGTGATCGAGTGGGAGGAGTGGGGCAACCCGCTCGAGGACCCCGAGGTCTACGCGTACATGAAGGGCTACTCCCCCTACGAGAACGTCACCGACCAGGACTACCCGGCGATCCTGGCCGAGACCTCGATCCACGACACCCGGGTGCTGTACGTCGAGCCGGCCAAGTGGGTCGCCCGGCTGCGGGCCGTGCTCGCCGAGCGGGGCAGCGACGACATCCTGCTGAAGACCAAGATGTCCGCAGGTCACGGCGGCGTGTCCGGCCGGCACAACTCCTGGCGCGAGCGGGCCTTCGCGCTGGCCTGGCTGCTGGACCGGATCGCCCCCGAGGCGGTGCCCGGCCGCTGAGGGCCGGTTGTCCGTACCACCCTGAGAACTCCCTGAATTGTGCCGCCCGGCGCAACTTCGCGCGCCCGTCGTACGTCGGAACAGACGAAGCATCCAAAGCACCGCCGACGGACCGCCCGGGATGAACGGCAGATGAACTCGGGAATCTCGAACACGCGTTCGCCGTTGTGGTGAATACAAGGCCTTACCGCTGGGTATGTCCTTGGCCCCACAGGAAGGGAGCGCACGCACCGTGGCAACTCGCACCGCACCTCGCACCGCCCCCCGCTCGACCGGCCGTGAGATCGAGGGCCGCGACAGCGTCGGGATGTACCTCGACGAGATCGCCCGCACGCCGCTGCTCGACGCCATCACCGAGGTCGAGCTCAGCAAGACCATCGAGGCCGGCCTGCTCGCCGAGCACCTGCTCGCGGAGGGTCGCGTCGGCCGCAAGAAGGGTGGCGCTCCCAAGTACGCCACCGAGGAGGAGCTCGTCTGGCTCGCCGAGGAGGGCCAGCGCGCCATCCAGCGCTTCATCGAGGCCAACCTCCGGCTCGTCGTCTCCATCGCCCGCAAGTACGGCCGGAGCCAGATGCCGATGCTGGACCTGGTCCAGGAGGGCAACACCGGACTGATCCGCGCCGTGGAGAAGTTCGACTACGCCAAGGGCTACAAGTTCTCCACCTACGCCACCTGGTGGGTGCGGCAGGCCATCACCCGCGGCATCGCCCAGCAGGCGCGGGTCGTGCGGCTTCCCGTGCACGTCGTCGAGGAGCTCAACCAGGTCGGCGCCGCGCGCCGCACCCTGGAGCGCCAGCTCGGCCGCGACCCGGAGCCGGAGGAGATCGCCACCGAGCTCGACATGGACGTCGAGCGGGTCCTCGACCTGCTGTCCTGGGGCCGCGAGCACGTCAGCCTGGACACCCCGGTCGACGACGACGGCGACACCTCGCTCGGTGACCTGATCGCCCAGGAGACCGCACCGGGCCCGGACAGCACGTTCCTCGACGTCGAGTCGCGGGACCGGCTCAGCCACCTCGTGGAGCTCCTCGACGACCGGGCCGCGGACATCATCCGCTCCCGCTACGGTCTCGTCGACGGACGCCAGCACAAGCTCGCCGACATCGGCGCCAAGCACGGCATCTCCGCCGAGCGGGTGCGCCAGCTCGAGCGGGAGGCGCTGCAGAAGCTCCGCACCCTGGCCGATCCCGACCTGGCCGCCTGAGACCGCTCGGCGGGCTCGACCCCCGAGCCGGGCGGGCCGCCTTGCACGTGGCCGGTTCAGTCTCCGGTCGAGCCCGCCGAGACCAGCTTCTCGAGGACCTCCGTGACCCGGTCGCGGAGGTCCTCGCGCGTTCCGGTGTTGTCCACCACGTGCGTGGCGGCGGCCAGCCGCTGCTCCCGGTCGGCCTGTGCGGCCACCCGGGCCAGCGCGTCCTCGCGGCTCATCCCCCGGTCGCGGACCATCCGCTCCACCTGCGTCTCGACGGGTACGTCGACCACCAGCACCGCGTCGAACCGGTCGGCCTGGCCGGTCTCGACCAGCAGCGGGATGTCGTGCACCACGACGGTCCCCTCCGGGGCGGCCGCCTCGAGCTCCGCCGCCCGGGCCCGGATCAGCGGGTGCAGGATCGCCTCGAGCCGTCGCCGGGCCGCCTCGTCGCCGAACACGACGGCCCCGAGCGCCGGTCGGTCGAGCGCCCCGTCGGCGGTGAGCACCGCCGGCCCGAACGCCTCCACCACGGCCGCCAGACCCGGCGTACCCGGCTCGACCACCTCGCGGGCCAGCACGTCCGAGTCGACGACGACCGCGCCGAGCTCCCGCAGCAGCGCCGCGACCGTGCTCTTGCCCGAGGCGACACCGCCGGTCAGTCCCACACGCATCCGGCGAGTATCCCAGCCGCCCCGCCTGCCACGATGGCGCCATGCCTGATCCCGACGACGGCCACGCCGACCTGCGACCCGGCGACCGGGTGGCGCTGCTGGCCCCCGGCAGCACGTCGTACGTCGACCTGGTGATCGCCCTGGCCGCCGAGCGGGTGGTGCCCGTCCCGCTCGACCCGAGGCTGACCACCGCCGAGCGGGAGCCGCTCCTGGCCTACCTCGGGCCCTCCCTGGTCGTGGACACGGGCGAGGCGGTCGAGGACCTGCTCGCCCGGCTGCCCGAGCACGCCCGTCGGGGCCTGCCGCGCTGCCGGCCGATGCACGTCACGAGCGGCACGACCGGCGCGCCCGAAGGGGGTCTGGTCCGGCCTGCTCGAGGAGGAGCAGGCCCGTGCCCTGGTGGACGAGGAGCGCGACCTGTGGGGCTTCTCCCCCGACGACGTCAACCTCGTGCTCAGCCCGCTGCACCACTCGGCCCCGCTGCGGTTCGCGACGGGCACGCTGCTGGCCGGGGGCCGGGTGGTCGTGCCCGGGGCGCCTGTCCTGAGGTGGCGAGGGACGAGCCGTCTCGAAGGGTTCGACCCCGCTGCGGTGACGGCGGCGATCGAGGTCGAGCGGCCCACCACGATGTTCTGCGTGCCGACGCACCTCCAGCGGCTGTTCGCGCACTGGGACGAGGCCGGGGTCCCGGACCTGTCGTCGTTCCGGCTCGTCGCGCACGCCGGCGCCGCCTGCCCGCCGGCGGTCAAGGAGCGGCTGGTCGAGCTGTTCCCCGAGGGCTCGACCTGGGAGTTCTACGGCTCCACCGAAGGGCAGTTCACCGCCTGCCGCAGCGAGGAGTGGCGCGAGCACCCCGGCACGGTCGGTCGGGCCCGACCAGGGCGCGAGATCCTCCTCGACGACGACGGCACGATCTGGTGCACGGTCCCCGAGCACGCCCAGTTCATCTACTGGAAGGCCCCGGGGAAGACCAGGGCCGCCTGGCGCGACACCCCGCACGGCCGGGCGTTCACGGTCGGGGACCTGGGCCGGCTCGACGAGGACGGCTACCTCTACCTCGACGGCCGGCGCGAGGACCTGGTCATCTCCGGCGGGGTCAACGTCTACCCGGTCGAGGTCGAGAACGCGCTGCGGGCCGCGGACGGCGTGGTCGACGTGGCGGTCTTCGGGGTCGCGGACGAGCAGTGGGGGCAGCGGGTGTGCGCGGCGGTGGTGGGCGACGTCGACCACGAGACCCTGCGGGCGCTGGCCCGCGAGCGGCTCGCCCCGCCGAAGCGGCCCAAGGACTACGTCACCGTCGAGTCGCTGCCGATGACGGCGACCGGCAAGGTCCGCCGGCTGGCGCTACCCGGCCTGCTCGGCCTCGACGACGCCGAGTGAGCTGAACGTCCGGCGGTACTGCTGCGGGCTCACCGACCGCACCTTGGTGAAGTGGTGCCGCAGCATCGCGGCGGTGCCGAAGCCCACCTCGCCGGCGATCCAGTCGACCGACCGGCCGGTGGTCTCCAGCAGCTCCTCGGCGCGCAGCACCCGTTGCCGCGTGAGCCAGGCGTGCGGCGTGGTGCCGGTCTCGGCCCGGAACCGCCGGGCGAAGGTGCGCGGCGACATGCTCGCGGAGCGGGCCAGTGTCTCGACGGTGTGCTGCTCGTCGAGGTGCTCGGTCATCCAGGTGAGCAGCGGGCCGAGAGTCTCCACGTCGCAGTCCGGGACCGGCGTGCGGATGAACTGCGCCTGGCCACCCTCCCGCTGCGGCGGGACGACCATCCGGCGAGCGACGGTGCTCGCTGCTGCGGCCCCGAACTCCTCCCGCCACAGGTACAGGCACGCGTCGATCCCGGCCGCGGTGCCGGCGCTGGTGAGGACACGGTCGTCATCGACGTACAGGACCTCGGGGATCACCCGGGCCAGCGGGAAACGCTCGGCCAGCCGTGCACTGTGCCGCCAGTGCGTGGTGCAGGAACGGCCGTCGAGCAGGCCGGCCTCACCGAGCACGAAGGCGCCCGTGCACAGGGACATGATCCGGGCACCGCGGTCGAGGCCTTCGCGAAGCGTGTCGAGGACGCACTCCGGGACCGGGTAGCTGTCGGATCCCGCCGGTACGGCGATCAGGTCGGCCTCCGCGGCCCGGCCGAGGTCGTGCTCGACGGTCATCCCGAAGCCCGCCTCGGTGCGCACCGGACGGCCCCCGGGCGCGCAGATGGCGAAGTCGAACACCGGCAGTCCCTCGTCGGAGCGGTCGTAGCCCCACGCCTCGTGGAGCACGCCGAGCTCGAAGGGGGCGACACCGTCGAAGGCCAGGACGGCCACGTTGCTGAGCATGCCGACCAGCATGCCACAAAGTTGGCAGGAAATCGATGGACGTTGACTTTTCTGCCACTCGTGGCAGGAAATCGAGGAGAGCATAGTTACTGCCAAGACATCAACCGATCGAGAGGAACCACCATGAACGCGCTGATCCTGGCCCTGGTCGCCGTCATGGCGGCCGCTGTGCTCGCCTACGCGGCCGTCTACCTGGCCCGCGTGATCCGCGACGACGGTGCCGGACAGGCCCGCCGGACGCCCCCGCGCAGCCACCCCGACGACCTGTTCGACCCACGCTCCCGGCTCGCCTGAGCAGGAAGGGCGAAGGGCCCGGTCACCAACTGGTGACCGGGCCCTTCTGCGTGCTGCGCTACCGAAGGATGCCACAAACTTGGCAGGAAATCGATGGAGGATGTCATTCCTGCCACTCGTGGCAGGATCTCGTCCGCAGCATGATTACTGCCATGAACCTGTTGATCATCATCCTCGCACTGGCCGCCCTCACCGCCCTCCCCTGGATCGCGATGGCTCTGGTCAACTCCATCCGCAACGACGGCTACGGCCGCCCGACCTCCGAGCACACTCCCCCGCGCAGCCACTACGACCCCTTCGACCCCCACTCGCGGTTCGCCTGAGCGCGCACTCGCGAGAGCAGGCAGAAGGGCCCGGTCACCATCGCTGGTGACCGGGCCCTTCGCTGTACTGCTACCGGGCTGCTACCGGGCGAGCCTTACTGCTGGCCGCCGGTGAGCTTCTCGCGGAGCGCCTGCAGCGCCTCGTCCGAGGCGAGCGAGCCGCCGGTGTCGCCGGAGCCGCTCTCGGAGGACGTCTCGGTGCCGCCGCTGGAGTACGACGTCGCCTCGCCGGCCTCGACCTCGGCCTTGGCGGCCTCGGCCTGCTGCTTGACGTGGGCCTCCCAGCGGGCGTGCGCCTTCGCGTACTGCTCCTCCCAGGCCGCGCGCTGCTCGTCGAAGCCCTCGAGCCACTCGCCGGTCTCCGGGTCGAAGCCCTCCGGGTAGATGTAGTTGCCCTGCTCGTCGTACGACGCGGTCATGCCGTAGAGCGTCGGGTCGAACTCCTCGCCCTCGGACGCGGTCGCGGTCTCGTTGGCCTGCTTGAGGGACAGCGAGATCCGGCGACGCTCGAGGTCGATGTCGATGATCTTGACCATGACGTCGTCGTTGACCTGGACGACCTGCTCGGGGATCTCGACGTGACGCTCGGCGAGCTCGGAGATGTGCACCAGACCCTCGATGCCCTCCTCGACCCGCACGAACGAGCCGAACGGCACCAGCTTGGTGACCTTGCCCGGGACGATCTGGCCGATCTGGTGGGTCCGCGCGAAGTGCTGCCACGGGTCCTCCTGCGTCGCCTTCAGCGACAGGGAGACACGCTCGCGGTCCATGTCCACGTCGAGGACCTCGACGGTGACCTCGTCGCCCACCGCCACGACCTCGCTCGGGTGGTCGATGTGCTTCCAGGACAGCTCGGACACGTGCACCAGGCCGTCGACGCCGCCGAGGTCCACGAACGCACCGAAGTTGACGATCGAGGAGACGACGCCCTTGCGGATCTGGCCCTTCTGGAGCTGCGTGAGGAAGCCCTGACGCACCTCGGACTGGGTCTGCTCGAGCCACGCACGACGCGACAGCACGACGTTGTTGCGGTTCTTGTCGAGCTCGATGATCTTCGCCTCGAGCTCCTTGCCGACGTACGGCTGGAGGTCGCGGACGCGCCGCATCTCGACCAGCGACGCGGGCAGGAAGCCGCGCAGGCCGATGTCCAGGATGAGGCCACCCTTGACGACCTCGATGACGGTGCCGGTGACGACGCCGTCCTCTTCCTTGACCTGCTCGATGGTGCCCCAGGCGCGCTCGTACTGGGCGCGCTTCTTGGAGAGGATCAGGCGGCCTTCCTTGTCCTCCTTCTGGAGGACGAGGGCCTCGACCTTGTCGCCGACGGCGACGACCTCGGACGGGTCGACGTCGTGCTTGATCGAGAGCTCACGCGAGGGGATGACGCCCTCGGTCTTGTAGCCGATGTCGAGCAGGACCTCGTCGCGGTCGACCTTGACGATGGTTCCTTCGACGATGTCGCCGTCGTTGAAGTACTTGATGGTCGCGTCGATGGCGGCGAGGAAGTCCTCTTCGGACCCGATGTCGTTGACCGCGACCTGCGGGGCGTCCGAGAGGGTGGGGGTGATCGTCATAAGGGAGTTGGTTCCTCAGGATGGATGGAGTTGTGCGGACGCGCGAGAAGTCCGGTTTCACTACCAGTGGTTGCCCAAGTAGGTGCACCGAGGCGCTGGTGCCGACGGTCACGAGGACCATCGACGTGATAGCGAGCGAGAACCTGCTAGGTCTGAGACTCCGGCAGACTCCTGCGCATCCCTCAGGATACGCAAGGTCACACTCCGGAGTCCAACCCGCCCGGGCGCTCCCAGGCGGCAGCGCGCGCTCAGGGTACGGCGTGCAGGTCCCCGCTCGACGCGACGGCCAGCAGCAGGTCGTGCGCCAGCTCGGTGACCGGGTTCTGCCCACGCCGCGCGGCGAGGTCGACCAGGGCGTACACGTCCGCCGCCCGGGCCCGGTCCAGGGCGTCGTCACCGGCGTCGGGCACCTGCGTCCGGTAGACGTCGAGCACGGCGTCCGCGAAGGCCGGGTCACGGTCGAGGCGGAGCAGGTTGCCGAGGTCGGTGGTCGGGCCGCCGGCGTGCGCGAACTCCCAGTCCAGGACCCCCGTCACCTGCAGGGTCTCCGGGTCGACCAGCAGGTTCTTGGGGTTCAGGTCGCTGTGCACCAGACAGGTGCGGGGCACCCGGTCGAGGAGCTCCTGGGCCCGGTCGGCCACGTCCAGCAGCGCCTCGAGATCGCGCTGCGGCCAGGTGGCCAGCGCGGTCCCGTCGCGCCGGGACGCGACGAACTCCGCCAGGTCCGCGTCGGGGTGCGGCTCGACCCGGAGGTCGCCGTCGACGAACAGGCCCGGCCGCGGCATCGGCATCTGCGCCAGCCGGGCCGCGACCGCCCCGCACGCGCGGCCGACCTCGGCCCGGCCGCCCGGGTCGAGGTCCGGGAGCAGCAGGTCGAGCCGGGTGCCCGGCAGGAACGTCGTGACCAGCAGGCCGGGTGAGCCGGTGGCGTCGGCGCGACGGACCTCCAGGACCTCGGGGACCGGGAGCAGGCCCCGCACCAGCGCCAGCACGGCCGCGTCCACCTGCGGCGCCTCCGCCCCGCGCCAGGCACTGCGCTCGCCGTAGATCCGCACGACGGTCCGCTCCCCCGCCGCGTCGGCGAGGAACGTCTCGCCGCTGTGCCCGCCCGCCAGGGGCTCGAGTCCGAACGCGTCCACGGACCGATGCTCCCACCCGGCTATCGTCGGCCCATGGCGCTCCTCGACCTGGTCACGCTGCCGGTCCGGCTCACCGTCGCGGCCACGAACACCACGCTCGCGCTCGGCCAGCTCGTCGCCGCCGACGGCCCGGTCCGGCGCCCGAACGGGTACGCCGACCGGCTGATGCTGCTGATCGGCGAGGGCGGCGCCGTCGAGCGGCTCAACCGGGCGCTCTCCGACCCCCGCGGCCCGATGCACCTGGTCAACACGGTCACCGCCGTGCTCGACCCGAGCCGTCCCCTCGGCCGGGCCCTGGCGCCCGGCGGCACCGTCGACCGCCTGCTCGCCGCCGACGGGCCGCTCTACCGCGTGCTCGCGCCGGGCGGTGCCGTGGACCGGCTGCTCGAGGAGGAGGGTGCCCTCGACCGGCTGGTCGCCGACGACGGCCCCCTCGAGCGGCTGCTGTCCAGCGAGGGCGCGCTGGACGCCATCACCCGCCGCGGCGGGGTGCTCGACCGGCTCCTCCAGGAGGGCGGGCTCCTCGACCGGCTGCTGTCCGAGGACGGGTTCGTCGAGAAGCTCACCAGCGACGGCGGCACCCTCGACCAGCTCGTCGCCCTGGGCCAGACGCTCGAGCGGATGCAGCCCCGGGTCACCGAGCTGCTCGCGCTCATCCCCGACCTGCACGAGTCCGTCGACACCCTCAACCGGGCCGTCGAGCCGCTGTCCGACCTCGCGAACCGGATCCCCGGCGGCCGGCGCCGGCCCGCGCTCGAGGCGTAGGGGTGTCTTGAAGTGAGGCTGCGTCAGCGGGCGTGGCATCCGCGCCCGGTCCGGCAAGGCGGAGGTGCGAGAGCGCAGCGTGCTGCGCCGAGCGCCGACAACGCCGCCGGTCGGGATGCGGGGCCGCGGCCGCCGCGGCCGCAGTGAGAGACATGCCCGGGGCCGTGCAGCCCGCCCGTCGTACGGTGTCGGAGGCGGAGACGCAGCGGGCCAACCGGCGGGACTGGGACGCCTACGCGGACGAGTACCAAGCAACCCACGGCACGTTCCTGCGCGACGTCGGCTTCGTGTGGTGCCCCGAGGGCGTCGACGAGGCGGAGGCCCGGGTGCTGGGCGACGTCGCCGGCCGCGACGTGCTGGAGGTCGGCTGCGGTGCGGCCCAGTGCGCCCGGTGGCTCCGCACCCAGGGGGCCCGTGCCGTCGGGCTCGACCTCGCCGAGCGGCAGCTCCAGCACGCCCGGCGCATCGACGACGAGACCGGGGTGCGCGTGCCGGCAGTCGCCGGCACGGCCACCGCGCTGCCCTTCGCCGACGCGTCCTTCGACGTGGTGTTCTCCGCGTTCGGCGCCCTGCAGTTCGTGTACGACGCCGGACACGCCGTCGCGGAGGCCGCACGGGTCCTGCGCCCCGGCGGCACCTTCGCGTTCTCGGTGACGCACCCGGTGCGCTGGACGATGCCCGACGACCCGACCAGCGCCGGGCTCGTCGTCACCAGCTCCTACTGGGACCGCACGCCCTACGTCGAGCAGGACGACGACGGCCGGGTGACCTACGCCGAGCACCACCGGACGCTCGGTGACTGGGTGGGGCTGCTCGCGGCGGCCGGCTTCCGGCTGACCGGTCTCCGCGAGCCGGAGTGGCCCGCGGGGCACGACCGGGTGTGGGGTGGCTGGGGCCCCGAGCGCGGCCGGCTGCTGCCCGGGACCGCGCTCTTCTCCGCGGTCCTCGGCTGAGCAGAACTGGTCATTGCGCGGGCCTGCCGGAGGACCGACGGTGGACCCAGCACGGTTCCTTGCCGAGGAGGCGGCTGATGAGCACCTCGACCCCCGTCGGCCGACCCACGGCGCTCCCGCGGCTGCCCGTCCTCGACAGCCTGCGCGGCCTGTGGGTGCTCGCCCTGGTGACCGCGCACACGTCGTTCTGGGCCGGCAGCTACACCCGGAACGGCGTCTGGGGGACGTTGCTCGCCCGGCTCGACGTGGGGGTCGCCCTGTTCTTCGTCCTGTCCGGCGTCCTGCTGTCCTACCCGTATCTCGCGCGGGCCCAGCAGCAGGTGGCACGCCCCCGCGTCGCGCCGTACCTGTGGAGGCGGTTCCTGCGCATCTACCCGGTCTACGTCCTGACGGTCGTGGGCGCGCTCCTGCTCATCGAGGGCGAACCGGGACGCCACCGCACGTGACTGGCTGACGACGCTGCTGCTCGCGGACGTCTACGTGCACCCTGCGTTCCCGGAGGGGCTGACCCAGATGTGGAGCCTGGCCGTGCAGGTGAGCTTCTACCTGCTCCTGCCCGCGCTGATGCTCGCGGCCACCGGACGGAAGCGTCACCTCTCGCGCGCCCGGGTCGTCGCAGTGCTGGCCGGGCTGGTCGCCCTCACCGTCGTCTGGCACCTGGGTCTGGCCGCCCGGGTCGCCGCGCACGTCGACGGGTCGCCGACGCAGTGGCTGCCGTCGTACACGCTGTGGTTCGCGGTGGGCATCGGGCTCGCGCTCGCGCGGGTGCTCCACGACGCAGCGACACCTCCCGGCCGGCTCCGACGGCTGCTCGCCACCGTGGCCGCGCTGCCAGGGAGCTGCTGGGCGCTCGCGGCCGGGCTCATGCTGGTGGCGGCGACTCCCCTGGCCGGGCCCGCCGCACTCGCGGAGACCTCACCGGCCCAGTCCCTGACCAAGAACGTCCTGTACGCCGGGGTCGCCCTGTTCCTCGTGCTGCCCGGCCTCCTCGGCACGGACGGGCGTTTCGCATCGGCGTTCTCCCGGAGGCCGCTGCGGCACCTGGGAGCGATCTCGTACGGCGTCTACTGCCTCCACCTGCCCCTGATCCACCTGGTGATGTGGATGACCGGCTACCAGCTGTTCGGCGGGCACGGGTGGCAGATCTGGCTGCTCACGCTGGCACTGAGCCTCGCGGCTGCCGAGCTGGTCTACCGCCTGGTCGAGCGCCCGGCGATGCGGCTGCGCACCCGAGTCCGTCTCGGCGCAGGCGGCGACGACAGGACGAGCGCTCCGACGACGGAGACGAGCACGAGGTAGTTCGGGGTGTCGAGGTGACCGGCCCACCCCGCCGGGCTGCCCCACGGCCTCAGCACGTAGGCGAGCGAGGCGACCAGACAGGCCCCGCCGACCGCCCACCGCACGGCCTGCGGCGCCCGCTCGTGCAGGAGCAGCACCAGAGCCGTGGTGACGGCGGCGACGACCACGCCGATCCAGCCGGCGAGGAGCCCGGCACCCACCAGCCCGACACCCGAGGATCACCCCGGACCCGATCTCGCGTGCGTCGAGAGCCGGCGGGCCACGGTCGCCCGCCGTGCGGCCCGCGACCAGGGCGAGCCCGACGAGACCGGCGAGGCCGACGAGGAGCACCAGTCCGATGCCCAGACCGAGCCGGTACGGCTGGTCGGGCGCGTAGGACTCCTTCACCGTGCCGGGCCGGCCGCTCAGCTCGAATCCCTGCTGCCACCCGTCGACGGTCACGGGCCGGAGACCGGTGTCGCCCGTGGTGGCCCGCCACCCCGGGTTCACGTTCTCCCGCACCGCGAGCAGCCGGCTCCCGGCAGCCACCTCGATCCTGCGGTGCACGGGTGAGTCGACGGTCAGCGGTGCGACCGAGGGGGCGGCGAGGGTCGAGAGGGTGCTGTCCCCCGGCGGGCGCAGCACCAGCGCGGCCGGGGCGAACGCCGGCGAGCTGCGCACGTTGACCGTGCTCTCGCCGCGTCGGAGGGTCAGCGGTGGGGCCGCCGCAGAGCTGAGCGGTCGCCGGCGCCATCGCGACGAGGTCCGCCGGCCGGGCGGTCACGGACGTCCGGTAGGTCCGGCCGTCCACGGACACGTCGGGACCGGTCCCGCAGGCGTAGGTCACCGGCTCATCGGACACGACGGCCGGCAGGTCGGGACCACCGCGGAGGCGCAGCTCGCTGATCCCGACCCCCACCGGGGTGATGCTCCCGTCGAAGCCGAGGCTGGCCACCCGCTCGGCCTTCTCGACGCGGATGGCCAGCCGGTCGGTGCTGATCGCCGCGAAGCGAGAGCGACCCTGCGAGTCGAGCCGCACGGAACGTCGTCCTCCCGGCCAGCTCAGGACCACGACCTCGGGCCTCCGCGCCGCCGTGTCGGGATCCACGGAGAGGTCGAGTCCCGTCACCCGGCGTCGACCGGGCCACCGGATGCCCAGGGTGGGGCGCACGTCGTCGGCCGCGGCGACCCAGGTCGTCCCCGCGTCTCCGTCGATCGCGGCGTACGCCGACGCCCGCACGTCCCTGACCGCCCTGCGACGAGGCGTCCACCCGGACCGGGAGACCGCGCCCGAGCAGCGTGTCGAGGGCGTTCCCGGGCCGGGGCGCAACGGTCAGGGTGGCCTCGTAGCCGGCCGGGGAAGGGAGCCGCACGATGCGCCGCATCCCCTGGTCCTCCTCGCTGGGCCGGTCGCGACCGGGGGCGCAGCGCACGCCGGCACCCACCTCCACGCAGCCGGTGCGTCCGTCCCGGGACGCCCGCAGGACCACCGCATCCGGCGTCCGCGACCCCGCGGGGAGGCGCGGCAGCACCAGGGACCGGGTCGCTCGGAGGCCGGGCATCGAGACTTCGGCCAGGGACATCTGTGCCGGCACGCCCGCCCCGTCCTCCACGCGGATCCAGGTGGTCCTCCCGCCGGGCACGGGGACGGCACGTTCCTCACCGGGGCCGAGATGGACCACCCGGCTCGACCCGGAAGCCGTGCGGACCCGCACGGTCTGGTCGTCACGCGCCTGCGGGCCGCCGACAAGACGGACCGCGCCGACCTCGGTCGGGGTCTCGAGCCCGACCCTCCACCATGCGGGCTCGTCCTGCCCCCGGCCGGAGACCCAGGCGCTGCCGGTCGAGCCGTCCACGGCGGCGAACGGGAGCTCGCCCGGGATGGCGCCGCCGAGGGCGTCGCCGTCCGACATCGACGACGACGCGGAGACCGACGCGATGCCGTCGAGCCTGGCTGTGGTGGACCAGCGGTCTCCGTCGTCGAGGGTGTAGTCGCGGGTGGGGTTCACCGAGCGCCGCCGGTCCCCGGGAGTCAGGACGGCCGAGGCGCCGTCGTGGATCCGTCCGAAGGACCGCTCACGCTTGCGGAGGCCGTCGGTCAGGATGAGCGGCGTCCGGTCGTCCGACGGACGGGCGCCGTCCACGGCCAGCACGGGTCGGCTGGTCGCCGAGCAGTCCGAGGTCCGACAGGTCCAGCAGGTCCTCCGGACCGCCGACGACGACCGGCGCGCTCGCGGCCGTGACTGTCAGCGCGGCACGCCCGGACACCTCGTAGATCTCGACCGCCGGGCCGCGGCGCTGCCAGCCCTCGTTGACGACGGCTCGCCGGTCCCCGTCCCGCAGGTGCGCGTCACCACCCACCTCAGGACCGAACGCCCGGACCAGCCGCAGGCCCGGCGTCCCGTTCAGCGCCTGGTGCACGAGCACCGGGTCGGGGAGGTCGTCGCCGTGCACCAGGTCGTTGCGGACCACGAGGTAGCGGACCCCGGCGCGCCGCAGGTAGTCGGCCAGACCGGCCGACCCGACGCCCTCGGCCAGTCGTGACTCGATCGCGTCGAGCATCCGGATGGTGCCGGACGGCGTCAGCGGGACACCGTCGCGGACCGCCCAGCGCGACCGGGCGAACGACTGCAGCGGCTCGTCCCGCAGCGAGCCCCAGACGTAGCTCCCCTGGGCACCCGGCACCACCAGCGCAGCGCCGTGACCAGGGGTTCGTGCGAGCCAACGGGCGACCTCCCCCCAGTAGCCGGGTACGGCGATGGTGGCGCCGGCCGGGGTGAGCCGGGTCGCGAGAGCGGGCGTCAGGGAGGCCGCCACCGCCACCACGGCAAGAGCGAGCACTCCCCCGTGTCTGGCCCTGGCGAGCCACCACGCTGCGTCGGGGCGCGAGCGCGCGACCGCGCCCAGGCGCAACAGGTGCTCGTCGACCAGCCAGCCCATCCCGAGGACCAGGGGCAGGCGCAGCACGGGGTCGAACTTGTGCACGTTGCGCAGGGGCGCCAGAGCACCGTCGAGCAGGCCGCGGAGGTCGGAGGCGAACCATCCCCGCACGCCGTCCACGTGTCCCGCCGTCACCATCACGAGGCCGAGCAGGACGGACAGCGCCAGGAACGTGCGGTTCGGGTTGCGCGCGTTCAGGAGGCCGACCAGGCCCAGCATCAGGACGACCCCGCTGGCCAGCGCCAGGTGGGGCTGGGTGATCAGGTCGT
Source organism: uncultured Actinomycetota bacterium (assembly GCA_963827435.1). GTDB lineage: Bacteria > Actinomycetota > Actinomycetes > Propionibacteriales > Nocardioidaceae > Nocardioides_B. The sequence continues at coordinate 268,221 of CAWHAU010000005.1, forward strand.
GTCCGGCACGCCAACCGGCGTCGATGTAGGGCACCCAGTCCGAGGTGCCTCGCAGTGCGTCGAACAGGGTCGTGGGGAACGTCGTCGTGGCTGCCGACTCGATGTAGTCCAGGAACGGCGGGCTGGTGGCACCCAGCAGGAACAGCGGGACCAGCCACCACAACGTCCCCACCACCGTGAACAGCGGCCACCACAGCATGAGTGCCCGACGGCGTGGGCCGGGCGTCCGCGTGAGCAGCCAGAGCACGCCGAGCGGGAGCACCGCGAACGTCGCCGTCGCGTTGACGCCGCCCACCATCGCGACCGCCAACGCGGACAGCGCGGCGGCGCGGCGCGGTGACCCGCTGATCGACCCGCGCACGAGCGGGATCAGGACCCAGGGCGCGAGCGCGCTCGGCCAGGCCTCGATGGAGATGGGTCCGAGGGTCGTGAGCATCCTGGGCGAGAGCGCGTAGGCAATGCCTGCCACGATGCAGGCCGCGTCGGAGCGGATACCGAGAATGCGGCCGAGGCGGGCGAGGCCGACGAACGCCGTACACAGGACGAGCGCCGTCCAGAGCCGCTGCACGACCCAGGCCGGGAGCGCGACCGCGTGCCCGAGGAGGAAGAACGGCCCCATCGGCCAGAGGTAGCCGTAGGCCTGGTTCTGCACCCGCCCGAAGGCTCCGTCGGCGTCCCAGAGGTGCAGCGTCCGGCCGAGGAAGTGGGCGGGATCGAGGACCAGGTCGAACTTCGTGTCCGCCACGAGGAAGCCCGGGTCCTGCACGAGCGCCAGCCCGACGAGCAGGAGGCACACGGCGGCCAGCCGCACCGAGGTCGCGCCGGAAGCGCGACCGGCGTCGGCGGCCGGCTCGATCACCTCTTGCGCAGGACCATCACGAGGTTCCACGTCAGGAGCTCCCTCAGGACAGGTACCCGGGTCAGCCAGTGGGTCCAGCGTGGGTGGTAGCGCGGCGCCACGGCAAGTACATCGGCAGCCGCCTGTCGTTCTGCCCAGCGCCAGGCCGGCTCGCACGGAGACCGCGAACATCGTCTCGCCGTACTTGTTCTTCGGCTCGTGGCCGTGCCTGCGACGGAAGCGCTGCCGCGCGCGGCGGCCGCCCAGGTAGTGCCAGGGCGACGTCTCGTGGCCTCCCCACGGGCCGAGCCACACCGTGTAGCTCACGAACGCCAGGCCACCTGGCTTCGTGACCCGCAGGATCTCGTCAGCCATCCGCCACGGGTCACGGACGTGCTCGAGGACGTTGGAGGAGAAGCAGACGTCCACCGAAGCGTCGGCTACGGGCAGGTTCATCCCGTTGCCGACCAGGGTGCGATCGGTGACCTCGCCAAGCCGAGCGAGCTCGCCGGCGTCCGTGTCGAGACAGACGTACGTCGCGCCGGCCCGCTCGAACGCGTCGCGGAAGTGGCCGGGGCCGGCACCGACGTCGAGCACCAATGCCCCGTCGAGCCGCACGTGGCTCTCGATCTGTGCGACGGAGTCGTCGGCGAGCGCACCGTAGAAGCGGACCGGGTCCGCCTGCTCGGCGAGGAACGCCCGGAAGAGCCGCACGGAACGCCTCAGGTCGGCCCGCCAGGGCCGCGCTTGGAAATCGGACCGGTCCGACACGCCGCGACCCTACTAGCGTGGTGCGATGCACGACCGAGATCTGCTGGCCGGGCGGCACGTGGTCTTCCTCAGCTGGCGCGACACCCGCAACCCGGAGGGTGGCGGGGCCGAGCGCTACCTCGAGGCGATGGCGCACGGTCTGGTCGCCCGCGGCTGCCGGGTCACGGTCTTCAGCGCCGCCTTCGCCGGAGCGCCCCTCACCGAGACGGAGGACGGGATTCGCTTCGTTCGCCGCGGGTCGAAGACGACCGTCTACGTGCAGGGCGTGTGGTCGCTCCTGCGCCGTAGGTTCGGGCGGGTCGACCTGGTCGTGGACGTCCAGAACGGCATGCCGTTCCTCTCCCGCCTGGTGACCCGCAAGCCGGTCGTCGTGCTCGTGCACCACGTGCACCGTGAGCAGTGGCCGGTGGTCTACCCGGGACCGCTCGGCAAGGTGGGCTGGTGGATCGAACGCTGGCTCGCCCCCCGGGTCTACCGCGGTTGCCAGTACGTCGCGGTGTCCCATGCCACGCGTGGAGACCTGCGGGCCCTCGGGGTCACCGGACCGCGGATCGCGGTGGTGCACGACGGCACCGACCCCGTCGTACCCACGTCGGCGACGAAGTCGGCGACCCCGATGCTGTGCACGGTGGGCCGGCTGGTGCCGCACAAGCAGGTGGAGCACGCCATCGACGCCGTCGTCGCGCTGCGAGACGAGTTCCCCACGCTCCGGCTGCACGTCGTCGGGAGCGGTTGGTGGGAGGCAGCCCTGCACGAGCACGCCAAGGCCTCCGACGCCGGCGACTCGGTCGTCTTCGAGGGCCATGTGGACGAGGTCCGCAAGCACGAGGTCTTCGAGTCCGCGTGGGTCATGGTCCTGCCGTCGCTCAAGGAGGGCTGGGGGCTGGTCGTCGCCGAGGCCGGGGAGCACCGGACCCCGACCGTCGCCTACCGGTCCGCGGGTGGGACGCGCGAGTCGGTCGCCGACGGTCGGTCAGGTGTGCTGGTCGAGGACCAGCAGGAGCTGACCCGGGTGCTCGGTCAGCTGCTGCGGGACCGGGCACGGCGTGAGGGCCTGGGCGACGGCGCCTTCGAGCTGAGCCGGCTCTACACCTGGGGGCACGCCCAGAGGTCGTTCGCCCACGTGATCGCGGCGGCGATTCGAGGAGAGCTGACCGACAGCGAGGACCCCGAGGAGGACGGGGACCCAGGGCGGTCTCCGGCATAGGGCCCACGGACAGGACGAGGGGGCACCGACCACGCGGTACCCCCTCGTCCTCGACGCAAGGATCAGACCAGGCGACGTCGGAGCGCGAACACCCCACCACCGGCGCCGAGGATCGCCAGTCCGCCCAGACCACGGACCAGGTTGCGGCTGCCCTCGCCGTCGTCACCCTGGATCACGTAGCTGTACGCCGTCAGCCCGATCGCGTCGGTCGGTGCGCCGAAGGCCATGTTCTCGGCCTCCGCACGCTTCGCACCCGCGGTCATCGTGGCGTACATCTCGCCGTAGTTCTGTGCCGTCAGCTCCCCGGCCTGCACCAGCTTCTTGGTGCCCTGGTCCGACAGCTTCTGGGCGCCGTCGACGAGCTGCGGAGCGCCACCGGCCGCCTGCTTGAGACCGCCCGCGAGCTGGCCGGAGCCGTCCGCGGCGTCCTTGAGACCGCCCGCGAGCTTGCCCGCGCCGGCCGAGAGCTGACCGGAGCCGTCCTTCGCCTGGGTCGAGCCCTCGGCGAGCTGACCGGCACCGTCGTTGAGCTTGCGGGCCCCGGCGGCGAGCTTCGAGCCACCGGCCGCGAGCTCCTGGGTGCCGTCGCTGAGCTGACCGGCACCGTCGGCCAGCTGCCCGGCGCCACCGTCGATCTTGGTGAGGCCGGCCGAGAGCTCGCCCGTCTTGCCGGACAGCAGCGAGGCACCGTCCGACAGGTCGCCGGCGCCGGCAGCGAGGTCACCCGCACCGGCGGCAAGGCTCGACCCACCGGACGCGAGGGCACCCGCGCCGCAGATCAGCGTCTTGCTGGTCGGCAGGCAGCCTCCGGCCGGCGCCGAGATGCCGGAGAGCAGGGTGTCGCGGATCGAGGCGCTGATCCCGTCGACGAGCACGGGGATGTTCGCCCTGAAGAACCCGACCGCCTGCTGGATGCCGCAGTCGTCGGCTGGGTTGGTCGGCGTGCGCTTGCCTGCGGCACAGTCGGCGTTGAGGGGTAGCGAGGGGTTGAACATCGCGTTCTTGAGGTTGGTGAGGCCCGGCACGATCTGCGTGGTCAGGCCGCCCTTCACGCGGAGCAGCCCGGACTGCAGCGTGTCCCGAGCCAGGTCGGGGTTGCCCGGGTCGTTGGAAAGCCCATCGCGCCCGTCAGCCAGCTGGGTCGACATGGAGCTGAGGATCGCCACCGTCAGCGGGTTGGAGAGGTTCTCCAGTGTCGAAGGCCTGTTGCCGCCGAGGGCTGCGAAGCACTCACCGGGTGCGTTGTCGCCCGGCGTCGGAGCTCGTCAGGTCCTTGAGGATCCGGCTCGCACAGTCCAGCTTGTCCCAGTTGTCAGGGATCTTGCTCAACATCGTGTCAATGCCCGGCACGATCTGCCCCGTGATACCCGCCTTCAAGGCGTTGAGCCCGCCACAGACGTTGGTCGTCGAGAAGTTCGTAGCACTGGTGCAGTCACCGATGCCGGCCACGACGTCCTGCATGCCGCTCAGCAGTGCCTGGTACTGCTGGTCGGCCGCCAGCTTCTGCTGCACCGAGGTGGGGAGCGCCTTCACTCCGGACTCGAGCAGCTGCAGGCCCGACAGCAGGTCACCCTGACCGGCGGCGATCTGCTTCATGTAGCTGTCCACGGTGGTGGCACCCGCCGCCACCTTGGTGGCGCCCGCGCTCAGCTGCTGAGTGCCGGCGTACAGCTGCTTGCCGCCGTCGGCCGCCCGGCCGGTGCCGGCCGACAGCTCGTCCGCACCGGCGGCCAGCTTGCCGGCTCCCGCGCGGAGCTTCCTGGTGCCGGCCTCGAGGGTGCCGGTGCCCGACTCCAGCTCACCGGTGCCGGCCGCAAGGCGCTTCGCCCCGGAGTTCAGCTGACCGAGCCCGTCGTCCAGTCGAGATGCACCATCCGCCAGCTTCGCGGCACCAGGTGCTGCCTCGCCGGCGAGCCCGGCGTTCAGCTGGTCCGCGCCGTCGCGCAGCTTGATGAGCCCGGCGAGGAGGTCGCCCGCGCCGTCACGCAGCTTGAGGAGGTTCGCGTCGATCTGGCTCGCGCCGTCGGTGAGCTCGGCACCGGTGTCGGCGCCGCCCTTGTAGCTGTCGGCCGCCGTCTTGAAGGTCGGGCTGTCCAGCGGGTTGACCGGGAGCGCCGAGATGTCGGACCTGGGCACGACGCCGTCCTTGATGTCGGCGGTGTAGCCGAAGACGGCGGTCGTCGAGCCGAGCGGCGGGAACAGCGTCATCGTGAACGACAGCTTCGTGCCGCCCTTCCCGTCACCGGCGATGTTGGCCTGCTGGGACGCGACGTTGGTGAACGACGACGGCGCAACCAGCGAGAGCGAGCCCACCATCGGGATCGGGACGTCGACGGTCTTGGTGACGGTGCCACCCTTGCCGTCGTCGAAGGTGACCTCCTGCGACGTGCCGGTGACGTTCTCGACGGTGTACTCCACGTCGAGCTTCCCGGACTTCCCCACGACGTCGCCCGGCTCGACCGTCTTGCCGTCGAGCTTGTACCGCACGGCAACGGTCAGCGGCAGCTGCCCGCGGTAGTTGCTGACCGAGCGCAGCTTCTTCTCGCCCTCCACCGACGTGCGGGTGATCTGCTCGCCGTTCTTGACGTCGAAGCCGCCGAACCCGTCGAGGTTCCGCAGGTGGTTGGTGGAGATGGGGTTCTTGACGTCGACGGTCCCGTTGCCGAACAACGACAGCTGCTCGTAGACACGGCGCGTCTCCACGTGGCCGGTCGAGGAGGTGTAGACCTGCACGGTCTCCGTGTTGACGATCCGGACGTCACCGTCCGCGGCGTACGCCGGGGTGGCAGCACTCATCGCCACCACGGACAGCGCCGCCAGAGAGGCGACGCGGAGGGGGGACAGGAGGCGGGCGTTCACTGGGTCTTCTCCATCATGAAGTCGTCGAGCTTGGCGTCGTCGGCGGGCTGCGTCGCGTGGCCGGAGGTCCGCTCGGCCCTCTCGGTGCGGTGGGACGTGCCGGTCCGGCTGTGCGGCGCGACGAGGGCGGCAGCGAGGAAGCCGACGGCCACGTTGAACAGCAGGGTCGTCGCGGTGCTCACCGACGTCGTCGCCAGCTCCGGGGGCGCCGCGGCGTAGGTGAACTCGTAGGCGCCGGTCAGGGCGGCGGTCCCCAGCAGCGTGGTCCACAGCGGGAGCCGGTCCATGCGTCACCGCGGTGATGCGCGACGCACAGCAGGACGACCAGTCCCACTGCGACGGCCCGGCCACCCGCGGTGTCGGGGAGCATCGCTGCCCGCACCACGTAACCGATCCAGGCGGCGACGAAGCCTCCGGCGAACCCGCCGAGCCGGGCCAGGGCGCTCCGGTCGGGGACCAGGGCCACGACCGCGCCCAGGGCGCCGCCCAGAAGGGCGACGGATTCGAGCTCAAGGTCGAGTCCTGAGCTGACCAGGACGACCAGGACGGCCGCCACGGCCAGGACGAGCCCGGCCACGAGTGTTCTGCGCATGCGCGCGCACTCCCTCCACACAAGAAGTTTGAGATACCGGGTCCGGAGTCGGACCGGCCTTCTTGCTCCCTCCCACAGGCGCAAGAACCGGGAGGAGAATACGCTACTTTTCGGTAACCATCCGTCCGGATGACAAGAAACCTAGCCTAAACGTGTGTCGTTGGACACACGCTCCGGAGAGGCGGTTCTGCATGTCATCGCACCGTGATGTTCGGCCCGGCCGAGCCGCGTCCGTCACGCTGCCGTCAGGCCCACGGCCTAGGCTCTTCGGGTGAACCTTCGGACGACCGCGGCTCGGGCGCTGCGCGACGGTGCGGTCATCGCCGTCGCGATGGCCGTCATGAACGTGACGACCTACGCCTTCACGATCCTCGCCGCCCGGCTCCTCGGTCCCGCCGAGTACGGCGCGCTCGCGGCCGTCATGGGTGTGCTGCTCGTCGTCAACGTGCTCTCGCTCGGCCTGCAGGCCACCGGCGCCCGCCGGGTCAGCGCGGCGCCGCACCACCGGCCGCAGATCGAGCACGAGGTGCTCGCGACCAGCTACACCTCGGCCCTCGTCCTCGGGCTGGTCGTGCTCGCCGCCAGCCCGCTGGTCACGGCGACGCTGAACCTCGACTCGTGGGGCGCCGCGGCGCTGATCGCCGCCACCGCCGTACCCCTGTCCGTGATGGGCGGACAGGCCGGGATCCTCCAGGGCGAGGAGCGGTGGGCGCCGCTGGCCGCGATCTACCTCGCCGTCGGCGTCGGACGGCTGGGCTTCGGCACCGTCGCGCTCGTGCTCGAGCCGAACACCCAAGGGGCGATGGTCGGCGTCACCCTCGGAGCCGTGCTGCCGGTCGTGATCGGGTGGGCGGCGCTGCGGCACCGCTCCCGCGAGCGGGCACCGCGCGGCGTCCGGCCGCCGCTGTCGGCCCGATGGGCCAAGGGCGGCGTGCTCCGCGAGGTGATGCACAACTCCCATGCGCTGCTGGCGTTCTTCGCGCTCTCGAACGCCGACGTCATCATCGCCCGCAGCACCCTCGACGAGCACCAGGCCGGCCTCTACGCCGCGGGCCTGATCCTCACGAAGGCGGTGCTGTTCCTGCCACAGTTCGTCGTCGTCATCGCGTTCCCCTCGATGTCCAAGCAGAGCGGCCGGCGGATGCATCTGCTGAGCCTCGGAGCGGTGCTCGCGATCGGCCTGGTCACCGTCGCCGGCGTCGCGGTGCTGTCGCCGATCGCGGTGAGCTTCGTCGGCGGGCCGGCGTACTCCGACCTGCAGGACCAGCTGTGGCTGTTCGCGGTGCTCGGCACGCTGCTCGCGATGATCCAGCTGATGGTCTACGACGTGGTCGCCCGCCAGCACCAGCGGATGGTGTTCGTCGTCTGGGCCGCCCTGGTCGCACTGGCCTGCGTGGCCCCGCTCGTCGGCTCGCTCACCTTCCTCATCACCGTCGTCGTCTGCATCGACCTGCTGCTGTTCCTGGTGCTGCTCGCGGTCAGCCTGCGCCGACCCGCGCCCAGCCCGGCAGCGGCGGCGGAGGCGACCTCCGTCGGCTGAGCGCCCGTGGTGGGCTAGTGCGCGGCCTCGTGCCAGCTGGCGCCGGTGCCGACCGACACGTCGAGCGGCACGGTGAGCTCGGCAGCCGACCCCATCTGCTCGCGGACCAGCGCCTCGAGCGCCTCCGCCTCGCCGTCCGCCACCTCGAAGACGAGCTCGTCGTGGACCTGGAGCAGCATCCGTGAGGTCAGCGCCGACTCCCGCAGCGCGCGGTCCACGTTGAGCATCGCGACCTTGATGATGTCGGCGGCCGACCCCTGGATGGGCGCGTTCAGCGCCATCCGCTCCGCCATCTCCCGGCGCTGCCGGTTGTCGCTGGTGAGGTCGGGGAGGTAGCGGCGCCGGCCCATGATCGTCTCGGTGTAGCCGCTGCGCCGGGCCTCGTCGACGATCCCCGCGAGGTAGTCGCGCACACCGCCGAACGTCTCGAAGTACTCGTCCATCAGCCCCCGCGCCTCCCCCGGCTCGATGCCGAGCTGCTGCGCGAGGCCGTAGGCGGACAGGCCGTAGGCGAGGCCGTAGTTCATCGCCTTGATCTTGGCCCGCATCGCCGAGGTGACCTCCTCGGGCTCCACCTCGAAGACCCGCGAGCCGCGGTGACCGAGTGGAAGTCGCGGCCGGACCGGAACGCCTCGATCAGGAGGGCGTCCTCGGACAGGTGCGCCATGATCCGCATCTCGATCTGGCTGTAGTCGGCGGTCATCAGCGACTCGTGCCCGGGGCCGACGACGAACGCCTCCCGGATCCGGCGGCCCTCCTCGGTGCGGACCGGGATGTTCTGGAGGTTGGGGTCGGTCGAGGACAGCCGGCCGGTGGCCGCGATGAGCTGGTTGAACGTGGTGTGGATGCGCCCGTCGGAGGCCACCGTCTTGAGCAGCCCCTCGACGGTCTGCCGCAGCCGCGCCACGTCGCGGTGCCGCAGCAGCGCCTCGAGGAACGGGTGCTCGGTCTTCACGTACAGCGCCTGCAGCGCGTCGGCGTCGGTGGTGTAGCCGGTCTTGGTGCGCTTGGTCTTGGGCATCCCGAGCTCGTCGAACAGCACCACCTGGAGCTGCTTGGGCGAGCCGAGGTTGATCTCCTTGCCGCGTCGCGGAGTACGCCGCGTCGGCCGCCAGCTTCACCTCGCCCGCGAAGTGCGACTCGAGCGCCTCGAGCTGCTCGACGTCGACGGCGACGCCGGTGCGCTCCATCTGCTGCGAGCAGGTGCACCAGCGGCAGCTCCACGTCGGCCAGCAGCCGGGTGCCGCCTCGCTGCTCGAGCTCGTCGTCGAGCGCGTCGGCCAGGTCGAGCACGGCTCGCGCCTGGAGCATCGAGGCGTCGCCCGCGGAGTCGGTGCCGAGGTCGTCGAACGACAGCTGCCCCTGGTCGGCCGGCTCCCCCGCCTTGAGCTCCCGCTTGAGGTAGCGCAGCGTGAGGTCGGCCAGGTCGTAGGAACGCTGGTCGGGTCGTGGCGAGGTAGGCCGAGAGCGCGGTGTCCCGCTCCAGCCCGACGAGGGTCCAGCCGCGGGCGGCCAGCGCCAGCATCGGTCCCTTGGCGTCGTGCATCACCTTGGGGACAGAGGCGTCGGCGAGCCAGGCGCCGACGCGTCGCGTCGTCCTCGGGGCTGATCGTGCTCGACGTCGAGCCAGGCCGCCGAGCACGTCGCGCGGCCGCGAAGGCGGCGCGTAGACGTCGCCGCTGCCCGCCCGCCAGGTGCCCTGCACGTGCACCCCACGCGGGCGCCGGCCCGGCGGCGTGCGCGTCGAGCCAGCCGGCCAGCGCGCCCGGCTCGAGCCGGGTGGTCTCGCAGCTCGAACCCGGAGTCGTCGATCTCCTCCTCCGACTCCAGCGTCGCGAACAGCCGCTCGCGCAGCACCCGGAACTCCAGGCTGTCGAAGAGCTTGTGCACCTCCTGCCGGTCCCACGGCTGGGCGACGAGGTCGGTCACCGTCGCCGTGAGCTCGAGGTCGCAGACCAGTGCGTTGAGCCGTCGGTTGCGGATCACGTCGCCGAGGTGCTCGCGGAACGAGTCGCCGGCCTTGCCCTTGATCTGGTCGGCGTTGGCGATGACGTTGTCGAGGCCGTCGTACTGCGTGATCCACTTGGCGGCCGTCTTGGGGCCGACGCCGGGGACCCCGGGCAGGTTGTCGGAGGTCTCCCCCACGAGCGCCGCGAGCTCGGGATAGCGCTGAGGCGGCACGCCGTACCTGTCCATCACGGCGTCGGGCGTCATCCGGGCCATCTCGGAGACGCCGCGGCTGGGGTAGAGCACCGTCGCCGAGTCGCCGACCAGCTGGAACGAGTCGCGGTCGCCGGTGCAGATGAGCACCTCGAAGCCCTGGTCGACCGCCTGGGTCGCCAGGGTCCCGATCACGTCGTCGGCCTCGTAGCCGTCCTTCTCGATGGTGGCGATCCGCAGCGCCGCGAGCACCTCCTTGACCAGCGAGACCTGGCCGGAGAACTCGGAGGGCGACGTGGACCGGTTGGCCTTGTAGTCGGAGTACTCCTCGGAGCGGAACGTCTGCCGGGACACGTCGAACGCGACGCCGATGTGCGTCGGCTGCTCGTCGCGGAGCACGTTGATCAGCATCGAGGTGAAGCCGTAGACCGCGTTGGTGTGCTGCCCGGTGGTCGTCGAGAAGTTCTCCACCGGGAGGGCGAAGAACGCGCGGTAGGCCAGGGAGTGGCCGTCGAGGAGAAGCAGACGCGGACGGTCGGTGGGCACGGGGTCGGCAGGGCTCTCGGGCACGGCCCCACCCTAGTCGGGGCCACCCCCAGCGACGGCCGGGGACCGGGTCACCGGAAGAGGGTCAGGAGAGGCGGGTCTGGGAGCGCCGCAGTGACCGGCGCTGGGCGATCACGGCACCCACGCTGCGGTGGTTGCGGCCACCGACGCGGGCGGCGGCGGGCGGCTCGACGGGGAGCTTGGCGCGCAGCGCCGGCACCGTCGCCCCGCGGACCACGGCCACCTGCCCGAGCCCGAGCCGGGCCATGAACCGGTTGGCGTCACGGGAGGCCACGGACGCGGCCGCGATCACGTGCTCGGTGTCCTTCTCCTCGGCCCAGCCGAGGGTCGCCTCCATGAGCGCCCGCCCCACGCCGTGCCTGCGGAGGGCCTCGATGACCTGGAGGTGCATGACGTAGACGGCGGTGTCGCTGTGCACCGGGGAGACCGGCGCGCGCATGAGGTGGACGGCTCCGGCGACCTGGTCGTCGACGCGGGCCACGAGCAGGCGCTGGTCGGGGTCGGCGGCGATCCGGGCGATGGCCGCAGACGCTTCCTGGGCGGCGTGCGCGGCGGCGTCCGGGACGTTGCCGGCGCGGTCGGCGGCAGTCGCCCACACCGCGACGAGGGCGGTGGCGTCCTCGGGCGCCGCGTCACAGATCGTCACCGAGCAGCGCGCCATGAAGGGACACCTTTCCGCCGAGCCCGGCATCAGAGGGGGCCGCGGACCTGCACCGCAGCCGGACCGGTCGTCGGTGCCCCCGAGACCTCACGAACCGGACCGAGGTGAGAGATTACGCCTCGTACGAGCGGTTTGGGTAGCCGGGTGCGACCGCCTTGTCGACCGCCGGCCAGAGCCCCGAGGAGGCGCGATGTTCCCCGGCATCGGCACCGTCGTCAACGTGGCCACCGTGCTGCTCGGCAGCGTGATCGGGGTGCTGGTCGGGCACCGCCTGTCCCAGCGCACCCGTGACGTCGTCACCGACGCGCTCGGCCTGGTGACCCTGCTCATCGCGGCCTCCTCGGCGACGAGCGTCGCCGACCCCGCCTGGTCACGCGCGGTCGGTGACAGCGCGCCGACGCTCATCGTCCTCGGCTCGCTGGTGGTCGGTGGCATCGTCGGCTCGGTGCTCGGGATCGAGCAGCGCCTCGAGGGGTTCGGTGGCTGGCTCCAGACCACCCTGCAGCGGCGGGCGCGCGACGGCACCGGCGGCGCCGACCGGCAACGGTTCATCGAAGGGTTCGTGACGAGCTCGCTGGTCTTCTGCGTCGGCCCGCTGACGGTCCTCGGCTCGATCAACGACGGGCTCGGCAACGGAGCCGACCAGCTGTTCCTCAAGGCGGCACTGGACGGGTTCGCCGCCATCGCGTTCGCCGCCTCGCTGGGGTGGGGCGTGGCCGCCTCGGCCCTGGCCGTCGTCGTCGTCCAGGGCTCCCTCACCGCGCTCGGCGCCGGGCTCGGCGACATCATGCCGCCGGCCCAGGTCGCGGCCCTGACCGCGACCGGCGGCCTGCTGCTCGTCGGGGTCGCGCTGCGGCTGCTGAGGATCAGGCAGGTGCCGGTCGGCGACCTGCTCCCAGGCCTGCTCGTCGCACCGCTGCTCACGACTCTGGTCGCCGCGCTCAGGTGACAAGCCTGCGGTTTGTGCGCAAACCGCAACGGTGGGCAGCGCTTTGCACACGAACGGGGTCTCAGCGGCCACAATCTGCCCTATGGTGACCTCGGCGGGGGCTGTTGCGGCAGCGTCGTGCGCGGTGACACCGCGGACTCGCTCTGTCGCTATAGTCCCGCGTCACACCTGAGACAGACCGGTGACACCACTGCGACAGGAGCCCCATGCACGCCCGCTCGAGAAGCATCTGCGCACTGCTGGTCGGCCTGGTCGCCACGGTGCTGACGATGACCGGCAGTGCCGCCAACGCGGCCCCGGTGTCGCACGCCGGTGAGTCCGCCTGCCAGAAGCCTGCCCCACGCAACGACGACACCATCCACATCCAGGGGTGTCTGACCGACCTTCGCGAGAAGCCGCCGAAGCCCGTCCCGGACGTGAAGTTCACCGTCGAGGACGACGAGGGCAAGGCGGTCGGCGAGGGCACCAGCAACGCCAGCGGCGTCTTCGACATCGCCCTCGGCAAGTCGATCGACGTGCTCGGCAACACCTACACGGTCAACCTCGACAAGAAGTCCCTGCCGGAGGGTGCGGCTCTCCGCAACCCCAAGCAGGTGTCGCTGAAGGTCACCCCGAAGCTGTCCTCCGACGTCTACGTCACCTTCCCGATCGGCAACGCCACGGCAGCCCAGGCGGGCAAGTTCACCCAGGGCCTCCAGCTCGCGGTCGGAGGGCTCGTCTTCTCGCTGCTGCTGGCGATGGCCGCTCTCGGCCTCTCCATGATCTTCGGTACGACGGGCCTCACCAACTTCGCGCACGGTGAGCTGATCACCTTCGGGGCGCTGATCGCCTACGGGGTCGACGCGCTGCCGGGCACGATCACCATCGGCGGCACCAACGTGACGATCGCCGTCTCCATCATCGTGGCGGCCATCGCGTCCGCGGCGTTCGGCTGGGTCAACGACCGGGCCCTGTGGCGACCACTGCGGCACCGCGGCACCGGCCTGATCGCGATGATGGTGGTGAGCATCGGCCTCTCGATCTTCCTGCGCAACGTCTACCAGTACCTCGCGGGCGCCAGCACCCACCAGTACTCCCAGTTCTCCAGCCCGCGGCCGTGGCACGCTGGGCCCGATCCTGGTCACGCCCAAGGACATCTTCATCGTGGTGTTCTCCACGGTGATCCTGGTCCTGGTGGTGATCGCCCTCCAGCGGACCAAGCTCGGCAAGGCCACCCGCGCGGTCGCCGACAACACCGCGCTCTCCGCGGCCACCGGCATCAACGTGGACCGGGTCATCTCGGTGGTGTGGATCGTGGGTGCGATGCTCGCCGGCATGTCGGGGGTGCTGCTCGGCATGACCCAGGGCTTCGACTACCAGCTCGGCTTCAAGATCCTGCTGCTGGTGTTCGCCGCCACCGTCCTCGGCGGTCTCGGCACCGCCTGGGGCGCGATCGTCGGGGCGCTGGTCATCGGCCTCTTCGTGGAGGTGTCCACGCTGTTCATCCCCGCCGAGCTCAAGTTCGTCGGCGCACTCGTCGTACTCATCGTCGTTCTGCTGATCCGGCCCCAGGGCCTGCTCGGCAAGGCCCAGCGGGTCGGTTAGGAGACAGAGCACATGGACTGGCAAGCCATCTTCAGCCAGAGCCTGCAGCAGGGTCTGGGACCGGTCGCCGCGGTCTACTGCCTGGCCGCGATCGGCCTCAACGTGCACTTCGGGTACACCGGACTGCTCAACTTCGGCCAGGCGGGCTTCATGGCCGTGGGCGGCTACGCCGTCTCGTCGTTCGTCGCCACATGGGGCCTGTCGTTCTGGCTCGGCTGCCTCGTCGGTCTCGGCGCGGCGGCCGTGCTCGCCCTGCTCCTGGGTGTGCCCACCCTGCGGCTGCGGGCCGACTACCTGGCGATCGTCACGATCGCCGCGGCCGAGATCATCCGGCAGACGATCGGCTCGGTCACCCTGTTGAAGCTCTTCGGCGGCCAGGACGGTCTGCAGGGCTTCAACCGCAGCTTCGCCTCTCTCAACCCGTTCAGCGGCCGCATCGGCATCCCCGGCGTGGTGTCCTGGCGGCCCTACGACTTCTGGACGCTGCTCGTGTGCTGGGGGCTCGCCGCGCTGTGCTGCCTCATGGTGTGGGCGCTGATGCGCAGCCCGTGGGGCCGCGTGCTCAAGAGCATCCGCGAGGACGAGGACGCCGTCCGCAGCCTCGGCAAGAACGTCTACGCCTACAAGATGCAGTCGCTGGTCATCGGCGGCCTGATCGGTGGCCTCGCCGGCATCATGTCGGCGCTGCAGCACTCCGCGATCAACCCGTCGTTCTTCGCGACCGACACGACGTTCTTCGCCTACACCGTGCTGCTCGTCGGTGGCGCCGCCCGGGTGCTCGGTCCGGTCGCCGGAACCATCATCTTCTGGTTCCTCCTCAGCTTCCTGGACCTGTCCTTCGGGGCGGCCACCTCGGGTGCCAACCCGACACTCCCGGAGGCGATCATGAACAGCAACCAGGCCAGCCTGATGCGGTTCATCTTCATGGGCCTCGCGCTGATGCTGCTGATGATCTTCCGACCGCAAGGAATCTTCGGGGACCGAAGGGAGCTGGCTCTCGATGCCCGCTGACAACGCCGAGACCACCGAGACCACCGACCACGGCCCGACCGCGACGGCCGAGCGGGAGACCGGCGGCACCGCGACCGCGCGCGTCGACGTCAACGCCGCCCGGGCCGCCCTCAAGGACGTGCCCCACGAGCCCGGTGCAAAGAAGCCGGACCCGATCGTGGTGGCCGACGGGATCCGACGTACCTTCGGCGGCCTGACCGCCGTCGACGTCGACCACGTCGAGATCCAGCGGGGCGTCATCACCGGCCTGATCGGCCCCAACGGCGCCGGCAAGACCACCTTCTTCAACCTGCTGACCGGCTTCGACCGGCCCGACAATGGCGACTGGTCGTTCAACGGCAAGAGCCTCAGGGGCATCCCGGCCTACCGGGTGGCCCGGCTGGGCATGGTGCGCACCTTCCAGCTGACCAAGGTGCTCTCCAGGCTGACGGTGATCGAGAACATGCGCGTGGGCGCCACCGGGCAGCAGGGCGAGAGCCTGCTCAAGGCGATGTTCGCCCCGTTCTGGCGCAGCGAGGAGAAGGCCAACACCGGCCGGGCCGACAGCCTGCTCGAGCGCTTTCTGCTGATCAAGAAGCGCGAGGACTTCGCCGGCTCGCTCTCCGGCGGGCAGCGCAAGCTGCTGGAGATGGCGCGCGCGCTGATGGCCGACCCGGAGCTGGTGATGCTCGACGAGCCGATGGCCGGTGTGAACCCGGCGCTGAAGCAGTCGCTGCTCGGTCACGTGAAGTCCCTGCGCGACGACGGGCGCACGGTGCTGTTCGTCGAGCACGACATGGACATGGTCCGCGACATCTCCGACTGGGTGATCGTGATGGCGCAGGGCAAGGTGATCGCGGAGGGTCCCCCGGACTCGGTGATGGGCGACCAGCGGGTGATCGACGCCTACCTCGGCTCGCACCACGACCAGGACCTGAGCGAGGAGATGGAGGAGAAGATCCTCGCCGAGGCACAGGCCGAGATCGAGCACGAGGACGAGGGCGAGCCGTCACCGGCCGCCACTGCCAGCGAGGGAGAGCAGCGTGTCTGACGCCAGCACGCGACACTGCCGGACCGCACCGAGCACCTGAAGGCGGCCGAGGGGGCCGTGCTGCGCGCGGACGAGCTGATCGCCGGCTACCTGCCGGGGGTCAACATCCTCAACGGAGCCGACCTCTACTGCCGGGAGAACGAGCTGGTGGGCATCATCGGCCCCAACGGCGCGGGCAAGTCGACGCTGCTGAAAGCGCTGTTCGGCCTGGTGAAGATCAACACCGGGACCGTCACCCTCAAGGGTGAGGACATCACCAACCGCCGAGCGGACCACCTCGTCACCAAGGGGATCGGGTTCGTCCCGCAGACGAACAACGTGTTCCCGTCGCTCACCATCCAGGAGAACCTGGAGATGGGCGTCTACCAGCGGCCCAAGTCGTTCCGGAAGCGCTTCGAGTTCGTGGGCGAGCTGTTCCCGGCGCTCATCGACCGCAAGGCGCAGCGCGCCGGCTCGCTCTCGGGCGGCGAGCGGCAGATGGTCGCGATGGGCCGGGCGCTGATGATGGAGCCGTCCGTGCTGCTCCTCGACGAGCCCTCGGCGGGCCTCTCCCCCGTCATGCAGGACGAGGTGTTCGTGCAGACCCGCCGGATCAACCGGGCCGGTGTCTCGGTGGTCATGGTCGAGCAGAACGCCAAACGCTGTCTGCAGATCTGCGACCGCGGCTACGTCCTGGACCAGGGCCGCAACGCCTACACCGCCAGCGGCCAGGACCTGATCAACGACCCCAAGGTCATCGAGCTCTACCTGGGGACGCTGGCCAAGAAGGGCTGACCGAAGGCACGACCACAGACGACGAGAAGGGCCCCGACCACATGGTCGGGGCCCTCTCGTGTGTCAGGGGCGGGATCAGATCACGCCGGTGACGTACTTCATGTTGACGTACTTGTTGTCGGCGTTGTACTGGAAGATGCCGATGGTCGCCTTGGTCGGGCTGCCGGTGTCACCGAGGTCGCAGGGGCCGGAGACGCCCTGGTAGTCGATGTCCTCGCCCTTCTTCAGCAGGTCCGCGCACTCCTTGAAGCTGGAGCACTCGGTGCCGTCCTTGGAGACCTTGATGATGTCCGGTGCGAACGACGTCGGGTCGTCGGTCTTGGCCTGGATCGCCGCGAGGGCGGTCAGGGTCGTCGCGTCGTAGGACTCGGGGCCGTAGGTGAAGTCGTTGAGCTTCGGGTTGGTCTTCAGCATCCGGTCCTTGAAGTCCGAGGTCAGCTCGGCGCCCGGGTAGGTCGCCTTGACGCCCTTGAGCGTGCCCTTCGGGAAGTCCTTCGAGTAGTCGGCGGTGTTGCCGTCCACGAAGTACGTCTGCTGGTCCTGAGGACCGACACCCTTGGCGATCAGCTGCGGGATGATCTTCTTGGTCTCGTCGAACGCCACCAGGACGAGTGCGTCCGGCTTGGCGGCGGCGACGCTGTTCACCTCGGCGGTGAAGTTGGTCGCGTCGGCCGAGTAGAGCTTCTTGACCGCGACGTTGGCGCCGCCGGCCTTGATGCCCTTCTCGATCTGGGCGGCCAGCAGCTCGCCGTAGGAGTCCTGGCGGGCCAGGATGGCGACGTTGTTGAAGCCGTCCTCGATCACCGTGTTCGCCATGACCGCGCCCTGGAGGACGTCGGACGGGGCGGTGCGGAAGTAGAGGTTCTTCGGGTCGGTCTTCGCGTCGTCGAGCGCCGGCGAGGTGTTCGCGGGCGAGAACTGCACGATCCCGGCGCCGGTGATCTTGTCGATGACGCTCAGCGACACCGAGGAGGACGCCGCACCGACGATCGCGTCGGCGTTCGCGTCGAGCAGCTTGTCGGTCTGGGCACCCGCGATGTCCGGGGTGCCGTCACCGGAGTCGGCCTTGACCTGGACGACGTCCTTGCCGTCGACACCGCCGGCGGCGTTGATGTCGTCGATGGCGGTCTGCACGCCGGCGAACTCCGGCGGGCCGAGGAACGCGAGGTCACCGGTCTGCGGCAGCAGGGTGCCGATCGTCAGGGTGCCGTCACCCTTGGCCGGGGCGCTCGAGCTCTCGCTGGGCGAGGCGCCGTCGTTGCCGGCAGAGCCGCTGTTGTTGTTGCCGCCACAGGCGGTGAGCGCGAGCGACGCCGTCGCGAGCACCACAGCCGTGCGCCAGGCGCGGGTTGGGCGAATCATTGAGCCTCCGTCATGAGGAGTGAGCGCGGGGTCCCCCCACCGGGTACGACCGCGTTTCTGATGCTGCGAACCTAGCGCCAAACCTCTTGCACGATGCGGATCTGAGCACAATTGGTGGTGTTGTCGTTGCCATTTCGTGACCTGGCGGTCCATCACGCCCGGCCGCTTGTCAGCGGCCCCTCTCGGTGGCTACGGGCGTGTGTCGCCCG
>CAWHAU010000006.1:0-186476 GCA_963827435.1 uncultured Actinomycetota bacterium
ACCGTGCGTCGCAGGTTCGAATCCTGCCGGGGGCACCCTGCAAAACCGCAGGTCAGGCGTCATTTAGGCCTCCTGACCGTCCTCGTCGAAGAGGGTCGGATCGGCTCGGGACCACATCGGGACCACATCTGCGTCCCGCATGGCGTCGTCCAGCCGACGAACGACACTGGCCGAAATCGACAGCATGGTCGACGATGATTCGCGATCGGAGGGCAGACACGCTGGTCGGTCCTGACGCCGGAAAGACGCGCTCGTTGCCGGCCGGAGTTCGTCCGCTGAACCTGCTGTGTAGCGAAGCACTACGCTCACGGGTATGGGACGAATCCTCACCCGCCGCGGGTGGGAGCGGATGGCCTGACATGTGCGAGCACTGCGGATGCCGCGAGGTAGAACCGATCGCCGAACTGATGGACGAGCACTACGCGCTCCTCGACGAGGCTCACCTGGTGCGGCGAGCAATGAGCGAGGGTGACCGCGCCACCGCACTGGCTCACCTGAGCGGCCTGGTCCGGCACCTCGACAGGCACGTGCGCCGCGAGGAGGACGGCATCTTTGCGGCGTTGCGGGCCGAGGACGAGTTCGTCGAGGAGGTCGAGCAGCTCGAGAAGGAGCACCGCAGTTTCGACGATGCCATAGCCGACCTCGACCCCGACGGAGACGAGTTCGAGCGGCTGGTCTCCGACCTGCTCCGCGACCTCGACGAGCACGTCGAGCGGGAGAACCTCGGTATCTTCCCG
This sequence comes from uncultured Actinomycetota bacterium, assembly GCA_963827435.1. Lineage (GTDB taxonomy): Bacteria > Actinomycetota > Actinomycetes > Propionibacteriales > Nocardioidaceae > Nocardioides_B. The sequence goes on from CAWHAU010000006.1 coordinate 738, forward strand.
GTCTCGATTGTCACCCTCGGGACCCGAGGATGGGCGGTGGTCGAGAAGGCACGACTGGAGAATCCGACCTTCCTCGACAAGGACCCGGAGCACAGCGCACGGCGAGAGGAGTAGCTGGATGGAGGGACGGTCCCTGTTGGAGCTAGCTGAAGCGCAACTGGCTGTGGCGCACCAGTCTGGGAGCGGTCGGGCAGCAGTGACAATCTACGGCGGCAGCGAACATGACCTGCGGCAGACCCTGATCGCCCTGGTCGGCGACCGGACGCTCGGGGAGCATGAATCACCCGCCGAAGCGACGCTCCAGGTGCTCTCTGGACGGGTGCGCCTGACCACCGATGAGCAGACCTGGGACGGCGCGGTCGGCGACTACCTGGTGATCCCGCCGCATCGGCATGACCTGCAGGCGCTAGAGGACGCGGTGGTGCTCCTCACCGTGGCGACCAGAGGCTGAAAGTGCCCTGCATCCACAGTCAACCCCCTTCGTTATATGCAACGTCTGCGGTGGGCGGGTCCGGTGATCCGCAGCAACCTCACTGGTGAGGACTTTCTTCTCTGCGTAAATGGCGGCCTTCGGCCGCCGGCCCGGCTGCGGGCGGGCGCAAGCGCCCGTCCTCGCCGGGGCCAACCGACAGGAACAGGCGCCTGAGAGTCCTCGCTGCTTCGGGTGCGGGAACCCCGTCCCTGACGCTTGACTGTCAGGTCACCGTTCGGAGCGTCAAGAGCGCATCCGCGTCGCTACGCGATCGAGCAAGCTCGACCCTTGACCCACCGACCGGTGACCAAGTGCGGGCGGCTATCAGGGGACGGGGCACTGGTGGTCCAGACCTTCAGGCACCTCGGCACGACAAAGGTCAAATGTCGCTGACCTGCGGATTCGCACGCTCGACAAGACTCGGCGAAGCGTTCGCGCAACCTGAGCTCGTCATTCACAGGGACGCCACGTAAGTTCTCCGGGTCCACTCGCGCGCCGCCAACAATGTTCCGGCGCCATCTCGCTCAGCGAGCACGGGGAAGACCCGCGCAAGGAACCGATCAGGGAAGGTCTACGAGTGATGCTCGATGACGGAATCCAGCACCCATCCGCTCCATTCAGCATCCGCATCACGGCTACCACGTACGCCGTCTGGATTGCGGTCGCCGGGGAGCTCGACCTCTCGAACCACAACCACTTTGAGCAGGTCCTAGCTGGATTGAGCCTTGCGGGAACCAGGCACGTCCACCTGCAACTCTCGAACCTCCGCTTCTGCGACGTGAGAGGGATGCGGCATCTCCTGGCCTTCATCCGTCGAGCGGAATTGAGGGGCCGCCAGGTGTCGGCGCATGGGGCAAGTCGCAGTCTCCGTCGCCTTTGCCATCTCATGACGGACGGCAAAGTCAGGCTCGACCGCCATGCACGGGAGCACACGCGCCGGAACAGCCGCGGCGCTTCGCTGCTGCCGTCATCGTGGATCTCACCAGCACCGTCGTAACGCCAGCGCGCCCCCTGTAGCCCGACAGGTGGCCGACCGAACCGGATCCGCCAGCTCCACGGCCTTTGGTGGCGTTGAGGCGTGCCCACCCCTACGGGACCACAAGCGGACCACAGCAGAACCGACAAGGGTGTAAAGCTTCGTCATTCGGGATCGACGTTTCCGCAGGTCGGGGGCGGAATCGGGGTTCTCACCACAGCCCCCCGAACCGCCCGACGTCCCTTCCTGAACCGTGCGTCGCAGGTTCGAATCCTGCCGGGGGCGCCCAGCAAAACCGCAGGTCAGCGGACATTTTCGGCCACCTTGCCATCGGCCTCGAACAGCGCCGGATCCGCTTCTGTGCACGCTCTGTACACACCGGCCCGGCGGGCTGCCTCGTCCAGCCGCTGCGCAACGTGATCCAGCTCGTCCGGGAACAGGTGCCCGTAGCGATCGAGGGTCAACGTGGCCGAGGCGTACCCGAGCATCCCAGCCGCTCCCCGGCCTGGGAGCGTTGCCGTCCTTGGCTAGACCCTCCCGGGGATGCGCTCGGTGACTTCCTGGAGGACCCACTGGTTCCCGTCCGGATCCGAGAAGGCCGCATGGCTGACGTATGAGCCGCCCGCCGGATCGCGGCCGGGCTCGGGAGGCTGCCCCGGTGCGCCGTGCCAGATCTCGCTCACGTCGATGCCGCGGTCGATCAGCTCCGCGCGGGACGCCTCAATGTTCTCGACGACCAGAAGCAGGCGCTGAAGAGGTCCCGCGCTCGGCGGCGCGAACTGGATCGAAGCCAGCGAGCCGGGCGGCGTGAACTGCACGCCGCGAATCTGCTCGGTGAACTGGAGGTCGATGTCGAGACGCCATCCGAGGCGCTGGTAGAAGGACTTCGCGCGGTCGACATCGGTGACCGGGATTGGCGTGACCTCGAACTTCATGGGGATGGTCGCCAGGTCCTGACCCTCAGGCGGGGACGGGATGGTCATGTGCGAGGTGCTCATGGTTGCTCCTTGGTGTCATCGGGTGCTGTGTGCACTCGTGCGTTGAGGTCGGACTTGGTCGTCGATCGACACGATCGAGCCGTAACTGCCACGTTGCGAGCCGGCGGTGTCAACTGCAGGACCCGAGTCCTCCAGGTGGTGGAACGGGCTGGTCGGGCCGCTCCTCTTGGACGCCGACGTCGTCGGCACGCTGCTCATACCCACTCACTTTGGGACGGCGACTACCGGACCAGGAGCCCAATAAGCCAGCACGGGTCAAACTCAAGGGGCGGTTGCGCTGGACTGGGCCAGTCCGGTTTCCCTCGCCTGCGCGGTGGTGGAACTATCGGAGAGTCTCGGGCAGGGTCGACTGTCGGCAAACCATCGGTCCAGGCAGGCAATGCTCCGTGACTGTTCGTGTACGCCTCACCACCCGACAAGAGCGCGATCTCGTGGTCGCGACCGAGGCCGGGGATGTCGAAGCCTGCCGTCACCTGGTGGCCGCGTTCCTACCAGCCATCACCGCGCAGGCGCGCCACTTCCCGGCGGGGGGCGGAGTCCTACGCGAGGAGCTCCTTCAAGAAGGTGTGGTCGGACTGCTTTCGGCAGCTCGCCACTATGACGCCAGCAGGAACGTCCCGTTCTGGGCGTACGCGTCGTTCTGGGTGCGAAAGGCCATGCAGCGGCTCGTCGCGGAGCTGACACGACCTGTTGTCTTGTCCGACCGAGCCGCTCGTGACCTCGCCGCCCTTGCAAAGGCCCGCAGTGGACATCTCCAGGCGCGTGGAGCTGAGCCCACCAGCGACGAGCTCGTTCAGGCGACAGGTCTCTCCCGATCGCATCTGGAACACCTGGAGGCCGCCGTACGTACGCCGCGAAGTCTCGAGCAGCCCGGCGGCGCAGGGGACGCCGAGGGAGCCTCCACCGTGGGCGATCTGATCCCGGACGTTGCTGCCGAACGGGCGTACGACACGGTGCTCGACGCGATCGAGCAGCACGAAGTACGCAAGTTGACAGAGCGACTGGGTCATCGCGAACGCATCGTCGTCCGCGCCCACTACGGCATAGGCGTGCCGCCTCAAACCCTGCACCAGATCGGCAACAGACTCGGGGTGACAGCTGAGCGGGCACGTCAGATCGAGGTGAACGCGCTGGACGAAATGCGGGACGCCCTGGTGGGCGCTCACGAGCTCGGCGTCCCTGCACCACGCGATCTCGACTCGCTGGACGACCAGGTGTGCCAGAACGCTTGAGCTGCCATCGAGCGGTCCTCCGGGTGTCAGCCCTATCCGCAGTCGGGTGTCGCCACACCAACAACGGTGCGGCCCCGGTGGCAAGTGCCACCCCGTAGCCCCTGGGATGACTAGGTGTACCGAACCATCGGGTTGGTAGCAGTCGGCTGACCGGTGGTTCGCCTCCGAGCGTGCTGTGGCGGCGTCGAGTGTTGTAGTCCTCGAGCCTGAACTGCCAGAGCCGATTGACTCCGCGACGAGCGGGACGCGACTCTGTCCGGAGGCCAGAGGACCAAGGAGGACGTCCTATGCTTGGTGACCATCCGATCACGCCGGTGCTGTTGACCCAAGACCTCGCCGCGGCCCGGGAGTTCTACCATGAAAAGCTCGGCCTCGAGATCCTGAACGAGGATGAAGCCGAAATCGTGTTCAAGTGCGGTGGCGGAACTCATCTGGTGCTGACTAAGAGCACGGTGGGGACCGCGGACGAGCAGACCCAGGCCTCGTGGCAGGTGCCGGACATCCGTTCTGAGGTTGCGGAACTCCGTGCCCGTGGGGTCAATGTCGAAAACTATGACATTCCCGGGCTGAAGACTGATGACGGTGTTGCTGATCTCGGGCTCGCCTGGGCGGCATGGATCATCGACCCAGGCAAGAACGCCCTCGGGATCCAGCAGATCAAGGGGTGACGTCCGGACGTGTCTGCGGGTTCAGGCGGTCGAGGCAAGAATCTGCCCAGAGTGTTGTTGTTTGGGGCGGTGTTGGTCAGCCCGCGTGAGCGGCGTTTTCGCAGTGCCTCGAACCCGACAGGTGTCAGGCGTCCGAGTCTGCCTCGCCTGCTTCGGCGGTGGTCGGTGTTCTCGATCCGGGTGACGATGGCGCGGCGTTCCTGGCGGGTGCGTCAGCGTCGGCGGCTGAGCACGTCCTTCTGCACGAAGCTGAAGGAGGACTCCATCGCAGCGTAGTCCGCGCATGCGCCGATCCAGCCCATGCAGCCGTTCAGGCCGGCCTCTCGCAGGGCTCGGACGAACGCGTGGAAGCGGAACTGGCTGCCGCGATCTCAGGGCACCACCCACCCGGCCGGACGGCGCAGCGCTATCGCGTTGGTGATCGCATCGACTGCCAGTTCCATGGCCGAGCGCACGACCGTTGCCCACGATCCGTTTGATGCAGGCATCCTTGACCGCGCACAGGCAGAGCTTGCCTCGCGAGCCAGAGCATTTCGGCTGAACGCCAGTGAACCGCTGGTCGACCAGGTCGTCACGGGCCGGTGGACCAGGTTTGCGGCCGGTGCCCGCGACCGCGGCCGTCACGCACGCACCGACCCTGGGCTGACCGCAGCGCGGACTACGTAGGGGCCGGTTCTGCGCGCGTTGGCGAACCGTCGGGGGTTAGCGCGTCCGATGGCGGTCTACCGTCAGACGACACAGCTTCTCTGCCGGGGAGGACCGAGATGGCGATGAGGCGCTCGCTTCAAGACGGCGACATGCTCATCCCGCTTGGGGTGCTCGGCGTCATCGCGGGCGTTGACGCGATGACGCCACCCAGGATGGTGGTCACCGCCTCTTTTGGCGTTGCCGCGGTTGTGGCAAGTGCCCTCACCACGGTGCGCCGTACGGCAATTGTCGGCAGTCGCGGCTTCCGTGCTGGCCGCACTGTCAGCTGTCTGGGACCACAACTTCGGCACCTTGGGCTGGTGGGTTCGTCTGGCTATGACGGTCGCAATCGGGGCTTTAGCGGTCATCGTGGCCAACGTCCGGGCCCGGCGGGAACAGGCGCTGCAGCACATGACCGCCATCGCCGAGGTCACCCAGCGCGCTCTCCTGCGGCCGATGCCGGGCTCCATCGGCTCCCTAAGATTCGCCGCCCGCTACGTGTCAGCGACGGAGGGGGCGCTCGTGGGGGGTGACCTGTACGAGGTGGCCGAGAGCCCCGACGGGGTCCGCATGATCGTCGGGGACGTGCGCGGCAAAGGACTGGATGCCGTCCAGATGGCGGCAACCGTGCTCGCCGCGTTTCGCCGCGCAGCGGTCATGGAGCCGTCCCTGACCGCGGTCGCCACCGACCTGGACAACGTGGTGACCGCCGTGGCCGGAGACGAGGACTTCGTCACCGCCGTGCTGGCCGAGTTCCACGACGACTTCACCGTGGCTGTCGTGAACTGCGGGCACCACCCACCCCTGCTCCTCCCGAACGCCGATGCCGGCAGGTTGCTCGACACCGGAGAGCCGCAACTCCCGCTGGGTCTCAACCCGACACCCACGCCGGTGACCAGTCACGTGCCCGAAGGCGCCCGAATGCTGTTCTACACCGACGGCCTGATCGAGACGCGCAACCGCCAGGGAGCATTCTTCCCGCTCGTGGACGGTGCCGCCAGCCTGCGCGGTGGAAGCCTCGACGACGCCCTCGACGGTCTGCTCGAGGAACTGGGCGAGCACGCCGCGGACCAGATAGACGACGACATGGCCCTCGTCCTAACGGAGCGTCGCACCCCGCTAACCCGTTGACCCCGTTGACCCCGAGGCGCCCGCACTGCCGGTACCCCCGGTGAGCAGGGACATGACCAACTGGGTCTGTCCGATTTCGGGGCCACTCTCACACGATTCCATCGGTGAGAACCTTTTTCTGCGTTGAGGGCGGCCTTCGGCCGCCGGCCCCGGCTGCGGGCGGGCGCAAGCGCCCGTCCTCACCGGGCCAACCGACAAAGACGGGCGCTTGAGGGACTCACTGCATCAGGTGCGGAGCCCCGTCCCCCTGGCGTCTAACTGTTCGGTCACCGGTCGGAGCCTCAAGGGCGGCCTCGCCGTCACTACGCTCGAGCAAGCTTGACCCTCTGACCCACCGACCGCTGACCAAGTGCGGGCTAGCTCCCGCTGCAGCCACACTGGTCGAGGCCGCTGCAACTGCTGGACATCGGCACCTCTGGAGCCGGTACCTGAACGGTCACGTCAGACCTGAGGAGCGTCGGAGACAAGGTGAGCCCATGAGGGGGATGTGCGTAGCGGCCGCTGCCGCGCTGATGCTGTTGGTGGGGTGCTCATCCGTCCAGGTGAGCAGTTCCGGGGACGACGGCGACTGCACCAGCCACTACGAGCCGGTGGCGAGCGCACCTACCAGGGGTGCGTTGAAGACTCGACTGCTCCGAGACGTCGACCCACGAACCCGTTCCCTCCGCGTAATCGACGAGGACCCCCACGACGACAAGGTGGTCGTCAACCTGCTCAACCACCGACGCCGTCTGATCATGTCGCTGGACATGTGGGAGCGGGACGACGGCACCTGGACCGCCCAGCAGTGGTCTCAGTGCATCGACTGACCAGCCGGAGGGGCAACCGTCCGGACCGGTGCGCAGCCGGCGCCACCTGAGTGGTGCCGAAGAGGTCATCTGCAAGCACGTCGTCGCCTTGGAGCTCGAGCACCAACACCACCGGGCCGGGGCCGCGTGCGACGTTGCCTACAACGATGGCGCGCCTGCCAACCTCCAGCGACCGGTCGTTGGGCCGAGACGGACCATCGTGTCGCTTGCTCCACCACCTCACGCCTGGATGGTCGGCAGCCGCCGGCAAGACCTTGGGCCGGTCATCATCGGCAGACCGCGTAGTTGCTCGACAAGCACAGACATCACGCGATCCCGCGCAGGTGCCGACAAGCGGACGTGCCGCGAGAATCGCCGACTACCCGAACATCGGCCTCCGCCTCCACACATCGATTCGAAGGGGAAAGCCGTCCTGCACCCCGACCGTTAGCCAGCGACGCGGGCCAGCACGGAACGTCCTCGACGTGGTCCGCCCGTCCGAGGCCGTCACGTGGACCCGGGCGGCCCCGTCCGGGGGTCGGTAGGAACTGCGGTAGATGGGCGGGTGCATGCAGTCACCAGCCCCTGAGAGTCTGGCGTCGTAGGCAACCGCTCCATCGATCCGAACAGTCAGTCGGAGGGACTCCGATGCGTCGCTCGAAACGTACAAATCGGTGTTTGCCTCGCGACGTGCGACCTGGGCCATCAGGGGCGTGGTCAACGCGACAGGGGTGGAGCCGGTTAGGTCCGCACATGGTGTGTCAACAGGGACCCCAGGACGGGCCTTCGTAGTAGCCGGCCCCCCGCCGAAGACTCCGGAAAAGACCAAAGATCCTGCAGCGACCGCAGCCAGAACGGAAACCAGCAGAAGGACCCGACTCCCCCGCGACACTCCTCGAATCGTCCCCACTCATGCACTATCGGACAGTCGTCGCTCCAGTGCGATGGCCGTTACCGATTCGATGTAACGCCCGCTTCTCTCGCGTTGAAGGCATCAACCGGATGTCTGCCGCGATGGGTGCGCCCGGACTGTCGATGAGCCGGCACCCTTCCAGGGGTCCGTCCGCCCGGAGGGGGTTACCTCACCAACGGGGTGTCCGCCGTAGTCCACCGGGCCCACGTGCGTGCACGTCTTGTGCCGGGATGGCCGCAGAACAGGAGTCGGCGGGGTTCGTCGTGCGCATCCCGGCCGTGTGGTGGGTCGATTGACACCAGTCATCGGCAGCCCTTGGATGACCATGGTTGCCCACTTCATCAAACGAGCGAGGCCGGTCATGAGTCCGTGCGGTCGACGTCAGGAACGGCGGGTGGCGAAGCTGTCGAGTATCGCCTGCGGCAGTGGCGGCGTGGAGATCAGCGATGGCCTGGATCCGGTGTTGGCGCTGGCCACCGTGGCTGAGCCGCACAGCATGGCGCACCCGAACCGTTGTGTGCCGTGACGACGCCAGGTCTGACCGCTCCCTTGTGGCGCACGCGCCGGTCCGCGGCCGTGGCCGGGATCGTCTTCGCGGTGCTGCTGCTCGTCGCTATGACACTGATTCGCCTGGCGCTCAGCGACGCCGATCCCGAATCGCTGCGGGGCAATGCTGGTCGACGTGAGCAGATCCGACTGGGCCTGCATCTGGTGCCCTTTGCGGGGATAGCGTTCCTTTGGTTCATCGGTGTGGTGCGCGATCAGATCGGTGCCGTGGAAGACCGGTTGTTCTCCAGCGTCTTTCTGGGCAGCGGCCTCCTCTTCGTCGCCATGATGTTCGTCGGCGCGGTGAACACCGCGGCTCTGATCACCTTGCTAAACAGACCGCGGGCGGACACTGAGATCTGGCTCTTTGGGCGGGACTTCACTCAGTCTCTGATCTCCGTCTACGCCATGCGGATGGCGGCCGTGTTCACCCTCTCGGTGAGCACCCTTGGCCTGCGGATGGCGGCGTTTCCGCGCTGGGTCGGCTTGGCCGGGTACGCGGCGGCCCTGGTGCTGCTGGTCTCGGCCGGAGAGCACAAGTGGACGCAGCTTGTCTTTCCTCTCTGGGTGTTGGTGCTCAGCATCGTCATCCTGCTGACCAAGCCACAGCGTCGCGGCGAACCGGAGGTTTCCAGCCCGTAGGTGCGCTGCATGGCTCGATCCGCTCGTGCCATGATCCTGATGCTCCAGCGCACTCGTGTTCGTCCCGACGGGAGCCTGCGGCTGCGCCTCGGCGTCCAACCCGCATCGCGGGGTTTCGGTGAGGTCCATGAATGATCAAGCGGCACGTGCTCAGGGCGCCGTTTCAACGCATCGGCGGCCATGGTGGAGGGCCTTCGTCATCCTTCTTGGGTCTCTGCTGTTGGTTTTTGCCGCAGGCGGCGCCTGGGCCAACCAGCAGGGATACATCGTGATCACGTCGGTCGCGTGCACCGACCAGGGGTATCGAGGACCCGTCCCCTCGTTTGAGCACCTCGTAACAAAGGAGCACCTGAGCCCGTATTGCGCCCGAAGGGTGCGAGGCGAAACGTGGTGGTGAACGACTCTCCTGGATACCGTTTGCAGGCAACCTGAACGCACGGATTGCCGCCGACAGGAAGGCGGAGCGACAGTGCCCTCTATGCTGCGAGACTCTGGCTTTTGTACGCATGTGCAGGTGCGAGGAACGAACCCAGGCCATGAGTACTGAACTCCTCGATCTGGCCATCGCCAGCGCCGGCGGTAGAGAGCTCTGGGACACCCTGAGTGGCCTGAAGGCCGACGTCTCCATCGACGGTCCGGTCTGGGGGATGAAGGGCTGGCCACCGGGGACGAGCTTCGACCAGGTTCTGACGATCGACACAGCCAGAGAACACATCGTGTTCACCCCGTTCACCCGCCCGGAGTGGCAGATGATCTTCGACGCTGCCACCGACAGCGTCACCGTGCAGACTCTCGACGGCGAACCGGTCGAGACCCTTGCACCCGCCCGCGCCGCCTTCAAGGGAATGCTACGGAACACCGACTGGGACGCTCCGCACCTCGGCTACTTCCTGGGCTACGCCTGCTGGAACTACTTCACCAGCCCGTTCCTCTTCACCTATCCGGGCGTGCGGGCCCGCGAGATCGAACCGTGGCACGAGGCAGGGCAGACATGGCGGCGTCTGCAGGTGCGCTTCCCGCCCGACATCGCCACACATAGCCCGAACGCGGTCTTCTACTACGACGCCTTCGGTATGCAACGTCGCATGGACTACGTCGCCGAGGTCAACAACAGCTTCCTCGTCGGCCACTACACCGGCCACCACCAGAACTTCGACGGGCTGGTCATGCCGACGCGACGACGAATGTTCCGCCGCAACCCCGACAACAGCGTCAACCTCAACTTCCCCTCCATCACGGTCGACGTCCACGGTGTTGAGCTCGTCCGCTCTGACGACGAACAGGTACGGCCATGACCACAGACAGCGCCTTCATCGACCACTCCGCCCGGAGGCTTGTCGTGACGCTCCCGCGTTCCTACGACGCGGCGTGCGAGCACTTTGAGACTCTCGTCCCGGAGGCCGATCTCCACCGCTTCTACCAATTGGGCTCCTGGAAAGCCACGCTCGAACTCGCCGAGATCAACGGCCCCCACGGGTTCATGCGTTACTACCGCAGCGACGTCTGCGCCCTCATGGCCGGCTCGCAGTCCCTCTGGAAGGCCACCCAGTACCTCATGGGCAACCACACCATCGCGGAACGCGCGTTCCGCGAGGACGCGTCGGCCGTGCTGCACGCACCACTGCCCTCACTGATCTACGCCGACCCCGACGGCGACACCAAACTCGTCGTCGACCAGCCCAGCTTGCTGTTCGACAGCTACGGCAACCCGCAGATCGCCGAGGTCGGCCGCGAACTCGACGCACGCCTAGCCCAGCTGATCACGCTCCTCGGCGGCGACGTACCTCCCCAACTGTGAGCCTCCGCGACCTCCGGACCTGGACGACACCGGCGCCCAGCTGCGCTTCCGGTTCGTCGCAGCCGCCTGCGAACGCCGCTCGCTCGGCATCGCATCGCACTGGCGCCTTCGAGTCCTGGGGCCGGTTCCTACCCGGCGCACGCACCGCGGTCAGCATGCTCGACCGCCCGCCTCGCCCCAGCCGGACTACCCTTCGAGGATGCTCCGCCGCGTTGCTCGCTGGTGGGCGCTTCGCCGGCGTCGATGCGCCTGGTGCGGTGGCCCGATGCCATCTGACGCCAAGGGTGACTACTGCTCGGACGAGTGCTCGACACGGGCCTGGACGGGACATCACACCTGATCGAGGGGACGTTCGGACCGAGGTCGTTCCTGAGGTTGCGTCTTACCGCCGCCTGTCGGCGGAGATGTGATCTGACCGCTTCTGCGGATGAGCGAGTGAGTCAGGAAGCCGGTCTAGCCTCCGCGCTGCGTCCAGTTCCCCATCCATCACTCCTGGAAGGTCCTTATGGACTGCTCCGGGTCGTCGTCATAGCGGCCATAGCCGCCCGGGCGCGTCATGTCTTCTTCCGGCGTACTGGGTTGGCCATGTTCTTGGTGCCCGTGGTCGTCTTCTTGGCGACACCGGTTGTCTTCCTTGTCGCCCTCTTGGTCGCCTTCTTGGCCGTCGAGGCAGCCGCCTTGCCGGTCTCCACGGGCCTGGGCGGGAACCACACCACCTTGGTGGCCTTAGCCTTCGCCACGAACGAGGCACTGCGGGCGGCCCACTTCTCTCTGTCCGTGACGCTCTTCCAACGGCCCTTGATCTCGATCATTTACTGCTCCCTCCCACCTGTTGTCCTTCACTGGCGCCCCGCCCCGACCCGGAAATCGATCTCGGGGTCGTCGGTCTCCGGGTCACCAACTCCCCCGTGCCCACAGGGCAGGTGAGTTACTCCAAGGTCGGTGACGTCGCGCCAGAGCTGGGCAATCGCATCCGTGGAGCAGTCCCCGCGCCCTCGGCTTTCCGGAGGCTTACCCGCACGCACATGCCGGTGGACCTGGGCGGTACAGACCCGTCATGCGGCGCGGCCAGTGGGCACCCCGCAGTCCCCGGGATCCCCGGGACTGCCCCGGACCGGTCGAGGAACCGATGACCCGATCGAGCCCTGCTCGGCGGTTGAAGCCGCATAGGCGGCCGCGGCGAGTCTTGGCCGCAGGATGCGGCGGCATGCTCCAACCGGAACCGTCGCCAGGCGACCCCTTGATCTCCTGCCCGCCGCACCCGCACCGAAGCGAGGACAGGCATCTTCCGCCGCTATCCTCTGGGCACCATGAGCCTGAGAATCGACCCGGCGCACGTCAAGCGCTACCGCCAGATCGCGATGCTGATGGTCCGTCACGGGCGGGGGGACTTGGTGCGGTCGACGGGCATGGACGCCGCGCTGGAGGAGGAGACGTCCGAGGCTGATCCCGAAGCCGCTGCGTGCCTGGCCGACGACCTCGAGGCGATGGGCCCCACCTTCGTCAAGCTTGGCCAGCTCATGTCGTCGCGCGTGGACCTGTTGAGCCCGCCGTACATCGAGGCGCTGTCGAGGCTCCAAGACGACGTCGCGCCCTTCGCGTTCGAGGAGGTCGAGGACATCATCAGCAGCGAACTGCAGGTGCGGCTCTCACACCTCTTCCGCACGTTCGAGTCCACGCCGCTCGCCGCGGCCTCGCTCGGTCAGGTCCACCGTGCGACGCTGCGGGACGGCCGCGAGGTCGTCGTGAAGGTGCAGCGTCCCGGCATCAGGGAGCAGGTACGCGGGGACATGGAGGTCCTGGCCGACCTGGCCTCCTTCCTCGACAAGCACACGGAGACGGGTCGCCGGTATGGCCTCGCGCAGCTGTTGGAGGAGTTCCGCAAAGCGCTGGTCGACGAGCTGGACTACCGCCGCGAGGCCGACAACCTCTCTCGGATGCGTGAGCTGGTCGCCGACCACGACCTCATCGTCGTCCCCGAGCCGTTCCCCGATCTGACCACCAGCAGGGTGCTGACGATGGAGTTCGTCGCCGGGAAGAAGGTCACCGACCTCGGCTCCCTGGCCCGGCTCGAGCTCGATGGCGCTCCCCTGGCCGACCAGCTGTTTGCCGCCTATCTCGACCAGGTCCTCGTCCAGGGCGTCTTCCATGCCGACCCGCACCCCGGCAACGTGCTGGTGACGCCGGACGGTCACCTCGTGCTGCTCGACATCGGGATGATCGCGCGGCTCGCTCCCGCCGTGCGCGACAAGCTGGTCAAGCTCTTCCTGGCGTTGGCCGACGCCCGCCCCGAAGAAGTGACGCGGATCGCGGTCACCCTGGGCGAGCGGCTGCCAGAGTTCGACGAGGCAGTCTTTGCCCGCACGGTCGCCGACCTCGTCGGTCGTTCCGCCGACGCCTCGCTGTCGGACCTCGACATCGGCGCCCTCGTGCTCCAGCTGACACGCACGGCAGGCGAGGCCGGTCTGCGCATGGACCCGGAGCTGGTGATGCTCGGTAAGACGTTGCTCAACCTGGACCGAGTGGCGGCGACGCTCGATCCGGGGTTCGAGCCCCGAGAGGCGCTGCAACGACACATGGCCGGCCTGATGAAGTCCTCCATGCGCACAACCCCGGCGGCGGTGATGGCCTCGCTGCTGGAGGCGAAGGAGTTCGTTGAGGAGCTCCCGGGACGGGTGAACCGTGCTTTCGACGCCGTCGGACAGGGCAACTTCGAGCTGCGGATCAAGGCCTTCGACGAGGACGAGTTCCTGCGCGGCCTGCACAAGCTGGCCAACGTACTCGCGGCCGCCGTGGTTCTGGCGGCGATGATCCTGGCCTCGGCCCTGCTCGCCAAGCCGTCGGGCGACGGAGCGTCAGTGGAGAACCACATTGCCCTCGTGGTCTTCGTCGTGGCCGTCGTGGTGTCCCTCGGCATGCTGGCCCGGATCGCGCTCCAGAGCCGCAAGGTCCGCACCGGCCGACACCGCTGAGGCGTCAGGACACCTCAGCGGCCCGCCGTTCGCGTTCGACCAAGGCCTCGCGCACGGCCCTCGCAGGTTAGACAGTCCCCGGACACCACCTCGAGGATCCCTTCGGTCACCACGACCTCGTTCACCAGCGAACCCACGAGGTTCCCGGCCGTGTTGGCGACCACGTCGGTGAGTAGGAGTAGGGACAACCAGTCGGAGACAGGGTCGGCGGGAGGAGCTTCGAGGCCTGGGCAGGAAGCGAGACGCTGTGGAGCTGCTTGACCTTTCGGTCGGACTCGTCCCGCGAGCTCGACCGGAGGATCGGCGGGGCGTTCAATCTGTCCGCCGAGCCGCCGATCACGACTGACCGGATCGCCGAGGTACTCGGGGCCCGGCCGATCCATATGCCGTCTTCTGTGGTGCGCACGGCGATGTCCGCGGCCTGGCACGCCCGGCTCCAGCGGGTGGACACCGGGTGGCTGGACGTGGGGTTCGCGCTGCCGCTGCTCGACCGCTCGCGGGCTTCCCGTGAGCTCGGCTGGTCGCCTAGTGTCGACGCGGTGACGGTCTTTCGCGAGGTCATCGACGGGATGCGTGAGGCCGCCGCGGCCCGGACTCCGGTGCTGCGGCGCCGCGGCGTCCCGCTGGCCTTTCGCGACTTCGTCCGGCGGGGGCCAGTCGGCGAGCGGAAGATCGCGTTGCTCGCGGCCTCCACGGATCTCAAGACGAGCGCGGCGATCCTGGTGACGGCCGGTGTCCTCGCCGGCCAGCTGACGATCGGTTGGGGCAACGACCTCGTCGACGCATCACGCGATCATGCTGTCGGGCGGACCGGCAAGCCGCTCGCGAACGGCGAACTGTCCCTGGGGTCGCCGCGGTGCTGTGCGTGGCGCTGTCATTGCTGGCCGGGTGGCGCAGCGGGCTCGTCCACCTGTGCGTCGGGGTCGTCTCCGGGCACGCGTACAACCTTCGGTTGACGGCGACGCCGTGGCCGTGGCTGCCCTACGCGCTGGCGTTCGGCACGCTACCCGCGGTAGCCACGCTCGCTGGCGACACCCCGAACTGGGCGCCCTCGTGGATGCTCGGCACACCCGCCGCGCTGGGCGTGGGGGCACACCTTCTCAACACCCTCCCCGACCTCGACGACGACGCGACGACGGGGTCCGCGGGCTGCCGCACCGCATCGGTGCCACGCCGGCGCGGGTGGTCGGCACGCTGCTCTTGGTCGCCGGTTCTGTCGTCGCCGTGCTCGGACCGGCGGACCCGCCGGCCATGTGGACCCATGTGGACCCTCGCCACGCTGGGGGGCGTCGTGCTGCTGGGACTGGTGGCGGCTTTCGGCCGCGCAAAGTCGGCTTTCTACGCCGCGATGGCGATCGCGCTCATCGACGTCGTGCTGCTGACAGTGGTCAGCGCATGACCTGGGACGTGGCCGTGGTCGGCGCCGGGCCGGCCGGTGCCGCGACCGCGATCGGTGCGCTGCGAGCCGACCCCGGTTTGAGGGTGGCGCTGCTGGACCGGGCCGACTTCCCTCGGGACAAATGCTGTGGGGACGGGATCGCACCGCAGGTGATCGACCTGCTGGAGGAGGCCGGCGTAAGCGGCACCGTCGACGACCGGGTGCCGGTGCAGCGGCTGCGGCTGACACGAGCTGGCCTGTCTGCGGACCGAGATATGGCGCGGCCGACGTTCGTGGTCCCGAGGACCGTGTTCGACCACCGGCTCACGGAGGCGGCGCAGACGGCCGGCGCCGAGCTGATCCGGCACTGCGTGCGGACCGTCGAGCACAGCGGTCGAAACGTGGTGCTCGACGACACGTTCCGTGCACGGGTGGTCGTCGGCGCGGACGGCGCGCACTCGGTCGTCCGGCGCGCCCTCGGCATCGACCCGGGACCGATGGCGGTGGCGCTACGCGGCTACGCCCCGGTGCCTGCCGACCGCGAGGCCGCCCAGGTCATCGTGTTCGACACCACCCGCCAACCGGCGTACGCGTGGTCCTTCGACCGCGGTGACGGGATCGCCAACGTCGGGTACGGCGAGATCCTCGACCACCGGCGCCACCGGCCCACCAAGGCCCAGCTGCTCGAGCGGCTCGACGCGCTGCTGCCGGACGCTGCCGCCGGTGGCACCGACTGGCGCGGCCACCAGTTGCCGCTGTCCAGGGGACGCTGGCGCCCAGTCGACGGCCGGGTGCTGCTCGCAGGAGATGCCGCCGGGCTGGTGAATCCGATGACCGGCGAGGGCATCTACTACGCCGTGGCCACCGGGCTCGCGGCCGGCCGTGCCACTTCGGACGCCATTGCGGCCGGCGAGCCGGCCGGCGCCGGGGCACGCTACCGACAGCTGACCGGCCCGATGCTGGACAGCCACCTGCGGCACATCCAGGTCGCCGCCCGACTGTGCCGGTCTGGCGCCGTGATCGACGGCGGGCTGCGCTCGTCGGCCGCCGACCAGCAAGTCTTCGACGCCCTGGTGGAGCTGGGCCTCGCGCGGGGAAGGATCACCCGCACCATGGTCCGCGGGATCGCCCGGGGCCTGTTCGGACCCCCGCCGCGGTACGGCGCGACGCATCACAACGAGGAGACGGCATGAGAGTCCTGAGTGTCCGCGGCGTCCTGCCCGAGCACCGCTACGACCAGAGCGAGATCACCGATGCGTTCACGCACACGATGCTGCGCGGTACGGTGGACGAGAAGGTCGTGGACCGGCTGCACAAGAACGCCTGCGTGGACACCCGACACCTCGCGCTCCCCCTCGACCGCTACTGGCAGCTGCGCGACTTCGGCGAGTCCAACGACGTTTTCATCGAAGCCGGTGTGGACCTCGGCGCCCGCGCGGTCACCGACGCGCTCAAGGCGGTTGGGCTGACCCCACAGGACGTCGACCTGTTCATCTCCGCGACGGTCACCGGGCTCGCCGTACCGTCCCTGGACGCGCGGGTCGCGATAGCGATCGGCATGCGGCCGGACGTCGTACGCGTGCCGATCGTCGGGCTGGGCTGCGTCGCCGGGGCGGCCGGCGTCGCACGGCTGCACGACTACCTGATCGGCCACCCCGACAACGTGGCGGTCCTGATGGCGGTCGAGCTGTGCTCGCTCACTCTGCAGCGCGACGACGCGTCGATACCCAACCTGGTCGCGAGCGGCCTGTTCGGCGACGGCGCCGCCGCGGTGGTCGCCGCCGGAGCCCACCGCGCCCTCGACCTTGTGCCGGACGTGCCGTCGGCTCCGCAGCCCGACGTGCTCGCCAGCCGCAGCCGGCTCTACCCGGACTCCGAGCGCACGATGGGCTGGGACGTCGGCGCGACCGGGCTGAAGATCGTCCTGGACAGTCGGGTGCCGGAACTGGTGAACACCTACGTCGGCGAGGACGTCACCCGGTTCCTCGCCGACCACCGGCTCAGCCAGGATGACATCGAGTGGTACGTCGCCCATCCGGGCGGCCCCAAAGTGCTCGAGGCCATGCAGGACACGCTGGGCCTCGAGCGCGAGGCGCTCCAGCTCACCTGGGACTCGCTCGCCCGGATCGGCAACCTATCGTCCGCGTCGGTGCTGCACGTACTCGCCGACACCCTCGAGCAGCGGCCGCCGCGACCCGGGTCGTACGGCCTCATGCTCGCGATGGGCCCCGGCTTCTGCTCCGAGCTCGTGCTCCTCCGGGCCCCGGAGGAGACCGCGGCATGAGCAGCGAGACCTGGTTTACCCTGCTCGTCGTCGCGGTCGGGTTCGAGCGGCTGGCCGAGCTGGTGGTGTCGAAGCACAATGCCGCCTGGAGCATGGAGCACGGCGGGGTCGAAACCGGGTCGGGCCACTACCCGGTGATGGTGGTTCTGCACACCGGTCTGCTCGCTGGAGCGCTCGTCGAGATGTGGCTGCGGCGGCCCGACTTCATGCCAGCCCTCGGCTGGACGATGGTCGCGCTGGTACTGGCCTCGCAGGCGCTGCGGTGGTGGTGCATCGGCACCCTCGGCCCCCACTGGAACACCCGGGTCATCGTGGTGCCTGGCCTGCCGCCGGTCACGTCGGGGCCGTACCGGTTCCTGTCGCACCCCAACTACATCGCGGTGGCCGTCGAGGGGGTCGCGCTGCCGCTCGTGCACTCGGCCTGGATGACGGCGCTGGTCTTCACGGTGTGCAACGCGGTGCTGCTGTCGGTGCGGATCCGCGTGGAGAACGCGGCACTCGCCTCCCTTCCGGCGCCCAGCCCGGACGTCGGGGCGGCCCGATGACCCACGATCTGCTGATCGTCGGCGGCGGGCCGGCCGGCCTCGCCACCGCGCTGCACGCCGCGCGCGTCGGCCTCGACGTGACCGTGTGGGAGCAGCGACCCGGAGTCGTGGACAAGGCATGCGGAGAGGGCCTGATGCCGGGTGCGGTCGCGGCGTTGCAGGATCTCGGGGTGCGCCCGCCCGGTGAGCCGCTAAACGGGATCCGCTACCTCGACGCCCGCCGCCACGTCGAGGCGCCGTTCCGGGCAGGACCGGGTCGGGGCGTGCGCCGTACCGCCTTGCACGCCGCCCTCCGGCACGCCGTTGCGGAAGCCGGCGTCACAGTCGAGCGGCGCGCCGCCACGCAAATCGCGCAGAACGGCGATCACGTGACGGTCGACGGGACCGCCGCCCGTTACGTGGTCGCCGCGGACGGGCTGCACTCCCCCGTCCGCCGCGCGCTCGGTCTCGACGCGCAAACCACGACGCGACGGCGGCACGGGCTACGGGCGCACTTCACGGTGCAGCCATGGACGTCGTACGTCGAGGTGCACTGGGCCCACGCGGCCGAGGCATACGTGACCCCGGTGGCGCCCGACGTCGTCGGCGTCGCGATACTCTCGGCGACCCGCGGGTCGTTCGCCGACCACCTGGCGCGCTTCCCGGCCGTGCGCGAGCGGCTGGACGGTCTGATGCCTGCCGGTGACGTGCTGGGCGCCGGGCCGTTGCGGCAGCGCGCACGGTCGCGGGTGGCGGGACGGGTGCTGCTGGTCGGCGACGCGGCCGGCTACGTGGACGCCCTGACCGGCGAGGGCATCGCCCTCGCGGTGGCGCAGGCGCAGGCAGCCGTGGCCGCCGTCGTGGCCGGGCAGCCAGAGCGATACGCGCAAGAGTGGCGCGAGATCACCTTCCGGTACCGCTGGATGACCGCGGCACTGCTGGGTGCGACGCGGGTCGGTCCCGTACGGCGCGCCCTGGTGCCGGCCGCCCGGCTGCTGCCCGGCGTCTTCGCGACGGCCGTCGACACCTTGGCGAGACCCGCGTGAGCGCGGAGTTCGTCGTCCTGGTCGACGATGACGGGAACGCGATCGGCACGGCACCCAAGGCCGAGGTGCACCACGAGAGCACGCCGCTGCACCTGGCGTTCTCCTGCTACGTGTTCGACGCCGACGGTCGCACGCTGCTCAGCCAGCGGGCGCTGCACAAGGCGACCTGGCCGGGCGTGTGGAGCAACAGTTTCTGCGGCCATCCCGGTCCAGGTGAGGACCTCGCGAACGCGGTTCGACGGCGGGCGCAACAGGAACTCGGACTTACCCTAGAGTCGCTCAAGCTGGCGCTGCCGGCGTTCCGCTACGAGGCGACGATGTCCAACGGAGTGCGGGAGAACGAGCTCTGCCCGGTGTATGTCGCGGCCGCGGCCTCCGACGCGGTCGCCGACCCGGCCGAGGTGGCGGAACTGAAGTGGGTCGACTGGCCGGTGTTCCGCGACGCCGTGCTGGCTGGGCAGCGGGACGTGTCACCGTGGTGCGCACAGCAGGTAACCGCGCTGGCGACCGTGGAGGAGGCGCCGGGCCGATTTACGACTGCGTCCCCGAGCCACCTGCCGATCATCGCGACACTATGATGTGTCCGCCCAAAGGCCGGATCGCTGACTGGGGGCGCGTCCATCTGGGCTCAGCAGTAGTCCAAGGTCTTCGCCGACTGCGAGGTTCGGCTCCGGTACTACACCGAGTCCCTCGCCCCCGACCCAGCGGAGGACCTCGACGAGGCCCTACGGCGAACTGACCCCGGCGTCGCTCAGCGGCAGCAGACCGCGTGGGGCAGGGCTCTTTCGGTCGCATCCAAGAATCGGGCCGTCGGCTCGAAACTAGGCTGCCGGCCTGCCACGGATCCGGCTCCACGACGTCCGCCACTCGTACGCCACGGCGGCCCTGAAGGCGGGAGTCTCCCCCAAGATCATCAGCGAGCGTCTCGGGCACGCGACCGTCGCGTTCACGCTGCAGACCTACGCGCACGTGATCCCGGCGATGGACGAGCACGCGGCCATCGCAGTGGCCGCTCTGATCCTCGGCGCGGCGACCCGAGCGGATGGCACGCAAATCTGGCACCATCCTGGCGTCACTGAGCCCAGAAATGGAACTGGCCTGGGACAAAGTCCCAGGCCAGCGGTGGTAGCGGGGGCAGGATTTGAACCTGCGACCTCTGGGTTATGAGCCCAGCGAGCTACCGAACTGCTCCACCCCGCGTCGGTGAACCCAAGGCTACGGGAACCCACGCGGCTGTCCAAATCGGGGTCAACCATCGCGACGGGGCCGGGGCCTAGGCAGGCACGTACCCCGTCGGCACCGTGCACCACAGGGTGTGTTCGCGACCGTCGACCTCCCGCCCCGAGGACAGGCTGATGTTGTCGATGATCCGGTAGGAGATCTTGGTGGGCTGCTCCAGATCGGGACGCTTGACGGCTACCGCCGCGGTGTACACGACCGAGACGGTCACCGTCGAGACGTTGCAGGTCAGCCGTACGGCGAAGGGACCCTCCCCTTGGAGCGCGGCCTCGGTGGAGTACTCGCTGGCCGCCAGCCGGACCGGACCCCGGATCCTGTTCGCGTGCTGCCGGCACAAGGAGCGGTGCACGAACGTCCGGACCTCGGCGGGCGCCTTGAGCGTGTGGTCGAACGAGGACTCCGCGTCGGAGGAGCACTCGGAGGTCGGGGTGGCGCGGCGGGTCAGGCGCGGGCGCCTGCCCGAGAGCCGACGTTCGTGCCTCCACCGCGCTCCCACGCCACTCGTCCCTTTCGACTGGCCCCCTGCATGGCACTCACGATTGTCATCCCGCGCCCGCACCGCTGCCCAACCGATTGCTGCCGGACCCGCCCGATCGTGGCGGGCCTGGGCGGACTCCACCGGTTCGTCCCCCTCTCATGTCCAGACCACGGGGACGAAAGTGCCCGGATCGCGGGATCCGCGACTGGCGGATTGAGGGGCAATCGACCGCCTGCCGACGGTTACCTGACAACGGTCCAGACAGCACGATGGGGGCAGGCGCGAGCGGAGGAGACGGATATGACGAGTGTCGCGGATGCCCCTGCACAGGCCGACGA
This sequence comes from uncultured Actinomycetota bacterium, assembly GCA_963827435.1. Taxonomy (GTDB): domain Bacteria; phylum Actinomycetota; class Actinomycetes; order Propionibacteriales; family Nocardioidaceae; genus Nocardioides_B. The sequence goes on from CAWHAU010000006.1 coordinate 21,848, forward strand.
AGGCGCAGTACACATCCTCTGGATGAACGGCGGACTCAGCTGCGACGGGGACTCCGTAGCCCTCACCGCGGCCACCCAGCCCAGCATCGAGGAGATCGTCCTGGGCGCCCTGCCAGGGCTGCCGAAGATCGCGGTCCACTGGCCGCTGATCGACTTCGAGTGCGGGCCCGAGCAGGGCGCCGACAACTTCATCGAGTGGTGGCACAAGGCGGACCGCGGCGAGCTCGAGCCGTTCGTGCTCGTCGTCGAGGGGTCCATCCCGAACGAGGCGATCAAGGACGAGGGCTACTGGTGCGGCTTCGGCAACAACCCGATGACCGGGCAGCCGATGACCACCTCGGAGTGGCTCGACCGGCTCGCCCCGAAGGCGACCGCCGTGATCGCGGTCGGCACCTGCGCGACGTACGGCGGCATCCACGCCATGTCCGGCAACCCGACCGGCGCCATGGGCGTGCCCGACTACCTCGGCTGGGACTGGAAGTCCAAGGCCGGCCTGCCGATCGTGTGCGTCCCCGGCTGCCCGATCCATCCCGACAACCTCGCGGAGACCATCACCTACCTGCTCTACCAGGTCGCCGGCCAGGCGCCGATGATCCCCCTCGACGAGGCGCTGCGACCACGCTGGCTGTTCGGCGCCACCGTGCACGAGGGCTGCGACCGCGCCGGCTACTACGAGCAGGGTGACTTCGCCACGGAGTACGGCTCCCCCAAGTGCATCGTCAAGCTCGGCTGCTGGGGCCCGGTCGTCAAGTGCAACGTGCCGAAGCGCGGCTGGATCAACGGCGTCGGCGGCTGCCCGAACGTGGGCGGCATCTGCATCGGGTGCACGATGCCGGGCTTCCCGGACAAGTTCATGCCGTTCATGGACGAGCCGCCGGGCGCGAAGCTCTCGACGCGGGGCAGCACGGTCTACGGCAAGGCGATCAAGCGGCTGCGCGACGTGACCGCCAAGACGCTGGACAAGGAACCGGGCTGGCGGACCAAGGGCCGCGAGCTCAAGACCGGCTACCAGAAGACCTGGTGAGGGAAGGACGACGATGACCATCACCGAACCGCGGAAGACGTCCACGTCGAAGACCGACGTCGTCGAGATGTCCTGGGACCCGGTCACCCGGATCGTGGGCAGCCTCGGCATCTACGCCAGCGTCGACTTCAAGCAGAAGAAGGTCCTGGAGTGCCACAGCACGTCGTCGATCTTCCGGGGCTACAGCCTGTTCATGAAGGGCAAGGACCCGCGGGACGCGCACTTCATCACCAGCCGGATCTGCGGCATCTGCGGTGACAACCACGCGACCTGCTCGGTCTACAACCAGAACATGGCCTACGGCATCGCGCCGCCGCACCTGGGCGAGTGGATCATCAACCTCGGCGAGGCCGCGGAGTACATGTTCGACCACAACATCTTCCAGGAGAACCTGGTCGGGGTGGACTACTGCGAGCGGATGGTCAAGGAGACCAACCCGGGCGTGCTGGAGCGGGCGAACAGCACCGAGGCCCCGAACGCCGGCATCCACGGCTACCGGACCATCGGCGACATCATGCGGTCGCTCAACCCGCTCGAGGGCGAGTTCTACCGCGAGGCCCTGCAGGTCAGCCGCTACACGCGCGAGATGTTCTGCCTGATGGAGGGGCGGCACGTGCACCCCTCGACGCTCTACCCGGGCGGCGTGGGTACGACGGCCACCATCCAGCTGTTCACCGACTACCTCACGCGGCTGATGCGCTACGTGGAGTTCATGAAGAAGGTCGTGCCCCTGCACGACGACCTGTTCGACTTCTTCTACGAGGCGATCCCCGGCTACGAGCACGTCGGCGAGCGGCGGATCCTGCTCGGCTGCTGGGGCAGCCTCAACGACCCGGAGTACTGCGACTTCAAGTACTCGACGATGAGCAACTGGGGCAAGAAGATGTTCGTCACCCCGGGCGTCATCGTCGACGGCAAGCTGGTCACCAACGACCTCGTGGACATCAACCTGGGGATCCGCATCCTGCTCGGCCACTCCTACTACGAGGACTGGGTGAAGTCCGGCCGCGAGACCTTCGTGACCGAGGACCCACTGGGCAACCCGGTGGACGAGCGGCACCCGTGGAACCAGCACACGATCCCCAAGCCCGCCAAGCGGGACTGGGACAACGCCTACTCGTGGACGATGTCACCGCGGTGGTTCGACGGCACCGACCACCTCGCGCTCGACACCGGCGGCGGCCCCATCGCGCGGCTCTGGTCGACGGCGCTCAGCGGCCTGGTCGACTGCGGCTACGTGAAGGCCACCGGGCAGAGCGTGGTCATCAACCTGCCGCGCACCGCCCTCAAGCCCGAGGTCACCTTCGAGTGGAAGATCCCGAAGTGGAGCAACGCCATCGAACGCAACCGGGCGCGCACCTACTTCCAGGCGTACTCCGCGGCGCTCGCCCTGCACTTCACCGAGAAGGCGCTCGAGGAGGTCCGGGCCGGTCACACCGACACGTGGACGAAGTTCGAGGTGCCCGACTCGGCCGTGTCGGTCGGGTTCACCGAGGCGGTGCGGGGCGTGCTCAGCCACCACATGGTCATCCGGGACGGGAAGATCGCGAACTACCACCCCTACCCGCCGACCCCGTGGAACGGCAGCGTCCGGGACACCTACGGCACGCCGGGACCCTACGAGGACGCCGTGCAGAACACGCCGATCTTCGAGGAGAACCCACCGGAGACGTTCAAGGGCATCGACGTGATGCGCGCCGTGCGGTCGTTCGACCCGTGCCTGCCCTGCGGGGTGCACATGTACACCGGCCGCGGCCGGGTGGTCGAGCACCTGCACACGCCCAGCGTCCCGGTGAAGCCCTACTAGGCGGCGCCGTGCACGAGCTCGCGATCGCGGAGAGCCTTGTCGACCGCGTCATCGAGCGGACCGTCGGCCGTCGGGTCGTGGCCGTGACGGTGCGGGTCGGCGACGCGGCCGGCGTCGTGGCCGACGGCCCTGGCCTTCAGCTTCGACGTGGTCACGGTCGACACCCCGATCGCGGGCGCCCGGCTGGTCGTCGAGGAGGTGGCCGGCGACGACCTCTCGCTGGTCTCGGTGGAGCTCGTGCGGGAGGAGTCGTGTGCCTGACCTGTGGCTGCGGTGACACCGCCGGGGCCCACCCGGTGACCCACGCGGTGACCGACACGCTCCTCGTCGAGGAGCGTCTGCTGGCCAAGAACGACCGGCTCGCGCAGCACGTGCGCGCGTCGCTCGAGGCCCGCGACGTCACGGCGCTGAACCTGATGAGCTCCCCCGGCTCCGGCAAGACCAGCCTGCTCGAGCGGACCGTGGCCGAGCTCCACGGTCGACGTACGGTCTGCGTGGTCGAGGGCGACCAGGAGACGTCGTTCGACGCGGACCGGATTCGTGCAGCCGGCGCCCGTGCCGTCCAGGTCAACACCGGCGCCGGCTGCCACCTCGACGCCGAGATGGTGCACCGCGCCGTGCACGACCTCGACCCGCCGGCCGGGTCGCTGCTGTTCGTGGAGAACGTCGGCAACCTGGTGTGCCCGGCCATGTTCGACCTCGGCGAACGCGCGAAGGTCGTGGTCATCTCGGTGACGGAGGGCGACGACAAGCCGCTGAAGTACCCGCACATGTTCCGCGTCGCCGACCTCGTCGTCGTGAACAAGACCGACCTGCTGCCCTACGTCGACTTCGACCTCGACCGGCTGCGCGACCAGGCCCGCAGCCTCAACCCCGACGTCGGTGTGCTGCCGCTGTCGGTGCGCACCGGAGAGAACGTCGACGCCTGGTACGCCTTCCTGGACGACGTCGTCGACAACGACCCCGAGAGGAGCCCACCGTGGAGCAGCTGTCGGTTCGTGAGGTCAGCGAGCGCATCGACGCGCTGCTGGAGGAGCTCGGCCACAGTGCCACCGCTGGGACCATGGAGCGGGTCGAGGAGCTCGTGCACGCCGTGATGAGCCTGTACGGCGCCGGGCTCGACCGCATCGTCGAGACGCTCGACGACGACACCGTGCGACGCCTCGCCGACGACGAGGTGGTCGGCAACCTGCTGGTGCTGCACGACCTGCACCCCGACGACGTGGACACCCGGGTGCAGCGTGCGCTCGAGCAGGTGCGGCCCTACCTGGGTTCGCACGCGGGCGGCGTCTCGCTGTCCGGCGTCGACGAGCAGGGCGTCGTGCACCTGCGGCTCGAGGGCAGCTGCGACGGGTGCCCGTCCTCGGCGCTCACCGTGAAGTCCGCGATCGAGGACGCGATCCTGGTGGCCGCGCCGGACGTGGTCGCCGTCGAGGCCGAGGGCATGGTCGAGTCCGGGCCGACGCTGCTCCAGATCGAGCCGTTCTCCCCGCGGGCGCCCGAGACCGCCGGCGGCACGTGGGAGCACCTGGACCTCGACGTGCCGCCGCGCACCGTGCGGGCCGTCCAAGTCGCCGGCGAGACGATCGGAGTGGCGAACCTCGACGGCACGCTGGTCGCCTACGCCGACCGATGCCCCGCCTGCCTCACCGCGCTCTCCGACGGGCGGCTGGACGGCGACGTCCTGACCTGCGCCGGCGGCCACGGCTACGACGTACGACGGGCGGGGCGCGCCCTCGACGCCGACGCCACTCCCCTGGCGCCGCTGCCCCTGCTGCCCGACCATGGGGCGTGGAAGGTGTCGCTGCCGCGAAAGGTGAGCGCATGAGCGGTCTCTCCTCGCTGAAGCGCATCGCCGCACCCAAGCCGCCTCCCGAGCCGGCCGTCGAGCGCTGCGAGTTCTGCGCCGTCGACATCGGCGAGCGGCACGGGCACGTCGCCGACGTCGCCCAGCACCGGCTGCTGTGCGTCTGCCGGCCCTGCTACCTGCTGTTCGCGCCGCAGGGCTCCGGGGGCGGGCGCTACCGCGGGGTCGGGGAGGACGTCCGGCGGGTCGCCGACCTCGACGTCAGCGAGGCGCAGTGGGACGCGCTGCGCATCCCGGTGGACCTCGCGTTCTTCTTCCGGCAAACCCTTCGAGGCGCCTCGTCTCCCGGCTCCTCCGGGCAGGCCGGTGACGGTCTGCTCGCGTTCTACCCCGGCCCGGGTGGTGCCACGGAGTCGCTGCTGGACCTGGCCGCGTGGGGCGACCTGGCCGCCGCCAACCCGGTCCTCGACACGACCGAGGAGGACGTGGAGGCGGTGCTGCTGCGCCGGCACGACGGCGGCTTCTCCTGCTACCTGGTCCCGATCGACCTCTGCTACGAGCTGGTCGGCGTGGTGCGCTCGTCGTGGACGGGCCTGGGCGGCGGCCCCGAGGTCTGGGCGCGCATCGAGGCGTGGTTCGCCGATCTCGACGGACGCGGACGACCCGTCTCCCGGGACGGCCCGTCATGACGGAGGCCCCGGTGCCGCAGCCGGATGTCGACTTCACCTGCGAGGACACGGTCGCGGACCGGTACGCCGCGTCCCCGACCGTCGTGCTCAAGATGCGGGCCCAGGAGACGACGGGCGCGCGCGTGCACGCGCTGGCGCTGCGGTGCCAGATCAGGGTGGAGCCGATCCGGCGGCTCTACAACGACGACGAGGCGGCGAAGGTCGTCGACCTGTTCGGCGACCGGCCGCGCTGGGGCTCCACGATGCAGCCCCTGCAGCTCGCGTTCCTCTCCCAGGTGCTGCCGGGCTTCGTGGGCAGCTGCGCGTTCGACCTGGCGCTCCCGCTCAGCTATGACGTCGACGTGGCGGCCCACAAGTACCTCGCCGGGCTCGAGGAGGGAGACGTGCCGCTGCTGCTGCTGTTCAGCGGCCAGGTGTTCACCGGCACGGCGGGCGCGATCGCGGTCCAGCCGGTGCCGTGGCACAAGGAGGCGACGGTCCGGCTGCCCGTCGCGGTCTGGCGCGAGGCGATGGACGTGCACTTCCCCGGCCAGGCCTGGCTGCGGGTCTCCCGGCCCACGTTCGACCGGCTCTCCGTCTACCGCGGCAAGCACGGGATGGTCTCCTTCGACCAAGCGCTCGACCGGCTCATGGAGGAGGCGGACGAGTGACCCCGATGGAGGCTGCACGGGCGGTCGCCGACGCCGTGCTCTACGAGGGCTACGTGCTCTACCCCTACCGCGCGAGCTCGGCGAAGAACCAGGTGCGCTGGCAGTGGGGCGTGCTGATGCCGCCGGACGTGGTCGCCCTCGACCCCTCCGAGCGCTCCTCGAACCGCACCGACCTCGTCGTGGACGGCAGCGGCGCGACCCTGCGGGCCACGGTGCGTTTCCTCCAGGTGCAGCGCCGGTACGTCGAGGACGCGACCGGTCGACGTGTGGAGCGGCTCGACGTGGGCGACGCGCGCTACGTGCCGTGGGACGAGGCGTGCGAGCGCGAGGTCGTGCTCGACATCCCGCTCGACCGTGACCTCGACACGAGCGTCGAGGTCCCCGGTGGCACCGAAGACCGAGGACCTCGACGGCGGTCGGCTGGTGCGGGTCCGGGAGCCGGTGACGGTCGGCGTCGTGTCCCACGTGGAGCAGCCGGTGTCGCCGTACCCCGTGACGATGGTGACGCTGCGGGTCGAGAACCGCACCACCACCGGCGACCCCGGTCGCTCAGCGCCCCGCGTGGCTGCGTCGCGCGCTCGTGGCCTGCCACCTCCTGCTGGAGGTGCAGCACGCGTCGTTCGTCTCCCAGCTCGACCCGCCGCAGTGGGCCTCGGGCTTCGTCGCCGGCTGCGTCAACGACGGCGTCTTCCCCGTGCTGGCCGGGCCGCAGGGCCAGGCGGGCGTGGTGCTGAGCTCGCCGATCATCCTCTACGACCACCCCCAGCTGGCGCCGCAGAGCGAGTCCGCGTTCTTCGACGCCCTCGAGATCGACGAGCTGCTCAGCCTGCGCACCGCGACCCTCACCGACGAGGAGAAGCGCGAGATGCGCGGCACCGACCCCCGCGCGGCGTCGCTGCTCGACGAGGTGGAGGGGATGCCGCCGGAGCTGTGGGAGCGCCTGCACGGCACGGTGTCCTACCTGGACGCGATGACCGGGCTGGCGCCGCCGCCGAAGCCGGCCGAGCTCGACGTGCCGTGGTGGGACCCCGGCTCCGACGCGAGCGTCGACCCGGAGCACGACAGCCTCCGCATCGGCGACGCCGACGTGCAGCGCGGCACCCGCGTGATCCTGCGTCCGGGGGTGCGCCGCGCCGACGCCTACGACCTGTTCCTCGCGGGCCGGACCGCGACCGTCGCGGCGGTGCTGCGCGACGTCGACGGCCACGAGCACCTGGCCGTCACCGTCGACGAGGACCCCGGCGCCGACCTCAAGACGGCGCACGGCCGCTACCTCTACTTCGCGCCCGACGAGGTCGAGCCCCTCACCGGTGCGAGCACCTGATGTCCGGCGTGCTGGTCGCCTGCGTCGGCAACATCTTCCTGTCCGACGACGGTTTCGGAGTCGAGGTGGCAGCGGCCCTGGGCCGCGCGCCGGTGCCGGACGGTGTCAAGGTCGTGGACTTCGGGATCCGCTCGGTGCACCTGGCCTACGAGCTCCTCGAGGGGTACGACGTCCTGGTGGTCGTCGACACGGTCGCGCAGCAGGAGGGACCGCCCGGCACGCTCTACGTCATCGAGCCCGACCTCCCCGCCCGTGACGAGGCGGCCGACCCGCTGCCCGAGGTGATGCTCGACCCGCACGACCTGACCCCCGGCGGCGTGATGTCGCTGGTGCCCACGCTCGGCGGTGCCGTGGACCGGATCCTGGTCGTCGGCTGCCAGCCGGAGGTGCTCGACGACGGCATCGGGCTCTCCCCCGCCGTCCAGGCCGCCGTGCAGCCCGCGGCCGACCTGGTTCGCGAGGTCGTGCGCCGCGAGCTCGACCGCCTGCACCCCGACCCTGCACTCGCGGGAGGAGGTGGATGAGGTGAAGAAGCTGCTGACCCTGCTCGTCGGAGCAGCCGTCGCCGCGGCGGCGTACGTCTCCCTGCCCGACATCAAGCGCTATCTCGAGATGCGCAAGATGTAGTGCCCCGGTCGGCCCTGGTTTCGCCCTCCCGGTCGGGGTAGTCCGTGACGATATGGCTGATCCGGTGGTCGGTTTCCAGCCATTTCGTCACGGACTACCCGGCGGGGGCGGGTCGTCCGGCCCGAGCTCAGACCAGCGGTCCCAGGATCGGCGGCACTCCTCCGAGCTCCGGGGCCGTCCGCTGCCGCGGCGGCGCCGTCGGCCAGCCCGACCCGTCGGGCTCCCAGCTCTTCGGGTCGTCGGTGAGCCCGACGAGGTAGGTCAGGGAGCAGTCGAGGGCTCGTGCGATCTCCGGCAGCTTGCACACGTCGAGGCCGGCGCCGTGCTCCAGGCTGCTCAGCGCCTTGTTCGTGGTCACCACCCCCATCCGGCGCAGCCGCGCGACCACCTCCTTCTGGGTCAGCCCCAGCTCGCGGCGGCGCAGCCGCAGGCGCTCGCTGATCAGCAGGTGTCGGTGCGCCCCGAGCTCGTCGTACGAACTGGGGCGGGTCAGCTCAGACGTCATGGTGGTTCCCCGTCATGTCGGCCAGCGGGTGGACGGTGTAGCGGGCGAAGTTGAAGACCGGGGCCATCGCGAGGAGCCGCTCGAACTCCTCGTGCGACGCCACGTCGTAGAGCCAGGCGCCGCCGTGGGCGCCCACCACGTGGTAGCGCATCAGCACCGACCCCTGCTCCTCCAGCCGCTGGCCGTACTCCGGCATCCGCGCGATCGCGCGCACCATCGCGTCCGACAGCAGCGACTGCTCGAGGCTCCACAGCACCAGGAACTTCATGGCTCGCCTAGCAGATACGCGGGAGCTGCTCGCCGATCGGCAGGTCCACCACGCGCGAGGCTCCGAAGCCCGTCGTCGCGGCGACCATGCCCGGATGCTCCTCCACGCACGCGCCGATGACGGCGGCACCGGCACCGGCGGGGTGGGCCCGCATCGTGGCCAGCACCTCGTCGGCGCACTCGCGTGGCACGAACGCCAGGAGCTTGCCCTCGTTGGCCACCTGGAGCGGGTCCAGGCCGAGGAAGGCGCAGGCGTTCGCCACGACCTCCGGGATCGGTAGCGAGCGCTCGGCGAGCTCGACGCCCACCCCGGACGCCTTCGCGATCTCGTTGAGCGAGGTCGCGACGCCGCCGCGGGTCGGGTCACGCAGGACGTGGATGTCCTGGGTGACCTCGAGCATGGCGGCGACCAGCCCGTTGAGCGGCTGGCAGTCCGACTCCACCTCGGTGCCGAACTGCAGCCCCTCGCGGACGCTCATGATCGCGATCCCGTGCACCCCGATGTCGCCACTGACGATGACCACGTCACCGGGCCGGGCACGGTCGGGGCGGATGTCGACGCCCTCGGGCACGACGCCGACGCCGGCGGTGTTGACGTAGATCTCGTCGCCGTGGCCGGTCTCGACGACCTTGGTGTCGCCCGTGACCACCCGTACCCCGGCCCGCCGGGCGGCGGCACCGAGACGTTGCGCGACCGCGCCGACCTTGGTGACGTCGGTGCCCTCCTCGAGCACGAACGCGGCGGACAGGAACAGCGCCTGCGCGCCGCTCATCGCCAGGTCGTTGACGGTGCCGTTGACGGCGAGGTCGCCGATGCTTCCGCCCGGGAAGAACAACGGGCGTACGACGAACGAGTCGGTCGAGAACGCGACCCGCCCACCGAGCAGCGGCAGCACCGCCGAGTCACCGAGCTGCGCCAGGGCGTCGTCGGCGAACGCCGGCAGGAAGACGTGGTCGACGAGCTCGCCGGACATCGCGCCGCCGCCCCCGTGTCCCATCACGATCGTCGGGCTGTCGCGCAGCGGGAGCGGGCAGGTCCAGCCCTCGAAGCTGGCCGGCTGCGAGAGGGTCAGCGGCTCAGCCAACGGGAGTCACCTTCTTCTCCTCGCCGGTGGCCTGGGCCGGCACGCTCCCCGACGTGCCCGAGGCCGGCACGCTCCCCGACGTGCCCGAGGCCGGCACCGCTCCCCGACGTGCCCGAGGCCGGCACCGACATCCGCCGGTAGAGGTAGTAGGCCGCGCACGCCCCCTCGCTGGACACCATGGTGGCGCCGAGCGGGTTGCGCGGCGTGCACAGCGTGCCGAACGCCGAGCACTCGTGCGGCTTGATGAGTCCCTGCAGCACCTCGCCGCTGCGGCAGACCGAGGACTCCTGCGTGTGGATGTCGCCGACCTCGAAACGGTCCTCCGCGTCGTACGCCCGGTAGCGCTCGGAGAGCCGCCAGCCGCTCTTGGGGATCATCCCGATCCCGCGCCAGGACCGGTCGACCACCTCGAAGACGTCCTCGAGCATCTTCACCGCGACCGGGTTGCCCTCGGGCAGGACCACGCGCGGGTAGGCGTTCTCGACCTCGGCGCGACCGTCCTCGAGCTGGTGCACGGCGCGCCGGATGCCCTCGAGGATGTCCAGCGGCTCGAACCCGGTCACCACGATCGGCACCGCGAAGCGCTCGGACAGCGGGGGGTACTCCCCCGTGCCCATCACCGTGCACACGTGCCCGGCGGCGAGGAACGCCTGCACCCGGCAGTCGGGGGACGTCATGATCGCCTCGATCGCCGGTGGCACCCGCACGTGGCTGACCAGCAGGCTGAAGTTCTCGATGCCCAGCCGCTTGGCCTGGTAGACCGTCATCGCGTTGGGCGGCGCCGTCGTCTCGAAGCCGATCCCGAAGAAGACCACCTGCTTGTCGGGGTTCTCCCGGGCCAGGTTGAGGGCGTCGAGCGGCGAGTAGACGACGCGTACGTCGCCCCCGGCGCTCTTGACGCGGAACAGGTCCTTGTCGCTGCCGGGCACCCGCAGCATGTCGCCGAAGGAGCAGAAGATCACGTCGGGACGGGCCGCGATCTCGAGCGCCTTGTCGATCACCTCGAGCGGCGTCACGCACACCGGGCAGCCGGGTCCGTGGATCAGCTCGATCCCGTCGGGGAGCAGCTGGTCGAGCCCGTGCCGGATGATCGAGTGGGTCTGCCCGCCGCAGACCTCCATCATCGCCCAGGGCTGGGTGGCGGTGGCGTGGATGTCGTCCAGCAGCCGCTTCGCCAGCGCGGGGTCCTGGAACTCGTCGAGGTACTTCATCGCTCGCCTGCCTCTCCGCCCGGTCCGGCCGGGCTGTCGACTGTCTCCATGCGGGGTGCGAGGTCGGGCCTCGGCAGTCCGGCCTGCTCGGCCGCCCGCCCCCACTGGTCGCCGAACTCGGCCTCCAGCTCGCCCATCTGGCGGAAGAGGTCGAGGGTGTCCAGGGCGGACTGCTCGTCGAGCCGCTGGAGGGCGAAGCCCACGTGCACGATCGTGTACTCGCCGACCTGCAGGTCGGGGACGTACTCCAGGCAGACCTCCTTGCTGACCCCGCCGAAGTCCACCTGCGCGATCCGGGTCCCGTCGCGCTCGCTGATCTCCAGGACCCGTCCTGGGACGGCTAGGCACATGGCTGCTCCCTTCCTTGGCGCACGTCGCGTGCTGGGGTTCGGTGGGCGAGCACGGCGACCTGCCCGAGGGCGAGGCCGGCGTCGCTCGCCGGGACGGTGTGGTGGCGCAGCACCTCGAAGCCGCGCGCGGCGAGGGCTCGCGCGCAGGCCGAGGTGAGGTAGGCGTTGAGGAAGACGCCGCCGCTGAGCGTGACCACCTCCAGCCCGGTCTCGTCGCGCAGCCGCTCCAGGACGGTGGCCACGAGGTCGACCACGCCCTGCTGGAAGCGGGCCGCGACGACGCCGGCGGGGGCACCGGCGAGGACGTCGGCCGCGGCCTCGGCGAGGACCGGGCCCGCGTCCAGCTGGTCATCGTCGACGGCGAAGCGGTAGCCGCGCGGCGACCCCGCCCCCCGGGCGACGGCCTCCAGCTCCATCGCCGCCTGCGCGTCGTAGCCGGCCCGGTGGCAGACGCCCGCGAGGGACGCGACCGCGTCGAACAGCCGGCCCATGCTCGATGTCGGCACGCAGCGCAGCCCGGTGGTCAGCTGCCGGTCGAGCAGGGCGAGCTCCTGCTCGGTGCACGCCCGCACGCAGGGCAGGCCCGGGTCCCACGCGACGCCCGCGGCCCGCAGGTGCGACAGCGCCATCCGGCAGGGGTTGCGCACCGCCGCGTCGCCGCCGGGCAGCGGGACGTAGGCGAGGTGGGCCGCGCGGACGTAGTCGGAGTAGCCCGCGACCAGGAGCTCCCCGCCCCAGACGGCGCCGTCGTCGCCGTAGCCGGTGCCGTCGAACGCGACCCCGAGGACCCGGCTGTCGCTGCCGAGCCCGTGCTCCGCCATCGTCGAGGCGACGTGCGCGTGGTGGTGCTGCACCTCCTCGACCGGACGCCCCTCGGCGTGGTCGAGCGCCCACCGGCGGGAGCGGTAGGCCGGGTGCCGGTCGGCGGCGACCGCAGCCGGGGTGACGCCGGTCAGCATCTCCAGGTGCGCCTCCGCGGTGGTGAACGCCGCCAGCGTCGCCAGGTCGTCCATGTCGCCCACGTGGGCCGACATCCAGGCCAGCCGCCCCTCCGCGACGCAGAAGGTGTTCTTCAGGTCCCCGCCGACGCCCAGCGCCGGCGGGCTGTCGAACGGCAGGCTCAGCGGCAGCGGTGCGTGCCCGCGGGAGCGACGCACCGGGGCCTCCTCGCCGTCGACCGAGCGGGTGACCGTGTCGTCGCAGGGCACGTGGATCGGCCGGTCGCCGTACAACCAGGCGTCGGCCAGCCCGGCCAGCCGGGTGAGCGCCACGGCGTCGTCGGTCACGATCGGCTCGCCGGCGAGGTTGCCGCTGGTCATCACCAGCGCGGGCAGCCGGACGTCGTCGTCGGGCAGCCCGAGCAGCAGGTGGTGCAGCGGCGTGTAGGCGAGCATCACGCCCAGGTCGTCGTGGCCCGGGGCTACACCGTCGGCGACCGCCCCGACCCGTCCCCGGGCGAGCACGATCGGCCGCTGCCGTGAGCCCAGGAGCGCACGCTCGGCGTCGTCGAGGACCAGCAAGCGCTCGGCGGCGTCGAGGTCGGCGACCATCAGCGCGAACGGCTTGTCGCCGCGCTGCTTGCGCTTGCGGAGCGTCGCGACGGCCGCGGCGGCGGTGGCGTCGCACGCGAGGTGGTAGCCGCCGAGACCCTTCACCGCGACGACCGCGCCGTTCGCGAGGAGGCTCCGCGCCTCGCTCAGCGCCCCCTCGCCGCTGGTCGGGGCCCGGCCCGGACGCACGAGACGCAGCCGCGGCCCGCAGGCCGGGCAGCAGATCGTCTGCGCGTGGAAACGACGGTCACCGGGGTCGGCGTACTCCCGGGCGCAGTCGTCGCACAGCGCGAAGCCGGCCATCGTGGTCAGGGCCCGGTCGACGGGCAGGCCGGTGGTGATGGTGTAGCGCGGGCCGCAGTTCGTGCAGGTCACGAACGGATGGCGGTGGCGCCGGTTGCCGGGGTCGCGCAGGTCGGCCAGGCAGTCGGCGCAGATGCTGACGTCCGGGCTGACGAAGGTGCGGCCGGACGCGTGCTCGGACGGCCGGATGGTGAAGGACGTGCCGCCCTGGACGGCGACCACCGCCGACGAGACGTCGCTGACGACCGCGAGCGGCGGGGCCTCCGCGGCGAGCCGTCGGTCGAACGACGCGACGGCCGCGGGCTCCCCCTCGACCTCGACCACCACGCCGTCCCCGGCGTTCCAGACGCACCCGGACAGGTCGAGCGAGCGGGCCAGCGCGTAGACGAAGGGACGGAAGCCGACACCCTGTACGACACCGTGGACGACGATGCGTCGGCGCGCACGGGCGGTCGCGACGGTCTCGGACAAGCGCCTCACACCCCAGGCGCGTCGGCTGTCGAGCTGGTCCGGCGGGCAGGGAGCTGCGCGGGCCCGCCGGGCCGACGGGCAGTCAATGCTGTCGGCGGGAACTTCCCAACGTCCTGCAATCTACGACTCGGCGACTCGGCGCGCTACCGGAACAATTTGGGCGGTTCCCCCGTCAGTCACCCCTAGTTCCCCGTAGTCGCCCGGTCAGTTGCTGGGCGACTCCGACGGGCTGGCCGACGACGAGGGCGACGGGCTCGCCGACGCGCTGGCCTTGCTGGCCGCCGCAAGTGCCCGCTGCACCAGGTCGCGGGCCTCGCCCTGGGCCTTGGCGTAGCCCTCGAGGTCGCCGGCCTGCAGGGCCCGCTGCGCCTCGACGAACTTCGACTCGGCCTGCTGCAGCAGGGACCGGACGTCGCTGGGGACCTCGCCGCCGGCGCCACCGGAGCCTCCACCGGTGCCGCCGCCCGAGCCGCCGGTGGTGTCGTTCGGCTCCGACGCGATGCCGAGTACGTCGTCCAGGGCGGCCGTCAGCGTCGTGCCGATGCCGACCTGCTCGCCGAAGGAGACCAGCACGTAGCGCAGCGCCGGGTAGCGACCCTCGCCGGACTTGCGCTGGGTGTACAGCGGCTGCACGTAGAGCAGCCCGTCGCCGACCGGCAGCGTGAGCAGGTTGCCGTAGACCGCCTTGGAGTTGGTTGCGCGAGAACGCCAGCAGCTTGTCCTGGATGTCCGGGTCCTGGCCGAAGTTGTTCGCGATCTGCGACGGGCCCGGGACCTGCGTGTTGCTCGGCAGCCGCAGGATCCGGATCGTCCCGTAGTCCTTGCGGCTCGCGTCCGCGTCGACCGAGATGAACGACGCGAGGTTCTGCCGGTTGTTCGGGACGTAGACGCTGGTCAGCGAGAACACCGGGCGGTGCCGCCGGAGGGCGTCTTGCACCGACAGCCGGTAGGGCGGCTGCTTGTTGGCCTTGTTCTCCGGGTCCTCGGGCACCTTCCACTTGTCCGAGCCGTCGTAGAACGTCTTCGGGTTCGTGACGTGGTAGGCCGCGAGCATGTTGCGCTGCACCTTGAACAGGTCCTCGGGGTAGCGCATGTGCGCCTTGAGGTCCGGCGGGATCGACGCCTTGGACTTCACGATGTTGTCGAACGCGCCCTCCCACGCCTTGAGGATCGGGTCCTTCTCGTCCCACTCGTAGAGGTCGACGGTCCCGTCGTACGCGTCGACGACGGCCTTGACCGAGTTGCGCATGTAGTTGATCTCGTCGGTCGGCAGCGTCGCGTAGGTCGTGTTCGGGCTCAGCGCGTCCGAGGTCATGGACCGCAGCGAGTCCTTCTGGCTGTTCGGGTAGTGGTCGGTGGTCGTGTAGCCGTCGAGGATCCACTTCACCCGGCCGTCGACGACCGCCGGGTAGGCGTCGCCGTCCACGGTCAGCCAGGGCGCGACCTTCTGCACGCGCTCGCGCGGCGCCCGGTCGTAGAGGATGCGGGAGTTCTCGTTGACCCGGCTCGACAGCACGATGTTGGGCTCGGAGAACTTCACGGCGTACATCAGCTTGTTGAACAGGCCGCCGATCGGGACGCCGGCCCTGCCGTCGTACGTGTTCGTCTGTCGGGCTGCTGCCGCTGCCCCTCGGGCAGGTCGAGCTCGAGGGCCTTGCCGCCGGGCGCGCGGCCGACGATCGAGTAGTCCGGGCTGTTCTCGCCGAAGTAGATCCGCGGCTGGTAGCCGCCCGGGAACATGTCGGTCAGGTCGCCCTGCGGCGGCAGGTCGCGCTCCGCCCAGACCGGCTTGCCCTCGCTGTCGGTGACCGGCTGGTTGTCGCGGTCGCGCTGGTTGCCGTAGGCCGCGACGACGCCGTAGCCGTGGGTGTAGACGGTGTGCTCGTTGGCCCAGTTGCGCTGCCCCTCGGGGAGGCCGTTCTGGTCGAGCTCCCGGACGGCGACGACCATGTCGCGGACGGCGCCGTCGACCTGGTAGCGGTCGACGTCGAGCACCGGCGCGACGTTGTAGTAGCCGCGGACCTGCTGGAGCTGCTCGAACGCGTCGGACACCAGCGCCGGGTCGAGGAGCCGGACACCCGGCAGCGACTGGGTGTCGGACTTGAGCTGCGCGCTGCTCAGCGTGAGGTTCGCGTCGTACTGGGTCACCTTCGTCCCGGCCAGGCCGTACGCCGCTCTGGTCGCCTCGATGTTCTGCTGGATGTAGGGCCCCTCCTTGTCCGGCTCGGAGGGCTTGACCTGGAACTGCTGGACGATGCCGGGCCAGATCACGCCGAGCAGGATGGAGGAGACCACCAGCAGCGCCAGGCCGACGGACGGCAGCATCCAGCTGCGCCGGAAGATGTTCGCGAAGAACAGCACCGCGCAGATGATCGCGATGAAGGTCAGGATGGTCTTGGCCGGCAGCACGGCGTTCTTGTCGCTGTAGCCGATACCGGTGAACAGCCCACCGCTGTCGTTGCTCAGGTTGAACCGGTCGAGCCAGTAGTCGACCGCCTTGAAGAGCACGAACAGACCGGCGAGCACGGAGATCTGCACCTGCGCGGCACCGGAGAGCCGGTCCTGCTTGGACTGCAGGCGGATGCCGCCGAACAGGTAGTGCACGACCGCGGCGGCCAGCAGGCTGAGCACCGTCAGCGCCAGGCCGAAGTCGACGAGGTAGTGCAGCCACGGCAGCTCGAAGACGTAGAAGCCGACGTCCTTGTGGAAGTAGGGGTCCTCGGTGCCGAACGGCGTGCGGTGCCGCCACATCAGGAACTGCCGCCACTGCCCCGAACCGGAGCCGCCGGCGAAGAGCCCGAGCACGACGGCGACGGCGATGACCAGCCAGCGGCGCAGCGGGTCGACGACCTCGCGGTAGCGGTCGAGGTTGGCCTGCTCCTGCGACGGCGGCCGGAACAGCGGCCGGAACCGGTAGGCCAGCACGACGTTCGCGGCCACCACGGCACCCATGAGCAGCCCGAACACCAGGAACAGCAGCACCTTGGTGCCGAGCACCTTGGTGAACACGCTCGAGTAGCCGACGCTCTTGAACCACAGCCGGTCTGTCCACACGCCGGTGAACACGGAGACCAGGAAGAACGCCAGGACCAGCACGATGATCGTGCCGATCAGCGCACGCGACCGCTGCGGCGAGCCGGGCGGCGGGACGCGCCGGGCCGGCTCGGGGCTGCCGTCGTCGAAGATTCCGCTCACGCTTCTCTCGTCCGTCCCGTCAGTTCTCTAAGGTGCCGCGCACCAACTCTAGGAGCCCGGGCACCAGGTCCGGGGACTCCAGCACCGACAGCGGGTCGTCGTGGGTGCGCAGCCGCAGCGCGCAGTACGTCGACCCGTCCCGCGTAGCGCCCGCGACGATGCGCACCTCCTGGCGGTCCGGGTGCTCCGCGGCGTACTCCTCCGCGGATCGCGGGTCGTCGGGCAGCTGCTGGTCGGCCTCGGGCGGCAGCACCAGCCGCTCGACGACGGCGGCGCAGCCGAAGACCTCGGCGGGCCACATGATCGTCTCCAGCACCGACTCCAGCGACCGGTCGACCGGCACGTCGTCCTGCTCCACCGGGGTCAACGAGCCGGCCGCGTCGGTCTCGCTCAGGCCCATGGCAGCCGCGAGCGCGGGCTCGCGGGCCACGAGGTCGGAGGTCGGCACCAGCGCGTAGAGGCGCGCCGGCTGGTCCCACCCGGCCTCGGCCGCGTGCGCCTCGATCTCCCGGACCGCCGCACGGAGCACGACGTCGTCCTCGGGCGTGGAGTCGCTCATCCGCAGCTCGGCAGGTCGGCGGACTTGTCGCGGGCGTAGGTCCTCAGGGACTCCACGGCACTGTGCATGGTGGTGGCCTTCACGAGCGTGATCTCGTCCTTCGTGACGTCGGCGTTCAGGGCGTCGTCGCAGTTGTCCGGCGGCACCAGGAAGAGCTTCGCCCCCGCGTCGGCGGCGGCGACGATCTTCTGTTGGATGCCTCCGATGGGTCCAACGCGTCCCTTGGCGGTGATGGTTCCCGTGCCGGCGATGTCGGTGCCTCCGGTCAGCGGCCCCGGCGTGAGCGTGTCGTAGACGCCGAGGGAGAAGATCAGGCCCGCGCTCGGGCCGCCGATGTCGTCGCCGAGGCGCACCGACACGTCGAACGGGAAGTCGTAGCCGGGTTGGATCTGTACCCCGACGGCCGCTTTCTGCGGATCGTCCGGCGACGCCTTGGGGGTGACGGTGACGGTCTTCGTCGCCCCGTCCCGGCGTACGACGAAGGTGGCCGGCTTGCCGATGCCGCTGCTCTGGATCGCCTTCGACACCTGCGACACGTCGGTGATGGTCTGACCGTTGACCTTCACCACCCGGTCCCGGGTGCGCAGCTTGCCGTCGGCCGGGGCGCCCTTGGTGACGTCGACGATCTCGACGCGGAGCGGCAGCTTGTAGCCGAGCTCGTGCAGGGCGGCCGCGATCGCGGTGTCCTGGGAGCTGACCATCTCCACGGCGCTCTGCGTCTCGACGTCCTCGGCGCTCTGGTCCGGCGGGTAGATCACGTCGCGCGGGTAGACGGCGCGGGCCCCGTCGAACCACGCCGCCAGCGCCTCACCGAGGCCGATCCGGTGCGTCGGGTTGGTGACCGACACGGTCGTCAGTCGCAGGTCCCCCTGGGTGGGGTAGGTCTGGTGGCCACGCACGGAGATGATCGGCTTGCCGCCGGGCTTGCCCAGCACGTTGACGGTCGGACCCGGGCTCTCGGTGACGTACGGCACCGGCACGAACACGGCGGTGGCCAGCAGCAGCACCAGCAGGCCGAACACCAGGAGGCTGGCCAGGCTGCGGCGATTCATGGCGCCACCCTCTCATCAGGCGGCAAGTCGCACCGCGACACCCGAGGATTGCCCGGGCGCTCACGCAGAGCGACGGGTGCGCCCCTGGTCGCCCGGCCCAGGGGTGCCCGCACGCGAGGGACGCACGGCGATGCCGGTGCTCCGGTCGCGCGCGACGGGCGGCCCGGCGCGGCCGGCGCCGGGATGCTCCTTGGCGATCGCCTTCGCGAAGCGCTCGTAGGCCGCGTCGGAGCGGCGGTCCTCCTCGCGGCGCGGCCGGCCCGCCCAGGTGGCCCAGACCATCGCGATCACGAGGACCACGCCCGAGGGCACCAGCCAGACCAGGATCTCCACGGCACCAGCCTAGGAACAGAACGGCTTCGCGCGCGTGAGGCGCGCCCTCGGGGCTCAGGCCTGCTCTACGGGGTGCCGACCCACTCGTCGCTGCCGTCCTCGAACATCTGGTGCTTCCAGATCGGCACCGTCTCCTTGAGCCGGTCGATCAGCGCCCGGGTCGCCTCGAAGGCCTCGCCGCGGTGCGCGGCGGCGGTCGCCACCACGACGGCGGCGTCCCCGATCGCGAGCCGGCCGACCCGGTGCACCGCGGCGACGGCCAGGACGTCGTACTCCTTGGCGACGGTCTCGGTGACCTCCACGAGCCGCTCGAGCGCGGTCGGGTGCGCGGAGTACTCCAGCCCGGTCACGCCGTGGTCGCGGTCGTGGTCGCGGACGTTGCCGACGAACACGTCGACGCCTCCGGCCGCGGGGTCCGCGATGGCGTCGAGCACCTCCGCGACGTCGAGCGGGGTCTCCCGCAGGTCGACGAGGCGTACGACGGGCAGGTCGCCGGGGCCATCGGTCACCCGCCGAGGGTACTCACACCGGCGTCGCCCCGTTGGACGCGGCGAGTAGTTTGGACGTATGACGAACGACCCCGGCGACCGTCCCGACGACGAGACCCCGAACCCCTTCAAGGGCACGCCGTTCGAGCAGATCTTCAACGCGTTCGGTGCCGGCGGCGCTGCGGGAGCGGGCTTCCCGGGCATGACCGGCGGCGCCGGCGGCATGCCGGACCTGTCCGCCTTGATGAGCCAGATGCAGGCGATGATGGCGCCGCACGAGGGCTCGGTGAACTGGACGCTGGCCAAGGACGTGGCGCGACGCACCGTCGCCGAGCACCCCGACCCCACCCCCACCCAGAAGCAGCAGTCCGACGTCGCCGACGCGATACGGCTCGCGGACCACTGGCTCGACTCGGCCACCGAGTTCGCCTCGGGCGTGTCCGGGCCCGCGGCCTGGAGCCGCGCCGACTGGGTGGAGCAGACGATCGACGTCTGGAAGGTGCTGGTCGAGCCGGTGGCCGAGCACGTCGTGTCCGCGATGGGCAACGCCCTGCCCGCGGAGGCGCAGCAGATGGCCGGTCCGCTGATGGGTCTGCTGGGCCAGGCCGGCGGCGCGATGTTCGGCAGCCAGGTCGGGCAGGCGCTCGGCGGGCTCGCCGGTGAGGTGCTGAGCGGCTCCGACGTCGGCCTCCCCCTCGGCCCCCCTGGCCGCGCCGCGCTGCTGCCGGCCAACGTCGGCACGTTCGCCGACGGCCTGGACGTCGGCCAGGACGACGTACTCCTCTACCTCGCGCTGCGCGAGGCTGCCCACCAGCGGCTGTTCGCGCACGTCCCGTGGTTGCGCGGACACCTGATCGCCGCCGTGGAGGACTACGGCCGCGGCACCACCATCGACGTGTCGAAGATCGAGTCGTCGATGCGCGACATCGACCCGGCCAACCCCGCCTCCATCCAGGAGGCGCTCGAGGGCGGGCTGTTCGAGCCGGAGAAGACCCCGGCGCAGCAGGCGGCGCTGACCCGCCTGGAGACCGCGCTGGCGCTGGTCGAGGGCTGGGTCGACGAGGTCGTCGGCCAGGCCACCGAGCACCGGATGCCGAGTGCCGCCAAGCTCCAGGAGGCCGTGCGCCGCCGTCGGGCGGCCGGTGGCCCCGCCGAGTCGACGTTCGCCGCCCTGGTGGGTCTGGAGCTGCGGCCGCGCCGGCTGCGCGACGCCTCGGCCCTGTGGGGGTCCCTGCGCTCGCGCAAGGGCCAGGAGGCCCGCGACGCCGTGTGGGCGCACCCCGACCTGCTGCCCACCTCGGCCGACCTCGACGACCCGCTGGGCTTCCACGAGGGCTCGATCCCGGCCGCCGAGGCGCTGACCGACGCCGAGTTCGACGCCGCGCTGGCGGCCCTGCTCGACGAGGACGAGCGCGGCGACGACCCCGACCGCGACGCGTGAGCGCACTGCGGGACGAGGCGCTCGCGACGCTGCGGGCCTGGCGCTCCGACGTGCCGCGGCAGGAGTCCCTCCGCCGGGAGTACGTCGACCACCTCGAGGCCCACGCCGACGGGACCGAGCGGTCGTGCCCCGGAGCCCATGTCACCGCGGGCGCGCTGATCCTGGCGGCGGACCGCACCGAGGTGCTGCTGACGCTGCACGCGAAGGCCAAGCGGTGGTTCCACATGGGCGGGCACCTGGAGCCGCAGGACACCTCGCTCGCAGACGCCGCACTGCGGGAGGCCACCGAGGAGTCCGGCGTGCAGGGGCTCGTGCTCGACCCGGTGCCGCTGCACCTCGACGCCCACGAGGTGGCCTTCTGCGGCGAGCATCCCTCGGTGCGCCACCTCGACGTGCGGTTCCTGGCGCTGGCGCCCGAGGGAGCCGCGCACGCGGTCAGCGAGGAGTCGATCGACGTGCGCTGGTGGCCGGTCGACGGCCTGCCGAACGACGCCGCTGAACTACGGGAGATGGTCGACGCCGCGGTGGCGCGGGCTCAGGCCCCGTCTCGGACGCCGTCGACGTCCGCGTCGACCGCCTCGTCGTCGCGCGCCATCTGAGCCGCACCCTCGTCGGAGCAGTCCGGCGGGTCCGCCTCCAGACCCAGCTGGGACGCGGCCGCGACCCCTTCGAGAAACCCCTTGGCCCGCTCGGCCTTGGGGTAGCGGTCCACCCACCCCCAGAACTCCGGGGTGTGGCCCGCCTCCAGCAGGTGGGCGAGCTCGTGGACGAGCACGTAGTCGATGACCCAGGCGGGCATGCCCTGCAGCCGGGTGGAGAGCCGGATCGACTTGTCGCTGGGCGTGCAGCTGCCCCAGCGGCTGTTCTGGTTGGCGACCCAGCGGACGGTGAGCGGCTCGGCGCGACCGTCGAGGTACCTCGCGTTGAGCTCGGCCGCCCGTCGTGCAAGACCGGCGTCGCTGGGCCGGCGGCGCTTCTCGGACTTCTCGAGGCGGGCCACCATGGTGGCCACCCACTCCCTCTCCTCGGCCCGGGTGAACCGGGCCGGGACGAGCACCACGACCTTGTCGTCCTCGCGGTAGGCGGCGACCGTCCGGCGCCGCTTGCGGGAGCGCCGCACCTCGACGACGGGAGCGTCGTCGGCGCTCGTGACGGGTGCGGCCATGTGAGGCAGATTACCTGTTGGCCCAGGCCAGCAACCGGTCGGCGGGCCAGGTGTTGACGATCCGGTCGAGCGGCACGCCGAGGCGCTGCGCCCGCTCCGCGCCGTGGGCCAGGAAGTCCAGCTGGCCGGGGGCGTGAGCGTCACTGTCGATCGAGAACAGGCAGCCGGCCTCCAGCGCGAGCTCGACGAGGTCGTCGGGCGGGTCGCACCGCTCCGGCCGCGAGTTGATCTCCACGGCGACGTCGTGCTCCGCACAGGCGGCGAAGACGGCCTCGGCGTCGAACTCGCTCTGCGGCCGGGTGCCGCGGCCGCCCTTGACCAGCCGGCCGGTGCAGTGACCGAGCACGTTGGTGCGCGGGTGGCGCACCGCGGCCACCATCCGCCGGGTCATCGGGGCCCGGTCCATGCGCAGCTTGGAGTGCACCGAGGCGACCCGCAGGTCGAGCCGGTCGAGCATCGCGTCGGTCTGGTCGAGGCCGCCGTCCTCGAGGATGTCCACCTCGATGCCGGTGAGCATCCGGAAGTCTCCCGAGGCCGCGAGGTGGTCGTTGACGGCCGCGACCACCTCGAGCTGGCGGGTGAGCCGCTCGACCGACAGCCCGTTGGCCACGCGCAGCCGAGGCGAGTGGTCGGTGAGGACGACGTACGCGTGACCGAGCTCCATCGCGGTCATCGCCATCTCCTCGATCGGCGAGCCGCCGTCGGACCAGTCGGAGTGGGTGTGCAGGTCACCCTGCAGCGCGGCGCGGTACTCCTCCCCGCCCTCGACGAGCGGGCCCGCCGTGCCCTCGAGCTCGGTGAGGTAGCCGGGCGTCCTGCCGGCCACGCACTCCTCGACGATGCCCGCGGTCTTCGCGCCCACGCCGGGCAGCTGCCGCAGCGTGCCCGCCTCGGGCCCGCTCCCGCACCTCGGCGGCGTCGACCGTGAGCAGCGTGGCGGCCGCGCCGCGGTAGGCCTTGATCCGGTAGCTGTCGGCCAGCCGGCGCTCGAGCAGGAACGCGATCCGGCGCAGGGCCCACACCGGGTCGACCGCCGGGTCGGTGTCGGTCACGAGGGCTCCTGTCCGGTCGTGATGCGGCGCCTTTTTCCGTCCACACCGTGTGCAGGGACATTCTGGCTGGTCAGCGGCGGGGCGGCGAGCGGCCCGGGCGTGTCCCCCACAGCCTTGTCCACGGCTTTCCACCGACGGTTCCACAGCTGTGGAGCACCGTCCACAATCCGTCCACATGGTTATCCACAGGGGTGGACGGCGCCTCGTTGACCGTCCCCCGCACCGCCGCCTAGGTTGGACGGCAGATGAGGCCCTCGGCCGAGTCGGTGCGGCGCTCGCAAGGGGAAGGCAAGTGGCGCACCGGTGAGGTGGAGGGCCTCTCTGTGCATGCCCGGGGTGCCGGTCAGCGACCGGTGAACCGCGGCGGACGCTTCTCCCGGGCCGCGGCGATGCCCTCCTGCAGGTCGGCGGTGGCGAGCGTGACCGGCTGTGCCAGCCCCTCCCACTGCAGGGCGGTCTCGAAGTCGGCGTGCCCGCCGTCGCGCAGGGCGACCGTGGTGAGCCGGGTGGCGACCGGAGCGGTGGCGGCGACCCCGGCCGCCGTGGCGAGCACCTCGTCGAGGAAGCCGTCGGCCTCCAGCACCCGGGAGACCAGCCCGAGGCGCAGCGCCTCGTCGGCGTCCACGAGCCGGCCGGTGAGCAGCAGGTCCCGCGCGTGCGCCTCGCCGACGACGTTGGGCAGCAGGTACGTCGCGGCCATCCCGGCGTGCATGCCGAGCTTCACGAACGGCGCCCCGAGCCGGGCCCCCCGCGCGGCGTACCGGATGTCGCAGGCCAGCGCCACGCACAGGCCGGCGCCGATCGCCGGCCCGTTGACCGCGGCGATGGTGGGCACCTCGAGCCGGCGGATGGACAGCCAGGCCCGGTAGAACGCCACCATCCGGGTGCGGAGCTCGTCGACGGTGGCGTCCGGCTCGCTGGCGATCCAGCCGGTGTTCCCGCCCGAGCAGAACGCGGACCCGGCCCCGGTGACCACCACGGCCCGCAGGTCGCGGTCGCCGGCCAGCGCGTCGACGGCCGCGACCCAGGACGCCGTCATCGCGTCGGACATCGCGTTGCGCTGGTCCGGGTTGTCGAGGGTCAGCACGGCGACGCCGTCGTCGCGGCGGTCGACGCGGAGGTGGGCGGGGGCGGTGTCGGTCATGCGCGGGACCCTACCGACGGAGCCGGGCACAAAGCGCCCGATGAGACATCAATCGCACCACTCGGAGACAGCCGTCGTACGACTGGGTCCACAAACCCGCCAAAAGGGGCGAAAAACTCGGCCGCTGAGCGTGAAAACGGCCCGATCCCGCCTGCGCCTGCATGACTCTCCCTTGTGCCTGCCGTAGTGTGCGAGGCGGTCGCCACCCGGCGCGGCCCCGGCGGGTCTTCCCTGACTCCCGCCGACGACCAGAACGACGAACAACAAGGAGGCCGTCATGGCGGAGACCTGGAGCGGCGAGTTCTACTGCGTGAAGTGCAAGGAGAAGCGCGAGGCAGAGGGCGAGGTGAAGGTCAACGACAAGGGCACCCGCATGGCGAAGGCCGTGTGCCCGGTCTGCGGCACGAACCTCAACCGCATCCTCGGCAAGGCCTGAGCACCCGCCTTCCGCGTCTTACCTGCAGCGGGCCCCCTCGAGCACGAGGGGGCCCGCTGCTGTCGTCCCCGGGGCCTGTGGACGACCGTTCGCGCCGGACGGCCGCCTGGGCGAGGCTGACGGCATGCGCCCGATCCTCCGCCCCGGCACCCACGTGCTGACCCGTGGCGCCGGTGAGCTGCAGGTCGGGCTCGACCCCCGCTCCGCGCTGGTGCTGCCCGACACCGCCGAGGTCCGGCGAGCGCTCGCGCTGCTGGCCGTCTCCGCCGACCGCGTGGAGCACGCCGATCCGGCGACCCTCGACCTGCTCGCGCAGCACGACCTGGTCCTCGACGAGCGCGCCCTGGTCCCCGCGCTCGGCCGCACCGACGTCACCCCGGCGACCAGCGCAGCCCTGGCTCGGTCGGCCGGGCCGCAGGCGCCGGCCCGCCGCACGGCGCGTGGCGACTTCTTCACCGACGTCGTCGGCTTCGGGCACCCGGCGGGGGCCGGCCTGCGCGACGACCTGGCCGAGCTGCTCGGAGCAGCCGGTCTCCCCCGCCCGCGCGCCCGGGAGGACCTCTCCGCCGCCGTGCTGGTCGGGGTCGGCGAGCCGGACCGCGACCTCGTCGACCCCTGGACCCGCTCCGGCACGCCGTACCTCGTCGTCCGGCTGACCGAGGGCCGCGCCGTCGTCGGCCCGTTCGTCGCGCCGGGGCGCACCGCGTGCCTGCGCTGCATCGACGCGCACCACACCGACGCGGACCCGGCCTGGCCGCTCCTCGTCCGCCAGTACGCCGCGGCCTGCACCCGCGACCGTGCGGACGGGGCGCCCGAGCCGGTCGACCCGCTGCTGGCCGGGCTGGCCGTGGCCTGGGCGGCCCGCGACCTGGTGGCGTACGTCGACGGGGGCCGGCCCTCCACGTGGTCGACCACCGTCACCTTCGACGCCCGCCCCGGCCGGCTGGAGACCCAGGCCTGGCTCCGGCACCCCGGCTGCGGGTGCAGCTGGGACTGACCGAGGTTTTCCCTTCCGGTCGCGCGCACCCGCTGGGCCCGTCCGACACAATGGGGACATGAGCACCCCCCGCTCCGCGCTCCGCTGCAGGGACCCCGCATGACCGAACTTCCCCGCCGGGCTGTCTCGCGCACCGCGCGGCTCGCGGCGCTCCCCCTGGGCTTCGCCGGGCGGACCGCCGCGGGGACGGTGCGCCGGCTCGGCGGCGCGCCCGCCGAGACCGTGATGTCCGAGGTGCAGCAGCGCACCGCCGAGCAGCTGTTCAAGACGCTCGGCGACCTCAAGGGCGGCGCGATGAAGATGGGCCAGGCGCTGTCCATCCTCGAGTCGGCCCTTCCCGAGGAGCTCGCGGCGCCCTACCGCGCCCAGCTCACCCGGCTGCAGGACTCCGCCCCGCCGATGCAGGCGGCCACCGTCCACCACGTGCTCGCCTCGGAGCTGGGCACCCGCTGGCGCTCCAAGCTGGTCGAGTTCGACGACGACCCGGCCGCCGCCGCCTCCATCGGGCAGGTGCACCGCGGCCGCTGGTCCGACGGGCGCGAGGTTGCGGTGAAGGTGCAGTACCCCGGCGCCGGCGAGGCGCTGATGGCCGACCTGCGGCAGATCAGCCGGGTCGCCCGCACCTTCGGCGGCATGCTCCCCGGGATCGACATCAAGCCCCTGGTCGCCGAGCTGCAGGAGCGGGTGGCCGAGGAGCTCGACTACACGCTCGAGGCCGAGGCCCAGCAGGCCTTCGCCGAGACCTTCCGCGACGACCCCGAGTACCTCGTGCCGTCGGTGGTCGCGCACACCGACAAGCTGCTGGTCACCGAGTGGCTCGACTCGCCCTCCTCGCTGGCCCGGCTGATCGCCGAGGGCACCCAGGAGGAGCGCAACCACTACGGCAGCCTCTACGTCCGGTTCCTCTTCCAGGGCCCGGCCCGGGCCGGTCTGCTGCACGCCGACCCGCACCCCGGCAACTTCCGGGTGCTCCCGACGGCGGACGGTTCGCTGGGCGGGCTCGGCATCGTCGACTTCGGCGCGGTGGCCCGGCTGCCGGAGAAGAGCCTGCCGCGCAGCATCGGCTCGCTGATCCGGATCGCGACGTACGACGGCTACGACGACGTCCTCGACGGCCTGCGCGCCGAAGGGTTCGTGAAGCCGAACATCACCATCGACCCGGGTGAGCTGCGCGACTACCTGGGCCCGTTCGTGGAGCCGGCGCTGCCGGAGACGTTCGCGTTCTCCCGGTCGTGGATGCGCGAGCAGTTCCAGCGGATCCAGGACCCCCGTCAGCCGGGCTCGACGCTCGCGCTGCGGTTGAACCTGCCGCCGTCGTACCTGCTGATCCACCGGGTCTGGGTGGGCTGCATCGGGGTGCTCTGCCAGCTCGAGGCCGAGCTGCCCTTCCGGCAGATCCTCACCGAGGCGCTGCCGGGCTTCGCCGAGGACTGAGTCCTCGGGGGCCGCCGGCTACCACCACTCGCTGTCGAGCTTGCTCTCGATCGCGCGCAGGTTCTCCCGCGAGCAGGAGGTGCAGAACACCCGGGTCCGACCGTTCTCGACGGCGGTGGTCCAGGTCAGCGGCAGCTCCGCGCCCGGGGCGCTGGTGCCGCAGAAGTCGCAGGTGACGCGGGCCGGGTCAGCCATACCGGCAGCCTAGGGCATGCCCTACGCGCGAGACGTCCTAACAGGGGCCGGGCCCCGGCAGCGGATCGCTGCGAGGGCCCGGCAGATGGTTGCTCTGGCTGCTGAGTGGTGCCTCCTGACGGCGACAAGCCTCGGTGGTCAGGCGGCTCCGGTCTCAGAGCGAGCGGGCAAGTGCGAGACGCGCCTGCTGGGCGGCGCGCTCGGCGCGACGGGAGAGCCGTCGAGCCATCGCGAGCTGGTGCCCGCGACGCAGTTCATGCGCCTCTCCCAGGCGCGCGGACATCTGTGCTCGCGCCAGGTCTTCGTTCATGAGGTTCATCTTGGTGCTCCGGTTCTGGAAGTCGTTCATGAGTCGGGGTTCCTTGGGGTTTCGGCTGTCGGCGTCGTGCGACGTCACAGCGTGCGGGCGAGCACGAGGCGGGCCTGGAGGGCGGCCCGCTCCGCGCGACGCGACGTGCGCCGGGCGAGGGCGAGCTGGTGGCCGCGGCGAAGTCGCTCGGCCTCCCCCAGACGCTCGAGGTGCTGCGACCGAGCGATGGTCTCTGTTACGTACATGGCACTCTCCGTTGAGTCTTGCTGCTGCTGGCTGGTCGGTGCTGCTGTGGTGCTGGGTGCTGCGGGCGCTGCTGGGTTGTTGCTGCCGGTCAGGCGGCCACCTCGTTCTTGCGGGGCCGGCCGCGGGGCCTCTTGCGGGGGATCACCACTCCTTGCAGGAACAGCTCGCCACCCCAGACACCCCAGGGCTCACGCCTCTCGAGTGCCCCGGCGAGGCACTCGGCGCGGACCGGGCAGTCCAGGCAGAGCGCCTTGGCAACCTCGACGTCCTGCGGAGTCTCGGCGAAGAACAGCTCGGGGTTCTCCCGACGGCACGGCAGCTGCTCCACGTCGACCTCGTCCGCGGGGACCGCGTATGTGTCGAGGACGCTGATGCTCATCTCTTGTCACCTCCTTGTGAGAAGTCGTTTTCCTTGGTGGGGGAAACAGAAAGGCCGCGGATCCCGGGTTTCGGGTTCCGCGGCCTGGAGGCTGCCGAGCTGATGAGGTCTCATCTAGATCGGCGGACTCCAGGCGGAGGTACCCGGGAACGCACCCGTGGCGACGGACAGGCCGGCGACGACGCGGTAGCCGTCGAGCACCTGGGTCTGGTCCATGAGGGCGCACTTCTGGCCAGCAATCGACTTCACGGCACCCGTCGTCATCGGGAAGGCGCGCAGGGATGCCACGCGGACGCGTCCGAAGACAGGCATGCCGAGATCGGCGTGCTGGCCGAAGTTCACGTTGATGTTCATCACTGCGATCACCTCCTTCTGCTGGCGGGCGCCGGCTTTGTCAGGGCCGTGTGTGCGCGGGCGTTCTGGAACGAGCAGAAACTTACCGGGGCCGCCCTGTAAGCGGCAATCGATTTTTTGGGTATTTCCGCAAAAATCTTCGGCCGCATCAGGAGATGGCCCGAAGGGGCTACGGCGACCGCCCGGTCAGGCCTCGTCGGGCGTGGCCTCGGCCCCATCGTCGGAAGCGTCGCTGCCGCCGTCCCCGGAGCCGACCTCGACGGTCTCACCGCGGACCACGGCGAGCACGTCGTCGGCGTACTTGGTGAGCTTCGACTGGCCGATGCCGTTGATCCGCAGCAGCGACTTGGTGTCGGCCGGCTTGACCTCCGCGATCGCCTGCAGCGTGAGGTCGGTGAACACGACGTAGGCCGGCACCTTCTCCTGCGCCGCGCGGGCCACCCGCCACGCCCGCAGGCGCTCGAACAGCTCCTCGTCGTACGACGCCGGGCAGTCCTCGCACCGGCCCACCTTGCGCTCCGCGGTGCTGCCGAGCGGCCTGCCGCACTCACGGCAGTGCGCGACACCCTTGCGCTTGCGGGCGGAGGCACCGCGCTCGGGGGCCGTGTCGGATGGCGCCGAGGGACGCAGCCCGGTGAGGAAGCGGGACGGCTTGCGGGAGGCCCGGCCGCCAGGGTTGCGGGCCAGCGACCAGGAGACCGTCAGCCGGTGCCGGGCCCGGGTCATGCCGACGTAGAGCAGCCGCCGCTCCTCCTCGACCGCTGCCGGGCCCTCGGCGTAGATGATCGGCATGGTGCCTTCCTGCATGCCGGCCACGAACACGACGTCCCACTCGAGGCCCTTGGCGGCGTGCAGGGTCGCCAGGGTGACGCCCTCGGCGACCGGCGCGTGCTGCTCGGTGGCGCGCCGGTCGAGCTCGGCCACGAAGTCGGCGAGGTCGGAGTCCGGCGCAGTGACGACGAAGTCGTCGGCCTGGGACACGATCGCCTGCAGGGACTCCCAGCGGTCGCGCACGTTGCCGCGGCCGGCCGGAGGCTCCGCGGCCCAGCCCATGCCGGCGAGCACCGCCTTGACCTCGCCGACGAGCGGACCGTCGGCGGCGCCGCTGCGGGCATTGCCGCGGAGCAGGGTGACGGCCTGCTTGACCTCGGGCCGCTCGAAGAAGCGGGTGGCGCCGCGCAGGACGTAGGGCAGCCCGCGCGCGGCGAGCGCCTCCTCGAACGCCTCGGACTGCGCGTTGATCCGGAACAGCACGGCGATCTCGCGGGCCGGGGTGCCGGCGTCCACCAGCGCCTTGATGTCGGCCGCGACCTGCTCGGCCTCGGCCACCTCGTCGCTGTGCTCGGCGAACCGCACGTCGGCGCCGCTGTCCTGCTGCGAACGCAGCTGCACGCCGGCGCTGGGCGTGCCGCCGAGCAGCCGGTTGGCCGCGCCGACGACCTGGGGCGTCGAGCGGTAGTTGCGGACCAGCTCGACCGACGTCGTGCGGGCGTAGCGCTGGGGGAAGTCGAGGAGGTAGGCGGCGTTGGCGCCGGCGAAGGAGTAGATCGTCTGCGCCGGGTCGCCGACCACGCACAGGTCGTCGCGGCCACCGAGCCACAGGTCGAGCAGCGCCGCCTGGATCGGGCTGACGTCCTGGAACTCGTCGACGACGAACCACTTGTACTGCTGGCGGACCTGGGCGGCGACCCGCTCGTCCTCGGCGAGCAGCGCGGCCGCACAGAGCAGGACGTCCTCCATGTCCATCCGGCCCTGGTCGCGCTTGACGTCCTCGTAGGTGGCGAACACGTGGGCGACGGTGGCCGCGTCGACGCCGTTGACCGAGCGGCCGCGGGCCTGGGCGAGCCGCGGGTAGTCGTCGGGCCGCACGTTGCTGACCTTGGCCCACTCGACCTCGGAGGCGAGGTCGCGCAGGGTCGCCTGGTCGGTCTGCACCCGGTTGCGCCGGGCGGCGTTGCCGATCAGGCCGAGCTTGGACTCGGTGAGCACCGGCAGGTCGCCGCCGTAGACCCGCGGCCAGAAGAACCGGGCCTGGCGCAGCGCGGCGGAGTGGAACGTGCGCGCCTGCACGCCGCCGGCGCCGAGGCCGCGCAACCGGGTGCGCATCTCGCCGGCCGCGCGGGTGGTGAAGGTGACCGCCAGCACCTCGGTGGGGTTGTAGACCCCCGACGCCACGCCGTAGGCGATCCGGTGCGTGATCGCCCGGGTCTTGCCGGTGCCGGCGCCCGCGAGCACCCGGACCGGGCCCCGCAGCGCCTCCGCGACCTGCCGCTGCTCGGGGTCGAGAGCGTCCAGCAGCTGGTCGGCGCCCGGCGCGAGGGGTGTGACCGGCGGCATCAGGGAATGATCTCCTCGCATCGGGCGTTCAGATGAGGCTTCAATGATCAGGCCGTCGCACCGGCTCGATGCGTTCAGCGTAGACGCGAGGAAGGACAGGAATGACCAGCCCCTCCACAGGCACCTCCACCTCCACTGGCAGCACCGCCGGGAACGGCGAGGCTGCGGTGACGATGTACTCCACCCAGTGGTGCGGTTACTGCCACCGGCTGAAGAGCCAGCTCGACCGCGAGGGCATCGCCTACGACGTCGTGGACATCGAGCGCGTGCCGGACGCCGCGTTCGTCGTGGAGCAGGTCAACGGCGGCAACCAGACCGTGCCGACGCTCGTCTACTCCGACGGCACCGCGCAGACCAACCCGTCGGTGGCCGAGGTCAAGGCCAAGCTCGCCGCCATCGCCTGAGCGTCGCGTCACCAGGACCCGGGCAGCGGCGCGCCGTACCACGCCTCGACCAGCGAGCGGCTGATCGAGATGCCGCCGGGCAGCACCAGCTCCCCGGACTCGGCCTGCTCCTTCATCTCCTCGCGGGTGAACCAGCGGGCGTCGCTGAGCTCCGCCCCGTCGACGTGGATCTCGGTGCTGCGCGCCCGCGCGAAGAAGCCGACCATGAGGCTCTGCGGGAACGGCCACGGCTGGTTGCCGAAGTAGGTCACCTCGCCCACCTCGACGCCGGTCTCCTCCGCGACCTCGCGGACCACCGCCTCCTCGAGGCTCTCGCCCGGGTCGACGAAGCCGGCCAGGGTGGAGTACCGCCCCTCGGGCCAGCTCGCCTGCCGCCCGAGCAGCGCCCGGTCGCCGTCGGTGACCATCATGATCACCGCGGGGTCGGTGCGGGGGAACTGCTGGTGGGCCTCCGCCTCGCAGCGCAGCACGTGCCCCGCGTCGGAGGCGACCAGCCGGCTGCCGTCCCGCGGGCAGAACCGGTGCGACGCGTGCCACTCGGCCAGCGCGATCGCGTGCACCATGAAGCCGGCGTCCGGCTCGGGCAGCGTCTGCACCGACGCCGCGGAAGCCGGTCCACCGCCCCTCGTCGAGCGGCTCGTCCACCACCAGCGCGAAGTGGGCGACGTCGTCGCGGGAGCCCAGGAAGATCCGCATCCCCGTGGCCGGCAGGTCCGCGGCCGTGTGCCAGCGCACGGCTTCGCCCGCCTCGTCGACCGGGAACTTCGTGCCCGCCACCGGGACGATCCGCGTCGTCGGCGCGGTCCACGCCTCCGTCAGCCAGGCCTCGTCGGTGCGCCGCTCCCCCACCCGGTCGTGGGTGCGCACGGACAGCGCGATGTCGGTCGATCCGGGCTCGGGGAACTGCGGGTCGGTCACGACGCCGACCCTACGACCGCATCGATACCCTCCCGCCATGAGCATCCACATCGGCGCGGAGCCGGGACAGATCGCGCCGTACGTCCTGCTGCCCGGGCGACCCGCTGCGGGCGAGGTGGATCGCGGAGACCTTCCTCGAGGACGCCACCTGCTACTCCGAGGTCCGCGGGATGTACGGCTACACCGGCACCTTCCGCGGCGAGCGGGTGTCCGTGCAGGGGTCCGGCATGGGGCTCCCGTCGCTGTCGATCTACGTCAACGAGCTCTTCGCCGAGTACGACGTCCGCTCCGTCGTGCGCGTCGGGTCCTGCGGGGCGCTGTCGGAGGACCTGGCCCTGCGCGACCTGGTGCTCGCGTCCGGTGCGTGCACCGACTCCTCGATGAACCGGATCCGGTTCGAGGGTCTCGACTACGCCCCGGTCGCCGACTTCGACCTGCTGCGGGCGGCGTACGACGCCAGCATCGCGCGCGACCTGGACGTGGCGACGAAGGTCGGGCTGATCCTGTCCGGCGACTCGTTCTACAGCCCCCGGCCGGAGCTCACCCAGCGGATGGCGGACTACGGCGTGCTGGCCGTCGAGATGGAGGCGAGCGCGCTGTACACGCTCGCGGCCCAGTACAAGCGGCGCGCGCTCGCGGTGTGCACCGTCTCCGACCACATCGTCACCGGCGAGCACACCTCCGCGCACGAGCGGCAGGAGACGTTCGCCGACATGGTCGGCATCGCGCTCGACGCGATGCTCGCCGTGGGCTGAGCCGAGGTCCGCTAGTCGCGGGTGCAGACCCAGCCGGCGTCCCGGAAGTCCCAGTAGCACCGCTTGCCGTGGGTGTGGATGTGGTCCACCACCGTCGGCACCCGGTCCGGCACGGTGCCGGCCTGCGCGGGCACGGTCAGGTTCGGGGCAGCGGTCTTCTCGTCGGCGCGAATCGTCATGGTTTCCTCCCGCACCCATCGTGACCCCCGACGTCCACGTCGTCCCATGGTCAGAGCGGACCATCCGGCATGGTCAGGACGGGCGGAGCAGGGCCTCGAGCTCGGTGCGTGACTGCAGGCCGACGGGCTCGACGAGGTCCCCGGAGCGGACGTAGTAGAACGCCGCGCGGACCCGCTCCACCGGCACCCCGGCGAGCTCCGCCCAGGCGAGCCGGTAGACCGCCAGCTGCAGCGGGTCGGCGGTCTGCGCCCGGTTGGTCTTCCAGTCCACGACGAGGTAGCCGTCGCCGCCGTCGACCTGCTCGGCGTAGACCGCGTCGATGCGGCCCCGGACCACCTGGCCGTCGAGCACCAGCGCGAACGGCGGCTCCACCGCGACCGGGGTCCGGTCGGCGAAGGCACCCTGCTCGAACCGCTCCACCAGCGCGCGGAGGTCCTCGTCGTCGTCGATCTCCGCGTCGCCGCGACCCGGCAGCTCGTCGGGGTCCATCAGCTCCTGCTGGCCGAACCGTGCCTCGACCCAGGCGTGGAACCGGGTGCCGAACCGGGCCGACGGCGACGGCCTGCGCGGCATCGGGCGGGCCAGCTCACCGGCGAGCGCGTCCGGGTCGTCGCGGAGCCGGGCCAGGGCGGTCGCGGACAGGCTGGAGGGCAGCGGCACCGGCACCTCGTCGGCCCGGTCACGCCGCGCCTCGACCAGCAGCCGGTCGAGCTCGGCGTCCCACTCCTGGACCGTCGCCGCCTCGACCATGTCGAGCCCGTCGTCGACGTCCTCGCGCGGTCGCCGGCCGCGCGCCGCGCCAGCGCCTCCTGGACCAGCTCGGCCGCCCGGAGCCGTCGCTCGACCTCGCCGGCGTGCGCCTCCATCGGCCACGGCAGCCCCGACGACAGCTCGTCGAGCGGGTTGAGGCTGCCCTTGCCGGGCTTGTCCTCCCACAGCTCGGGCTCCTCGCCCCAGCGGGCCAGCGAGTCCCGCAGGGTGTGCTGGTAGGGGGACGGACCCAGGGGCGTCTTGCGCTGCGGCGACCAGCAGTAGGACGAGACCACGAGCAGGTGGCGGGCCCGGGTCAGCGCGACGTACCCGAGACGCAGCTCCTCCTGGAGCTCGTGGGCCTTGCTGTCGTCGGCGAACTGCTTGAGCTCCGCGGCCGACCAGCCGCCGAGCGCCGGCAGGTCACGGGCGTCGCCGCGGAGCGGGTTCGGCAGGACGGCGGGTCCGTTGAGCCACTTGGTGCGGGTGGTGCCGGTCGGGAAGCGGCCCTCCGCCACCCCGACCAGGAAGACGGCGTCCCACTCGAGCCCCTTGGAGCGGTGCACCGTGAGCAGCTTGACCGAGTCCGCCTCGGTGGGCGTGGCGACGTCGAGGCCGGAGCCGTACTCGTCCTCGGCCTGGAGATAGGCCAGCAGCGCGGGCAGCGTGACCGAGCCGTCGACGGCCTGGAACTCCGCGACCGCCTTCACGAACAGGTCGAGGTTGTCGCGCCGGGCCTGGGCCGCCGGGCTGACCGACGAGGCCAGCTCGACGTCGATGCCGGTGGTGTCGATGATGCGGCGGACCAGGTCGAGGAGCGGCTCGCCGGCGTGCGCACGGAGGTAGCGCAGCTCTCCGGACAGCAGCGTGAACCGCTCGCGCGCCTCGGCGGAGTAGTCACCCTCCCCCGGGTCCTCCAGGGCGTCGCTCAGGGACACCACCTCGGTCGGGTCGGCCCCGGAGACGGCGGCCTCGAGCTCCTCGGCGAGGTCGCGGAGCCGCTCCCGCTCGCGCGGCTCGGTGAACCGGGTGAGGTGACGGGCGCGCCGGCCGAGCAGGGCCAGGTCGCGGCTGCCGACCGCCCACCGTGGTCCGGTGAGCAGGGTGAGCAGCTCGGCGTTCGCGGTGAGGTCGTGGAGCAGCGTGAGCGTGGCGACGACCTCGGCAACCTCGGGGAGGCGGAGCAGACCCTGCAGACCGACGATCTCCACCGGGATCTCGGCCCGGGTGAGCGCGTCGAACACCTCGGCGGCGTGGGCGTTGTCGCGGGTGAGGACGCCGATCTCGCGCCAGGCCGGCGTCTCCATCGCCTCGTGGGCGGCGATCACCTGCTTGGGCAGCCAGCCGAGCTCGTCGACGGAGCTGCGGTGGACCGCGACCCGCACCGTGCCGTCCTCGGCGTGCGGCGGCGGCTCGAGCTCGCGCACGGAGGTGAACTGGCGGTAGAGCGGCGCGGCGAGGTCGTTGGCGGCCTGGAGGATCCGGGCGTCCGACCGCCGGTTGACGCTGAGGGGGTACGTCGCCACGTCGGCCGACCCGTCGGCCCGCGGGAAGTCCTGCCCGAAGCCGACGATGTTGGACACCGACGCACCGCGCCAGCCGTAGATCGCCTGGTTGGGGTCGCCCACGGCGCTCACCGCGTGACCGCGACCGGCCGCCTCGTCGGGGCCGGAGAACAGCCGGCTCAGCATCAGCGCCTGCGCCACCGAGGTGTCTTGGTACTCGTCGAGGAGCACCACGTGGTACTTCCCCCGCTCCAGCGCTCCCACCTCGCGCTGCACGTCGGCCAGCCGGGCGCCGAGCTCGATCTGGTCGGAGAAGTCCATCAGCCCGAGGTCGCGCTTGGTGGCGCGGTAGCTCTCGACCAGGCCGAGGAGCTCCTCGCGCCGGCCGAAGGTGTTGAGCACCTTGGCCACCTCGGCGATCTTCGTCTTCAGCGTCTCGGCCGCCAGTGCCTCCTGGACCGCGCCGCGGTGCCGGTCCTGGAAGGCCCGCACGTCGTCGGGGGTGACCAGGTGCTCGCTCATCGCGCTGTCGAGGGCGAGCAGGTTGTCGATCACGGTCTTGGGGTGGTCGCTCAGCAGCTCGACGGTGCCGCGGTGGCGCGCCACCACCCGTGCCGCGAGCTGGTAGCGGGACGCGTCCGCGATCACCCGGGTGTCCGGCTCGTGGCCGATGCGCAGGCCGTGCTCGGTGAGCAGGGAGGCGGCGTAGGCGTTGTAGGTCGCCACCGTCGGCTCCTCGGGCTCCTCCGGCTCGGTGCCGCGGTCGGCCGGGCGCTCGCCCGGAGGCCGCAGGATGCCGGCCGCGCGCAGCGACCCGCGGATCCGGGTGGCGAGCTCGTGGGTCGCCTTGGTGGTGAACGTGAGACCGAGGACCTCGTGGGGCGCGACCAGGCCGGTCGCCACGAGCCACACCACCCGGGCCGCCATCACGGTGGTCTTGCCCGAGCCGGCGCCGGCGATCACCACCTGCGGCTCGAGCGGAGCGGTGACCGCGGCGAACTGCTGCTCGCTGAGCGGGTACGTCGATCCGGTGAGCCGCTGCAGCGCCTCCGGGGTGTCGAGCCTCACGACAGCACCGTCCCTGCGGCCTTGGTCGGACAGACGGAGTGGAACTGGCAGTGGTCGCAGTGCTTGCCGGGGGTCGCGTCGAACACCTCGCCGCGGACGACGTGCGCGGCCCGCATCAGCTGCAGCTCGACGGTGGTGCTGCCGTCGGGGCCGGGCTCCTGGGGGGCCTGCTGCTGGATCTTGGCGCCGGCGGCGAGCGCCTTGCGGAGCTGGACGAGCTCGGCGCCGCCGGGGACGCCGGGGCCGTCGACCAGGTCGGCGACGAGGTCGTCGACGGCGCCGTTGGCGACTGCGTGCTGGTAGAGGCCGAGCTGGGGGTTGGCCGGCAGGTCCTTGTCGGTGGGTGGGTACTTCGAGGTCTTCAGGTCGACCACGACGACCCGACCGGCGTCGTCGATCTCGAGCCGGTCGGCGTAGCCGTTGAGGCGCACCCGCTGCCCGTCGGGCAGGGTCACCTCCGCCGTCAGGTGCTGCTCGGTGGCGACCACCGTGCGCGCCCCGGGGGCGGTGTGCCAGTCGAGGAACCGGCCCAGCGCCGCCTCGACCTCGGCCCGCTCACGGCCGCCCGACCAGGGCGTGCGGAAGGCGATCTGGTCCCAGACCGAGTCGACGTGGCCCATCAGCTCGGCCAGCACCTCGTCGCGGGACCGGCCCCCGGCACCGATCTCGCCCTTGGCCACCCGGTCGGCGAGCGTGTGCACGACGAGCCCGAAGCCCTGCGACTGGCTCGACGGCATCTCGCCGCCGGCCTTGCGCTCCAGGAACCACTTCGCGGGGCAGGTCAGGATCGCGTCCAGGGAGCTTGCGGACAGCGTCACCGGCTGGTCGGCCGCCTCGACCGGGGTCGCGCAGACGCTGCGGGCGCGGGTGCCCCACCACTGCCCGGGGTCGGCCGCCGGCACCAGCGGCAGCCCGCGGTGGGAGGCCTCCGCGAGCCGGGCGAGCCGGTCCGCGGCGGCCCGGCGCAGCGCCGGCGAGGTGCCCTGCTCGGACAGGGTGCGACGCAGGTCCGCAACCAGGCCGGCGAGGGAGAGCGGGCGGTGCGGGCGGCCCTGGAGGTGGGCGTGCCGGACGTAGCCGCCGGCACCGTCGGCCTGGGCCGCGGCGGCCAGCTCGTCGACGAACCGGCTCGGCTGCTCGCCGTCGTCCTCGGGCGACGCGACGGCGGTGACCAGCAGCCGCTCGCGGGCGCGGGTGCAGGCGACGTAGAACAGCCGCCGCTCCTCGGCGAGC
Source organism: uncultured Actinomycetota bacterium (assembly GCA_963827435.1). Taxonomy (GTDB): domain Bacteria; phylum Actinomycetota; class Actinomycetes; order Propionibacteriales; family Nocardioidaceae; genus Nocardioides_B. The sequence goes on from CAWHAU010000006.1 coordinate 59,448, forward strand.
AGCGCCGCCGGGCTCACCGGCGGCAGCAGCCCGTCGGCGCCGATGCGGTCGGCGTGCAGCAGGGACGAGCGGCGCCGCAGGTCCGGCCAGGCTTCGTCCTGGACGTGGGCGACCACCACGAACCGCCACTCGAGGCCCTTGGACCGGTGGGCGGTGAGCAGCCGGACCGCCTCGCCGCGCACCCCTCGCTCGGCGAGCGTGTCACCGGGGATCTGCTGGGCCCGCAGCGACGCCAGGAAGCTGGCCACGCTGGTGTGGCCGCGCTGCTCCTCCGCACGCGCGGCCACCTCGAAGAGCGCGCAGATGGCGTCGAGGTCGCGGTGCGCGAGCCGGGCGGCGTGGCCGCCCTGGTCGACGCCGCGGCGCAGCCGGCGCGGCCAGTCGGTGCCCGACCACAGCTGCCAGAGCACCTCCTCGGCCGTCGCACCGTCGTCGAGCAGCACCCGGCTGCGCTGCAGCAGGAGGCCGAGGGCCAGCGCCTTCGCGGCGCCGCGCTCGCGGCCGGCCGCCCCGTCGAGCAGCTCCGGGTGCAGCAGCGCCTCGCGCAGCAGGACGGGCGACGGGCGCGCGACCCGGTCCTCCTGCTCCGCGAGGTGCTTCTCGCGGGCCCGCAGCGCGCGTGCGAGCGCGCGCACCTCGGTGGCGTCGAGCCCGCCGACGGGAGACCCGAGCAGCGCCTCGGCCCGGTCGGCCCCGAGATGGTCCACGTCGGCGGGGTCCTCGACGGTGAGGTCGACGACCGCGCGCAGGGCGTCGAGCAGCGGCAGCACGGCCGGCTCCTGCACCAGCGGGGTGTCGTCGGCCGCCACCTCGACGGGCACCCCGGCGGCACCCAGTGCGCGGCGCAGTCGCGGGATCGACGTACGCCCGGAGCGGACGAGGACCGCCATCTGCGACCAGGGCACACCGTCCTCGAGGTGGGAGCGGCGCAGCAGGTCGGCGACGTGCTCGGTCTCGGCGCGCTCCGTGTCGAAGGTCAGCACGTCGGCCCGGCCGGCGCCGAACTCGGAGCCCAGCGCCGTGGGCTGCCGGAACGCCGTGAAGGTCTCGGCGTCGATGCTGCCGGTCGTGGCCAGCCCGGAGACCACCGCCCGCGAGAGGCGGAGCAGCCGAGGTCCGAAGCGGCGGGTGACCCGGAGCGCGACGGTGTCGGCGGTCCGGCCGTCGAGGTGCCGGAAGTCGCGCGGGAAGTCGAGGATGCCGCGGACCTCGGCGCCCCGGAAGGCGTAGATCGACTGGTCGGGGTCGCCGACGACGACGAGGTCGCGGCCGTCACCGGCGATCGCCCGGAGCAGCCGCACCTGGCTCGGGTCGGTGTCTTGGTACTCGTCGACGAAGACGTGGCCGAAGCGCGCGCGCAGGTCGGCCCGCACCGCGGGCTGCTCGGCCAGCAGCACCGCGCGGTAGATCAGCTCCGGGTAGTCGATGGAGGACTGGTCGTCGAGGATGACTTGGTACTGCTGCATGAACTGCGCGGCGGCGGCCAGCTCCGGGGCACCCGCCTCGTCGCCGAGCTCCTTGAGGTCGACCGGGTCGAGCCCCTTCTCCCGGGCCCGGGCCAGCACCGCCTGCACCTCGCGCGCGAACCCGCGCGTCGCCAGCGCCTGCTCGAAGCCCTGCGGCCACAGCCCGGAGGCGCGGTTGCCGGCCAGCAGCTCCTGGAGGATGACGTCCTGCTCAGGCGCCGACAGCAGCCGCAGCGGAGCGGCGTAGAGGTCGGCGGTCGCGTAGCGCCGGACGAGGCCGTAGGCGAAGGAGTGGAACGTCGAGCTCAGCGTGGTCGCCATGGTGCGGCCGAGCCGGGCGGTGACCCGGTCGCGGAGCTGCTCGGCGGCCTTGCGGCCGAAGGTGAGCGCGAGCACCGAGTCCGGGGAGGCACCGCGCCGCTCGATCCGGTCCACGATCGCCTCGACCAGCGTGGTGGTCTTGCCGGTGCCGGGGCCGGCCAGCACGAGCAGCGGCCCGCCCGGGTGGTCGACCACCGACTGCTGGAACGGGTCCAGCGTCGGGGGTGCGACAGGGGCGGACCGCTCGTGAAGGAGCCGGTACGTCGTCACGGGACCATCAGATCATCGGCGGCCGACAGTTTCAGCGACGCCAGGGGGCGCGTCGTCCCTGCAGCCACCAGTCGAGCCGTCGGGTCAGCTGGGGCAGCACGACGTAGTCATGACCGGCGTCATCACGACGGTCGTGAGCAGCACCCGCGGCAGGATCGCCAGCCCCGGCGCCACGTCCCGCAGCAGCAGCCCGGTGAGCAGGCTGAGCGGGAAGAACGCGGTCCAGATCATGACGGCCTGCTTCCAGCGGGGCGGCGCCGCCGGCCGGGGCCGGAGGTCCTCGACGTCGTGCTCGATCGGCTGGTCGAACCACCCCTCGATGCCGGTACGACGCTCGCGCAGCGACTCACCGACCAGGCCCTGCGCCGACCCGAGCCACCAGGCCCGCTGGTCGGAGGCCTCCCACGCACCGAGCGACTCGGCGCTGTCGAAGCGGTAGAGCATGTGCCACTCGTCCGATCCGCCGCCGGGGCGCACCCAACCGGTCCCGAGGAACCCGGGGAACCGCTCGGCGAGCGCGGAGCCGGCCCGCACCCAGGCGACCATCTCGTCGACGCGCGAGGGCTCGACGTGGCGGGTGATCGAGACGGTGACGGGGACTTCGGTCGGGACGCTCACCGGTCCCAGGGTAGGGAGGGCCGTGCCCCCGCAAGGTCGGGAGGCGTCAGAACTCCCCGAAGTACGCCTGCTCCATGTCCATCCGCCCCGAGCGCTTCAACGGCGTGCCCTCCTCGCGGTAGTGCGCGCGGGCCTCCTCGTCGTGACTGGGCGGCAGCGACCCGTCCGCGCGCACCACCCGCCACCACGGCACGGAGCCGCCGTGCGTCGACATCACCCGTCCGACCCGACGCGGGCCGCCGTACCCGACGGCGTCGGCGAGCGTGCCGTAGGTCGTCACGCGGCCCCGGGGGATCTGCTCCACCAGGGTGAGCACCGCCTCGACGTACTCGTCCGGGTCCATGCCCGGCACCCTAGGGCCTGTCTGGAGACGAGGTCGCGTCAGCTGGGCCGCGGACGCCGCGGCGGCATCGACAGACAGGCCCTAGCCAGCGTCCTCGGCGCCGTCGCGGGCGAGCCGGACGGTCAGCACGGCGACCCAGCCGAGCAGCACCACGAGCGCGAGACCGACGCCGGCGCCGCTCGGTGGGAGGTCCAGGAAGTCGACCGTCCGGGCCACCAGCCACACCAGCACCGCTGCACCGAGGCAGAGCACCGACCGCCGTGACCACAGCCCGAGCAGGGTGGCGTCCGGACGGTGGCCGGGCGGGCCGTAGGACAGCAGCGTGCACGCCAGGTGCAGGAGGTACAGGTCGGCGGTGGCGACCAGCGTCCAGCCGCCGAGGGGCTCGGGGGCGGAGAGCATCCACAGCACGCCGAGGTACAGCACCAGCCCGAGCGCGGCGTTGCCCTCCGGCAGCAGCGCGACCAGCACCGCCAGGCCCACCGCGACCGCGCTGAACACCGGGTGGAACACCCCGCCACCGATCGGGATCAGGGCCAGGAAGACGAGCGGGGTCACGAGCACCACGGCCCGCAGGGCCCGCTCCTCGGGGGTCGACAGGGCGACCCGGTCCAGGACGTTCACCGGTGGCCCGCCGTCGTCCGCGCGCCGCGGCGGCCGAGCCGGCGCAGCACCTCGTCGAGCGTGCCCGGGCCGCGCCAGGCCACCACCGGGATGCCGCTGCGGCGCAGCCGCGTCAGCAGCGCGTCGCGCTCGAGCAGCCGCATCCGCCAGGCCAGCGCGGCCCGCTCGTCGTCGCCCGCCACGTCGATGTCGTCGGGCAGGCAGTCGACCACCACGACGTCCAGGCCCCGGGCCGCGAGCGTGGTGGTGGCGACCACGGAGACCTGGGACAGCATCGGCGAGAAGACCAGCACGATGCTCCCGGCGGAGACCTGGAAGCGCATCCGGTCGAGGTCGAGGTCGCGGTTCTCCCCCGGTACGACGCGGGCCAGCGTGTCGAGCACCCGGCGCAGGTGTCGCCGGCCCGCGGCGGTGTGCACGGCGTTGTGGTGGGTCGACCCGAGGATCCGCAGGCCCACCCGGTCGCCGCGGATCAGGTAGTGCTCGGCCACCGCGGCCGACGCCCGCACCGCGACGTCGAGGGTGCTGGCCCGGCCGCGGACCCCCTCGCTGCGGCCGACCTCCACCCCGCTGTCCACGAGCAGCAGCACGCTCGCGTCCTCCTCGGCGACCGTGCTGGTGACGTGCAGGTTGCCGGTGCGCAGGCTGACCCGCCACTGCACCCGGCGCAGCCGGTCGCCGGGCTGGAAGGGCCGGATGCTCTCGAACTCCGAGCCGTCGCCGCGCCGCCGGGCCGGGTGCTGGCCGACCAGCCCGATCGGGTGCGGCGACGCGGTCCGGCTGTCGAAGACGCCCGGCTGCGGCAGCACGGTGAGGTCCTGCGCGAACAGCGGCACCGGCCCCCAGGCGTAGCCGGCCCAGCCCGACGTGCCCGCGACCAGCCCGTCGCCGATCCGACGCCGTCCCCAGCGCAGGCTGGCGACCGGCAGCTCGAGCACGCGGCGCGAGGCCCGGTCCCACCACGACGCCCCGACCACCCCGGAGGCCGGCCGCGCCACCACGTGCCGGTGCGTCACCAGCGCGTAGACCGCGTGCTCGACGTCCTCCGCGCCGTCGACGGTGACCCTGACGAGGGTGCCGTCGCCCTCGCGGACGTAGGGGTTGCCGAGCCGGACCGTCGCGCTCGGCGTCCGCACGGGTCGACGTACGACGGCGCCGACGGCGTGCACGAGCAGCGGGGTGGCCAGCACGAGCAGGTCGGGCCGGGCCAGCACGACAGCGATCACGGACAGCGCCGCGGACCCGAGCGCGGCGCGCACCAGCACCGGGGTCGCGTGCCAGGTCGCGCCGCGGAGCACCTCAGGCCCCCGGTCGGCGGAAGCCGCTCTCCAGCGCTCCCGGGGTGTCGACCTGCGCCAGCACGCTGCGCACCACCGTCGCGCCGCTCACGTCGCTCATCCAGAGCTCGGGCTTGACGGTGACCCGGTGCGCCAGCACGGAGGGAGCGACGGCCTTGACGTCCTCCGGCACGACGTAGTCACGGCCGCCGATCACGGCGTACGCCCGGGCCGTCAGCATCAGCGCGAGCGCGCCGCGCGGGGAGGAGCCCATCAGCACCTGCGGGTGCTCGCGGGTCGCCGACGCCAGCGCGACGCAGTAGCGCCCGACGCTCTCCTCGACCGTGACGGTCTCGATCGCGGCCTGCATCCGGAGCAGCCCGTCGGCGTCGGTGACCGGGTCGAGGTGCTGGGCCTCCTGCCGCCGGTCGAGCCGGCGCCGCAGCACGTCCCACTCCTGGTCGTGGCTGGGGTAGCCGAAGGAGACCCGCATCAGGAACCGGTCGAGCTGGGCCTCGGGCAACGGGTAGGTGCCTTCGTACTCGACGGGGTTCGCGGTGGCCAGCACGTGGAAGGGCGCCTCCAGCGGGAACGTCTGCCCCTCGACGGTGACCTGCCCCTCCTGCATCGCCTCGAGCAGCGCGGCCTGCGTCTTCGGCGGGGTGCGGTTCACCTCGTCGGCGAGCAGCAGCCCGGTGAACAGCGGCCCGGGCCGGAAGTCGAACTCGGACCGCTTCTGGTCGTAGACGAACGACCCGGTCAGGTCGGCGGGCAGCAGGTCCGGGGTGAACTGCGCCCGCGTGAACCGCAGCCCCAGGGTCTGCGCGAACGACCGGGCCGCGAGCGTCTTGCCGAGGCCCGGCAGGTCCTCGATGAGGACGTGCCCGCCGGCGAGGATGCCGGCCAGCACCATCACCAGCGCGTCGCGCTTGCCGACCACGGCCCGCTCGACCTGGTCCAGCACCTCTGCCGCGAGGCGCGAGGCCTCGGCCGCGGCCGCGTAGCGCCCTTGGTCGCGCTGGGGCTCGTGCTCGGGTGTGCTCACAGTGCCTCGATCCGGGTCAGGAGTACGTCGATCTGCTGGAGGTTCATGCGGGGGTAGGGCGGAAGCTGTCGGGCCAGCGCCACCAGCTCGGGGCCGAGCAGCGGGGCGGCCTGGTCGGGATCCACCCGCCAGCTGACGCCGTGGGAGGACATCAGCCGCTGGTCGGCCAGGTCGAGGAGATGGCGGTGCAGGCCGTCGCCGACCTGCCGGCCGTCGAGGTGCTGCCCGACCACGCGGGTCAGCAGCGCCAGCCGGGCGTCCTCCCCCGGCGGCCGGACCGGGTCGTCGTCCCCCCGGTCCCACAGCGGTGCCTCCGCGACCGCGCCCGCGTCCAGGTAGAGCCAGAGCGTGGCGGCGGCCGCGGCGAACGTCAGGCCGAGCAGCAGCGCATCAGGATGGTTGCCCTTCCACACCGCGATGCCGACCACGACGGTCCAGAGCGCGAACGTGGACGCGATCCGCGCCGCCCACCGCCGGCGCACCTCACGGGCCTCGCGGGCATCCAGGGGCGCCGGGCTCACGGCGTCATCCGGCGGGCGGCGAGGTCGTCGTGCAGGCTCTCGAGCGCGGCGCGAGCGGCGGTGCGAGCGTCCTCCCCGACGGGGTGCTCGGAGAAGCGCGCCTCGCGGTAGAGCGCCGCCAGCGTGGCGACCGCGCGCGGGTCGAGGTCGAGCGACCGCAGCACGCGCTGCACGAACTCGGCGGACGTGTCCGAGCGCCGCGGTGGGACGCCGGCCTCCTCCACGCTCGCCTGGAGCCGCAGCCAGCACGCCACGATCCCGTTGCGCGGTGCGCCCTCGGCGACGGCCTCGAGCTGCGCGGCCCGGTCGTTGCTGATCGACGCGGCCACCTGAGCAGGGAGCACGTCGAAGGGGACCTCTTCGGGCTGCTCGGGCGGGTGCCACCGGTGCAGCCACAGCCAGCGGAGCCCGAGAAGCACCGCGATGCAGACCAGCAGCAGGGCGCCGGTCGCGATGAGGTCGCCGAGCCAGGAGAGGTCCGCGATCGGCTTGATGTCCTTGGTGACCTCGCGCAGGCTGCCGGCGGGCGTGGAGCCGTCGCTCGGTGACGCGGTGGGTGTCGGCGGCTCGAAGACGTAGCGGCGGCCCGAGTCGCGGAGCATCCGCACCGGACCGGTGGTGGCCGCCCAGACCAGCACCAGCAGGCCGAGCAGGACGCCGACCGGCAGCAGCGCCGTCGGCGCCGCTGTCGGCCGACGCTGCCTCCCCGTCACGTCAGCACCCTAGGGCGTGTCTCGGAAGAATGTCGCGGCAAGCTCGAGAGACACGACCCAGCGTGCGGGAACGGAGCCGGGCCCGGTCTCCACCACGGAGACCGGGCCCGGTCGGGGTGCTGCGTGAGTCCCCCGCTCAGAGCACCGGCGAGAACGGCTCGGTGCCGTTGACCAGGCTCAGGCCGGCGATGCCGGAGTTGGCCTGGGCGTACGCGAGCTCCTTGCTCAGGTCGCCGACGCCGTTGGAGCCGGCGAGCGGCGCGATCGCCACGGTCGACAGCACGCCGAGCGCCGTGCCGTCGGCGCTCATGAAGCCGCTGCCGGAGTCGCCGGGGATGCCGGGGGTGACGGTGTACACCGGGTGCGACCAGCCGCCGTCGGCCGCGTCGTCGCCGAGGCTGGCGCCGGTGTGCGGCTTCAGCTGCTCGATGCCGCCGCGCAGGCTGGAGTTGCCGTAGGTGTAGACCCGGTCGCCGGCCGCCGTACCGTCGGTGTCGAGGCCGGTCGGACCGCCCCAGAACGGCACGGACGGGTTGACCTTGCCGACGTCGGCGTTGTCGACCTTCACCAGGGCCAGGTCGTTGTAGGCGCAGGTGTTGGTGTCCTTCTCGCCCTTCTTCTGCATGGTCAGCCAGGAGCTGTAGGCGAGCGTGCCGGTGCCGACCTGGGTGCCCTCGTCGACCAGGCTGCCGCCCTCGTTGAAGGTCACCTTGGTGCCCAGCGGGAGGGACTGGGTGCTGCAGCCGTCGGTGTCCGTCGCGGCGCCGGTGCCGGCGCAGTGCGCGGCGTAGCCCACGTAGGTGTTGCCCGCGCCGTCGGTGTACACGAAGTTCGCGGTGCACTGGGCCCCGTCGGTGTACATCATCGTGCCGGGGTGGATCTGGGCCGTGTCGGCGGGCGCGTAGCCCGCAGCGGCCTCCACCGGGGCGGTGGTCGCCGCGACACCGGCGGCCGCGACGACCGCGCTGGCACCGAACGCGGCGAGCGCGCGGATCCGAGACTTCTGCATGTGTGTTCCTTCCCAGAAAGGTTCGTGTCACCGGTCACAACGAGCGAGTCCGGCTGAGGTCACGGTCCCGGGCAGCAGAAGACCCCCGCCGGACGGGTCCGGCGGGGGTCTTGCGCGGTGGTGCGGGAGGCGTCAGTACGACGGCTGGCTGGGGTCGATCTGGTTGACCCAGGCGACCACGCCACCGCCGACGTGCACGGCGTCGGCGTAACCGGCGCCCTTGACGATCGCCAGCGCCTCGGCCGAGCGCACACCCGACTTGCAGTGCAGCACGACCTGCTGGTTGTTGCTGGTGAGCTGGGAGAGCTCGTCGAACGCCGACCCGTTGAGGAAGTCGCCCTTGGGGATCAGCACCGAGCCGGGGATCTTGTTGATCTCGTACTCGTTGGGCTCGCGGACGTCCACCAGGACGAAGTCGCGGGAGCCGTTCTCGCGCTCCTTGAGCATGTGCTCGAGCTGGGTGACCGAGATCGTCGCGTCGACAGCGGCGTCGGCCGCCTCGTCGGAGATCGCGCCGCAGAACGCGTCGTAGTCGATCAGCTCGGTGACCGTGGGGTTCTCGCCGCACAGCGCACAGCTCGGGTCCTTGCGCACCTTGAGCTTGCGCCACTCCAGCTCCAGGGCGTCGTAGATGACCAGCTTGCCGACGGCCGGGTCACCGACACCGGTCAGCAGCTTGATGGCCTCGTTGACCTGGATCGAGCCGATCGACGCGCAGAGCACGCCGAGCACGCCACCCTCGGCGCAGGACGGCACCATGCCGGGCGGCGGCGGCTCCGGGTAGAGGCACCGGTAGCAGGGCGCGTCCTCGGCCAGCGTCGGCGCGAACACCGACGCCTGTCCGTCGAACCGGTAGATCGAGCCCCACACGTAGGGGATGCCGAGGAAGTACGCCGCGTCGTTGACCATGTAGCGGGTCGCGAAGTTGTCGGTGCCGTCGACGATCAGGTCGTAGCCCTCGAAGATCCGCATCACGTTGTCGTTGTCGAGGCGCTCGTTGTGCACCACGACGTTGACCAGCGGGTTGACCTCCGCGATGGAGTCCTTCGCCGACTCGGCCTTGGGCCGGCCCACGTCGCTCTGCCCGTGGATCACCTGGCGCTGCAGGTTGGACTCGTCGACCTCGTCGAACTCGGCGATGCCGAGGGTGCCGACACCGGCTGCCGCGAGGTACAGCAGCGCCGGGCTGCCGAGGCCGCCGGCCCCGATGACCAGCACCTTCGCGTTCTTCAGCCGCTTCTGCCCGGTCATGCCCACGTCGGGGATGATCAGGTGCCGGCTGTAGCGGCGTACCTCGTCGATGGTGAGCTCGTCGGCGGGCTCGACCAGGGGTGGCAGGGACACGAACACTCCTCGGACCGTCTGGGCAGTTTCGTCGGGAGAACAACACCCGGACCGTCCATGTTCCCCGAGCCGTGGCCCGCCTCCCGGCGCGTCCCGTCATCCGGGCAGCCCGCGGGGCGAGCGCGGTCACACGGGGTCGGCGAAGACCACAGCGTTGGAGAGGTACGTCGTGCCGTTCCAGTCCTCGCAGGTGATCAGCACCAGCCGGCCCGGGCCGCGCTGGCGGAACACCTTGGCGGCGTCGCGGGCCAGGCTGGCCTTGCGGTAGACCGTCACGCCGGTCACCTCGTAGCGGATCGGTCCCTTCGCCGTACGCACCCGGACCGTGTCACCCGGCCTCAGCGTCTCCAGGTCGTCGAAGGCGCCGCCGCCGGTGTGCACGGTGTGGCCGGTGATCAGCGCGCCGCCGTGCGCCGCGCCGGGCACGGCACCGTCGTCCCACCAGCCCAGCATCTGCGGGTTGCCGGGCGGCACGAGGACCCGGCCCGGCGCCGCGATGGGTACGACGGGCGCATCCACGTGCAACCGGGGCACGAGAAGACGGATCGGACGGCCGGCGTGCGGCAGCCGCTCGGGCCGCGGCGGGGTGTCGGCCGCCTGGAGCACGACCCGCGGCTCGACGACGTAGGGCGACGCGGTGACCGGCATCGTGGCGGCCCCCTCGCGGGAGGCGCGGGACCGGTCGACCAGCCCGGTGACCGCCGACCACAGCAGCAGCACCGCCACCGCGACCAGCACAGCACCGAGCACGGCGACCCACCAGCGGTGGGCGCCGTGCCCGGCTCGTGCGTCAGGCCTGGAGGTCACCGCGCCTGCGGAGGCCGAGACCGGACCAAGCCGCGCCCGCGAGGAGCAGCAGGCCACCACCGAGGAGCGCCTGGCCCAGGAGGACCCGGACGTCGGTCAGCGGAGCGCCCGCCAGACCCGCGTCCACGGCGTTCGGGACGGCGTTCGGCACGACGGCCGAGGTGCCCTTGACCACCGGCGCGTTGGCCACGTGTGCCTTGACCACCGGGGCCTTGACCACCGGGGCCTTGACCGCCGACGGCGTCCGCGACGCGTTGGTTCCCTCGACCTCGGGCTCGTCCGGCGTCGGCGTCGACGGCTGGCCGGTGCTGTCATCGGTGCCCTCGACCTCAGCACAGCCTGCGCCGGTCTTCTTCGGCTTCGCCGTCACCGTGTGCGACACGGACTGCGCGTTGCCCGCGCCGAACGTGTAGCCGGTGGCCGGCACCGAGTCGAACCGCGTCGCCCCGTTGCCGAGGTCGGTGCTCGTCACCACGACGCCGGTCTGTGCGGCCGGGGCGGTGATGGCACCCGCCGTGGTGCAGGTCGGCTCCGTCTGCGACGGGGCGTTGGGCGTGACCAGCGTGGGCTGGACGTCGTTCGTGCACTCGTCACCCGACTTCTTCGCCAGGACCGTGACCGTCTTGCTGGTCGCGGTCCCGGACGGGAACACGTAGCTCGACGACGCCGGGGCGTAGGTGAAGGTGTAGCTGCCCGGGCCGCTGCCGTCCGCGGCGCCACCGCTCACCGTCACGCCGGTGGGCTGCGACGGGACCACGAGGTGGCCGGCCGCCGCACAGGTCGGGTCGGTCGCCGACGGGTAGTTCGGGCTCACGGACGTCTTGGGGGCAGGCGCGGCACAGTTGCTGCCGATCCAGCTCGCCTTGTCGGTGTTCTTGCCCGAGTAGGTGCCCTCGTAGTGGTGCGAGCCCTGGTCGAAGTTGTAGGTGAACGTCGGGATGATGTCGCCGGCGTGGCCGTCGTGCCCGCTGTCCTTGATGATCGAGAACGGGTCGACCGTCTCGATCGTGTAGCCGTTGCCGGTGTTGCCGTTGCCCTGCGGGTCGTGACAGATCGTCACGTTGTCGGTGTTGGTCACCGACGCCTGGGCCGAACCGCTGGTCATCAGGACCAGCCCCCCGGACATCATCACCACGCTCAGCGCACCGAGCACGGCGGTCGTTCTCGCCCGCCATGATCGCTTGTGCGGCGTGGACCTGCTGTTGGTCGAAGTCACTCGGGTTCCCTTCCTGTCCCCTGGCGAAGCCGCAGCGCCCCCGCAGCGGCCATGCGGGCAGGAAGGAGGGAAAGCCGACCGGGACGATGCGCACGACGCATCGCCTCGGATCTCAGGATGGCCCCCCAGCCTGGCCCCGCACATGTCGGCACAGAACAGCCGACACTGACCACTGTGGCCGGGGGACGGCCCCTGACAACAGGGCTCAAACGGGTCATATCAAACGGCAATTCGGACCATAAGGTCCGGTGATGGCGGGGCGCGAGGGGCAGCAGGGGCGAGAGGGACCGGAGCGACACGGAGCGGTGAGGAAACCGGGCCGGCACGCACCCCCAGGTTGCGTGCCGGCCGCGGAGCCAGCCCCCCGTCGTACCTCTTGCCTGCTCCCCGACTGCTCGACCAGTGTCCGCGATGTCCGATTTGCCGCGCGAGACCGGCGCGGGTGGTTCCCGCCCGAAAACGGTTCGTGTCGGCTGGCCGAACGGACGAGGCGCCGCCTCCCCCAGGCGGGGATTACCGCGGAGTAGGCTCAGCCGGGTGACGACGACCCACGACCAGAAGCCCCGCGGGGGCCGGATGCCCCGCAACGCCCGCCGGGCCCAGCTGCTCGAGTCGGCCCTGGAGGTGTTCGTCGCGCAGGGCTACCACGCCGCCGCGATGGACGACATCGCCGAGAGGGCGGGGGTCTCCAAGCCGGTGCTCTACCAGCACTTCCCGGGCAAGCTCGAGCTCTACCTCGCACTGCTCGACCAGTCCTGCGACACGATCATCGAGGCGTCCAAGGACGCCCTGGCCTCGACGGACGACAACAAGCAGCGGGTCGCGGCGACCATGCACGTCTTCTACGACTACGTCGCGAGCGCCCAGGGCGCGTTCCGCCTGGTGTTCGAGTCCGACCTGACCAACGAGCAGGCAGTCCGCGAGCGGGTCGACCGGGTGACCCGCGAGTGCGCCGAGGCGATCGCCGAGGTGATCGCCGAGGACACCGGCCTGCCCACCGAGCAGTCCCGGCTGCTCGCGGTGTCCCTGGTGGGGATGGCTCAGGTCAGCGCGCGGTTCTGGCTGGACACCGCGCACGACCTCTCCCAGGAGGACGCGGCTACGCTCGTCGCAGGGTTGGCCTGGCGCGGCATCCGCGGCTACCCCCGCAGCGACGAGCAGGTCTGAGCCCGGGCTCGCCCGGCTCGCCCACGCAACACCCGAGCAGAAGACGACAGGAGGCCCTCCGGTGGAGGTCAAGATCGGCGTGCAGAACGCCACCCGCGAGCTGGTGCTCGACTCGGCCGAGTCGAGCGACGCCGTCGAGAAGGCGGTCGCGGCGGCACTGAGCGGCGAGGGCAAGATCCTCACGCTCGCCGACAGCAAGGGACGTCGGGTCCTGGTCCCGACCGACAAGCTGGCGTACGTCGAGATCGGCTCCCCGAGCGCCGGGCAGGTCGGCTTCCGCTCCTACGTCCAGGCCGAGAGGCCCAGCGCCTCCATGCGCTTCGCGTGGTTCTCGGTGAGCCGCGTGAACAACCGTCCGATCGCGGCCAGGTCGAGCCCGGGCCGGTCGACGCCCCCGGCCAGCAGGGCCGTCAGCGCGTCCCGCTCGGCGGCCACCCGCTGCGCCTGGGACAGCGCCTCCCCCATCAGCCGGCGACCCCACAGCGCCAGCCGGCCGCCGAGCCGCGGCTCGGCCGCGATCGCCTTGCGGACCCGGTCGACGACGAACGCCGACTGCCCCGCGTCGGAGAGGCTCTCGATGATGATCGTGCGGGTGTCCGCGTCCAGGAACGTCGCGATCTCGCGGTAGAAGTCCGCGGCCAGCCCGTCCCCGACGTAGGCCTTCACCAGCCCCTCGAGCCAGTCCGCGGGCGCCGTACGCAGGTGGAAGGCGTCGAACGGCGCGACGAACGGCGACATCGCCTCGAACGGGTCGGCGCCGAGCTCGGCGAGCCGGTGCGAGAGCCCCTCGAAGTGGGCGAACTCGGTCGAGGCCATCCGGGCCAGCTCCGCCTTGTCCGGCAGCCCCGGGGCCATCTTGGCGTCCTCGCTGAGCCGCTCGAAGGCCGACATCTCGCCGTACGCGATGGCGCCGAGGAGGTCGATGACCGCCGCCAGGTAGACCGGGTCCGAGTAGGCCACCGGCAGGTCCGAGCGGCCCGGGTCCGCCGGCGATTCAGTCATAACGGCACCCTACCGATAGACTGGCGGCGTACCGCCGTCGATTGCACGACGCGTGACGCCCTCCAGAGGCCGTCCTGCGGGAGCCGACGGCACCAGACGTTCGACGTCCACGTGCCCATGTGTCACCACAGGTGGCACCGAACAGAACAGGCAAGATCCTGACCACCTTCCGAGAGCTCGGGGTGCTCCCCGAGATCGCCGACGCCCTCGAGCGTGTCGGCATCGTCACCCCCTTCCCGATCCAGGAGATGACCCTGTCGGTCGCCCTCATGGGCACCGACCTCATCGGCCAGGCCCGCACGGGCACCGGCAAGACCCTGGCCTTCGGCATCCCGGTCCTGCAGCGCACCGTCGCGCCGCACGACCCCGACCACGCCGACCTCGCCGCGCCCGACAAGCCGCAGGCGCTCATCGTCGCGCCGACCCGCGAGCTCGCGCTGCAGGTCTCCAACGACATGTCCGTCGCGAGCGCGGACCGCGGCACCCGGGTGCTGACGGTCTACGGCGGCGTCGGCTACGACACCCAGCTCGACACCCTCAAGAAGGGTGTCGACGTCGTCGTCGGTACGCCGGGCCGGCTGCTCGACCTGGTCAACCGCCGGGCCCTCGACCTCGCGCACGTCAAGGTGCTGGTCCTCGACGAGGCCGACGAGATGCTCGACCTGGGCTTCCTGCCGGACGTCGAGCGGCTGATCGCCAGGACTCCGGAGACCCGCCAGACGATGCTGTTCTCGGCCACCATGCCGGGCGCGATCGTGTCGCTGGCCCGCACGCACATGCGGCACCCGATGAACATCCGCGCCGAGTCCGGCGACGCGCAGCAGACCGTGCCGGCCACCGCGCAGTTCATCTACCAGGTGCACGACCTCGACAAGCCCGAGCTCGTCTCGCGCATCCTGCAGGCCGAGAACTCCGGCCTGACGATCGTGTTCACCCGCACCAAGCGCGCCGCCCAGCGGCTCGCCGACGACCTGCAGGAGCGCGGCTTCGACGCCAGCCCGCTGCACGGCGACATGCAGCAGGTGTCGCGGGAGAAGGCGCTCAAGCGGTTCCGCGACGGCAAGCTCAAGGTGCTCGTGGCGACCGACGTCGCGGCCCGCGGCATCGACGTCGCCGACGTCACCCACGTCATCAACTACAGCTGCCCCGAGGACGAGAAGACCTACGTCCACCGCATCGGCCGCACCGGCCGGGCCGGCGCCTCGGGCATCGCGGTGACCTTCGTCGACTGGGCCGACGTGACCCGCTGGAAGGTCATCAACAAGCAGCTCGACCTGCCGTTCGACGAGGTCCTGGAGACCTACTCCACCTCCGAGCACTTCTTCCACGACATGGGCATCGCCCCCGGCACCAAGGGCCGCCTCGTGCCCGAGAAGCCCGCCGAGCCGCGCACGTCCTCGGCCGAGGGTGGCCGCTCCGGTGGCCGCTCGGGTGGCCGCTCGGACTCGGGCGACCGGCCCGCCGGTGACCGCCCACGCCGCAACCGCAGCCGCACCCGGACCCGCAGCGGCGAGCCCGTCGAGGCCGGCTCCGCCCCCGCGGCCGCTTCGGCAGGCCCCGAGGGCGACGGCGAGTCCAAGCCCGCCGGCAGCCGCAACCGCCGCCGTCGCCGCTCCAGTGGCTCCGGCAGCAAGGCCGCGAGCACTTCCGGCGACTGACCGCGTCCGCAGCGTTGCCAGTTTCCCTGGGGACCCAGGGAAACTGGCACACCCCCGACGTTGCAACGTCGGGGGTGTGCCGGTTTAACAGGGGCCCCAGGGAATCTGCCGCCGGGTCAGGCCACCACGACGACGGTGGTGCCGACCGGCGCGAAGTCCCAGAGCGCCTTCGCGTCGGCACGCAGCTGCCGGATGCAGCCGTGCGACTGCGGGGTGCCGAGCTGGTCGCGGGTCTGCACCTTCTCGCCGTCGAGCACCGGGATGTCGTGGAAGCCGATCGCGGCGTTGGGGCCGTGGGCGAAGCGCACCATGTACTTCATCGTCCCCGAGTCGTCGATGCCGACCGCGTCCTCCGACTTGGAGTAGACGCTGTAGGTGCCGGGCTGCAGGTTGTCGGTGAGGCTGCCGGAGACGAGGTAGGTGCGTTCCACGGCGTCGTCCTCGTCGCCGACGAGCCAGACCCGCTGGTCTGCCATCGCGAACACGATCCGACGCCCGGTGCCGCTGTTGGCCGGCAGGGTCGGGACGTTGACCTGGCTGGTGGCCTGGTCCCCGCGGGTGCCCACGGTGGGTGTGCTGTCGGCGAGGGAGAGCGAGTCGGTCTTCGTGTCCGGCTGCACGTTGCTCTGCCGGGGCAGGCTCGCCGCGGCGGCCGGGCCGGGGTCGACGGGCAGGATGCCGATGCCGCCGAGGACGGCGACGAGGGTCACACCGAGCGCGCCGCCGGCGGCACCGAGACGGTCCCAGCGGGGACGGGTGGGCGTCGCGCGGCGGCCCCCCGAGGAGCGGCCGCGCACCTCACGGTGGCGTCCCATGCCGCCACTGTAACGGCGCTACCCCCGTCGTTCGGTGAGGCCCGCCGCGACGGCGCGGTACGCCTCGGCCCCGCGGTGGCTGCGGGTGGTGCCGAGGATCGACCGTCCTGCGGCGGGGGCCTCGGCGAAGCGGATCGACTTCGGGATCGGCGGCTCGATGACGTCGAGCTGGTAGGTCTCGGAGATGTTCTCGAGCACCGCGCGGGCGTGGTTCGTGCGTCCGTCGTACAGGGTGGGCAGCACGCCCCAGACCTCGAGCTTGCGGTTGGTGAAGCGGCGTACGTCGTGCACGGTGTCGAGCAGCTGGCCGACGCCGCGGTGCGACAGGGTCTCGCACTGCAACGGGATCAGCACGCCCTGCGCAGCGGTGAGCGCGGCCACGGTGAGCACGCCCAGCGAGGGCGGGCAGTCGAGGAGCACCCAGTCGTACTCGAGGTCCTCGAGCGCCATCTTCACGACGTGCTCGCGGCCGGTGCGGGTCAGCAGGTCGGCCTCCGCCCGCGCCAGCTCGATGGTCGCCGGCAGCAGGTCGACGCCGTCGTCGGTCTCCAGGATCACCTCGGTGGGGTCCATGCCCTTGGTGAGCACGTGGTGCACGGACAGCTCGAGGTCCTCGGGGTCGATGCCGAGGGAGAAGGTCAGGCACGCCTGCGGGTCGAGGTCGACGAGCAGCACGCGCTGCCCGAGCTCGGCGAGCGCGGCCCCGAGGGACGCGACGGTGGTCGTCTTCGCGACGCCACCCTTCTGGTTGGCGACCGCGAGGACCCGGGTCTTGGTGGCTGGCACGGGACCAATCATGCCTGAGCCGTGTTGCGGCCGGGTCGCCCGTCCGTGAATGCTGGACGGCATGTCGCGACCCACCGCCCTCGTCACCGGTCCGACCGCCGGGATCGGCCTGTCCTTCGCCCACCAGCTGGCTGCCGCCGGGCACGACCTGGTGCTGGTGGCGCGCAACCAGGAGCGCCTGGAGAAGCTCGCATCGGAGCTGCGGGAGAGGTACGGCGTCGAGGCGGAGGTCATGGTGGCCGACCTCGGTGACCGGGACGCGCTGGCCCCCGTCGAGGCGCGGCTGGCGGACCCGACCCGGCCCGTCGACCTGCTGGTGAACAACGCCGGCCTCGGGCTCAAGCACAAGTTCCTGGAGAACACCGTCGAGCAGGAGCAGTACCTCCTCGACGTGCTGGTCACCGCCGTCCTCCGGCTCACCCACGCCGCGCTCGGCCCGATGGTCGCCCGCGGCAGCGGCGCGATCGTGAACGTGTCGAGCATCGCCGGCTACCTGCCCCGCGGCACCTACAGCGCCGCCAAGGCCTACGTCACCTCGCTCAGCCGCTGGGCCGACCTGACCTACCGCGACCAGGGCGTGCACGTGATGGCGCTGCTGCCCGGGTTCGTGCGCACCGAGTTCCACGGCCGGATGGACGTCAGCCAGGACTCCGCACCCTCGTGGATGTGGCTGGACAGCGACCGGCTGGTGGCCGACGCGCTGAAGGACCTCGCCAAGGGCCGGAACCTGTCCGTGCCGAGCAAGCGCTACAAGGCGATCAGCGCGGTGGCCCGGTACACACCCGCCGGGGTGCAGGCCCGCTTCCAGGGCCTGGGCCGCAAGTAGTGCTCCGCCTGTTGCCGGGCCTCCGCGCCGCGCGGGTCGACCGGCTGCGGCGCGCCGTACGCACCGGGCCGCTCCCCCGGCACCTCGGCGTCGTGATGGACGGCAACCGCCGCTGGGCCCGGGCCGCCGGGCTCGACCCGCGAGCCGGGCACCGCGCCGGCGCCGAGCACGTCGAGGACGTGCTGCGCTGGTGCGAGGACGTCGGCATCGACCACCTCACGGTCTACGTGCTGTCGGCGGACAACATCCGCCGCCGCGGGGACGTTGAGATCGACCACCTGATGACGCTGCTGGAGACCGTGGTGCCGCAGAAGGTGCTCTCCCGCGGCGGGCACTGGCGGCTGCACGTCGCCGGCGACACCGCGCTGCTGCCGGCGACGACGAGAGCGGCGCTCGACCACGCCGTCGCGGCCACGGAAGCCGGGGCGGCCCACCTCACCCTCGCCATCGGGTACGACGGACGTGCCGACATCGTGAACGCCGTGCGGGCGGCCGTCCTGGACCTTGCGCCGCACGGCACGGCACCGGACGTCGACGCGATCACCAGGCGTCTGCCCGGTGGCCCGGTCAAGGACATCGACCTGGTGATCCGCACCAGCGGCGAGACCCGGCTGTCGGGGTTCTTCCCGTGGCAGAGCGTGGGCGCCGAGCTGTACCTCTCCTCGACGATGTGGCCGGCGTTCTCCGAGCCGGAGTTCCTGCGCGCGCTGCGGGACTACGGCGAGCGGACGACCCGCCGTCAGTCGTCGTCGACGACGCCCGCCCAGGGCTGACGCGGCGGCACCGCCCGCCCGGGGCCGCAGACGGCCCGGAAGTCGCACCAGCCGCACCGCGCCGCGACCCGCGCCGGGAACGCCTCGTCGGCCTCGGCGCTCGTCAGGCCCGCCTCGAACGCCGCGTCGAGCCGGGCCAGCTCGGCGGCCAGCGTGTCCGCGCGCCGCAGGTGCTCGGCGAGGGTCTCGTCGGTGTGGTCCCAGGCGAGCACGTCGCCGGTCGGCAGGTGGTGGAGCTCGACCCGGAAGCACGGCCGGTGCAGCGTGTGCGCGGCCCCGGCCGCGTAGACCGCCAGGGCCAGGGAGTCCCGGGCGGTGTCGACGGTCAGCACCGACCGGCCGGTCTTGTAGTCGACGACGACCACGCCCTCGCCGCGCTGGTCGATCCGGTCGACCCGGCCCCACAGCGAGGCGACGTCGGTGCTGAGCGAGACGGTGCGCTCGACGGCGACCGGCTCGTCGTCGGGGTCGACGTCCGCGAGGTAGCGCTCGACCTGGGCCCGGGCCCGCTCCCGGGCCGCCACCACCTGCCGCCCGTCCCGGAAGCCGTCCGTCAGCCAGCCGCTGACCAGCAGCGCACCGCCGGCCTGCGGGGTGCGGCGGCTGCGCGGCAGGTCCCACCAGCGGGCCAGCGCGTTGTGCACGGCCGCGCCCACCGAGTTGTGGCCCCAGGGCGCACCCTTCGGCGGGGTCGGCCGGTCGAGGTAGGCCATCCGGTAGCGACGCGGACAGTCGGCGTAGGTGCCGAGCCGCGCCGGGGTGGCCGGGTACAGCGGCGCCGGCATCCCCTCGAAGGTGAGCTGGGTCATGAGGCTGTGGCTCGAGCAGATGCGGCCACGCAAGCCGGCGCAGACGGGAGGGGCACGGTCTCTCATCCCTCGCCCGCGATGAACGCACGTACGGCGTCGGCCACGAGCTGGACGGCGATCGCCGAGAGCAGCAGACCGGCGATCCGGGACACCAGCACGACACCACCCTCGCGGAGCAGCCGCAGGATCGGCAGCGAGAAGCGCATCGACAGCCAGAGCGCGACGTGCACGAGGACCACCCCGAGGGCGACCGCCACGAACTCGGCCACGTGGTTGACCTCGCGGGACAGCACCATCGTCGCGACGATCGCGCCGGGACCGGCGAGCAACGGGGTGCCGAGCGGCACCAGCGCCACGTTGACGTCGGAGGAGGCGGTGGGCGCCTCCTCCTTGCCGGTCAGCAGCTCCAGCGCCACCAGCAGGAGCAGCAACCCGCCGGCCGCCTGCAGCGCCGGCAGCGAGATACCGAGGTACTCGAGGATCCGCTGGCCGAAGAACGCGAACGCCACGATCACGCCGAACGACACCGCGACCGCCTGCCACGCGGCCCGCCGCACCGACGCATGGGACCTGCCCCGGGTCAGGGACAGGAACAACGGGATCGTGCCGATCGGGTCCATGATCACGAACAGGGTCACGAAGACCTCGGTGAGCAGGCTGAGGCTCACCACAGCGCTCACCCGGCCACCACCGCGGGGGTCGTGCGTCCGCATGCCTCCGCCGCGCGGGCGGCGAGGTCGAGCAGCCGGTCGAGCTGGTCCGGCGCGGTGGTGTTGCAGCCGAGGTCGTGGTCGATCTTGCCCAGGCCGTGGTAGTCGCTCGAGCCGGTGACGACCAGGCCGAGGTCGTCCGCGACGGCCCGCAGCGCCTCGCGGGTGGCTGGGTCGTGGTCCTCGTGGTCGACCTCGAGGCCGGACAGGCCCACGTCGCGCAGCCCGGCGATGCCCTCCGCGTCGAGCGCGGTGTGGTCGTGCCGGGAGGCCCACGGGTGCGCGAGCACCGTCACGCCGCCGGCGTCCGCGACCGTGCCGATCATGTCCTCCAGGTCGGCGGCGTAGCGGTGCACGTAGGCCGGCCCCTGTGGGCCCAGGTAGGTGTTGAACGCCTCGTTGCGGTCCCCGACGACACCGAGGTCGACGAGGGCGTCCGCGACGTGCGGCCGCCCCATCGCCGCGGTCTCACCGGCCACGCGACGTACGTCGTGGACGTCGATGTCGATGCCGAGGGCCCGCAGCCGCTCCAGCGTCGCGGGCAGCCGGGAGTTGCGGCCGTCGAGGACACGTTGGAGCTCGCGGGCGAGCGGGGGGTACGTCGGGTCGGGGAGGTAGGCGAGCAGGTGCACGCCGTACCCCGCGAACACGCAGCTCACCTCGATGCCCCGGACGAGCCGGAGCCCGGTGCTCTCGGCGGCGTCGACGGCCTCGTCCCAGCCCTCGGTGGTGTCGTGGTCGGTGAGCCCGAGCACGTCGAGACCCTCGCTCTGCGCGCGCTTCACCAGGTCGGCCGGCGACTCGGTCCCGTCGGAGCGGTTCGAGTGCGTGTGGAGGTCGATGCGCACGCAGCGAGCCTAATGGGATGAACCGACGTCACCAGGCGGGCGGGCTGCCCCCGAACGGCAGGTCGATCAGCTCCGGGCCGAGGTCGGCGATGTTCATCAGGATCCACTCGTCCTTGAGCAGCAGCGCCGCCGACGCGGGCCGCAGCACCAGCCACAGCCAGCGCCCGTGCGCCTCCCCCGCGAACACCGACCGGTCGAAGGTCGCGTCGGTGCCGCTGGTGTGCACCGGCCACAGCGAGATCGGGTGCCCGGCGATCCGGACCTTGGCGAGCGGCGGCCCCTCCCCGATCTCCGCGCCGGGGTCGGTGTGGTCCACGCCGGCGCAGCGGGCACCCAGGCCGACGCCCGGCTCCTCGGTGACCACGCTGAGCTCGACGACGCCGTCGAGGTCGCTGGCGCCGGTGACCGTGATGAAGCTGGCCTTGCCCTCCCCGTCCGGCACCGCGACGGTGCCGAAGTCGGTGACGGTCCAGCCGGGTGTGAGCGGCCAGGGCAGGAAGGTCGGCATGCCCCCGGCACGGGTGAGGTGCTCGGCGAACGTCTCGTAGTCGGCGGTCGCCGGACGCCACAACGGGGTGATGACGCCGTGGTCGAGGCAGCGCCACGTGCCGTCCTCGTGGCTGACGGGCGACGCACAGCGCGGGCACCCCGCTCCCAGCGTCATGCGCGGGCGCGTCCTTCGACGCGGGGCACCGCGGCAGGCTGGAGAGGCATGCCTAGACCCTTGTGGTCCGGGTCGGCGGCGTCAAGCGCCTACGTTGGGTGGCATGGAGCGGATCCGTTGTGTCGGCGGGATCGTGCGGTACGACGGACGTCTGCTGCTCGTGCGACGGGGCCAGGAACCGGCCCGCGGCACCTGGTCGGTTCCCGGGGGCCGGGTCGAGGCCGGTGAGTCGGACCCGGAGGCGACGGCCCGCGAGGTCCTCGAGGAGACCGGGCTCGTCGTCGAGGTCGGGCGGCTGGCCGGGACCGTGGAGCGCGCGGCCCCGGCGGGCGGGGTCTACGTGATCCACGACTACGTGTGCCGGCCGGCTCGGGACGCCGCCGCGACCGCCGTACGCGCCGGCGACGACGCGGAAGACGCCGCGTGGTTCACCCCCGACGAGGTACGCGCGCTCGACACCTCCCCCGGCCTCGTCGAGGCCCTGGAGTCCTGGGACGTGCTGTAGCGGCCGGTCAGTCGACCGCGAGCTCGCCCAGCTCGGACCAGTCGGTGCCGGGCACCTCGAAGTTCACGATCCGCGGCGTCTCCGCCAGATGGGGCGGCAGCTCCTTCTGTGCCGCCTTGAAGTGGTCGGACTGCACGTGGGCCGCACCGGCGTCACCGTCGGCGAACGCCTCCACCAGGACGTACTCCGTCGGGTCCTCGATGCTGCGGGACCAGTCGAACCACAGGCACCCCGGCTCGGCGCGGGTCGCCTCCGTGAACGAGCGCGAGATCTCCGGCCAGCGGTCGGCGTCCTCGGGGCGGATGCGGAATCGGGCGGTGATGAAGATCAACGGGCTCTCCTCCAGGTCGGTGTCAGGTGGGTCAGGGCGGGTCAGGGCGGGGGTCAGGGCGTCAGGATCGCGCGGCCGCGGATGCGCCCGGCGTCCAGGTCGTCGATCGCCTTCTGGAAGTCGTCGAGGCGGTACTTCACGGTGTGCAGGGTCACCGCGCCGCGGGCGGCCAGCACCATCAGCTCGCACAGGTCGTTGTAGGAGCCGACCAGGTTGCCGACGAAGCTGATCTCGGTGGAGATGACATCGATGGTCGGGACGTCGATGTTCTCGCCGTAGCCGACCACGTGGTAGTCGCCCGCCCGCCGCAGCATCCGCCGGCCCTCGGCGGTCGCGCCGCCCTCGCCCACGAAGTCGACGACCACCTCGGCGCCCTGACCGTCGGTCAGGGCGAGGACCTCCTCGACGTGCTTGCCCTCGGCCACCACGCCGTGGTCGGCGCCGATGGAGACGGCCAGCTTCACGGCGTCCGGGTTGCGGTCCACCACGATCAGCTCGGCGGCGCTGATCGCCTTGAGCACCTGGATGCCGATGTGTCCCAGGCCGCCGGCGCCGATGATGACGCAGCGGTCGCGCGGGGTCAGCCGGCGGGCCGCCTTGGCCGCCGCGTGGTAGGCCGTGAGGCCGGCGTCCGCGAGCGCCGCGACGTCGGCCGGCTCGAGCGCTGTCGTCGATGCGTACGACGGAGCGGGCCGACGTCTTGAGGTACTCCGCGTAGCCGCCGTCGGTGTCGATGCCCGGGAACCGGCTGTTCTCGCAGTGCACGTCGTCACCGGAGCGGCAGGCGCGACACAGGCCGCACGTGATCAGCGGGTGCACGATCACCTTGTCCCCCTCGGCGACGTTGGTGACGGCGGAGCCGACCGCGTGCACCCAGCCGGCGTTCTCGTGGCCGATCGTGTACGGCAGCTGCACGCCGGACTTCTCGGCCCACTGCCCCTCGAGGATGTGCAGGTCGGTCCGGCAGACCCCGGCCCCGCCGATCTTGACGATCACGTCGAAGGGGCCGGTCGGCTCCGGCACCGGCACCTCGCGCATCTCGAGGTCGGCGTGGTAGCCGACCACCTGCACGGCTCGCATCGTGGTCATGACGTCTGCTCCTTGTCGCTCGGGACGGTCCTCAGGCTGGTGAGGGGGACGAACGCGGGCTCGTCCCCACGGGGTGTCTGGTCGGCCTCCGACCCCGGGTAGCGGGTGCGCAGGAGGCCGCGGCAGAAGTGCGCGTTGCCGTCGATCGAGATCCGGGTCGACCGCGCCCGCCGCAGCCGGAGCGGGATCTCGTCGGGCGGGTACCCGTTTCCTTCGTGGTCGACCATCACCGGCGCGGTCGGCGCGCCGGGCAGCCCGAGGGCCTCCCGGCGGCGACGCAGCGCCTCGGTGTGCTCGCCCGGCGGCAGGTCGCCCAGCGTCACCGTGCCGAGCGAGGTGACCTCCCGGGCCGGCTCGGCGCGGAGCAGCGCGGTGAGGCAGCGCTCCATCGCGGCGGCGTGCGCCTTGCGGCGGAAGGTGGTCCCGGAGCCCGTCCAGGTCCTGGTCCGCCTCGTGGCGGAACGTCCCGCGGTAGCCGGCGTCCGCGGCCAGCCCGGCGTTGATCAGGCCGGAGTCGTGGTGGTCGTCGAGCTCGACCACGACCTGCCGGGTCCACGGCAGCGCGACCAGCGCGTCCTTGGCGTCCGAGGCCATCAGGTAGGCGAAGCTCGGCGAGCAGAACGACGTCGGCAGCCGCAGGTGCACGACGACGTCGGGCCCGTCGACCGCGAGCGAGCGCACGAACCCGAGGTCGGTGATCGGCTCGTCCAGCTCCGGGTCGACGACCGCGCCGAGCGCGGCGCGGGCCTCGTCCTCGACGCGAGGTCGCCAGAGAGGTGGGCGGCGGTCATGTCACACCGTCGCCAGGTCGGCCTGCTCCGGCCGGCGAGGCCCGGTGGCGGGCTCGTCGGCGTCGGGCAGCCGCAGGTCCGCGGGCACGTCGAGGTCGTACATCTTGGCGGCGTTCAGCCCGAGGATCTTCTTCTTCTGGGCGGTCGTGATCGGGCCGTACTCCGTCATGTCCTCCGGGATCTGGAAGTCCACGAACCGCTCGACGAGCCACCTCGGCGTCCAGATCGCGTAGTCGGAGGCGAACTGGATCCGGTCCTCGCCGATCCAGTACAGGAGCTCGCCGAGGATCTGCGCGAAGTAGCGCGGCCGGGTGTGGATGAACGGCATCGCGACCGCGAGACCGCCGTGCACGTTGGGCTCCTGGGTGGCGATCCAGCAGAAGTCCTCCAGGCGCGGGAGGCCGACGTGCTCGACGATGAAGTTGAGGTCGGTGAAGTCCGAGGCCACGTGGTCGATGTCGGCGACGTCGAAGGCGTCGCGGTCCAGCGGCCGGATGGTCGGGCCCTTGTGCACGTGGATGTTGGTGATCCCGAGCTCGCGGCAGACCTCGAAGTAGCGGCGGGCCCACGGGTCGTCGAGCTTCCAGCCGCGGGAGTCGCCGTGCCACTCGGCGGTGTAGAGCTTCACGCCCTTGAGCCCGAACCGCTCGGCGTCGGCGCGCAGCTGGTCGAGGCCCTCCTCGCCGTTGCGCGGGTCGAAGTTGTGGTTGTAGGTCAGCTTGCCGGGGTGGGCCTTGGTGAGCGCGAACGCCTCCTCGCTCTGCCCGAACCCGGTCTTGTAGAACTCGTTGAGGTAGGCGGGCTGGAAGATCGCGTGGTCGACGTACCCGTCCTCGAAGAGGTCCTTCATCAGCCGGTCGCCGCCCTGGTAGAGGTACTCCTCGTACGACCACACCTCGGACTCCGGGGAGAGGTTGCGGTGGTAGTCGTAGAAGCAGTCGATGAACTGCTTGCCGTGGATGTTGCGCTGGTTCTCGGGCCGGGCGTCCCAGAGCGCGACGTGGGCGTCGACGATGAAGTAGCTCTCGCCGTCCTTGGTGTACATGACCGTCTCCGTTTCCCCGTGACCGGTGTCACAAGCCGATGCGAACGTACGTCGGAGCGGGGCCGGCCGCGGCACCCCTGCCGACGTCTCAATCTGAGACGTCGGGCCGTGTCGGGGACTCGCGCGCCGGTTGTAACGTCGGTCACACGGAGTGGACGGAGGGAGCGACGGTGTCCGAGGGCCACCTGCCACGCGGCGCGCGCGTGCACCGGAGCGTGCGAGCGGACCTCCCGGGCGTCCCGCGACGCGCCCTCGGTCGTCTCGCGACCGGCTGCTGGCCTCGTGGCAGCGCAGCGAGGACTACGGGGTGCCGCTGGAGTCCGTCGAGCCGGTGTTCACCGGCACGCTCGACCAGGAGTCGCTGTTCTTCGAGTGCGGGCGCGAGGTGCTCACCGACCTGCACCGGACGCTCGTCAACGAGCCGATCTCGCTGATGCTGACCGACGCCGACGGACTGGTGCTCAACCGGCTCAGCGGGGACACCTCGCTGCTGCGGGCGCTGGACGCGGTGCACCTGGCGCCGGGCTTCGCCTACGCCGAGCGGGCGGTCGGGACCAACGGGCTGGGGCTGGCGCTCGCCGACCGGGTGCCGACGGTCGTCCGCGCCGAGGAGCACTACTCGCTGAGCCTGTGCACCTACACGTGCGCGGCGGTGCCGGTGCTGGACCCGCTGACCGGTCGGCTCGAGGGCTGCGTCAACCTGACCACCTGGTCGAGGTCGTCCAGCGACCTGCTGCTGGCCCTGGCCCAGTCGGCCGCCGGCAACACGGCGGCGCTGATGCTCGCCCGGTCGCAGGGCCGGCGGCCGCGGCCGGCCCCGCGCGGCGAGGTGTTCCGGGTCGAGACCCCCCGGCTCGAGCCCGGTGCGGGCAGCCTGCCGCCGCTCTCGGCCGCCTGGCGCGACGCGCTGGCGCAGACCGAGCGCGCGCTGGCCGCGGGCCGGGTCGTGGCGGTCGGTCGGCGAGCCGGGTTCCGGCCGCGCCACGCTGCTCGCGCAGGCGGTCCGGCGCCGCAGCCCGCGCGAGCGGATCCTGTCCACGAGCGCCCCGGCGCCGCGAGGACATCGAGGCCTGGCTGTCGCTGTGGACGCCGGAGCTCGGCAAGCCGGACACCACGGTCCTGGTCCGCGACGTGGACCGGCTGCCGGCCTGGGTCGCCGAGCGGCTGCGGGAGCTGGTCCTGGCGGCCCGCGTCACGCGCTCGGCGACCGGCGGACGGCGCTGCCGTTCGCGGTGACCGCCCCGGACTTCGCGGCCGTCCCCGAGGCGCTCGCGTCGCTGGTCGACACCGTGGTCGCCGTGCCGCCGCTGCGGGAGCGCCCGGACGACGTGCTGCCCCTGGCGCAGCAGGCCGCCCGGCGGGCCCGCGGCCGCGAGATCGGCGCTGACCCGGGCCGCCGAGACGGCGCTGCGCAGCTGCGGCTGGCCGGGCAACGTCGCGCAGCTGGAGCAGGTCGTCCGGCAGGCGGCCACGCGCACCGACGTGATCGACGTACGCCACCTGCCGGCGGACGTGCTCTCCGGCAGCACGCACCGGCTGTCCCGGATCGAGGCGTTCGAGCGCGACGAGATCGTGCGGGTGCTCACCCAGCCCGGCGATCTCGATGCGCGAGGCCGCCGAGGAGCTCGGGATGAGCCGGGCGACCGTCTACCGCAAGATCGCGCAGTACGACATCCACGTGCCGCGCCGCTGACCGCCGAGCGTCAGGAGTTCCAGCGCAGCACGACCGGGAAGTCGCGCTCGTAGCCGAGCGTGCTGACGGTCGCGGTGTCGAGCTTGAAGAAGCGGCCCTCGTCGACCGGCTGCTCGATCCACCGCGCGGTCAGCGCGCGCAGCGAGTGGCCGTGGCCGAACACCAGCACCCGGGCGCCGGCGGACTGGATCCGGGCGACCACCCGGTCGAGACGCGCGGTCACCTGCTCGGCGCTCTCGCCGCCCGGCGTCGGGTGCGTCCACACCGTCCAGCCGGGGACGGTCTCGCGGATCTCGGCGGTGGTGATGCCCTCGTAGTCGCCGTAGTCCCACTCCACCAGGTCGTCGTCGACCTCGGCGTCCGCGAACCCCGCCAGCTCCGCCGTACGACGGGCGCGGTGCCGGGGGCTGGTCAGCACCAGGTCGAACGACGTGCCGGCCAGCCGCTCCTTCAGCGTGCAGGCGACCTCGACCCCCTTGTCGGTGAGGTCGAGCTCGGTCGTGGACGTGTGCCGCCCGTCGCGGCTCCACTCGGTCTCGCCGTGCCGGACCAGCCACAGCTCCGCGTCGCGCTCGTCTGCCATGGGGCGAGGCTACGCGGAGCCCGCGTGGTTCAGCGCACTCCGCCCATCAGCGCCTTGACCGGCTTGGCGATCGCCAGCAGCACGGCCCCGACCACGATCGCCGCGATGCCGAGCCACAGGAAGTAGGGCACCTCGTTGTGCTCGCTGTAGTAGCCGGTCAGCAGGCCGGACATGGCGGTGCCGAGCGCGATGGACAGGAAGAACAGCGCCACCATCTGGGTGTGGAACTTCGCCGGCGCGAGCTTGGTGGACACCGACAGGCCGACCGGTGAGAGCAGCAGCTCCGAGATCGTGAAGAACAGCAGCACGCCGACCAGGCCGAGCAGCGGCGCCGAGTTCTTCCCGCCACCGGCCATCGGGATGAACAGCAGGAAGGACACCCCGATACTCGCCGTGCCCAGCGCGAACTTCACGGGCGTGGACGGCTGGCGGTCCCCCAGCTTGGTCCACATCGCCGCGAAGACGCCGGCCAGCACGATGATGAACACCGGGTTGATCGACTGCACCCACGACACCGGCATCTCCCAGCCGAACAGGTTCCGGTTCAGCCGCTCGTCGGAGTAGATCGTGACCACGGTGAACTGCTGCTGGTACAGCGACCAGAACACCGCGCTCGCGACGAACATCGGGATGAACGCGTAGACACGGCGGCGCTCCACGCCGGTGACGTCGCGGCTGGACAGGATCACCGCGAAGTAGGCCAGCGCCGCGAGGCCGCTGACCCAGGCCACGATCGTGGCGAGCCGGTCGGCGGTGATGACGTGGGTCAGGCAGAGCACGACGACGAGCGCGACCGCGGCAGCGCCGAGGACGGCGTACCGGGACCCGGCGCCACGACCGAGCGGGTTCGGCACGTGGTGGGTCTCCTCGGGCAGGTTGCGGCGGCCGAGCGTGTACTGCACCAGGCCGATGGCCATCCCGACGGCCGCGAGCCCGAAGCCGAAGTGGAAGCCCCACGTGCTCTGCAGCAGTCCCGTGAGCAGCGGCCCGAGCAGCGCGCCGAGGTTGATGCCCATGTAGAAGATCGAGAAGCCGGCGTCGCGACGCTCGTCGTGCTCGTCGTACAGCGAGCCGACCAACGAGGTGGCGTTCGCCTTCACGCCGCCGCTGCCGAGGGCGATCAGCACCAGGCCGATGCCGACACCGGCCAGGCCCGGCACCAGGGAGAGGGCGAGGTGGCCGGCCATCACGACGACGGCGCTGTAGAACAGCGTGCGCTCCGGGCCGATGAGCCGGTCGGCGAGCCAGGCGCCGAGGATCGTGGAGAGGTACACGGCTCCGCCGTAGGCGCCGACGATGCCGGCGGCGGTGCCCTGGTCGATCCCGAGGCCGCCCTTCTCGGCCGAGTAGTACAGGTAGATCAGCAGGATCCCCTGCATGCCGTAGAAGGAGAACCGCTCCCACATCTCGACGCCGAAGAGGTTGGCGAGGACGCGGGGCTGGCCGAAGAAGCCCTTCTCGCGGGTGGAACGTGGTGCCGGCTTGTCGCAGTAGTCATCATTTCGACCCTGCCACGTCAGCCGTTGCGCTCGCCAGTCGGACCGCCGGCTGTGCGGCCTGGCCCACATCGGCGGTCCAGACCGAAGGCCGGCTACTGCTTCTCGGGCTCCACGAGCTCGGGACGCGCGGGCTGCTCGCCGCCGCGGGCGTCGAGGTAGGACTGCTTGGGCACCATCACCTTGCGCTTGAAGATGCACACGAGCGTGCCGTCCTGCTTGTAGCCCTTGGTCTCGACGTACACCACGCCGCGGTCGTCCTTGGACTTCGACTCCCACTTGTCGAGGACCTCGGTCTGCCCGTAGATCGTGTCGCCGTGGAAGGTCGGCGCGACGTGCCGCAGCGACTCGATCTCCAGGTTGGCGATCGCCTTCCCGGAGATGTCCGGGACGCTCATCCCGAGCAGCAGCGAGTAGATGTAGTTGCCGACCACGACGTTCTTGCCGAACTGCGTGGTGTTCTCCGCGTAGTTCGCGTCCAGGTGCAGCGGGTGGTGGTTCATCGTGAGCAGGCAGAACAGGTGGTCGTCGTACTCCGTGACCGTCTTGCCGGGCCAGTGCTTGTACGTCGCACCGACCTCGAACTCCTCGTAGCTGCGGCCGAACTGCATCCCACGCTCCTCTGCTCAGACGTGGGACCCATCGTGGCGGACCGCCCCGGCGGGCGGGAACGGGTCAGAGCGTGGGAAACCTCACGAACCACCACCGCCGGCCTTGCGGCGGTGCATCTTCGGGGCGCCGTCGATGACCTCGGAGCCGTGCGCCTTCTCCTTGGCCCCGGCCGGGTGCGGGACGCCCTTGGCGCCCTTCTTGCGGTCCAGCGCCTCGCGCATCTTGGCCTTCAGGTCGGCGTTCTCGCTCTGGTCCTTGCCGGGCATGCGGGCTACCTCCGTGCGGTGCGGCGGGTCGACGTGTCCCTCCACCCTGCCACGCGGGCCCTGGCGGGTCGACGGGATTACACCGCGGGCCCGGGGATACGCTCGTCCAGGCAATTTCTGGAGGGTCATGACGCGCGGCACCGACGGGGACATCAGGGTCGACCTCAAGGGCATCGTCGTCCCCGCGACCCTGTCCGGCGCGATCGACGTGCTCCTCGACGGGCAGCGGGTCTGGTCCTTCAACCCCGACCGTGACGGCACCGGCACGCAACGGCCACCGCCAGGTCGCCTGGCCCAAGGTCCTGCTGCGGCACCTGGACGGCGTTGCCGACGTCAGCCTGGTCGACCACGTCAGCCACGACGTGATCGACACCCAGACCGTGCGGTTCGGCAGCGGCGCCGAGCGGGTGCGCGTCGTCGACGCCGAGGGCAACCCGCTCGCCGTCGACAAGGGCGGACGGCTGCAGCGGGACTTCAGCAACACCGAGGACTCCGCGCGCGACGAGATCATGGACGCCCTCGAGCAGGTGATGCACGACCTCACCGAGAAGTGCGGGCTGCAGACCTACCTGATGTACGGCTGCCTGCTCGGCGCAGTGCGCAACGGGCACATGATCGGGCACGACTCCGACGCGGACGTCGCGTACCTCTCCGCCTACACCCACCCGTTCGACATCATCCGCGAGTGCACCACGGCGATCCGGACCATGAAGTCGCTCGGCTGGAAGGTCGTGAAGATGTCCGGCGCGAACTTCAAGGTCTGGGTGCCACTGCCGGACGGCCGCCGCTGCGGCATCGACGTGTTCGGGTCCTTCCACATCGGCGACAGCTTCTACGTGACCGGCTCGCTCACGGGCACCCTGGACCGCTCCGCGCTGCTGCCCTTCGGGACCGTCACCCTCGAGGGTCGGGAGATCACCGCGCCGGCGAAGCCCGAGGAGGTGCTGGCCTTCACCTACGGCCCGAAGTGGCGGGTCCCGGACCCGGCGTTCCACTTCGACCACGACCCGGTCGACGTCGCGCGGATGGACGCGTGGTTCCGCGCCCCACGCCGCCGGCTGCGCTTCTGGCACGACTTCTACAAGTCGCCCGACGCGGCCCGGGTGCCCACCGAGCCCTCGGCGTTCGCGGTCTGGGCGCACGAGCAGATGGTGTCCTCGGGCGCCGGCGAGAGCCACGTGCTCGACGTCGGCGCGGGGACGGGCCGCGACGCGGCGTACTTCGCGGCCCACGGCCACCGGGTGACCGCGATGGACTTCACCACGATGGGGCTGAAGCAGACCAAGGCGCAGCGCGAGCAGGCCGAAAGGCCCGTGCACGTGCGGACGATGAACCTCGAGGACCTGCGGTCGGTGCTGGTCACCGGTGCCCGCTTCGCGCACCGCGACGGCGTCCGCCAGGTCTACGCCCGGGGCCTGCTCGACACGCTCGGCCCCAGCGGGCGGGACAACCTCTGGCGGTTCGCGTCGATGGTGCAGCGCCGCGGCGGCGAGACCTACCTCGAGTTCCGCACCCCGCGCTCCCGCAAGGAGCAGAAGCACTTCGGCGTCCACCAGCGGACGTACGTCGACCCGGACACCGTCGTCGCGGGAGGTGGCCGCCTACGGTGGCACCGTCGTGCACCGCGAGACCGGCCGCGACCTGGCCCCGCTCGGGTCGGAGAACCCGCACATCGCCCGACTCGTCGTGAGGTGGACACCGTGAACAACCTGATCGGGCGGCTGCGCCGCTCCTCCGACGACGGGCCGGAGCAGCGGGGTCACGGCGGGCACGACCACGACCTCGAGGCCCGCGTCGCCGCCCTGGAAGCCGCCGTCGAGGAGAACCGCCGCCTCAACCAGCGGCTCGCCGACGTCGTCGACGTGGTCACCGAGCTGCTCGTCCCGGCGCTCGACCGCGACGACGCCCGGGTCGCCGAGGCGCTGGCCAACCTCAACAAGACGCTGACCGAGCCCGACACCGCGGCCGACGCCGGCTGAGCCGCCCTGCGCTGGTCTGAGGTGCGGCGGAGCGCCAGCGGAGCCGCCTCGAAACCACCCCGCCTCGAGCACAGAGTCTGCAGATTCCCTGGGGCCCCAGGGAATCTGGCACACCCCCAGCGTTGCGACGCTGGGGGTGTGCCGGTTTAACAGGGGACCCGGGGAATCCGGCACCCTCGAGAGCGGCTCGGGCACCTCAACCAGCGGGGGCGCAGGTCACCGCAGCTTGTAGTCCTCGAGCAGCCGGCGGCCGATGATCATCCGCTGGATGTCCGCGGTGCCCTCGCCGATCAGCAGCATCGGCGCCTCGCGGTAGAGCCGCTCGATCTCGTACTCCTTGGAGAAGCCGTAGCCGCCGTGGATCCGGAACGAGTCCTCGACGACCTGGGAGCAGTACTCGCTCGCGAGGTACTTCGCCATGCCGGCCTCGAGGTCGTTGCGCTCGCCGGCGTCCTTCTTGCGGGCCGCCCGCACCATCATCTGGTGGGCCGCCTCGACCTTGGTCGCCATCTCGGCGAGCCGGAACAGCACCGCCTGGTGCTCGGCGATCTTCTTGCCGAAGGTCTCCCGCTGCTGGGCGTAGGCGACACCGAGCTCGAAGGCGCGGTTGGCGACACCGCAGCCCCGGGCCGCGACGTTCACGCGGCCGACCTCGACGCCGTCCATCATCTGGTAGAAGCCCTTGCCGGGCTCGCCGCCGAGGACCTGGTCGGCGCCGATCTCGAAGCCGTCGAAGACCAGCTCGGTGGTGTCGACGCCCTTGTAGCCCATCTTCTCGATCTTGCCGGGCACGGACAGCCCGTCCTTGACCTCACCGAAGCCGGCGGGCTTCTCGACCAGGAACGTCGTCATGTTCCGGTAGACCGAGTCGGCGCCCTGGTCGGTCTTCACGAGTACGGCGACCAGGGTGCTCGAGCCGCCGTTGGTCAGCCACATCTTCTGGCCGTTGATGGTGTAGGTCTTCTCGTCGGCGGAGAGCACGGCCTTGGTCTTGATCGCGGAGACGTCGGAGCCGCAGCCGGGCTCGGACATCGAGAACGCGCCGCGGATCTCACCGGCCGCCATCTTCGGCAGGTAGTACTGCTTCTGCTCCTCGGTGCCGTGCTGCATCAGCATGTAGGCCACGATGAAGTGCGTGTTCACGATGCCCGACACGCTCATCCAGCCGCGGGCGATCTCCTCCACGACGAGGGCGTAGGTCAGCAGCGACTCGCCCAGGCCGCCGTACTCCTCGGGGATGGTGAGCCCGAACAGGCCGAGCTCCTTCATCCCCTCCACGATGTCGGTGGGGTACTCGTCCTTGTGCTCGAGGTCGGTGGCGACCGGAAGGATCTTCTCCTCCACGAACGTGCGGACGGTCTTGAGGATCTCGGACTGGATGTCGGTGAGGTCCTCGGTCTCGCAGAGGCGTCCCATGCGGGGTCCTTCCAGGGGTGAGAGCGCGGCAGATTACCGCCGAGTATCACCGAACCCCGCGCGGCGCCGCTATGAACGGGACCACATTCGGCGCACCCGTCGCTGGCACCTTCCGGGTGAACCCGACAGGACTGCGCAGCTCGAGGGCCGACCGGGCCTCCGCGAGCTCCTCGCGGGCCGCCCGGCGCTCCCGGGTCAGCCGGCGCACGTCGGTCATCATCGCCGCGATCGTGGCGGCCGCGGCCTCCGCGATCTCGGTGTCGGTGACGCTGTCCGGGTGGCGTCGCTCGGGGACCTCCTTGGGGGTGCGCAGGTCCTCGACGTCGCCGATCACGTCGTACCCCTGGCCCACCACGAAGTCGACGGACCGGTCGCCCCGGTCGCGCAGCTCCTCGATCCGGTCCGGGGACGGCCAGAACTTCTCGCCGCGGCGCGGCACGAGCTTGCCCTGCGCGAGGTAGCCGCGGATCCAGTTGCCGCGGTCGATGGCCGCGGTGAAGTCGACGAGCTCGGCGTTGACGCGGCGCAGCAGCTCGACCTCGACCACCCCGAGCGACTCGTTCTGCACCGAGCCGGACGCGTCGCAGGCGGTGTGGTCGATGCCGACCAGCCGGGCGAAGCGGACCCAGAGCTCGTCCCGCGGGGTGCCCGGCTTGGGGAGCGTCAGGATGTGCACCCGCTCGGGCGGCAGCGAGGCGCCCCACCTCTGCAGGACGTCCGCGAGGTCCAGCGTGCCCCAGTCCCACTCCTGCTCGGGCGACGTGTCCTCGCGCACGGGGTAGTCGTCGATGCCGACGGTGGAGCCGTTCTTGACGAACTCCTGCCAGCGGGCGGTGACCAGGCTGAGCGTGTCGCGGGCGGTGACGACCACGTGCACCTCGGCGCCCTGGAGCCGCTCCATGGCCCGCACGGCCTGCTCCGCGCTGGCCGAGGCGAAGAACTCGTGGCTCACGATCGCGGTGCCCGGCCAGTCGTTGACGTCCGCGACGATCCGGTCCCAGGCCCCCGCGGCCAGCGGGCCGCGCCGGTCGATCTTGGGGTCCTCGCGGACCACACCGCTGGCCCACAGGTGCTCGCGGACCGACTCGCCCGGGAGCAGGACGCCCTGGCGACGCAGCTCGTCCTCGTTGTTCCAGAGCAGGGTCTGCAGGTACGTCGTGCCGGTCTTGGGCAGGCCGACGTGGAAGAAGACGGTGCTCGCCACAGGTCAGAGCTCCCCTCAGATCCCTCGGGCGTACTTCTCCAGCGCCTCGCCGATCTTCTGCTCGTCGCGCTGGGCCACCGGGAGCAGCAGCTCCTGGACCACGTCGGTCAGCTCGGCCAGCCGCAGGTTCAGCTGGCGGCACTCCTGCACCTCGTCCTCGAGCACCGCGACGCGCTCGCGCAGCGCCTCGACGCCCTCCGCCTGGACGCCGGCGCGGAACCGGCCGAGGTTGTGGGCGGCCTCCCGCGCGCGCACTTCGAGGCGGGACCTCATGCTTGCCATTCGACCACCAATCGTCCGATCCGGTGCCCGACGCTGACGTCGGGGCTCTTGTCCTCGATGACCTCCCGGGCCACCACGGTCGCGCCGCGGGCCTCGAGCTCCTGGGCGACCATCCGCACGGGCAGCGTGCGCAGGTGGTTGTCCCGGGTGAACGGGTCGTCCTGGCCGCGCGCGACCACCGTCTCGACGTACAGCCGGCCGCCCTCGGGCGCACCGCGCAGCATCATCTCGCAGGCCCGCCACAGGTGCGCGCGCCCGACCCGGTTGGTGGCGTCCGCGATGTTGCGGGCGGTGACCACGCGGCGGCCGGGCAGGCGCGCGACACGGGCGCCCTCGGTGAGCACCGAGCGCAGCTCGCAGAGGTTCATGCTGCGCAGCTCGAGGTCGACGTCCTCGTCCGCCGCGAGCTCGGCCACCGGCAGGCTGCCGCGGATCGCGTAGTCGAGGCCGACGACCTTCGCGCCCTGTCGCGCCAGCCACAGGTCGTCGACGGCGCGGCCGCAGCCGATGTCGACGACGGTCGCGGGGACGCCGCCCTCCTGGGCGACGACCCACTCCGCGAACGGTGACGGCTCGATCGTCGGGGGCTCGGCGGGCAGCCGGGAGTAGGTGCGGTCCCAGGCCTCCCGCTTGACGCGGGTGCCGCGGAACCAGCCGTCGAGCCGGCGGTGCGTCGACTCCGGCGTGCCGAACTT
This sequence comes from uncultured Actinomycetota bacterium, assembly GCA_963827435.1. Lineage (GTDB taxonomy): Bacteria > Actinomycetota > Actinomycetes > Propionibacteriales > Nocardioidaceae > Nocardioides_B. The sequence goes on from CAWHAU010000006.1 coordinate 95,067, forward strand.
GTACGCCGGGTCGGGCACCCGCCAGTCCGGGCCGTACGTCGCGGTGAGGAACTTGTCGGTGTCGGCCGGCGCCGGGAGCACGCGCCCCTCGAGGGTGCAGGTGCCGAGCGGGAAGATCCACTCCCGCTCGAACGGCGTGCGGATCTCCCCCATCAGGTGGAGGTACCCGTCGAAGAGGAAGCCGCCGAACACGTCGAGCCCGCGGACCGACCCGTCGGCCTCCTCGACGTCGACCTTGAACGCGCCGCCGCTGTAGCGGGTGATGCGGTAGCCCATGTCGGCCAGCGACCGCTGCAGCCGGAAGGACTCGCGCACCACGTCGACGGGCTGGGTGTGCTCGCTGACGTAGCCGAGGTCGGCGTCGCTGTCGTGCCCGATCAGCTGCCCTCCGCGCACCGCGCCGAGCAGCGTGCCGTAGGCCGGGAAGGCGTCGATCCCGGCCTTCTTCAGCGCGCCGAGCACCTCCTCGATCGAGTCGAGCAGCGGCTTCACGTGCTCCGGGCTGCGGGTGTCGAAGGTCTGCGCGAGCCGCAGGGACTTGTCGATGCCCAGCGGCAGCCCGCGGTCGTTGACCACGGCGATCCGCTGCTCACCTTCCCCGAGCCGGACCTCCTCGTCGAACACGACGGTGCCGCTCACGTGCTCCACGACGCTGAGCCGCGTCGTACCGTGCAGGAAGCGGCGCAGCGCCGACGGCCACCGGACGACGTACCCGCCGCCGCTCGGCTCGCCGTCGCGCATCAGCCAGAACGACCAGATCCGCCGGCCGTCGAACAGCACGTCGAGGACGACCTCGGAGCCGGCTCGCGCGCGCACCCCCTCGTCGTCGACGCGCGCCCCGGAGACGTTGGTGGGTGTGGACACAGACCGGATGCTACAAGCGCCGAGTTGTCGGACTCTCAGGCGGCTGCAGCCGCCTGACGTCCTGACAAGTCAGCTCTCGGGTGTCCAGGTGTCGGTGCGCTTCATGCCGGCGGCGCGGCCCTTGCCGGAGATGACCAGCGCCATCTTGCGGGAGGCCTCGTCGATCATCTCGTCGCCGAGCATGACCGCGCCCTTCGCGCCGCCCTTCTCGGACGTGTAGTACTCGTAGGCGTCGAGGATGTTCTCGGCGTGGTCGTAGTCCTCCTGCAGCGGCGAGAAGACCTCGTTGGCCACCTCGATCTGCGAGGGGTGCAGGGTCCACTTGCCGTCGAAGCCGAGGGCGGCGGAGCGGCCGGCGACCCGCTTGAAACCGTCGAGGTCCTTGATCTGCAGGTAGGGCCCGTCGATGACCTGCTTGTCGTGGGCGCGGGCCGCCATCAGCAGCCGCATCAGGATGTAGTGGTAGGCGTCGCCGACGTCGTACCCGGGCGGCTGCTCCCCCACCACCAGCGACTTCATGTTGATCGAGGCCATGAAGTCCGCGGGGCCGAAGATGATCGTCTCGACCCGCGGCGAGGCGGTGGCGATGTCGTCGACGTTGATCAGGCCGAGGGCGTTCTCGATCTGCGCCTCGATGCCGATCTTGCCGACCTCGTAGCCCATCGTCGTCTCGATCTGGGTGAGCAGGGTGTCGAGCGCCTGCACCTGCGCGGCGGTCTGCACCTTCGGCAGCATGATGCAGTCGAGGTTCGCGCCCGCGCCCTCGACCACCTCGATGACGTCCTTGTAGGTCCACTGGGTCGTCCAGTCGTTGACCCGGACGGTGCGCACGCGGTTGCCCCAGTCGCCGGTGTTCAGCACCTCGACGATGTTCTTGCGGGCGTCGGGCTTGGCGATCGGCGCCACCGAGTCCTCGATGTCGAGGAACACCTGGTCGCTGTCGAGACCCTGCGCCTTCTCCAGGAACCGGGGGTTCGAGCCGGGGACGGCGTGGCAGGAGCGGCGGGCTCGCATCTCGCGTGCGGACAAGGGAGCACCCCTTCATCTATGGGCGGAGCATCTGGCGGACGAGTGTCTCGGATGCTACTGACGAGTCTCCCCCGCCGGGACCCCCGCGACCCGTGGGATACGTCTCAGTCGACCGGGGCCTGATCCACGACGGGCGCCCGGTTGTTCACGATCACCAGCGCCATCCCGGCGAGGATCACCACGAGCCCGACGGCGGCGCCCAGCGGCGGCACCTGGCCGAGGATCACGGCCGCGAGCAGCGCGGCGCCGGGCACCTCGAGCAGCAGCGCGAGCGAGACGACGACGGGCTTGGTGGTGGCGAGCAGGTGGTTGAAGACCGAGTGCCCCATGAGCTGCGCGGTCAGCGTCACCAGCAGCAGCAGCCCCCACTGCCGCAGTGGGTAGCCGCCGAGGTCCTGGCCCGCGACCAGGCACGCGAGCATCAGGAGCGTCGCGCAGGTGCCGTAGCAGACGAAGGTGTACGTCGTCGTCGACGTGCCCTGCCGAGCCTTCGCGCCGATCAGCATGTACGCCGCGGCGGCCACCCCGCCCACGAGGGCGAGCACGTCGCCGAGCAGCGCCTCCCGGGACACCGAGAAGTCCACGCCGGAGACGACCAGCACACCGGCCAGGGCGAGCACCAGCCCGGCCAGCACGCGCACGTCGAACCGTTCGCCGCGCAGCATCTGCCAGGCCACCACCCAGGCGATCTGCAGGCAGACGATCGCCGTCGCGGAGGCCACCGACGTGAGGGTCAGCGACGTGACCCAGGTGCCGAAGTGCAGCGCGAGGGCCGCACCGCTCGCGACCACCAGCCCGAGGGAGCGTCCCCGCAGCCCGGCGAGCTCCGCGCGGCGCTGCACGGCCACCCCCGGGGCGAGCGCGATGGTCGCGAACCCGTTGCGCCAGAAGGCGATCGCGAGCGGTGGCACGACCATCGCCGCCATCAGAGGGCCGGACAGGGAGACCGCGAGGACACCGATCGCCATCAGCAGCGCAGTCTGCGCGGGCGGCCGGCTCACCGGTCCATCATCGTGGACCGGGCTCAGGCGGCGGTGATCGGGATGCTCCGTGTCGCCAGCACCCTGCCCGTGACCCAGTGCTGGAAGTCGACGTGCACCATGAACGTGCCGCGGGCGGGCGGGTGCAGCAGGACGTCGTACCGCTCGGCGGCGCCGAACGCGATGGCGTCCGTGATGAGCGGGCGCCCGGTGTCGCGCACCGGTGGGCTCGGCTGGTTCGGGCGGGACGTGTCCCGGAACGCCCTGCCGTCGTGTGCGATCAGCTCCGCCATCTCCACCGGTTGCCCCGCGGCGTTGGTGAACCGGGCCCGGCTCGGGAAGTAGTTCGCGTTGAGCATCCGGAACAGCGTGGGGTGCCCGGTGCCCGGCAGGTTCGCGCGCAGCTGGGAGGGCGCCAGCACGTCCGTGGTGGGCGTGGCTCCGTTCAGCAGGCCGCCGACGATGTAGAAGCGCGTCGGGTCGAAGCGGTTCAGCCCGACGTCCTCGCCGGACAGGCCGGCCGCGTGCGCCAGGGTGTGCCAGCGCGGGTCCAGCGCGTAGGGCACCAGCAGGGTCTCGGTGGCCACGTCGTACAGGGGTCCGTCGACGAACGACCGGCGCGCCCCGGGTGGCACCGGGAAGCTCGGGTGGACGACCGGGTCGACGATCAGGGACCCCAGCATGCCCATCTGCACGTGCAGGACGGTGTTGACGTGGCAGTGGTAGAAGTACGACCCGGCGGCGCCGTTGTTCGGGTCGCCCGGACGCCCGATGTCGGGCTTCCACTGGTACGTGTAGCTGCCGCTCACCTCGAACGACGTGTGCCCCACGCCGTCGTTGCGCGGGTCCGGCTCCATCCCGTGGTGGTGGATCGTGTGCACGCGCTTCGACGGCTCGAGCTTGACGTGCACGATGTCGCCCTCGGTGACCCGGATCACCGGCGCGGGGAACCGCCGCCCGGACGTCTCGTCCTCGAAGCTCCAGATCTCGTGCTCGGTGCCGTCGGGGAAGCGCAGCCGACGGTTGAAGAACTTCCGGAGGAACGTCTTGGTCGGGCGTCTCGCGGAACAGCGTGGCCGGGCTGCCCTCGTGCGGCTGGTTCGACGCGAACGCCGCCTGGCTGGGGAACGTCTCGTGCACGTGCGCACTCCGTGGGCCCGGGGCGGCGGTCGTCCAGTGCGCCACCAGTCCACCCGGGTAGAGACCGCCCGCCGCGGTCTGGGAGGGCTCGGCGTGACAGTGCATGGGGTATTCCCAGTCCTCGTCGCGCGCGTCCCAGGTGCGGTCCGGCACCTCCGGCGGCCGACGGATCGGCAGGATGATCTCCTTGCGGTCCATCTGGTCGAGCTCGACCACGTCCTCCCACTGCTGGAGGACCGCATGGCCCTCGGCGTCGACGCGTCCGGCGGACCGTGGGAAGTCGGTGCCGTTGCGCCGTACGGTCCACACGTGGTTGCCGTGGAAGTGCATCTGGTGAATGACGGCTCCGACGTTGACCAGCCGGATCATCTGCCCGGTGCCGACGGTCGGCCCGGCCTCGCCGCGGTTGAACGCGCGTACGTCGATCTCGCGGGTGGAGCCGGAGGGCAGGGTCTCCTCGAGCGTCGCCCGGGAGTCCGCGGCGTCGTCGGACACCGCGAGGGAGCGGAACCCGCTGCGGTCGTTGAGCATGAAGTAGCGGGGCACGGGCGGTGTCGCGGCGGGGTCGATGACCTGGCCGGACCTGGCCCGCGCCGCCCACACCGGGTCCACGTCCTGGCAGAGCCAGACCCACTGCCGCTCGAACTCGGCCTTGCCCGGGCCGAGCTGCCAGCGCGCAGTGGGCGCGACGACGACGAGCACGCCGTGCAGCCCCAGGATCCGCTCCACGGACCCTCCCCCGGGATCGTGGTAGACGTACGTGCCGGCGGCAGGCGCCTTGAAGGACAGCGACGCGGTGGCACCCGGCGCGATCGGGCCCGTGTCGGCGACTCCGTCGATGCGGAGTGCGTGCGGCTTCGTCAGCCGGTTGTGCACCCGCAGCCGCACGGTGCTTCCGACCTCCGCGATGATCGTCCGGTCGGGGAAGAAGCTCGCCCAGAACTCGCGCCGGATCAGGTACTCACCGGGCAGCGTGGGATGCGGTGCCAGCGGGTCGGGCCGCCCCTCCTCGGGCAGCGCCGCGCCGAGCGGGTAGCTGCGGCTGCTCACCAGACGTCCGTCGGCCAGGAACACCTGCGGGGTGATGCGCAGGCTCGGGTCGGGCGCGCCGAGGTCGGTGGGCGCGGCGCCGAAGCCGCGCATGTACACCAGGCTGTCGTCGACCATCGGCACGAGCCCCTCGTTCACGAACAGGTCGAGGACCCCGTCCGTCGCCGTCGTCGACGCCACCTGCCGCGGGGCGGCGTCCGCATCCGCGACGAGCCCCCCGGCGCCGGCCACGACCGCGGCGCCTCCGGCGAGGGCCAGCATCTGCCTGCGGCTGTGCTCGCTCATGCGTCACCCCCGTCGTCGACGCGGCCGAGACGATGGGTCCTCGCGGAGATCGCGTCGGCGAACTCCAGCGAGAGGCCGGCCCCCGGCGGGGGGACGAGGTAGCTGATGCGCAGGTTCGTGGTCGAGCCGGCCTCGAGCCGGCCGGCGGGTCGGTCGGACCTGTACAGGCTCACCGTCGGTCCCCCGTGGTCCACGCGCACCCGGAACTGCCCGGGCGAGAGCTCGATCGGACCTCGAGACCCGTTGTGCACCTGTACGTCGACCATCACCGCGTCGGTCCAGGCGCCGTGCACCGCGCTCGGCACCGGCGTGTCCGAGGCCGCGCGCTGGTGGATCTGCTCGTGGGTCTGCTCGTGGCTGGCCGAACCCGCGAGCGCGAGGCGCGACCAGCCGAGCAGCACGACGGTGCCGAAGGAGGTCCACTCACCAGGTCCCCGGGTCGGGATGGACGACTGCGGCCGGGCCAGCAGGACGCTCGCTCCCGCCGCGGTGGCGCCGGCGGCCCCGAGCGTCGCGAGCATCGATCGACGACTCATCTCCATGGTGTTCCCCCTGGGGCAGTCGGCTGGTCGTGCCAGCGTCGTCGCTGAACCTGGGGAGAAACTGGCAGGCTAGGGGCGTGACCGACCTACTCGCCCTGGCCCTCGTCGCCGAGCTGGGGAAGAAGACCGGCGTCTCCTGGGTGCGCTACGCGGACCGGCCGCACGCCGTCTGGCACGTGTGGGCCGACGACGCGCTCTGCCTGGTCTCCGGCGGTGACGAGCAGCCGCTCCCCGACATCGAGGACGGCGCGCGGGTCGAGGTCGTGATGCGCAGCAAGGACAACGGCGGTCGGCTGCTGACGTGGGTCGGCACCGCGTCCGTCGTACACCCGGGCTCGGAGCACTGGGAGCCGGTGACGACCGCGCTGGTGGCCGGACGGCTCAACCTGGCGGACCTGGCGACGGCGGCCGACGCATGGGCGAGGACCAGCGTGGTGCGCCGGATCGTGCCGACCGGCGAGCTCGTCGAGGAGCCGGGGCGTCTCTCGGACGACGCCCACCGGGCGGTCCCGGCGCCGACGCCGGCGATCACCCGGGGGCGGCTCCCGCGGGTGCTGCACCGCCGGGTGAAGCGGCGGCCGAAGCTCAGCTGAGCGGCACCTCGATCTCGCCGCTGGCCACCGGCTGCACCTGGCCGGCGACGTGGCAGAGGGTGGCCCGGCCGTCGACCGCCTCGACCCGTCCGTGCAGCGTCGAGGGACGGCCCATCTCGATGCCCTGCCGGATCGCGTAGGTGCCGCCCTCGGGCAGCACACCCGACGCGACCAGCGCGATCCCGAGCCCGGCCGCGGCCGACCCGGTGGCCGGGTCCTCCGGGACGCCGACCCCGGGCACGAACACCCGGCTGTGCACGTCGAGACGGGGCGCGTCGCCCGCGACGGCGTACAGGTTCACCGCGTCCATCAGGTCGGAGACGTCCCCGAGGGCGGAGAGCCGCTCGCCGAGTGCCTCGAACGAGCCGCCGGTCGCCACCGCCCGGACCACCGCCTCCTCGGTCACCGGGACGTGCACGAACGACAGCCCGCACCCGGCCACCCACGCCTCCCCCGCCACGTCGGACCGGGACAGGCCGAGCACGCGCAGGACGTCGCGGACCAGGTCGGGCGGCACCGGCCCGGCCAGGTCCCGCGGGGTGGCAGACAGCTCGACGAGGTCGCCGTCGAAGCGCACGCCGATCTCGCCGGCCCCGCAGTGCTGGGTCACCTCGTCGGCCGTCAGCAGGCCGTGCGCGCGCAGCACCCACGCCGTGCCGAGCGTCGGGTGGCCGGCGAACGGGATCTCCGCGGACGGCGTGAAGATCCGCGTCGCGTACGCAGACCCCTCCGTGACCGACGACGCCGGGAACGTGGACTCGGAGAAACCGAACTCCTGCGCGAGGGCCTGGCACTGCGCGGTGGTCAGGTCGTCGGCGCCGCGCACGACGGCGAGCTGGTTGCCGGCGAACGGCCGGTCGGTGAACACGTCGACGATGTCGTAGGGCAGTCGCATGGTGGCGATCCTCGCAGCGGCTGGGCTGTCTGGAAATGAGGGCGCGCAGCGGGCGTGGCATCCGCGCCCGATCCGGCAAGGCGGAGGCGCGAGAGCGCAGCGTGCTGCGCCGAGCGCCGACAACGCAGCCGGTCGGGATGCGGGGCCGCGCAGGCCGCGGCGGCATTGACAGACATGCCCTAACCTGAGCACTCGTGAGCACCTCGCCCTCCCGCGTCTTCGCGGCCCGCCTCGCCGGCCTGCCGGTGTTCGACCCCGCGGGCGACCAGGTCGGCAAGGTCCGCGACCTCGTCGTGGTGCTCCGTCCGGGCGGCCTGCAGCCGCGCGTGCTGGGGCTGGTCGTCGAGGTGTTCGGCCGCCGGTCGATCTTCGTGCCGATGACCCGGGTGACCCACGTCGACAGCGGCCAGGTCATCACGACCGGGCTGGTGAACATGCGTCGCTTCGAGCAGCGACCCACCGAGACGCTGGTGTTCGGCCAGATGCTCGACCGGCAGGTCACGATCCGCGAGACCGGCGTCGTCGGCACCGTCTACGACGTGGCCATGGAGCTCGAGCGCACCCGCGACTGGGTGATCAGCCGGGTCGCGCTGCAGGAGGGCTCGAAGCGGTTCGGTCGCAAGGGCCAGACGCACGTGGTCGAGTGGCGCGACGTCGACGGCTTCGCCGCACCCGAGGGCGCCCAGGGTGCGACACACCTGCTCGCCGCCCTCGAGGAGATGCGCCCCGCCGACCTCGCCAACGTCATCCACGACCTGCCGGCCAAGCGCCGCGGCGAGATCGCGGCCGCCCTCGACGACGAGCGGCTCGCCGACGTGCTCGAGGAGCTGCCCGAGGAGGACCAGGTCGAGATCCTGGGCAACCTCGACCGGGAGCGTGCCGCCGACGTCCTCGAGGAGATGTCCCCCGACGACGCCGCTGACCTGATCGCCGAGCTGCCGAGCGAGACCGCCGAGCAGCTGCTCCGGCTGATGGAGCCCGACGAGGCCGAGGACGTCCGGCGGCTGATGTCCTACGAGGAGCGCACCGCCGGCGGCATGATGACCACCGAGCCGGTGATCCTGCCGCCCGACGCGACGGTGGCCGACGCCCTCGCCCACGTGCGCAACGCAGAGCTCAGCCCGTCGCTGGCCGCACTGGTGTACGTCGCCCGTCCCCCGCTCGAGCCGCCGACCGGCCGGCTGCTCGGCGTCGCGCACATCCAGCGGCTGCTGCGCGAGCCCCCCTCGACGATGGTCGGGCACGTCCTGGACACCGACATCGAGCCGCTGCGCCCCACCTCCAGCCTCGAGGACTGCGCCCGGCACCTCGCGACCTACAACCTGGTCGCCGCACCGGTCGTCGACGAGGACGGCCGGCTGGTCGGCGCGGTGACCGTCGACGACCTGCTCGACCACCTGCTGCCCGAGAACTGGCGGGACACCCCGAGCCGGACCTCGGCATCGGTGCGCATCGGCGGCAGCGACGGTGGCGCCCGTGGATAGGGCACAGCCGCGTCGCGACCGCGCCCGCGACACCCGGCGCGAGCCACGCGGGCCCCGTCTCGACGTACCCAAGGACACGCGGCGGCAGATCGTGCGCCGCCCGCAGGTCGACGCGGACCGGTTCGGACGGTTCGCGGAGAACTTCGCGCGCTTCATGGGCACCGCGCGGTTCCTGATCTACATGACGCTGTTCGTCGCCGTGTGGCTGCTGTTCAACTGGCTGGCGCCCGGCCCGATCCGGTTCGACGACTTCCCGTTCATCTTCCTGACGCTGATGCTCAGCCTCCAGGCGTCGTACGCCGCGCCGCTGATCCTGCTCGCGCAGAACCGGCAGGAGGACCGGGACCGGGTGATCGCCGAGCAGGACCGCACCGCGAACTCCCGCGCGCACGCCGACATGGAGTTCCTGGCCCGCGAGATGGCCTCGATCCGGATGGCGCTCGGCGAGGTGGCGACCCGCGACTACGTCCGCTCGGAGCTGCGCTCGCTCATCCAGGAGCTCGACGAGAAGGCGAAGCGCGACGCGGACGAGCACGACGACGAGGACTGGGACACCTGAGCGGGTCGCCCCGCGGCACGGCACGTACGCTGGACGGCATGACCTCCCCCGATCTCGAGCAGATCAACGCTGCGCTCGCGACCGTCAACGACCCGGAGATCCGTCGACCGATCACGGACCTCGGCATGGTCGAGTCCGTCGACGTCGCGGCCGACGGCACGGTCGCGGTGAAGGTGCTCCTGACGGTTGCCGGCTGCCCGCTCAAGGACACCATCACCCGCGACGTGAACGCCGCTGTCGGCAAGGTCCCCGGGGTCACCGGCGTCGACCTGACCCTCGGCGTGATGAGCAACGAGCAGCGCTCCGGTCTCCAGGAGAAGCTCCGCGGCGGCCAGGCACAGAAGGAGATCCCCTTCGGCCGGCCGGACTCGCTGACCAAGGTCTACGCGATCGCCTCCGGCAAGGGCGGCGTCGGCAAGTCCTCGGTGACGGTGAACCTGGCCTGCGCGATGGCCAAGCAGGGCCTCAAGGTCGGCATCGTCGACGCGGACATCTACGGCCACTCCGTGCCCGCCATGCTCGGCCTCGGCGACACCCGGCCCACCCAGGTCGAGGACATGATCATGCCGGTGCCGACCCCGCGCACCGTCGAGGGCCAGCTGTCGGTGATCAGCATCGGGATGCTCAAGCCGCGGCGCGACCAGGTCGTCGCCTGGCGCGGCCCGATGCTCGACCGGGCGCTGGTGCAGATGCTCAGCGACGTCTACTGGGGCGACCTCGACGCGCTGTTCCTGGACCTGCCGCCGGGCACCGGCGACATCGCGATCTCGCTCGGCCAGCACCTGCCCAACGCCGAGGTCGTCGTGGTCACCACCCCGCAGGAGGCGGCCGCCGAGGTCGCCGAGCGGGCCGGCACGATGGCGTCGATGATGCACCAGCGGGTGGTCGGCGTCGTCGAGAACATGTCGTTCCTGCCCTGCCCGCACTGCGCGGAGGCAGGCACGGAGCACCGCCTCGAGGTGTTCGGCTCCGGCGGCGGTGCACGGGTCGCCAAGACCCTGTCCGAGCGGTTCGGCTACGACGTACCCGTGCTCGGCGAGATCCCGCTCGACCTGACACTGCGCGAGGGCGGCGACACCGGCACCCCGATCGTCGACTCGCACCCGGACACGGCGGCCGCCCAGGCACTCACCCGGGTGGCCACCACACTGTCGGGACGCGGCCGCGGACTCGCCGGAATGCAGCTCGGACTGAGCCCGGCCGGTAGGTTGTAGGAGTGTTCGGGATCGGGCTGCCGGAGCTGCTGGTCATCATCGTGGTAGCCGTCATCGTCTTCGGTCCCGACCGGCTCCCCGAGTTCGCCCGCCAGGCGGGGCGCCTGGTGCGTCAGGTCCGGCAGTTCACCAACTCCGCCCGCGACGACATCCGCAGCGAGCTCGGACCGGAGTTCGCGAACTTCGAGCTCACCGACCTCGACCCGCGCCGGGCGATGCGGAAGTACATCCAGGACGCCTGGGACGAGACCGACGACGCCGACGCCGAGCCGGTGCGGCCGGGTCAGCTCCCGTTGGCCGAGGGCGAGCTGCCGCCGTACGACAGCGACGCCACCTGAGCCTGCCCCACAGGCAGAGTCAGCCGACCTTGCCGTCCAGGGTGACCCGGACCTTCTTGGTGTCGCCACCGTCGCGCTTCACCAGCAGCGTCACGGTCTCGCCGGGCTGGTGGCTGCGGATCGCGACGATCAGCCCGATGCCGTCGGTGATCTGCTTGCCGTTGACCCCGGTGACGATGTCGCCCTTGCGGAGCCCGGCCTCCGCGGCCGGCGTGCCGGAGGGTACGTCGACCACCTCGGCGCCCTCGCTCTGCGCACCGGTGTTCACGTTGGCCCCGATCACCGGGTAGCGCGCCTTGCCGGTCGCGAGGATCTGCGAGGCGGTGACCCGCACCTGCTCCATCGGGATCGCGAAGCCGACGCCGATGTTGCCGGACTCGCCGCCGACCGAGCCGCCGGTGGTGGCGATGGCGGAGTTCACGCCGACGACCTGGCCGCGGAGGTTGACCAGCGGGCCGCCGGAGTTGCCGGGGTTGATCGCGGCGTCGGTCTGCACGGCGTTGATGAAGGACGACTGGTCCTGGTCCCCGCCGGTCGTCACCGGCCGGTCGGTGGCGCTGATGATGCCGGAGGTGACGGTGCTGCTGAGGCCCAGCGGCGACCCGATCGCGACGACCGTGTCGCCGACGCGCATCGACCGCGACGAGCCGATCGACGCCGGCTCGAACGAGGTCGCGTCGGTCACCTCGAGGACGGCGATGTCGTAGACCGGGCTGCGGCCGACGATCTTGGCGTCGTGCTTCTTGCCGTTCTGGTCGACGACCTTGAGCTCGCCGTCACCGGTGGCGTCGGCCACCACGTGGTTGTTGGTGATGACGTGGTCCTTGTCGTCGAGCACGAAGCCCGACCCGGTGGCGCCGCCCTGGGTGGAGCCGTCGGCGCCGCCGTTGGCCTGGATCTGGACGGTGCTCGGCAGCAGCTTCTTGGCCACGGCGGCCACGCTGCCGTTCGTGGCGTCGAGCGGCTCGGAGGCGCCGTTGTCGGTGCCGATCACGGGGACGTTCGCGACCCCGTCCGACGACATCGACGAGGAGACCGCGACCCCGCCGATCACGCCGCCGAGAAGGCCGACGACCAGCGCGACGACCGCGATGACCGGCCATGCCCAGCCGGGGAACCGCGAGGTGCCCGAACCCGCCGACGAGTCGCTGCGGCTGGTGCGGAGGCTGGGGCGCGCCGTACGGCGCCTGGTAGCCGTAGCCCGGCTGCGGCTGGGTGGGGTACGACGAGGTGGGCTGCCGGCCGTAGGGCTGCGACCACGGACCGGGCTGGTGCGGCGCCTGCGGCTGCGGAGCCGTGGGCTGCTCGGGCGCCGGGTGGTGCGGCAGCGGCGGCGGGTAGCTCGAGCCTCCGGTCACGGGCTGGGTGTCGTCGAGGTCTCGGTCGGGCATCGGGGTGCCGGTGTCGTCAGGCCGTCGGGGGGCTGCGGGGACGCCGGGTCGGAGCCGGGCTGCTGCTCCGGGCGGTCGGCGTCGTCGTCGTACTGGCTCACCGTCCCATTGTCACCCACGGACCAACCATGGAAACGGGGCCGGGGTGCGACGGTCTAGGGCAGACCTAGCGCGGGTCACCCACGGAGCGGGCGTGCGCGACGCCGTCGTCACCCGTGCCGAGGGTCCAGCCGCGCAGCCGTCCGTGCACCGAGGCGGCCGGCGCGACGAAGGCGGGGGTCGGCGTGGTGGAGCTGGTGGCGCCGCCGATCGAGGACGCCGGCGTGCCCGCCGAGCCGCCCACGCCCATCGGGGTGGCGGTCAGCGTCGAGAGCCCGAGGACGGCGGCCGAGACGGAGCCCGCCCCGACCAGCGCGATGCCCGCCCGACGGCGGGTGCGGCTGCGGTCCTCCAGCCGGTCGGTGGCCGCCCAGGCGTCGGACGCGTCGAGGACTGCGGGGTCGAGCCCCCGCAGGGAGCCGACGAGCCGGTCGGACGGCTGCTCCGGGGTGGTGGTCCCCGCGATCTGCGCCAGCTGCCGCTTCACCCAGCCCTCGTGCTCGACGAGCCGCCGGCAGGGCGGGCAGTGCAGGACGTGGTCCCAGGCGCGCTCGGTCGTCTCCTCGTCGAGCTGACCGTCGACCAGCGCACTGACCGACGAGCCGAGATGGCCTCCGAGCCTCCACATGCCGGGCATCACGTCGCCTGTGACGCCAGCCGGGGCCGGCGGCGGGTCTCGGGACCGGAGTAGCGGGAGCGGCCGGCGACCGGGGCCCGGTGCGCCAGGGCCTTGCGCAGCATGGTGCGGCCGCGGTGGATCCGGGAACGCACGGTGCCGAGCTTGAGGCCGAGCACGTCGGCGATCTCCTCGTAGCTGAGGCCCTCGATGTCACAGAGCACGACGGCGGCCCGGAAGTCCGGCGGCAGCGCCGCCAGCGCGGACTCGACGTCGTCGTCGAAGAGCCCGTCGAGCACCGCCACGTCGGGCGTGACCGCCCGGCTCGGGATGCGGGTCTCCGCGTCGTCGGCGAGCGCGTCGAAGCGGATCTTGGCCTTGCGGCGGGCCTGGTCGAGGAAGAGGTTCGTGGTGATGCGGTGCAGCCAGCCCTCGAAGGTGCCCGGCGTGTACGACGACAGCGACCGGAACACCCGGACGAAGACCTCCTGGGTGAGGTCCTCGGCGTCGTGGGGGTTGCCGGTCAGGCGGTAGGCGAGCCGGTAGACACGGGTCGAGTGCTGGGCGACGATCTCGTCCCACGACGGCGGCTGCCAGGCGTCGCCGCCGGCGCTCGCGTGAGACTGGCCGGTCGGCTGGCTCGGCTGGGTCATGGGATGCTCCTCGGCCCGGGTGGGTGACGCTGCGGCGCTCGCCATCGTGGTGCTCTCTGCCTCCAGGCTAGAAGCCCCTCCTGAGAACGGGCTGAGGGAACATCCCTCCGTTGCTGTCGGTGCGACGCCGGGGTGGCGCCGTACCGCTGTCCGGTCAACGGACCGCTCACGCCGGTTGTTCCCCGAGGGAGGGTCACTCAGACGGTAGAGTCCCGCCCAGATTCCGAACACTGCTCGACCGGCCTCGACCGGTCACGATTCTGGGAGGCCGTCATCGTCACGGGACTGAAGCCGGCGAGCTGGACCTACGCCGAGGAGTTCGTCACCGAGGACGAGGTGCTGACCGCCGCCCGCGCCCGCGCGGACGAGGTGGGCGTCGTCCCGATCGGCAACGGCGGCGGGGCCGCGCTCTGCTTCCTGGCGGCCGCGATCGAGGCCCGCGCGGTCGTCGAGATCGGCACCGGCACCGGTGTCTCCGGCGTCTGGATGCTGCGCGGCATGCGGGCCGACGGCGTGCTCACGACCGTCGACCTCGAGGCCGAGCACCAGCGGCTCGCCAAGCAGGCGTTCACCGAGGCCGGGATCGCCCCCCAGCGGGTCCGGCTGATCCCCGGCGCCGCCCTCGACGTCCTCCCCCGGCTCACCGACGGGCACTACGACCTGGTGTTCTGCGACGGCGACAAGACGGAGTACTCCGACTACCTGGCCGAGGCGATGCGCCTGCTCAAGCCGGGCGGGATCGTCGCGTTCGACAACGCGCTGTGGCACGACCGCGTCGCCGACCCGGCCCAGCGCGACGCCGAGACGGTCGCCATCCGCGAGCTCGGCCGGACCGTCCGCGAGCACGACTCCCTGCTGCCGGTGCTGCTGCCGGTCGGCGACGGCCTGCTCGTCGCCAAGAAGGTCTGGACCCCGGGCGCCTGAGCCGCGTCACCGCTGGTTGAGGTGCCCGAGCCGCTAGGCGAGGGCCTCGAAACCTCTGTGCCACGACCGCAGAACTGTGGCCGGGTCGACCGGAAACTTCGACCCGGCTCGACCGGAACTTTGACCCGGCTCGACGGGAACTTTGACCCGGGTCAGCGGGACGTCGCGATCCAGAAGCGCATCTTGCTGCCGCGGACGTCCTCGAGGACACCGCCGTTGGCCTCGATCACCTTGCGGGACGCGACGTTGTCCTCGTCGCAGGTGACGAGGACCGGGTCGATCCCGCGGGCGGCGGCGATCGGGAGGATCAGGCCGAGGGCACGGGTGGCGTGGCCGCGGCGCCGGGCGCTGGGGCGCACCGCGTAGCCGACGTGCCCCGCCACCTCCAGGAGCCAAGGCGTGAGCGCGTGCCGCAGCGAGATCCGGCCGACGACCTCGGAGCCTGCTGGGGTGTCGTCCACCATCCAGAGGTAGGTGCCGGTGACCCAGCCCGCGGGCCGCGGCGAGTCCGGCTGGGTCATCGCGACGGTGCGCGAGCAGAACTCCGTGAAGGTGTCCGGGTCCTGCAGGGTGTCCGCGGTGAAGTTCGCGCCCGCGTAGCCCGGCTCGGGGGCGTGCACCATCGCGAAGTAGTGGCCGTTGCCCTCCCCGTCGAGCTCGCGGAGCGCGTCGACGTACGACGTCCGCAGCGCCGGGTCGGGCTCGGACAGCCGGAGCATGTCAGGCGTAGGTCGGGGCGGCCAGGAAGCCGGAGCCGCCCTCGGCGACGGCCACCACGCGGCAGGGCTCGATCAGCACCGGGGCGGACCCGACGATCTGCGACCCGGGCGACTCGGCGGCGGTCTTGCTGAACTGCTCCTGGAACGCGTCGCGCGCCTCCGAGGACTCGAAGACGTAGCAGCCCTCGAACCACTCGCCGTCCCGCATCCGCCAGGTCTTGAAGCGCAGCCCTTCCTTGCCGGTGAACCGGGCGTGCGACGTGTCGCGGACGTACGTCGAGAGGGCATCCTCGACCCCGTCCGGGGCGTCCTCGAGGGACCAGCGGACCGTCAGACCGTGCATGGTGTCTCCTTCCGGAACGGGTCGTGGGACGTCAGCCGACGACACCGGCGAGCGGCTCCCGCATCTCCAGCCAGTGCAGGAGCGCGCGGGCACCGAAGCCCGTGGCGCCCTTGGTGTACTCGAACTCGTCGTTCGGCGAGTCGCCGACGGACGCGATGTCGATGTGCGCCCAGGGCAGGCCGCCGGTGAAGTGCTTGAGGAACAGCGCGGCGGTGATCGCGCCCGGCGCGCCGCCCGCGTTGTCGGCGTCCGCGACCTTGGAGGCGATGCGCTCCTCGTAGTCATCGACGATCGGCATCCGCCACAGCGGCTCGCCGGCGGACAGCGACGCGACCCGCAGGGTGGTGGCCAGGGCGTCGTCGGTGGCGAAGTAGCCGCCGGTCTTCTGACCGAGCGCGATCTTCATGGCCCCGGTGAGGGTGGCGATGTCGACGAGCACGTCGGGCTCCAGGTCGGCGACCGCGTAGGCCAGCGCGTCGGCCATGACCAGGCGGCCCTCGGCGTCGGTGTTGGTGACCTCGGTGGTGCGGCCGCCGTAGTGCCGCAGCACGTCGCCGGGCCGGATCGAGTCGGCCCCGACGGAGTTCTCCGCGCACGCCAGCAGGCCGGTGACGCGCACCGGGCAGTCGACGTCGGCCAGCGCCCCCATGACCGCGAGCACCACGCCCGCGCCGGTCATGTCGCGCTTCATCGGCATCATGTTGTCGCGGGACTTGATCGAGAGGCCGCCGGTGTCGAACGTGATGCCCTTGCCGACCAGGGCGATGTGCGGCACCTTGCGCCCGCCGCGGCGGGGCGCGTAGTCCAGGCGCACCAGGCGCGGCGGGTTCGAGGACCCCTGGCCGACGCCGACGAGCCCGCCGAAGCCTTCCTCGGCGAGCTGCTTCTCGTCCCAGACCCGGACCTTCAGCCGGGCCCGGCCGGCGACCTCCGCGGCCTGCTCGGCGAGCCAGGCGGGGGTCTTCACGTTCGACGGCACCAGCGCCAGGGTGCGGGCGAGCCAGCCGGCACCCGCCACCGCGAGCGCCCGCTCCACGGCGACCTTGCGGGCCTCCGAGTCGACCAGCCCGGCGAGCACGACCTTGCCGACCGGCTGGGCCTGCGGGCCGTCGGAGCGCCAGTGGAACTCGAAGGAGCCGAGCACCAGCCCCTCGACGAGGGCCCGCAGCCCGGTGTCGTCGGTGAGGGCGGCCAGGGAGGTGGCGACCGAGAGCCGGTCCTTGGTGTGCCGGGCGAGAGCAGCACCGGCCCGTCGCAGCTCGGTGGGGGTGCCCTCGCCGACCCCGACCAGCAGCACCAGCCGGAGGTCGGCGTTGGTCAGGCCGGTGGTGTCCAGCACGACCCGCTCCACGACCTCGCCGGCCTTGCCGGTGGCCTCGCAGCTCTCGAGCAGCGCGAACAGGTCGTCACCGAGCTCGTCGAGCAGCTCGGCCGCGCCCGGTCCCAGGGTCAGCCCGTCGGGGGCGGCGAGCACCGGGACGGCCACGACATCGGCGCCGACCACGGCGGAGGGTGCGACGTCGCTGACCGCGACCTGCGGCGGCGACACCTGAGTGGGCAGCGCCACGGCGCCTCCTTGCGACGGACTTGCGACGGACTTCATGACAGGCGGGGCGGGCGGACCGTGCGACCTGTCGTCACGGACGGCGGAACCGGTCGTCCGGACCCCGACGGCGACCCTACCGCCGGTCCCGGGAAGGCGAGGACCCCGCCCGCTCCGGGGAGCGGACGGGGTCCTGACGTCATGGGTGGTGCGGAGGTCAGCCGACGACCCCGTTGAGCGCCTCACCGAGCGCCCCGGCCTCTTCAGCGTTGAGCTCGACCACCAGACGGCCACCACCCTCGAGCGGCACCCGCATCACGATGCCGCGCCCCTCCTTGGTGACCTCGAGCGGGCCGTCGCCCGTCCGCGGCTTCATCGCCGCCATGCGCACACCTCTTCCTGTTCGATGCGCCTTCCGGTCGTGGCGCTGATGAGTTGCCGGGCCATTATCCCCTACATTCGCCCGTGCCACGGCCAACCCGGCGAAGGACGTGCGGCAGACTCGTCGTCGAGCACGCCCGGTCCGCCCTCCTCGACCCCACCGACTGGAGCCCGTCCATGACCGATCCCGTCCTGTACGACGTCGCCGACGGCGTCGCGACGATCACGCTGAACCGCCCCGACGCGATGAACAGCCTCGACGTCGCGACCAAGGTGGCGCTGCGCGACGCGACCCAGGAGGCGGCGCGCGACGACGCGGTGCGGTGCGTGGTGCTGACCGGCAGCGGCCGGGCGTTCTGCGTCGGCCAGGACCTCAAGGAGCACGTCGGGATCCTCAAGGGCGACGACCAGGACGCGCTGTTCGACACGGTCCCGGAGCACTACAACCCGACGGTCACCGCGATCGCCACGATGGCCAAGCCGGTCGTCGCCGCCGTCAACGGTGTCGCGGCCGGGGCGGGCGCGAGCCTGGCGTTCGCGTGCGACTTCCGGGTGCTCGCCGACACCGCGGGCTTCAACCTGGCCTTCAGCGGCATCGCGCTCTCCTGCGACACCGGCTCCTCGTGGACGCTGCCGCGGCTGGTCGGCCGGGCCAAGGCGATCGAGCTGCTCTACTTCCCGCGCACCATCAAGGCCGACGAGGCCCTCGAGCTCGGCCTGGCCACCACGGTCGTGCCGGCCGACGGGCTCGCCGACGAGGTGGCCGGCCTCGCCACGCGTCTGGCGGAGGGCCCGACCGTGTCCTACGGCGCGATCCGCCGCTCCGTCCTGCACAGTGCCGGCCACGACTTCGAGTCCTCGCTCGCCTTCGAGGCGGAGATGATGGCGCTGACCGGCGCGACCGAGGACCACCACCGGGCCGTCGACGCCTTCGTGGCCAAGCAGAAGCCTGTGTTCCAGGGAAGATAGAGCCCGTGAGACGACTCGGCGTCACACTCGTCCTGCTGCTGTCCAGCCTCGTCGCGGCGCCGTCCGCGCGCGCAGCGGCACCGCTCCCGTCGTACCTCTCGCTGCCGTCGTCGGTGCGCCAGCTCGTCACCGTGACCAGCGACCGGTGGTCGAGCACCCGCGCGACGATGAGCGCCTGGGAGCGGGACGACGCGGGGTGGCACCGCGTGCACGGCCCGGTCACGGTGCGCCTCGGCTGGAACGGCTGGGTGCCCGCCGGCAAGCGGCGGCAGAACACCGGCACCACGCCGGCCGGGAAGTTCACGATGCCCTACGCGTTCGGCAACCGCGCCGACCCGGGGGCGCGGCTGCGCTACCGGCAGGTCGACGGCGACGACATGTGGCCCTACGAGCCGCGCGACCCGGCGACGTACAACATCTACCAGCCGCACCGCGCCAGCACGTCGCACTGGCGCAGCGACTACCGCGAGCGGCTGGCGTCCTACGGCGACGAGTACGCCCACGCCGTCGTGCTCGGCTTCAACCTCCCGAGCGGGGTGCGCTGGTCGGCGAGCCGGCGCCAGTACGTCGCGACGCACCGAGCGGACACCCGCAGGGGCGGCGGGATCTTCCTGCACGTGCAACGGACGCGGCACACCGCGGGCTGCGTGGCCGCGCCGCTGAGCGACATCCGCTGGACGGTGCGCTGGCTCGACCCGGCGAAGCGCCCACGGATCGTGATGGGGCCGACCGCCTGGGTGAAGGGCCGCTTCTAGGGCGTGGCTCGAGCAGATGCCGCGGCAGATGCGAGACGGCACGCCCTCGCCGGGTCAGCGCTGAGCGCCGAGCACCCGCAGCAGCTGGCGCGGCGCGGTGACGTTCATCCGGTGCCGGCTGGGATGCGCGGCGTACTCCACGGTGACCGCCTGCCCGCCGTGCCGGGCCATGTACCACGCGGTGAACGTGCCGTAGCAGACGCCGCCGCAGGTGAGCCGCTTGCGCGGCAGGTTGAGGTAGCCGGCCAGCCTCTTGGCGAACGGCCGCGACCGTGCGGTCGAGACGTCGACGCCGTGCAGCGGCTGGTGGAAGCTGACGATCCGGCGGGGCCTCACCTCGTCGAAGAACGCCATCAGGGCCTGGGTCTCGGGCTCGGAGCCACCGGCTGCGCCGGACTCGTAGTTCCCGTCGAGGTTGCGCCAGTGGTACGGGTAGTTGCGGTTCAGGTCCACGCCGTGCGCGTTCTTGCGGGTGTGCCGGGCGAGGCCGTCGGGGTTCACGACGGGGATGAGCCACAGGTCGATGCCCCGGACCGGGCGGCCGTCGCGGATCGACGCGAGGATCCGGCCGGTGCGCGACTCGTTGCCGTGCATGGTCGACATCGCGACGACCTTGTTCGTCGACTCCGGCTCACCCACGCGGTAGGCCACGATCGCCCGCCCGTGACACTGCGGCCGATCACCTTCGCCTCGACGACGGCCGGCCGGCCGGGGACGGCGTACGACGCGGGCTGGGCCGTCCCGGGTGCGGGCGCGGCGAGACTGCCGCCGACCAGCCCGACCGCGCCGACCAGCAGGGTCAGGGTGCGGTGGCGCACGGTCAGGCGAGCTTGCCGAGGGCGAGGAAGGCCGTGAAGATCGCGACGCCGATGAGCAGTCCCACGTGCGCGAGCACCGAAAGCCCGGGGCCCTCGCCCCAGGTGTCCGTGGCCGGGCCCGAGGAGTGCTTGCCCTTGGCCGGGACCCAGCGCGCGAGCACCAGCAGCCCGGCGACCACGGTGACCCACCACAGCACGATGGCGATCCAGCCGAGCACCTCGATCTTCGTGACGAGGTAGGCGACCCACAGCAGCAGCGCGGGCACGCCGGCGATCGTGTGCAGGTTGAGGATGCTGTGGGGAATGGAGATCCGCCCGGCCGCCGCACCGTCTTCCTTCGACAGGCGGACCCGGGTCAGCACGACCACCACGGCCGCCAGGGCGGTCAGCACCCAGGTGATGAGCATCGGAGTCACAGCCTGAGCATGCCCGACTCCGGCCGGTCGCTGCACGTTCTACGAGGGTTCGGACGTCCGTGTCGAGATCTTCGCCTGCTCCTCGACAAGCCTGCGCATCCTGTCCAGGCCGCGGTCGAGCACCCGCTCGACCACCGGGCGGGCCAGGCGCCAGCCCACGGCACCGACCCCACCCAGGGGGAGGTCGACCACCTCGGCCCACACGAACCGGCTCGCCTGCGGGCCCCGAGCGACCGCGGCGAACTCGCCCTCGCCCTTGACCACCGTGCCCAGGTGCAGCACCTCGCAGCGTCCGCCGCCGTCGCCGGTGCGCTCCCAGGCGGTGATCGTCATCGGGTCCCAGAAGCCGACCGGCCCGAGCCCGGTCCAGGCACGGAACCGGCCACCGACGTCGTCGGCGGCGTCCAACCGCTCGACCCGCGTCAGGGGCACCCACTCCTCCTGGCGCGGCCAGTCGGTGACGTAGTCCCAGACGGCACGCGCGGAGGCCTCGACGTCGACCTCGCGCTGCAGCCGGACCCTCACGCGGTCGGGTCCGGCCGGTCGTCGCGCGGGTCGATCTCGGCGGCGAGCCGGTCGAGCAGCGCGTCCACCTCGGACATCCGGTAGCCGCGCAACGCGGTCGAGAACCGCACCCGCCGCAGGTCCTGGGCGGTGAGCGGGCCGTCGATGGGGACCCGCGCGTCGGGTCGGTCGTCGAAGGCCTCCGCCATCGCGCCGCCCCGGCCCGCGGCCACCACGGCGATGCCGCCCATCACGGCGACGATCAGCACGGCGAAGAACCAGACCATGGCTCGATCGTACGGAGTGCGACCATGGCTGCATGACGAGTGAGTCCGCGATCACGGCGTCCGACCTCGCCGAGCTGGTCGACCGGATGGACGAGGCGGCAGGCGCCTACATCCGGGGCGACCTCGCGCACTACGTCTCGCTCTTCGACCACGCCGACGACTACACGCTGATGCCTCCCTACGGCGGCGAGACCGCGCACGGGTTCACCTACACCGAGGAAGGTGCTGCCGAGACCCGTCGCTTCTTCGCGTCCGGGGAAGCGACGCTCGAGCTGGAGCAGTCCTACGCCTCGGGTGACCTGGCCGTCCTGGTGGCGGTCGAGCGCCAGCACGGTGAGGTCGGCGGGCTCCCCGACCAGGACTGGTCGTTGCGCGTCACCCTCGTCTTCCGCCGCGCCGGCGACCGGTGGCAGCTGGTGCACCGGCATGCGGACCCGCTGGTGAGGCGGATCCCGTTCGAGAACTTCGCGCAGCTCGCCCGCGGTCTCGACACCTAGTCGGGTCGGTGCGGGGTGTCCGGCGACTCGCCGCCGCCGGGAGCGGCACTCCGCCGGCGGACCTGGGCGTCGACCATCAGCTTGACGGCCTCGTCGACGTCGTCGGTCAGCCGGATCATGTCGAGGTCGCGCTCGGAGACCTTGCCGTCGGCGAGCACCGTGGAGCGGATCCAGTCGAGCAGGCCCGACCAGTAGGCGGTGCCGATCAGCACGATCGGGAACGACGTGACCTTCTGGGTCTGCACGAGCGTGAGCGCCTCGAACAGCTCGTCGAAGGTGCCGAAGCCGCCCGGGAGCACGATGAAGCCCTGGGCGTACTTCACGAACATCGTCTTGCGGGCGAAGAAGTAGCGGAAGTTCAGCCCGCGGTCGACGTACTGGTTGAGGCCGGACTCGAAGGGCAGCTCGATGCCCAGGCCGACCGAGACCCCGCCCGCCTGGCCGGCGCCCTTGTTGGCCGCCTCCATCACCCCGGGGCCACCGCCGGTGATCACCGCGAAACCCGCCTCCGCCAGCTTGCGTCCGACCTCCTCGGCCGCGGCGTACGCCGGCTCGTCCCGTCCTGTGCGCGCGGAGCCGAACACCGAGATCGCCGGACCGAGCTCGGCGAGCGCACCGAAGCCCTCGACGAACTCGCTCTGGATGCGCAGCACCCGCCACGGATCCATGTGCACCCAGTCGGTCGGCCCGCGGGTGTCGAGCAGCCGCTGGTCGGTGGTGCTGGTGTCGACCTGGCCGCGGCGCATCACGGTGCGACCGCGGTGCTTCTCGGGGACCTCGCTCATGCGTCCCCTCCCAACCAGCTGCGCAGCTGCCGTTCGACGGTGGCGATCTGGTCCAGCGGCACGAACTCGTCCTGCTTGTGGGCCAGGTGCGGGTCGCCCGGCCCGAAGTTCACCGCCGGGATGCCGAGCCCGCTGAACCGCGCCACGTCGGTCCAGCCGAACTTGGGGTTCGCCCGGCCGCCGACCGCCTCGACGAACGCCGCGGCCGCCGGCACGGACAGCCCGGGCATGGCCGCCGGCGCCGAGTCGCTGAGCTCGATGTCGAAGCCGTCGAAGACCTCGCGCATGTGGGCGTAGGCCTCGTCGACCGACCGGTCCGGCGCGAACCGGAAGTTGACCGAGACCACGCACTCGTCGGGCAGCACGTTGCCGGCCACCCCTCCGGAGATGAACACCGCGTTGAGCCCCTCGTGGTACTCCAGGCCGTCGATGACCGGCCGGCGCGGCTCGTAGGCGTTGAGCCGGGCCAGCACGTCCGCAGCGCCGTGGATCGCGTTGACGCCGGTCCAGGAGCGGGCCGAGTGCGCCCGCACGCCCTTGGTGCGTACGTCGACCCGCAGCGTGCCCTGGCAGCCGGCCTCGACGACCCCGTCCGAGGGCTCCATCAGGATGGCGAAATCGGCCTGGAGCAGGTCCGGATGGCTCTGCGAGAGGAGCTGCAGGCCGTTGCGCTCGGCCTCGACCTCCTCGCACTCGTAGAACAGGTAGGTCACGTCCCGGTTGGTCACCGGCATCGTCGCGGCCAGCCGCAGCGCGATCGCCACGCCGCCCTTCATGTCGCAGCTGCCGAGGCCGTGCAGCGCCTGCTCGTCGCGCCGGGCGGGGAGGTTGCCGTTGAGCGGCACGGTGTCGATGTGGCCGGCGATCACGACCCGCTCGGCGTGCCCGTGGTGGGTGCGGGCGACGATCGTGTGCCCGAAGCGCTGCACCTCGAGGTGGTCCAGCTCACGCAGGGCTGTCTCGACGGCGTCGGCGATCTCCTGCTCGTTGCCGCTCACCGACTCGATGTTGACGAGGTCCTCGGTGAGCTGCACGGCGTCGACGCCCAGATCAAGTGACATGGGCCCCATCCAACCAGCCGACGCACCCGGTCCGCGGTGGATGGCCTTAGGTAGCGTTGAGGGGTGACCGACACCGCTGCTCAGACCGCACCGAGCCCTGCGCCCACCGCGGCCTGGGGCTACGGCCTCGCGACGTACGCCGGCACCGAGGGCGAGGGGGGCGTGCTCGACACGTGGTACCCCTCCCCCCGTCTCGGCCTCCCCGACCAGGAGCTCGAGGCTCCGCCCGAGCTGGCCCGGCTCGAGGGCATCGACGAGGTCCGCGGGGTGCGCCGGCTCCTGGTCCGCACCGTCGTGGACGACCTGCAGGCGCCGCCCGTCGACACCGCCGACGTGTGGCTGCGGCTGCACCTGCTCAGCCACCGGCTCGTCGCCCCGCACTCGGTCAACCTCGACGGGATCTTCGGCAAGCTCACCAACGTGGTGTGGACCGACCTCGGCCCGTGTGCGGTCGAGGACTTCGAGAGCACCCGGCTGCGGATGACCGAGGCGCACGGCCGGGTCACGGTCCTCGGCGTGGACAAGTTCCCGCGGATGACGGACTACGTCCTCCCGACGGGCGTCCGGATCGCCGACGCCGACCGGGTGCGCCTCGGCGCCCACCTCGCCGACGGCACCACCGTCATGCACGAGGGCTTCGTCAACTACAACGCCGGCACGCTCGGCGCCTCCATGGTCGAGGGCCGGATCAGCGCCGGTGTCGTGGTCGGCGACGGTTCCGACGTCGGGGGCGGGGCGTCGATCATGGGCACTCTCTCCGGCGGCGGCAAGGCCGTGATCTCCGTCGGCCGGCGCTGCCTGATCGGCGCCAACGCCGGCATCGGCATCTCGCTGGGCGACGACTGCGTGGTGGAGGCCGGCTGCTACGTCACGGCCGGCACCAAGGTCTCGGTCCGCGACGGCTCGTCGGACGAGGCGAAGGTGCTCAAGGCGATCGAGCTGTCCGGTGCCAGCAACGTGCTGTTCCGCCGCAACTCGACCACGGGGGCCGTGGAGGCGGTGCCGTGGGGCGGCGACGGCATCGAGCTGAACGCCGATCTGCATGCCAACTAGCCGCACTAGGCGCACTTCTGGTCCCGCTCGCACCGCTCTGGTCCTGCTCGCCTGCCTGGCCGTGGTGGCCGGCGTGTTCGTGCTGTTCCACCGCGGCGTGGGGCCCCTGCCCGATCCGGAGAGCTGCCAGGCGCGGGTGGGCGGCGTCGTCGTCGACCTCTCCACCGAGCAGGCCGAGAACGCCACGACGATCGTCGCCGTCGCCGTACGCCGCGGGCTGCCGGCGCGGGCGGCCTCGATCGCGCTGGCCACGGCCTACCAGGAGAGCAAGCTGCGCAACCTCGACCACGGCGACCGCGACTCGCTGGGCCTGTTCCAGCAGCGGCCGTCGCAGGGGTGGGGCACGGCCGAGCAGATCCAGGACCCGTACCACGCGGTCAACGCGTTCTACGACGCGCTCGTGAAGGTCGACGGCTACCAGTCGATGCGGATCACCGAGGCGGCGCAGAAGGTGCAGCGCTCCGGCTTCCCGGAGGCCTACGCGGACCACGAGGCGGACGGCCGGGCGCTGGCCTCGGCCCTCACCGGCTACAGCCGGGCCCGGTTCAGCTGCGTGGTGCACGCCCCGGCGGGGCTGGACAGCGAGAAGGCCGGCAAGGACGGTCTCACCCCGCGGGCAGAGGCGGTGAAGGCCGACCTGCACAAGGCGTTCGGCGACCTGCCCCTCGGCGGGTTCGCGGCCGGTGGGGTCACGACCGGGCACATGAAGGGCTCCACGCACTACGAGGGCCGGGCCATCGACGTGTTCGTCCGCCCCGTGAACCCCGCCAACAAGCGGACCGGCTGGGCGATCGCGTCCTACCTCGTCGCGCACGCCGGACGGCTCGACGTCGAGCACGTCATCTTCGACAAGCGGATCTGGACCGCGGGCGACCGCTCGGACCAGGGCTGGCGGGACTACGACCCCGGCAACGCGCCCGGCGACCGGAAGGTGCTCGAGCACCGCGACCACGTGCACGTCGACGTCGCCGAGGGCTCCTGACTCGCTCTGACTATTGCCAGCCCGTGACCAGGACGGCGACAGTGGGCCACGTCGCCGCGCCAGCGGGCCTTGGGAGGGCAACGACAGCAGGGGGAGGGCTCGTGAGCAGCGAGTCGACGATCTACACCATCGGCACGGCGCTGAACCGCGCCCACGACAACGACATGCCGGTCCAGATCCTGGTCGAGGGCCAGTGGATGGGCGGACAGGTCCTCGCGGTCGACGGGCACGGCTTGGTGCTCGACTCCGCCGACGGCGAGCACGCCGTGATCCGGATGGGCAGCGTCTCGGCGGTCCGCGTCTGCGCACCGCCGCCGTTCCACGTGGCGATCGAACGGGCCGCCCAACCGATGCCGGGTCCGCGCGTGGCCAGCGACTGACCGGCGCGAGAATGCTGACAAAAGGGGCGACTAGTCACATCTAGCCCGTTCGGGCCATGCCGACTCGCGTTCGGCCAGCCGCACTCGGGCCGGGAGGCCGATGCCGTAGCGGGGGCAGGTCCGTGACGATGGAGCAAGGAACCTGGGAGGCGGGGCGCCCCCAGCCAATTGGGAGGGGTGGGGGCATTCCCTCCGTCCTCCAGGGGGTAACTCGGATGTACAGCGACTCGGTCCTCTACACGATCGGGACGGCTCTCAACCGCGCCCACGACAACAACGTGGCGGTGCAGATCCTCGTCGAGGGCCAGTGGCTCACCGGCCACGTCGCCGCGGTGGACGGCCACGGCGTGGTTCTGCACTCCGACGAGGCCGAGCACGCGGTGATCCGGATGGGCAGCGTCTCCGCGGTGCGGGTGTTCGCCGCCGCGCCGGGCCGGACCCCCATCGGCGGCGTGGCCGCGGTCCCGATGCCGTCGAGCTACGACCAGGCCGGCTGACCGGCGCTCACGCCAGTCGGGCGCAGGCCGCCTCGACCCGCTCGTCGGTGGCCGTGAACGCCACCCGCACGTGCTGCGCGCCCGCGCGGCCGTAGAACTCCCCCGGCGCGACCAGGATCCCGCGGTCCGCGAGCCAGGACACCGTGTCCCAGCAGGGCTCGCCACGTGTCGCCCACAGGTAGAGCGACGCCTCCGAGCTGTCGACCCGGAAGCCGGCGCCCTCGAGCGCGGCCTTCAGCAGACCGCGACGCCGGGCGTAGCGGGCGTGCTGCTCCGCGACGTGCGCGTCGTCGTCCAGCGCCGCCCGCATCGCCACCTGCTGCGGGCCGGGCATCTGCAGCCCGAGGTTCTTGCGTACGGCGAGCAGCTCGCCGACCACGTCGCGGTCGCCGGCCACGAACGCGACCCGGTGACCGGCCATGTTCGACCGCTTGGAGAGCGAGTGCACCGCGAGGATCCCGGTGTGGTCGCCGTCGCAGACGTCGGGGTGCAGCACCGAGACCGGCGTGGTCTCCCACGCGCACTCGAGGTAGCACTCGTCCGAGACGAGCAGTGCCCCGCGCTCGCGGCACCAGGCGACGACCTTGCGGAGGTGCTCGACCGGCAGCACCCGCCCGGTCGGGTTCGACGGGGAGTTCACCCACACCAGCGACACCCGCTCCGGGCCGACAGCGGTCAGCGCGTCGGTCGCCAGGGTGCGGGCGCCGGCAAGCCGGGCACCGACCTCGTAGGTCGGGTACGCCAGCTCCGGGTAGACGACCAGGTCGCCCACCCCCAGGCCCAGGTGGGTCGGCATGGACGCGATCAGCTCCTTGGAGCCGATCACCGGCAGCACCGCGTCGGTGCCGAGGCCGGTGACGCCGAACCGCCGGGACAGCCAGTCGACCGCGGCCTGCCGGGCGTCGAGCCGGCCGACCGTCAGCGGGTAGCCCGGGGAGTCGGCGGCGTCGGCCAGGGCCTTCTGGACCACGTCGGGCGTGGGGTCCACCGGGGTGCCGACGGACAGGTCGACGACCCCGCCCTCGTGGGCACGCGCACGGTCGCCGTACGCCGTGAGGTGGTCCCACGGGAAGTCCGGCAGGGCAGCGGAAACAGAACGCGCCGCCCACCAGGCACTGGTGGTCGGCGCGCCGTCGTGCTCGGACGTGGTCACTCCTGGTTCTGCGGGGGGAGCGCCTCGATGAGCGGGTGGTCCTTGTCGATCACGCCGAGCTTCGCGGCCCCGCCGGGCGAGCCGAGGTCGTCGAAGAAGTCGACGTTGGCGTTGTAGTAGTCCTTCCACTGCTCCGGGGTGTCGTCCTCGTAGAAGATCGCCTCCACCGGGCAGACCGGCTCACACGCTCCGCAGTCCACGCACTCGTCCGGGTGGATGTAGAGCATCCGCTTGCCCTCGTAGATGCAGTCGACGGGGCACTCGTCGACGCAGGCCCGGTCCTTCAGGTCGACACAGGGCTGCGCGATGACGTAGGTCACCTTGTTCCTCCCGATGATGCTTTGTCGTGGTGCAACACAGCCTAGTATCTCGCCAGCCGCATCTCGCACCGAGCCCCGCACCATAAGACGAAAGTCCGCCATGAGCACTCCTCCCGGCCTGGGCCCGCACTGCGTCGGGCAGCGCGTCGTCGTCCGCCGGGTGCTGCCCGGCCGGACCGGGCCGTCCGGCGGGCCCGCGATGACCGACCTGCTCGGGGTGATGGAGACCTGGCAGCCGCCGACCACCACCGTCCGCGCCGAGGACGGCTCGGTCACCGAGATCGCGCTGGCCGACATCGTCTCCGGCAAGCCCGTCCCGCCGCGCCCCTCGCCGCGGATGCGGGTCTCCCCCGAGCGCGCCTGCCGGCTGTCGAACGCGTCGTGGCCGGCCGTGCACGTCGAGGAGGTCGGCGACTGGCTGCTGCGCGCCTCGGGCGGCTTCAGCGCGCGGGCGAACTCCGTGATGGCCGTGGGCGACCCCGGGCTGCCCTTCCCGGAGGCCGTCGAGCGCGCGCTGTCCTTCTACGCCGGGCACGGCCTGCCGGCGTGGGCCCAGGTCGTCGTCGGGTCCGAGGACGCCGGCTGGTTCGAGGACGCGGGGTGGGTCCTGGCCCGGCCCGGCGAGGCGGACTCGGAGTTCCAGCTGGGCTCCGTCGCACGGGCGTCCCGGGAGGTACGTCGCCTGCTGCCCGTCACCGCTCCGGCCGCCGAGGTGTCGGCGACGGTGACGCAGGCATGGCTGGCCAACGACGCCCGGGCGCTCGCCCACCCCGAGGACGCCGTGGCCGTGCTGGAGGGGCCCGATCGAGGTCGGCTTCGTGTCCGTGGTCGAGGACGACGTCGTGGTGGCGAAGGGACGCGTCGCGACCGACGGCGACTGGGCCGGCATCACCGACGTGTGGGTCTCCCCCGAGCACCGGCGCCGCGGCCTCGCGCTCGTCGTGGTCGACGCGATGCTCTCCTGGTCGGCGGAGCGCGGTGCCGGGACGGCGTACCTCCAGGTGCGGGGGGACAACGCGCCCGGCCTGGCGTTGTACGCCGGGCTCGGCTTTCGCACCCACCACACCTACCGCTACCTCGCGGCGCCGTCACGATGAGCCGCACACGGCTGGGGGCCGTGCTGGTCGCGCTCGTCGCCGCGCTTCTCGTCGCTCCCCCGGCGTCGGCCGACGTCGGGCACGAGGCGGTGATCACCTTCCACAAGAACTACGCGAACACGTTCCGCTCGACGCTGACCTGGGAGCTGTTCGAGGTGCGCGGCGGCACCCGCACCCGCGTGCAGGAGCTGTCCTGGCGGGCCGGGTCGGGCTACTTCCGTGACGCGACGAACGCGTGCGCCCGCAACCGTGGCTGGCTGCCCGACGGCACGTACGGCCCGAAGCTGTTCCGCGACTACCACGGCAACCTGATCAAGGGCCGCGCGATCTACCTCGGCCGCAAGGCCTGCGGCAACGGCACGATGCGCACGGACCTGTTCATCCACACCGAGCAGGGCGCCGGGTCGCGGCAGTGCCCGGACCGTCGCGGCGACCAGGTGTGCCGCTGGGAGTACCCGAAGATCAACGACTACCGGTCCTACGGCTGCATCAAGATGTCGCCCGGTGACCTGCGCGAGCTGTACGCCGCGTGGGCCCGGTGGTTCCCGGTCGGGTCGACCGACCGCGTGCGCGTCGTGGTGCGCGGACCCTCCGCTGGTTGAGGTGCCCGAACGACGTTGGTTGAGGTGCCCGAGCCGCTAGGCGAGGGCCTCGAAACCACCGCGCCCGAACGACCAGGTTTCGAGGCTGCTCCGCTGACGCTCCGCAGCACCTCAACCCGCGGAGGGTCAGGAGCAGACGACGGTGTCGCTGGGGGTGTAGCGGGTGTGCATCGTCTCGCGGTGGTCGAGCTGGTCGGAACCGGCGCGGTAGAAGAGCCGGGAGACGTCGATGTCGAAGCCGCCGTAGCCGGCGTTGGGGACGCACTCGGAGCCGCTGAGCCGGCGGGTCTGGGGTTGGGTCACGTTGTAGCGGTCGGACTGCTCGGCCTTGATGTCCCAGTACTTCGTGGAGTACATCGACACGTGCATGGCGCCCTGCGTCGACGGGGTGCTCTTGTCGACCGAGGCCCGGATGTAGACGCCGTACGGCGTGGTGTTCTTGAACTTCAGGTCGACGCTCCCCCACGCGACGGTCGCCTCGCGGCCGACCGGGTAGCGGTCGATGTAGAACGAGTGCGGCTTGTGCTCGACGTCCTCGAGACCGGCGAAGAACGCGGCGTTGAAGGTGGTGGTGGCCACCTGGGAGACGCCGCCGCCGAAGTCCTCCTTGAACACGCCGTCGCTGATGATGAAGCCCTTGGTGAAGCCGTTGGCGGCGGTGCGCTCGCCGACCGTGTCGTTGAGGCTGAACGTGTCGCCGGGCTTGAGCAGGGTGCCGTTGACGAGCGCGGCGGCCCGGCTGAGGTTCTGGTTGCGGTACTCCGCGTAGGGGAAGTTCGTGGTGAACGTCGACACCTGCTGGTTGATGCCGAGCTGCTTCGCCGCGTCCGTGGTGACCTCGGGCTGGGCGGTGACGCTCTTGACGGCAAGGATCCGCTCGGCGCCGGTCTTGGTGACGAGGTCCAGGAACGGCCCGGTCACGTCGGCCGGGTCGAACGTCAGGCCGGTCTTGGCGGGCACCAGCACCGGCTTGCCGGCGACGATCTTGAACGTCGCGTCCTTGGGCTTCTCGGCGATCCGGCCCATCTTCGGGGTCAGCTTCGCGAGCAGGGCCTGGGCGTCGAGCTGCGGCTGGAGCTCGGTGCCGACCGCCTTCAGCGACAGGGCCGGCGCGAAGTCCGCGGGCTCCAGGCGCACCCCTTCGCCGGCGAGCGTGATCACGACGGCCCCGGACATCGCAGGGTTGGCGAAGCGGTCCATGGCCCGGCTCACCGCGTCCTTCGACACCACCGGCGCCGCCTCCGCGGTGGGCAGGTCGACCGCGTCCGCGGTGGTCAGGAACGCCGCGCGCACGGCCTTCGCGGCGGCGGCGCGGTCGATGACCGTGCCCTTCTCCGGGTACTTCGCCTCGGCCTGGTCGCCGACGAAGCGGACCGACCCCTCCGTCGCCGGTACGTCGACCCGGTCGGCCACCCGCGCGACGGCGGCGTCGAGCGCGGCCCGGTCGACGGTGACGACGGGCTGCTCGTCGTTGCCGCCGGCGAAGTACTCCCACATCCGGACGGGGTCCCAGCTGCGACCGCCACCGGACGCGGCGACCGTCGCCGGCACGTCGACACCGAGACCTGCCTGGGCCGGACGGATCGTGGCCCGCTCGCCGTTGGCGACCACCCGGATCGGCTCCGCGGTGCGACCGCCGAGGCCCTCCTGGAGCTTGCTGCGCGCGGCGGCCGGGGCCATGCCGCCGATGGAGATACCGTCGACGGTCGTGCCACGCGGGATGCGGTCGCTCGTGAACCAGTAGCAGGCGACGTACAACGCACCGAACAGCACGACCAGTCCGAACAGCAGCCAGGGCACCACCCGGCGGTCGTTCGTGCGGTAGGAGAAGGGTGCGTCGCTCACGGGGAGAAGGCTACGTGCCGGAGCGTCGCCTTCCGGGGAGCCCGGCGGCACCGATCGCGACGAGCCCGAGGCCCGCGACCATCAGCAGCAGGCTCTTCAGGTCCTGCTCCAGCGCGAAGTCACCCTCGGGCCGCCCGCGGAGCACGAGGGCGAACACCGCCAGCCAACCGGCGACGTAGGTGGTGGCGGTCCGTGGGTGCGCCGACCGCAGCAGCCACCACGCCACGGCGTAGGTCGTGACCAGTGCGAGCACCAGGCCGAGCGGGAACGCCGACCGGTGCACGGCCACCGAGGCCAGCGACACCAGCAGCCCGAGAGCCAGCGCCACCGCGTGCCGCAGCAGCGTCACCCCTCCAGGCCGGCGAACAGGTCGGTCTCGAGACCCTGCTCGTTCGTCGGGCCCTGCACCCCCTTGGCCAGGCGGAAGAACTCCGTGCCCCACACCTTGTTGCCGATGTTGTTCGAGAGCGCGAAGAACGGGCCGTCGACCTCGATCTGGGTGGCGTGCGCCTTCATCGCGCGGATCTTGGCGTCGGCGAAGTCCTCGGCGACGACCATCGCGGACAGCAGCTCGTCGGGGACGATGAACGGCGGCAGCGGGCCGTCGGGGTCCATGCCCTCGAACGCGTTCGTGTCGCCGGCCGCGCGCAGCGCCCGCAGGCCCTCCCGCATCCGCGACTCCGACATCGCGCCCCAGTAGATCTTGGCGACGTCCCAGGCCTCGCCGAGCTCGGGCCGGTAGGAGGGTACGGCGGCCAGCGACGTGGCATAGGTGGCGACGCGGTGCGCCTGGATGTGGTCGGGATGGCCGTAGCCGCCGAACTGGTCGTAGGTCACCAGGACCTGCGGCTTGACCTCGCGGATGATCTCGACCAGCAGGTCGGCAGCCTCGAGCAGGTCGGCGCGCCAGAAGGTGCCCTCCTTGACGTCCTCGCCCGCGGCCGCGTGCCCCTCGGGAGACCAGACCATGCCCGAGTCGCGGAACCGGCCGGCGCCGCCGAGGAACCGGTGGTCGGTGACCCCGAGCTCCTTCATCGCGCTGGCCAGCTCGGTGATCCGGTGGCGGCCGAGGCCGTCCTCCCGGTGGGAGGCAAGGTGCTCCAGCTCGGGGACGAGCACCTCGCCCTCCTCGCCGAGGGTGCAGGTGACCAGGGTGACCTGGGTGCCGCGGGCGACGTACTTCGCCATCGTCGCGCCCTGGCCGATCGTCTCGTCGTCAGGGTGGGCGTGCACGAGCAGGAGGCGTTGGTCCATGGCGTCAGACTATTGCTCGGTCCAATGACCCTTGATGCGGCGTGGCTCCTGCGGCAGGTCGAGCGGCGCCGGGGGCGGCGCGACGGGCTGGTCCGGTGCGGCGTCGACCCACGCGTCGTACTCCTCGGCGACCACCTCGGCCATGAACGGTGGCGCGTCGGTGTGCACCACCCAGGGGTGGTCCTCGTCGTCGTCCTCGCCCGCGAACCGGTCGCGGGCGACGCGGGCGTCGAAGCCGGACGCACGCAGCCGCTCGGCGACCGTGCGGGCGTCGGCCTCCTCGTCGAGCAGCACGCGGACCGTCATGACAGCTCTTCCTCGATCGAGGGACGGCGCGCGATCAGGGCGTCCAGGGACCGCTCGGTGGCCTCGGGCTCGCCGACGGCTGCCTGGGCGGCACCCGCCGGGTCGCCGTTCGCGATCCAGCCGCGGATCCCGGCGATGCCGATCCGCTTGACCCGGACGACGGCGTCGAGCACCTCGCGCGGTGAAGGGCCCGCGTACGTCGCGGCGAGCAGCTCGAGCCGCCGGGCCACCTCGGCGGCGGGCCGTTCGCGGTAGAGCGGCACCCCGCTCCAGGCGAGCTGCGCGAGCTCGATCGCCGGCGTGGTCGGGCCGGCCAGGTCCCAGTCGAAGACGCCGACGAGCGCATCGCCCTCGAAGCAGAGGTTGTACGGCGCGATGTCGTTGTGCCCGATCACGGTGGCGTCGGGGACGTCGAACCAGCGCCAGGGACCGGCGGCCTCGTCGCCGTCCAGCGCGCCGTCGAGTGCGTCGTGCAGCCGGCGGATCCAGCGAACCGTGGCGACCAGCTGTCCGTCGGTCAGCAGCTCATCGTCGACGTCGACGATCGTGCCGGGCAGGTAGGTGAGGATCTCGCGGCCGCGGTCGTCCGTGCCGAGCACCTGCGGCACGGCGTCGAGTCCCGCCGCACGGACCCGACGCAGCACCCGGTGCACGGCCGGCGTCCAGGGCCCGGTCGGACGACGTACCGTGCGGCCGATGCGGACCGCGCCGCCGACGTTGCCGCCCTCGAGCCGCCGGCCGTCCAGGAGCAGGTCGCGCAGCTCGGGGAGGAACGGCAGGTCGGGCGCGAGCCAGGCGACCTGGTCGAGCTCCTCGGGACCCAGCCAGCGCAGCGCGTCGTGCTCGTGCGGGACCGGCTCACCTCCGGCGAGCTCGGCGACGGCGACCCGCAGGGTGTACCCCGGCTTCACGTCCTGGGCACCGGTCAGCATCCCGGTCACCCGGACCTCGCAGCCGAGCTCCTCCCGGATCTCGCGCACCACCGCGTCCTCCGGCTGCTCCCCCGCCTCGACCTTGCCTCCGGGGAACTCCCACTTTCCCGCCGCCTCCGGCGGGTTGGTGCGACGCGTCGCGAGCACGCGGCCGTGCCGCACGACGGCGGCACCGACCACGAGGACGTCGACCTGTTCGGACACGCTGCGCATGATGCCAGTTCCGCGTCGGTCAGACTGTGCGCGTGGAGGACCACGAGCGGCACGAGGGCGTGCACCTGCTGCGCGGCGCCGACCGCGTCGACGAGGTGGAGGCGCTGGCCTCGCGTCTCGGCGGCCGGGTCGGTCTGTCCGGTGTGCTCGACGACCTGGACCGGCAGGCCCGCGCGGTGCGGGTGCCCGCGCCCGCCGCGGTGTGGGGCTTCCGGTGGGACCGCGACGACATGCGCTCGCCGCGGTGGTGGCCGCAGGGCATCACGACCTCGGCGGACGCGCACGACCCCGAGGTGGTCGACGGTCGCTCGCTGCTCGTGACCAGCGCCTACTCGCACGACGTCGACGGCTACGGCATGGGCGCGCGGCTGACCTTCGTCGACCTGACCGACCCGTCGGACATCCGCTACCGGCACGTGCTGCTGGTCGAGCCGTTCCTGCGCGACGACGGCACGGTCGACGTACGACCTGTCACGGTGCACGCCGGCGGGATCGTCTGGCACGGCGACTACGTGCACGTCGCCGGCACCACGCGCGGGTTCAGCTCGTTCCGTCTCGACGACATCGTGCGGGTGCCGACCGGCGACGCCACGCGGCTGCGGGTGCGCGACGACCGGGTCGACGGGTTCGGCTTCCGCTACTTCCTGCCGGTGCGGTTCACGTACGACGGGCACGCCGGTGACGGTCGGGAGCGGATGAGGTACTCCTTCGCCTCGCTGGACCGGAGCGCCTCCCCGCACGAGCTGGTCGCCGGTGAGTACGGCCGCGACGACATGACCACCCGCCTGGTCCGCTACGAGGTCGACCCGAGCACGTCGCTGCTGCGCGCCGAGGACGACGGCCGGTCGCTGCCGACGATGCTGGACGACGGCGGCGTGCCCGGCATGCAGGGCGCCACGGTCGTGAACGGCACCTGGTTCGTCACCACCAGCCGCGGCCGGTACCGGCTCGGCAGCGTCTGGGTCGGCCGCCCGGGTCAGCTGCGCGAGCACCGCTGGCAGCTGCCGGTCGGGCCCGAGGACATCACGTACTGGCCGTCGCGCGACCAGCTGTGGTCGCTCAGCGAGTACCCGGGAGCCCGCTACGTCTTCGCCATGCCTCGCAGCCGCTTCCTGCGGGAGGCGTGATGATCCTCGAGGACATGGTGGAGGAGCTGCGCCGCGACGTACCCGAGGTGCACGACGTGCTGCGCGCCCACCTCGCCGCCCTGCCCGGCGGTGACGAGTTCGTGCTGATGAGCCTGCTCCGCGAGCGGGCACTCGAGCTGTTCGAGGAGGGCCGGACCGGCGCGCTGCACCGGCTGCTGGAGGTCGTCGACGAGGCCCTGGCCGACGGCGACGACGAGCTCGCCGACGCGGTCAGCGGCGACTTCATCGCCGCAGCGCAGCCCTGGGAGCCGGAGATGGACGACTTCGTCGCCACCTGGCCGGTGCAGATGCGCGCCCAGGCCGTGATCGAGACTGCGCGCTCGCAGGACCCGTAGCAGGGACGGCGCGTCACCGCGCATGGTTTCGAGGCGCTCGCCCCGAGGGCTCGCGCACCTCAACCAGCGTTGGGGCGGTGCGCCGTGGGCGTTGGTTGAGGTGCGCCGGAGCGCCAGCGGAGGCGCCTCGAAACCTGCTCAGCCGGCGGGGTGGGTGGTGACGCGGTAGGTGCGGAGGTGGGGGCTGGTCCACTCGTACGTCGGACCCGGCTGCTCGCCCTCGGGTGGGTCGGGGAGGCGTCGGTAGCGCCAGCCGGCGAAGGTCTTGGCCCGGTGATGCCGTCGGCACAGGCACGCCAGGTTCGCCGGCGAGGTCTGGCCGGGCGGCCCGCCCTGGTCGAGCGGGAGGTAGGGGGCGAGGTGGTCGAGGTCGCAGGACCTCGCGTCGACGCCGCAGCCGGGGAACACGCAGTGCCCATCGCGCAGGATGACCAGCTCCCGCATCCAGGCGGGTGGGTCGTGCGCGTCGACCGCGTCGGCGCGGGCCGGGTCGAGGACCGGCCGGATGCTCACCCCGGACAGCCGTGGCAGCCAGTCCCGGAGCAGGGTCAGGGAGGCGGTGCCGAGCCGCTCGACCCGGCTGCTGCCGCCGGTGGTGGTGGCGAGGTCGGCCAGCGTCACGTGCAGGTAGAGGGTGCCGCGCGAGCCGTTCAGGCCGGTCGGCACGGAAGCCTCGGCGTCGGCGTCGGTGCCGGTGCCGGCGGCCAGGTCGAGCGCCCGCTGCGGGTGCGCGAGCAGGCCGAGCGCGGAGGCGCGGCGGACGTCCAGGGTGCGGTCGTCGCCGAGCCGGCCCATCAGCCCGGCCAGGTCGCTGATGGAACCGTCCAGGTCGAGGGCGTCCAGGGTGTCCATCCGGGCGGTGAGCAGGGTGGTGGCGGTGGACTCCCGGTGGTCCAGCCACACGCCGCGGTGGTCCAGGGCGTGCTGCTCGACCGCGGCGGCCTGGTCGGGGTCGCACCGCAGCCGGGCCTCGTGCAGGACCGGGTTCAGCGCCGGCAGCCGGTTCGACCTGGCCGGTGACGGCCAGGTGCCGGTCCACGAACGCCACCGCGTCCCGGGAGAGCTGGGTGGTGGCCTGGGCGACCCGGCGGGCCTTCCACGCCTGCAGCCGGCCGTCCTGGACCAGCGCCCACAGCCGCGGGAGCCGGTAGCGGAGCTCGACCGCCTCCGACACCAGGGCCAGACCCGCCGGGTGCGAGAGCCCGAGACGCCGCGGCGAGCTCCTCCACCGCGTACTCCGCCACGCCGGGGGTGCCGTCCCCGGCCAGCGGGGCCGGGTCGAAGAACCCCGGACCCAACGCGGAGGCCAGACCACCGGTCCGCTGGGTCGGGAAGGTCGCGGCCGGGTGCTCGTCGGTGACCGGGTGCAGGTCCACCCAGTGCACCGCCAGCGCCAGCAGCCGGGCCTCCGCCGCGTCCGCGGTGCGCCGCGCGGCGACCACCGCGTCCAGCACCGCCGACGCGTCGAGGTCGCGCACGTCGGGTGCGGCCTCGGTGTCGATCCGGGTGCTGGTCATACCAGAAACCTAGACGCGACCACCGACAGTTTCCGTGCCGCCATCGTCGAGAATCGCGTTGTCCACAAGGGGAAACGTGCCCGGGCAGCACTGCGCGCGGGTGCGGTGGTTTCGAGGCCCCTGTGCTAGCGCTCCGGAGCACCTCAACCAACACAGGTGCCCGACCAGCCGGTCCTGTGAGTGCCAGACCTCGGCGTCCTCCCGAGGAACCCGCCGGCCACGTTGCGGGATCGACGCGACCACACGCAGCCAGCCGGGCGCGGAGTTCGAGCGTCGGGGTCCAACCGAGCAGCCCAGGGTGGCACATTGACCGACGGCAGCGCGTCGGCGGCGAGCAGGAGCCCTGCCGGCGGGCTCGACCGGTCAGCTCGATGCGGCGCGCTGGGTCGGGATGCCGGCGCGCTGGGCGACCAGGTGCACGGTCACGTAGTGCCCGGTGTCGCTGACCCGGGAGGCGGCCTCGAACTCGACGAAGTCGACGTCCGTCTTGAGTCCGTGCGACTCCCAGAACGGGTAGCGCACGCGTTCGCCCCAGATCTCCTCGAGCCGCTGCGCCACGTCCCGCTCGGTGTAGAACGGCCGGAACTGGCACAGCGCGATGACCAGCTGGTCCGGGTCGTCGGTGTGCTCGACCTCGACTTCCTCGAAGACCCCGCTCGCCATGAGCATCTCGCGTAGCGTGCTCTCGACGGACTCCAGCTCCGCTCCCGAGCCCGGGCTCGCGTTTTCCTGGATGGCCGTGCGCACCCGGTGGAACATCAGCAGGTTCATGACCCGATGGTGAGGTCTGCCCGCGCGAGCATCGAGCGACCGCCGGGTAAAGAAGCGGTCGCATCTCCGGACGAACCCGGACGAAGCGCCCCGAATCGTCGGTAAAACTTCGTCCAGTCCCTCAAGACCAGGTCAGGCGCCGCCGACCGGGTTGACCTCCCGAGCCGACGGGTGCCACTCGGGTTTTCCGGACGATCGAGAACCGGCTGCCCTTCATGGCCCGGTGGAAGTTCTCGGCGACGATCCGCGCACCCCCTGGAGCCGGCCGTTGTCAGCTCGGCCTCGCGGAGGATGGAGAATCACGGCGGCGTGCTGGTGGCGACCGCCACCGTGACAGAACCCACCAGAGGGGGCATACGCTCCGAGCCATGGCCGGATCTCTGCTCGGAAATGCCGTACGTCGTGTCGAGGACCCGGACCTCGTGCGCGGCCGCGGCACCTACGTCGACAACCTGCGACCCGACGGCGTGCTGTTCGCTGCGTTCGTCCGCACCCCCTTCGCACACGCCACCATCACGGGCATCGACGTGACCGAGGCGGAGCAGGCTCCCGGTGTCGTCGCGGTCCTCACCGCCGACGACCTGGACCTCAAGCCGGGCTTCCCGTTCTTCCCCACCAACAAGCTCTGCGCGCGTCCGCCGCTGGCCACCGGCAAGGTTCGCTTCGTCGGCGAGGCCGTCGCCGTCGTCGTCGCCGAGACCAAGGCGCAGGCGGTGGACGCTGCCGAGCTCGTCGACGTCGACTACGACCCGCTCGGCGTGGTGGTCGACATGGAGGCCGCGGTCGAGCCCGGCGCGCCCCTGCAGTTCGACGACGTGCCCGGCAACATCGCCGGCGGCCAGCGGAGCCCCGACGGCGACGCCCTGGCCGGCGCCGCCCACGTGGTCCGGGTGCGGATCGAGAACCAGCGGCTCGCGGTCGCCCCGATGGAGGGGAACGCCGTGCTGGTCACCCCCGGCGGGCCCGACCAGGACCACGACCTGACGGTGCACATGGCCACCCAGATGCCGCACCTCGCCCGGTCGTCGCTCGCCCGCACCTTCGGCCTGGACGAGCAGCGCATCCGCGTCGTCGCTCCGCACGTCGGCGGCGCGTTCGGCGGCAAGGCCGGTGTGCCGGCCGAGCACGTGGTGCTGGTGGCGACGGCCCGCCGCCTGGGCCGACCGGTGTCCTGGGCGGAGACCCGCTCCGAGGCGATGCTCTCGATGCACGGCCGCGGCCAGGTGCAGTTCGTGGAGCTCGGGCTGACCGACGACGGCCGGATCACCGGCCTGCGCTGCCGGGTGATCGGCGACTGCGGCGCCTACGCCGGATTCGGCGGGATGCTCGCGGTCGGCCCCACGCACATGATGGCGACCGGGGTGTACGACGTCCCGCGACTCGAGTACGCCGCGATCGCCGCGCTGACGAACACCACGCCCGTCGGCGCGTTCCGCGGGGCGGGGCGGCCCGAGGCCGCGGCGATGCTGGAGCGGGTCATGGACCTCGCGGCCGACGAGCTCGGGATCGACCCGGTCGAGATCCGCCGGCGCAACCTGCTGGGCGACGACGTGTTCCCGTACACCACGCCGACCGGGACGACGTACGACACCGGCGACTACGCCCTCGCCCTGGACGAGGCGCTGCGGATCGCCGACTACGACGCGCTGCTGGCCGAGCAGGCCGCGCGCCGCGAGCGCGGTGACGTGCGGCAGCTCGGCATCGGGCTGGCCTGCTACGTCGAGGTGACCGGTGGCGGCAGCGGCGAGTACGGCCTCGTCGACGTGTCCAAGGACGGCGTCGTCACCGTCCGCGCCGGCACGTCCGCGCACGGTCAGGGTCACGCCACGGCGTTCTCGATGATCGTCGCCGACCACCTGGGCATCCCGATGGAGTCGGTGCGGTTCGAGCAGTCCGACACCGCCGTCGTCCCGCGCGGTCAGGGCACCGGCGGGTCCCGCTCCCTGCAGCTCGGCGGCAGCGCGGTGCGTGGTGCGGCCGACCTGGTGCTGACCCGGGCCCGCGAGATCGCCGCGTCGCTGCTCGAGGTGAGCGCCGACGACCTGGAGGCGCAGGACGGCTCGTTCGGCGTCGCCGGCGTCCCCGGCGCCACCGTGACGTGGGCGCAGGTCGCGGCCAAGGCGGAGGAGGACGGCGAGCCGCTGCGCGCCGAGCACGACTTCTCGGCGCAGGGCGCGACGTTCCCGTTCGGCGCGCACGTCGCCGTCGTCGAGGTGGACACCGAGACCGGGCTGGTCACGCCGGTGCAGCACGTCGCGGTCGACGACTGCGGCCGGATCCTCAACCCGCTGCTGGTGTCCGGCCAGCAGATGGGCGGGGTCGCACAAGGCGTCGCACAGGCGCTCTGGGAGGAGTTCGTGTACGACGGGGAGGGTCAGCCGATCACGTCGAGCTTCGTCGACTACGCGATGCCGGCCGCGACCGAGATGCCGCCGATGACGCTGGCCAACACCGTCACGGAGACCCCGCTCAACCCGCTCGGCGCCAAGGGCATCGGCGAGTCCGCCACCGTCGGCTCGACGCCCGCGGTGCAGAACGCCGTCGTGGACGCGCTGAGCCACCTCGGCGTGCGGCACCTCGACATGCCCCTGAAGCCGGACCGGATCGTGGCCGCGGTGCAGGCAGCCGCCTCCGGATCGCTGCCCGACCCGTGGCACGAGCCGCCCACGGCGTTCGCCGGGCTCGACGTACGCGGTGGCGACGGCGAGGAGGAGGTCACCAACATCTGACGGTCAGCCCGTCGGCGGAAGCGTGCCGTTCTGCTCCTCGAGCCGGATCACGTGCTGGACCGCGTTGATCAGCGCCAGGTGGGTGAACGCCTGCGGGAAGTTGCCGAGGTGCTGCCCGCTGTGCGGGTCGATCTCCTCGCCGTACAGCTCGAGAGGGCCGGCGAAGGACAGCAGCTTGGCGCAGAGCTTGCGGGCCTTGTGGAACTCGCCGATCTCGCACAGCGCGGACACCATCCAGAACGAGCAGATCGTGAACGTGCCCTCCTCGCCGCTGAACCCGTCGTCGGTCTCCTCGACCTTGTAGCGCAGCACCAGGCCGTCGACGGTGAGCTCCTCGCGGATCGCCATCACGGTGGCCCGGATGCGCGGGTCGTCGGGCGGCAGGAAGCGCACGAGCGGCGCGAGCAGCAGGGACGCGTCGAGCGCCGAGCTCCCGTAGTACTGCGTGAGCACCCCGCGCTCGTCGACCCCGCGCTCGAGGATGTCCTGCTTGATCTCGTCGGCGGCGAGCTGCCACTCGGCGGCCTTGCCGTCCTCGCCGGACGTGCGGGCCAGGCGTGCACCCCGGTCCACCGCGACCCAGCACATGATCTTCGACGAGGTGAAGTGCCGGAGCTCGCCGCGCACCTCCCAGATGCCGGCGTCCGGCTCCTGCCAGTGCTTGAGCGCCTCCCCCACCTGCTTGTCGAGGATCGGCCAGATCCGGTTGTCGAGGTGGTCCGCGGCCTTGGAGTGCAGGTACACCGAGTCCAGCAGGGCACCCCAGACGTCGTGCTGGCGCTGGGCGTAGGCGGCGTTGCCGATCCGCACCGGACGGGAGTTCGCGTAGCCCGGGAGGTGGTCGAGCTCGTACTCCACCAGCTCCCGCTCGCCCCCGATGCCGTACATGATCTGCAGGTCGTCGTCGCGCGAGGCGATCTCCGCGATGAACGAGAAGAAGTCGACGGCCTCCCAGTCGAAGCCGAGGGAGTACATCCCCCACAGCGCGAACGTCGCGTCCCGGATCCAGGTGAACCGGTAGTCGTAGTTGCGGTTGCCGCCGAGCGTCTCCGGCAGGGACGTGCTGCCGGCGGCGATGACCGCACCGGTGGGCGAGTAGGTCAGCCCCTTCAGGGTCAGCGCACTGCGCTGCAGGTAGCTGCGCCACGGGTGGTCGGGGAACTCGCCGCGGGCCAGCCAGTGCTGCCAGTGGTGCGCGGTCCACACCAGCTTC
The DNA here is from genome assembly GCA_963827435.1 of uncultured Actinomycetota bacterium. Taxonomy (GTDB): domain Bacteria; phylum Actinomycetota; class Actinomycetes; order Propionibacteriales; family Nocardioidaceae; genus Nocardioides_B. The sequence goes on from CAWHAU010000006.1 coordinate 137,148, forward strand.
TGGTAGGCCTCGGCGTAGGTCGTGGGCGGCTTGGCCCCACCCCACGAGAGCGCGACGAAGCGGACGTCGCCCTCCTTGAGGAGCGTGCGAGCGTTGGCCTGCCCGCCTTCGAAGCCGAGCCGCATGTCGGTGGTGAGGGTGACCCGCACGTCCTGACCCTCAGCCGACGCCTCCCCCTGCCCGTAGCCGTCCTGGGTGTACTCCCAGCGGACGTGCGCGCGGCCGTAGTCGAGCACCGGCTCGCAGTTCACGATCGTCTGCACCTCGCCCGAGACGCAGCGGATGGTGCGCAGCAGGATGTGCTCGGCCTCGTAGTCGTTCGGGGTGCGCCGGTAGGTCTTCGACCGGTCGCTCTCGTGGTGCCAAGGCCCGACCAGGAGCGCGTCGCGCACGATCATCCAGCCGGTCGGCGTGCCCCAGCTGGTCTCCATGATCAGCGTGCCGGGCAGGTAGCGACGGTCGGCGGGCACCGTGACGTCCAGCGGCGCGACCCGGAACGTGCCGGCGTGCCGGCCGAGGACCGCGCCGAACACGCTGCCCGAGTCGAAGCGGGGCACGCACATCCAGTCGATGGAGCCGCCGGGCGACACGAGCGCCGACACCTCGCCGTCACTGAGGAAGCCGTACTCCCCGATCGGCACGGTGGGCGCCTTGCCGTCGCTGGAGCCCGGGGTGTTCATCAGTGTCGCCTTCTCGTGCTTCTTCCCCATGAGGCCAGCATCGCGCTGACGGGCGGCATACTCCACCCATGGATCTCGGCGACTCCCCCCGCTCCGACTTCCTCGGCTTCGAGCTGCTGCTCGAGGACGAGCACGCCCCGCGGCAACGGCAGCCTGCTCGAGCACCACGTCGGCCGGTTCGTGGCGGACGCGGAGGCGATCTACTCCTACGAGGGCACCCGGGAGATCAACACGCTGATCGTGCGCCGGGCCATCACCGGCGAGAGCGCGTTCGTCTGACCCGCTCCGCGACCCGGTGTACGTCGACCGGGCCGGACGTGTCCACGTCGACGACCGGCCACCCACCGTCGAGTGGTCGCAGCGCGTCCTCGGGCCACAGCTCCTCGACCGGTCGCTGCCCGTCGAAGTGGCCGTCGCCCTTGCCCGGTGCGCGCTGCTCGTAGCGCGACCGCATCAGGTCGACGTCCGCCCGGCAGAACACCTCGACCACCCCACCGAGCTCACGCAGCCGTCGCACGGACCGGTCGCGGTCGACCCAGACGCTGTCGAGCACCCCGGTCCCGGCGTCCCGCGCCACCGCGAGCAGCGCCGTCACCGCCGCTCCCCCGAGCCGCCTGGACTCCGGCACATCGGCCGCGCCGAGCTCGTCGAGCAGCGCCTGCTTGATCGTGTCCTTGGCCAGCAGCGGCAGGCCGAGCTCGTCGGCCAACGACCGCGCCAGGGTGCTCTTCCCGGACCCGGGTGGGCCGGTCACGACGACGTACACGCCCCACATCCTGCCCCGGAGGGAGAATGCCGGACATGGCTGGAACAACAGACCTCGCACAGCTGCTCCGGACGCTGGAGCCGGTGCGGCGGGACGGCGAGTTCGTCTACGCCACCGTCGTGGAGGTACCCGCGGGCCTGCCGGTGGAGGCCATGGTCCGTGAGCCGGAGGGGCTGACGGTCGTGGTCCGGCGCGACGCCGCCGACATCCACGGGATCCGCTACGACTACGTGGCCGCGTGGATCACGCTGACCGTGCACTCGTCGCTCGAGGCGGTGGGCCTCACCGCGGCGTTCGCGACGGCGCTCGGTCGCGAGGGCATCAGCTGCAACGTGCTGGCCGGCCACCACCACGACCACATCCTGGTGGCCACGGCCGACGCCGAGCGGGCGATGGACGTGCTGCGCGCTCTCGCCGAGGGTGCGTAGGCCAGGCCGCAGCGGCTCCGGAGGAGGGGCCCGTTCGTGCCATGCGCGGGCGACCGTGTCGTCCTAGCGTCGCCCGTGGGGCCTACTGCCGAGGAGGAAAGACATGACCGGAGTCGAGATCAAGGCGTTCACCTCACCGGAGGAGAAGCGACCGTTCGTCGACAAAGGGGAGGGACTCGTCGTCACTCTCGGCGGGAAGACGGTCATCAAGGGAACGTTCCAGCCTGGCTGGCACTGGAAGGAGCACCTGGCCCCTATCGCGGGCACCGAGACCTGTCAGTCGCCACACCTGCTCTACGTCCTCTCCGGACGGATGGCCATCCGCATGGACGACGGGACCGAGGCCGAGTGCGGCCCCGACGAAGCGGTCAAGATCGACCCCGGCCACGACGCCTGGGTCGTGGGCGACGCGCCCTGCGTGGTCGTCGACTTCGGCATCGCGCCGACCTACGCGCAGCACCAGGGCTGAGCCCGGCCAGCCGTGCTGGGCGCACCACCCGTGCTGTCGGGACATCGGCACGAGCACCCCGACACCTGGGACATGTCCTAGATCTGCAGCAGCCCGTCGACGTTCAGGACCAGCTCGCCCTCCAGGTCGGAGGCATCCAGGTCGACGGTGCCGACGATCCGCCAGTCGTGGTCGCCCTCGGGGTCGCCGACGATCTGCTGCACCTGCCAGAGCCGGTCGGCCTTCTCGACGACCAGCATCCGCGGGCCGCGCGCGTCGGGGCCGGTGTCGATGCTGTCGTGCTCGGCGAAGTAGGCGTCCAGCGCGTCCCGCCAGTCGTCGGCCGACGACCCGTCCAGCGCCGCCAGGTCGCCCGGGCGGCGCAGGGCGGCCAGCTCGACGCGACGGAACAACGCGTTGCGCACCAGCACCGTGAACGCCCGCTCGTTGGCGGTGATGTTCTCCGGCTCAGGCGGAGCGACGTCCGGCTCGACCGCCCGGGTCGGGTCGCTGAGCTGCTCCCACTCGTCGAGCAGGGACGAGTCGGTCTGCCGCACGACGGCACCGAGCCACTCGACGATGTCGTCGAGCTCGTCGGTGCGCACGCTGTCCGGGACGGTCTGCCGCAGCGCACGGTAGGCGTCACCGAGGTACCGCAGCACGAGCCCCTCGGACCGGGCGAGACCGTAGAACGCGACGTACTCGGCGAACGTCATGGCCCGCTCGTACATGTCGCGCACCACCGACTTCGGCGACAGCGCGTCCTCGGCGACCCACGGGTGGCTGCGGCGGTAGACCTCGTAGGTGTGCTCGAGCAGCTCCTGCAGGGGCTTGGGCCACGCGACGTCCTCGAGCAGCTCCATCCGCTCGTCGTACTCGATGCCGTCCGCCTTCATCTCCGCGACCGCCTCGCCCCGGGCCTTGAACTCCTGCGCCCCCAGCACCGGCCGCGGGTCCTCCAGCGTGGCCTCGACGACCGAGACGACGTCGAGCGGGTACGTCGGCAGCTCGGGGTCGAGGACGTCGAAGACACCGAGGGCGTACGTCGACAGCGGCTGGTTCAGCGCGAAGCCGAGCTGCAGGCCGTCGACGAGCCGGACGGTGCGGCCGTCCTCGCCCGCAGGGTCGACCCGCTCGACCACGCCGGCGGCCAGCAGCGAGCGGTACTGCGCGACCGCCCGGCGCACCAGCCGCACTTGTGACCGGCCGTCCTCGTGGTTGTCGCGCAGCAGCCGGTGCATCGCGAGGAACGGGTCGCCCTCCCGGGCGATGACGTTGAGCAGCATGGCGTGGCTGACCCGCATCCGGGACACCAGTGCCTCCGGGTCCGCGGCGACCAGCCGGTCGAAGACGTCCTCGGTCCAGGTGACCATGCCCTCGGGGGCCTTCTTGCGCTGCACCTTGCGCTGCTTCTTCGGGTCGTCGCCGGCCTTCTGCAGCGCCTTGTGGTTCTCGACGACGTGCTCGGGCGCCTGCACGACGACGGTGCCGGCGGTGTCGTAGCCGGCCCGGCCGGCCCGGCCGGCGATCTGGTGGAACTCCCGTGCCTTGAGGATCCGCTGACGGCGCCCGTCGTACTTCGAGAGGCCGGTGAACACCACGGTCCGGATCGGCACGTTGATGCCGACACCGAGGGTGTCGGTACCGCAGATGACCTTGAGCAGGCCGGCCTGGGCAAGCTGCTCGACGAGCCGGCGGTACTTCGGCAGCATCCCGGCGTGGTGCACGCCGATGCCGTGCCTGACCAGCCGCGACAGCGTCTTGCCGAAGCCGGGGCTGAACCGGAAGCCGCCGACCAGCTCCGCGATCTTGTCCTTCTCCTCGCGCGAGCAGACGTTGATGCTCGTGAGCGCCTGGGCCCGCTCCAGCGCGGCGGCCTGGGTGAAGTGCACGACGTAGACCGGCGCCTGGTGGGTGCCGAGCAGCTCCTCGAGCGTCTCGTGCAACGGGGTCAGCGCCCATTCGTAGGTCAGCGGGACCGGGCGGGTGGCGCTGGTGACGACCGCCGTCGGTCGTCCCGTACGGCGCGTCAGGTCGGCCTCGAACCGTGCGACGTCACCGAGCGTCGCCGACATCAGCACGAACTGCGCCTGTGGGAGCTCGAGCAGCGGGACCTGCCAGGCCCAGCCGCGGTCCGGCTCGGAGTAGAAGTGGAACTCGTCCATCACCACCTGGCCGACGTCGGCCGCCTCGCCCTCGCGGAGTGCCATGTTGGCGAGGACCTCGGCGGTGCAGCAGACGATCGGCGCTCCGGGGTTCACGGCCGCGTCACCGGTGAGCATGCCGACGTTCGCGGGCCCGAAGACCGCGATCAGGGCGAAGAACTTCTCCGACACCAGCGCCTTGATCGGCGCCGTGTAGAACGTCCGCCGGCCCTGGGCCAGGGCCGCGAAGTGCGCGCCGGTGGCGACCAGGCTCTTGCCGGTGCCGGTCGGCGTGCTGAGGATGACGTTCGCGCCGGTGACGATCTCGATCAGCGCCTCCTCCTGCGCCGGGTAGAGCGTCAGGCCCTGCGCAGCGGCCCAGCCCTCGAACGCCTCGAACAGCGCATCGGGGTCGGGGACGGCGGGCAGGCGGTCGAGGAGGGTCATGGCCGACCCATCGTCCCCGACCGCCCGCGGAACCCCCCATCCGGCCCCTCGCCGCCGACGTCAGACGGGGCCAGGCGACGTCAGTCGTCGGACCCGTGACCCCCGTGGTCGTCGCCGGACTCGGCCTCGCCACCGCCGTGGCGGCCGCCGCTGTCGTCCCCGGACTCCGCCTCGCTGCCGCCGCGGTCGTCACCCGGCTCGACGTGGCGGGTCTCGCCGCCGCGGTCGTCACCCGGCTCGACGTGGCGGGTCTCGCCGCCACGGTCGTCACCCGGCTCGACGTGGCGGGTCTCGCCGCCACGGTCGTCACCGGACTCGGCCTCACGGCCGCCGCTGTCGTCCCCGGACTCCGCCTCACGGCCGCCGCGGTCGTCACCCGGCTCGGCGTGACGGGTCTCGCCGCCACGGTCGTCACCCGGCTCCGCGTGACGGGTCTCGCCACCACGGTCGTCACCCGGCTCCGCGTGACGGGTCTCACCACCACGGTCGTCACCCGGCTCGGCCTGACGGCTCCGGTGGTCGTCGCCGGCCGCGACCGCGAGCACGTGGCCGTGCGCCCTCACGAACGACGCGGCGGCGCTGGTCACTGCTGCGCGGTCGTGTGCGGCGCCGTCGTCGCTCCCGGCCGCGAACGCGTAGGCGGTGGACCCGCCCGCGAGGACCAGGACGGTCGTGGCGGTCAGGACGGCTGTCTTCCTCATGGCTGCACCTTTCGTGGGGTGCTCCCTTTATCCGTCGGACCGAGGGCGAGCCACCATCGGACGGTGGTACTAGGACTCGTGGCACGACCTGAGCGGCTGGCACCCCGCACCAGTTGGGCGGAAGCCGGGACGACCGACCCGAAAAGGCGCTACCGGCTGCGAGCGAGGCAATGTGGAAGCATTCGGCCAGTGAGCGTCCGAGCCCCGGGGGTCCAGCGACCCGCCCAGCATGCGGTGCATGGTCCCCGCGCCGGCTACCGCGGGGACATCGACGGTCTGCGGGCGGTTGCCGTCACCCTCGTCGTGCTCTTTCACGTCGGATCGAGCGTGGTTTCCGGAGGGTTCGTCGGCGTCGACGTCTTCTACGTCATCTCGGGGTTCCTGATCACAGGTCTGCTCGTGCGAGAGCTGCGGTCGAGCGGCACGGTCTCGATCACGAACTTCTACGCACGACGAGTCAGGCGACTACTGCCACTCTCAGCGCTGGTCCTGGTCACGACCGCTGTCGCGTCGAGGTTCCTCGCACCGGTGCTCGACCGACCCGGGATCGGCTCGGACATCCAGGCCGCTGCGATGTACGTGGCCAACTGGCACTACGCCACCGCCTCGACGCAGTACATGGCATCGACCGGGAAGAGCCCGGTGCTGCACTACTGGTCGCTCAGCGTGGAAGAACAGTTCTACGTCCTGTGGCCGCTGCTGCTTCTCCTCGCCAGCACCGGCGCAGCGCGACGGAGCTGGCAGGTCGGCTTTCGTCGGATCGTCGTCACGCTGGGGACTCTGGGGGCCGCTTCCTTTGCCCTCTCCGTCGTCACGACGACGGCCAGCGGTCCCTTCGCATTCTTCGGTCTCCACACGCGCGCGTGGGAGATGGCCGTCGGTGCCGGACTCTCGCTGGCGACGGACCGGTGGCTGCGACGGCCAGCCCTTTGGTCGATCCCCCTCGGGTGGATCGGACTGCTCATGATCCTTGCGTCCGCAGGACTGCTGACCGGTGACACGCCCTACCCGGGCTCCGCTGCAGCGCTCCCCGTGCTCGGCACTGCCATGTTGTTGGCTTCTGGGGCAGCGCAGTCGTCATGGAGCGTAGGTCGCCTCCTCTCGTTGCCGCCGGTGCGCTACCTGGGTCGGATTTCCTACGCCTGGTATCTGTGGCACTGGCCTTGCCTGGTCCTCCTCGGTGGCGTAGGAGCCGACTCCGCAGAGGGCGCCGGAGACCAGAGTGTCGGCGGGGCGGGCGTGGCGCGGCTCGTGGCGGCGATCGCGGCATCACTCGCTCTCTCGGTCCTCAGCCACCACCTCGTCGAGAATCCCGCACGCCGTACCGCGTGGCTGTCGCGCTTCACCGGGCGATCTCTGATGCTCGGAGTCGGTCTCACCGGTGTCAGTGTGCTGGCATCCTTCGTACTTCTTCCCACGTTCGCTGCCACCGAGGGGAGCAGCTCAGACGGCCTGTCCGTCGCGGCGGCCGTGCAGGCTCGCACGGACGACGCAGACGTTCCGCGCGGCTGCTACCAGAGCCTGTACACGACGAGCACCCCGCACGATTGTCAGTTCGGCGATCCGGATGGCGACAGAACCATCGTTCTCCTGGGCGACTCGAACGCTGGTCACTGGTTCTCGGCATACCGGGCCCTCGCGCTCGACCGTGGATGGAAGTTCTACTTCTGGGGAAAGTCGGGCTGCCCCACGGTGGACGCACTGATGTGGTTGGGGCCGACTCGCTCGGCCTACGACACCTGCACCCAGTGGCGGGCCGGCGTGAGAGACGAGCTCCGCCGGTTGGGGCATGTTGACATCGTCGTGCTCGCCCGAAGCCGCGGCACCGGGCGCTATCTGATGACCGACTCCACGCATCGAGCCCAGAGCGGCACTCGACGGCCTTTGTGGCGGTCCGCCGCCTCACGAACCCTCGGGTCCCTCAACCAGGTCTCGTCGCACCTCGTGCTCATGCGTCCCGTTCCGACACCCCCCTTCGACGTCCCTGCCTGCATCGCCGAGGCCCCGTCCACGGCCCGAACGCGCTGTTCGTTCCCACGGAGGCAAGCAACGCGGTCCGGGCCCTTGGACCGCGCTGAGAACGACCTGGTGCGCACGCTCCCGCGGACATCGTTCCTCAATCTGAACAGAAGGATCTGCCCGAGCGATCCCTGCCCGCCGGCGACCCCGGGCGGCCAGATCATCTACCTCAACCGGTGGCACCTCACTGTCACGTACTCCACGTCGCAATGGCCTGTCCTGGCACGGCGCCTCGGGAGACTGGTAGGCGAATGACCATGGGCGACCGGCCCGGCCAGCCCGACGTCCTCGGTGACGAACACCATCGCGCGCCGCACGGCGGTCTTCATCGCCCCGTCGCCCTGCACCGTGTGCGGGCCACCGCTGAAGAACATCGCACCCGGCACCTGCACGGGGAGGTAGAGGGTGGACCCGATGGTGAGGTCGTTGATGTCGATGTTGCCGCCGGCGTCGGTCGGCGGCACCGAGTCGACGACGGCCGAGGTGTCGCGGGCGACGCCCATGGTCGGGAGAGGGTGTCCAGGGTGACCACGTCGCCGGAGGACCGGTCGCCCCGGACCCGAGGAATGGTCGCGCCCGTCGCGCTCGCCTCCAGAGCGACGTTTCGCCCCGATGCATGACGGGTTGCGCCTGGTTACCGAGGATCCGAAGTAGCCATCCCTGCACGACCGGGTTTCAGTGCCGACGGGTCGTGCCGCAGGCCGCCTGACTCCTCAGGCCCGAGCGGCCCGCCAGTCCTCCCAGGTCTCCGGGGCGGCGCCGTGCTCGATCTGCCCCACGATCGACTCGGTCATCCAGGCGCGCAGGTCCCGGAGGTCCGAGGTGGAGGCGAGGGTCAGCAGCCGTCGGTCCTCGCACAGGGCATCCGCGGCCAGCACCGCGTCCTGCAGCTCCTGGACCCAGGTCGCGGCCAGCCTCGGCATCGCCATGTCGATGTCCACGTGGGTCCGCCCGGCCCGGTCCGCCACCTCCGCCAGTCGCCGACCCGTGAAGCGGGCGTGAGCGGGGGCGTGCAGCAGTCCCTCGATCTGGCGCGCCAGGGCCAGGGAGTCGTCGTTGTCCCGGTCGGCCGAGAGCAGCTGGAACTCACGCATCAGCTCGTCGAGGTGCTCGTCCTGCCGCAGGCTGAGCCGCACCGGGCACCCGGCGAGCCGCACCAGGGCCCAGTCCGGCGGCAGCGGACCGCCCTCGGTCGCGGGCGTGGCAGTCTCCTCGGCCGCGGGAGCCGCGGCTCCGTCGCCGCCGAGCTCCGCCCAGATCCGCTTCCCGTCGCGCGTGCGCTCCACGCCCCAGGTGCTGGCGATGAAGCCCACGATCGCGAGGCCGCGCCCCGTGGTGGGCTCGCTCTCGAGCTCGTGGGACTGCGACACGCTGTCGGGCCCGTAGTCGGCCCGCGGCACCACCACGGCCAGCGGCACGTCCCCGTCGTCCTCGACGCTCATCCGGACCGCGTCCCCCGAGCGCCACACCTCGACCCGCATGAACGTGCTCACGCTGTGCAGCGCGGCGTTGCCGGCCAGCTCGCTGATGCAGAGCGCCGCATCGTCCGCGAGCTCGTCGAGCCCCCAGGCGTGCAGCCCGTCCACGACGAACCGCCGCGCACCCGGGACGCTGGCCGGGTCGGCCGCGAACCGCACCTGCAGGCGGGCGGTGGGCACTCCCGAGCGCGTCTCCACGCTTCGGTCGTCGGTCGCGCTGGCGTCGTCAGTCCGGCTCACGGCGCTGTCCTCCGGTCGGGACCCGTAGGTCCTGTGTCCCCTCAACCCGGCCCAGTCTCCCGCACGACACGCCGCACCGACACCGGGATTTCACGGCGTGGTCGGTAAGACCGGTTCCGCGGACAGCACGACCCGTTCCGCCCTACCCTCGTGGCTCCACTGCCACCGGGGGATCCATGTTCGTGAAACGTCTCGTCGTCGTGCCTGTGCTCGCCCTCCTGGCGGGCCTGTTGACGCTGCTGTGGGCCGGCCCCGCCCAGGCGGTCGTCGACCGCGACTGCGGCGACTTCGCGACCCAGAAGGCAGCCCAGGTCTTCTTCCTGCAGAACAGCCCCTCGACCGACCCGCACCGGCTCGACGCCGACGGCGACGGCGTGGCCTGCGACGCGAACCCGTGCCCCTGCTACCTCGGCTCCACGGTGTCCAGCGGCGGCGGGAGTACGACGGGCGTGGCCCCGCTCGTGTCGAGCGCGGCGCGGCAGACCGTCGTGGAGTACGCCCGCGTCACCCGCGTGGTCGACGGGGACACGGTCGACGTACGCCTGGGGTCGGGGCGCGCCCAGCGGGTCCGGCTGCTCGGCATCGACACGCCCGAGGTCTACAACGGCGTCGAGTGCGGCGGCGCGGCCGCGTCCGCGGCGATGCGGCGGATGCTGCCGGTCGGCACCCGGGTGCGGCTGGTGTCGGACACCACGCAGGCGAGCTCGGACCGCTACGGCCGGGCCCTGCGCTACATCACGCGTACCCGTGACGGCGTGCAGGTCAACCGCCGCCAAGTGTGGCTCGGCCACGCGACCGTGTACGTCTACCAGGGCGTGCCGTTCCTGCGGACCGCCGACTTCCGCCGCGCCGAGGCGGCTGCGCGGGCGGTGCCGCGCGGGATCTGGAAGACCTGTTAGGGCATGTCTCGCACTAGCGGACCGTCGTCACCGGCGCGCCTCGTTGATCGCGGCGGCCAGGCTGCCGAACGTGCCGGCATAGGTGGCGCGCACGTCACCCGTGTCCCGGAAGTCCAGCCGCCAGCCGCACACGGCTCGCGTCACTCTCCACCGTCGCCCAGATTCGCTGACACCGACCACCACGCCGTCGCGCTCACCGAACACCACGTTCATCCTCGACCCCCTTCGTCGTCCTCTTCTCGATGCCTTGCCGCCCGCCGTTGCCAGGATCTGCCGGCCGTCATGTCGCCAGCCCTCGCTGCCCGGGGATGACCACCGGCCGCTGCTGGCCACGGCCGAACCTCAGGTAGAGGAACGGCAACGCGAACAGGTTGAGCAGCGTCGAGGTGACGAGCCCGCCGAGGATCACGATCGCCATCGGGTGCTCGATCTCGTGGCCGGGGATGCTGCCGGACAGGACCAGCGGCAGCAGCGCGAGGGCGCAGGCCAGCGCGGTCATCAGGATCGGAGCCAACCTCTCCTTGGCTCCGCGCACCACCAGGTCAGGGCCGAACTCCATGCCCTCGACGAGCTCCAGGTGCTGGTAGTGGCTGATCAGCATGATCCCGTTGCGAGCGGCGATTCCGAGCACGGTCAGGAAGCCCACCAGCGAGCCCAGCGAGATGACACCGTCGGTGAGGTACGTCGCGAGCACCCCGCCGACCAGCGCGGCGGGCAGGGTCGCGAACGCCACCGCCGCCAGCTTCCAGCTCTTCAGGGCCACGTAGAGCAGCAGCAGGATCGCCAGGCCGGCGGCGAGCGACCAGACGAGCAGCCGGCGCTGCGCGTCCTGCCGCTCGGCGAACTCCCCCAGGAGCTCGGGGTGGTAGCCGGTCGGGAAGCTGACGGACCGCACGGCCGACCCGACGTCGCGGGCGACCGCTCCCAGGTCGCGGTCCCGCACGTTCGACGTCACGTCGATGAACCGCGACAGGTCCTCGTGGTGGATCTCGTTCGGCGTCGGTCCGACCGACACGTCGGCGACGTCCTCGAGCGCGACCTGCGTGCCCTGCGGGGTGTTGATCCGCAGGTCGCTGGATGTCGGTCAGGTCGTCGCGGTGCTCGGGGCTGGCCCAGACCCGGACGTCGTACACGCGGCTGCGGGTCCAGAGGTCCGCGACCTCCTCGCTGCCGATGAGGGCGGCGGCGGCGCGACGCACGTCGCCCGGCTTGAGGCCGTGCCGCTGTGCCTTGACGAGGTCCACCTTCACGTCGATCTGCGGCTCGTCGACCTGGAGCTCGACATGCACCTCCGCGGTGCCGTCGACCGCGGACATCTTCGCCCGGACCTCCTCCGCCTTGGCCCGCAGCTGGGCGAGGTCGTCGCCGAAGATGCGCACCACGATGGTGTCGCTGGAGCCGGTCAGGACCTCCCGGATCCGTTCCTTGAGGTAGGTCTGCACGTCGCGGTAGAGCCCCGGGTAGCCGTCGACGGTCGACTGGATCTCCGCGAGCGTGTCGTCGTAGTCGACCTCCGGGTCGACGCTGATCCAGTTCTCACCGAAGTACATGCCGACCACCTCGTCGGCGTTGGCCGCCTGGCCGATGTGCGCACCGAAGTTGCGCACGCCCTCGATGCTGCGCAGCTCCTTGCTGCCCTGGGTCGTGATGCGGACCATCTCGGGGTGCGAGGTGCCCGGCGTGGTCAGCCAGTGCATGAGGAAGTCGCGCTCCTTGAAGTCCGGGAGCAGCGAGCTGCCCAGCGCGGGCACGACGGCCATCCCGGCGAGGGTGAGGAAGGCGAAACCGCCGGCGAGGGCCCGCGTGCGTCGCGACAGCCAGGCGAGCGTTGCCACGTAGGCGCGCTGAAGCACGCGCACGAGCGGAGGCTGCCGCGGACCCAGCGGGGCCTTCCCCAGCAGGAGCAGGGCCAGGGCCGGGGTCACGGTGAGCGCGATGACCATCGAGACCAGCACGGCCAGGGAGTACGACAGCGCGAGCGGCCGGAAGAAGGCACCGGTGAGCCCGTCGAGGAAGAACACCGGCACGACCGCCACGACGTTGATCAACGTGGCGTAGGTGATCGCGCTGCGCACCTCCACCGACGCCTCGAGGACGACACGGAACGGTCGTGCTCCCGCCCTCGGCGCGATGCTGGCGCAGCCGTCTGACGATGTTCTCGATGTCGATGATCGCGTCGTCGACCACCACCCCGACCGCGATCACCAGGCCGGCCAGCACCATCGTGTTGACCGTCGTGTTCCTGATGTCCATCACGGTCAGCGCACCCAGCAGCGACAACGGGATCGCCACGGCGCTGATCACCGCGCTGCGCCACTCGAAGAGGAAGAGCAGCAGGATCACCACGACCAGGAGGGCGCCCAGGAACAGGGCGCTGGTCAGGTTGTCGATGGCGATCTCGATGAACGTCGCGGGCCGGAAGATGGTGCTGTCGACCTCGACGCCCGGCAGGCCGGGCTCGAGCTGCTCGAGGACCTCCTCGACGCCCTCGGTCACCTCGAGCGTGTTGGCCCACGGGAGCTTCTCGACGATGAGCATCAGCCCCTCACCGTCGTTGATCACGGCGTCACCGTTCAGCGGCTGGTGGCTGGTCTCGACGTCCGCGACGTCGCGCAGCGTGACCGCGTCGCCACCGCTCTCGCTGCCCTTCACCACGACCTTGCCGAGCTCGGTCGATGTGAACACCGGCAGGTTGTGCCGGACGCCGATGCGCTGGTTGGGCGTCTCCACCGCGCCGCCGGTGCCGACGAGCGTGCCGCCGGTGTACTTGAGCAGGCCGGCATCGAGCGCGTTCGAGGCGACCGTCATGGTCTCCTCGAGCGTCACGCCCTTGCGCTCGAGCCGTGCGGGGTCGACGTTGACGTTGAGCAGCTGCTTGCGCTGGCCCCAGATCGCCACGTTGGCGACGCCGGGGACGCCGAGGAGTCGTGCGCGTACGTTCCAGTACGCCGTCATCGACAGGTCGATCGGGGTCAGCTCGTCGGAGGAGAGGCCGATCTTCATGATCCGGCTGGTCGCCGACTTGGGCTGGATGATGACCGGCGGCGCCGCCCAGCTCGGCAGGGTCGACGCCATCGAGCTCACTCGCTCCTGGACCAGCTGCCTCGCCTCCATGAGGTCGGTGCCGGGCTCGAAGATGAGCTCGATCGACGAGAGCTGGGTGACGGACTTGGAGCGCACCACGTCGAGCTCGGGCACGCCCTGGAGGTTCTGCTCCAGCGGGACGGTGATGAGCTCCTCGACCTCCGCGGCCGACAGCCCGATGCACGCGGTCTGCACCTCGACCTTGGGGGGCGCGAACTCCGGGAAGACGTCGACGGACGTGCCCCGGACCTGGTTGCCGCCGAGCACCAGCAGCGCCAGTGCGGCGGCGACCGCGAGGAAGCGGTACCTCAGGCTCGTCCCAACGATCCAGCGCATCATCTGCCCAGCCCCGTCCTCGAGATCAGTCCTGTTGCCGAACGCGAAGTCCGAACCACCCGGTCATGTCAGTGCCCGACCCCGAACTCGGCCCCCCAGAGCTCGGCGGCGCCGACGACGGCGACCTCGGTGCCCGCACCGGGTCCCTTGCGCAGGTGCACTCGCTCGTCGTCGATGGAGCTCACCGTGACGGCGACCCGTTCGAACACGAGGGCCTCCGGGGAGGTGTAGACCCAGGTACCGCCCTGCGGGTCGTAGATCAGGGCGCCGTACGGCACCACCTGCAGCCCCTGCCGACCGGTCTCGACGGTGGCGGTCTGCACGTCGATGCGCGAGGCCGCCTTGCTGGTCAACGTGAGCCGTGCGATGTCCGACCCTTCGCGATGCTCGACGTGCGCGGGCTCCTCGTGCCCGGCCGACCCGGGGCTCTCGCCCTGCGCCGGACCCACCACCGTCAGGAGCACGGTCAGCAGGCCGGCCAACGCGACGACCACGCCGCCGGTCACCAGCGCCAGTCGCGACTGCTTCTTGTGCATCTCTCGTCTCCTTACGGACGCGCTCAGACGGTTTCGCTGAGCGACGCGGCCTCGGGACGACCTGTGGGCGTCCCGGGATCGGTGGGCTGGGTGGTGGACTCCTCGGGGGGCGCGAACCGCAGGTAGGCGAGCGGCAGGAGGAGCAGGGAGAGGAACGTGGTGGTGACGAGCCCGCCGAGGACGGTCACCGCCATGGGGCCGAGGATCTCCAGGCCGGGCCGGTCACCGAGGACGACCAGGGGCGTCATCATGGCCGCCACCGCGACGGTGGTGGCGACCGTGGGCAGGAACCGCTCACTCGCGCCTTGGCTCACCTCGGCCGCGTCCGGACGGCGGCCCGTGCCGCGGGCCAGGCGGGCGAAGCAGGCGAAGAGCCCCAGCACGTTCCGGGAGTACACGCCCGCCACCAGCACCAGGCCGAACAGGGCGCCGATCGTCAGCACGCCCCCGGTCAGTGCGACCGCGAGCACGGCGCCGGACAGCGCCAGCGGCAGACCCAGGAAGGCCAGGGCGGCGAGCCGCCAGCTGCCCAGCTGGGCCTGCATCAGCAGCAGGATCAGCACCAGCGCGGTGACCGCGAAGGCACCCAGCCGGAAGCGCTCCGCGCTCCGGGCCTCGTGGTCCCCGATGACCTCACCGTGGTGGTCCAGCGGGAAGCTGATGGCCGCGACGACCCGTTCCGCGTCGGCGGCCACGTCGCCCACGGACCGCCCGTCGACCTGGGCCACCACGTCGACGTACCGGGACACCGAGCTGTGCGGGATCGACGTGGGGTCGGAGACCAGCGAGACGTCGGCGACGTCGGCGAGCCGCACCGTGCGGCCGTCGGGTGCCGCGATCAGCAGGTTCTCGACCACGGACAGGTCGTGCCGGATCGAGGGCACCCCGGTGACGATCACCTGGAACACCTTCTGCTCCTCGAACAGGCTGCCCACCTCGATGCCGGCCACCAGGGTGGCGGCAGTGCGGCGGATCTCGCCCGGCGTCAGGCCGTACCGCTGGGCCACGCCCAGGTCCACCTCGACCTGGAGCTGGGCCTCCTGCGGGATCTCGCCGACGGTCGCGCCTTCGACTCCGTCCAGCTTGCTCAGCGCAGCCCGCACCTCGGCCGCCTTGTCGACGAGCACCTCGGTCTCCTGGCCGTAGACGCGGGCCACGACCTCCTTGGCGTCCGGGGTTCCGATGCCCCGAGCACGCAGCCGCTCGTCGCCGTACGTGAGCACCTCGGCGGCCATGCCCGGGTAGCCGGTCACGACGCTCTCCACCGCGTCGACCGTGTCCTGGTAGTCGGCGCCGTCCCGCAGGGTCGCCCACAGCTCGCCGGAGTCGACGTTGCTGACCTGGTCGGAGGTCACGGCACGGCCGATGTGCGCGCCCACGTCCCTGACGCCGGGCAGCCCTCTCAGCTCCTCGGCCACCCGGCCGGTGATGCGGGCCATCTCCGTGCGTGACGTGCCGGGGGCGGCCTTCCACTCCACGAGCAGCGTCGGCGCCTTCAGGCCCGGCCTCATGTCCGTCGTGAGCAGGGGTGTCGCCGCGAGCCCGGCGAGCGCAACCACGAGGAAGCCGGCCACCAGGACGGTCGGCCGCGCGAGCACCCGTGGGAGGACGCCGGCGTAGCCCGAGCCCAGACGTCGCCCGACCGGCGAGTCGCCGCGCAGGGGTGCCCGGCCGCGGAGCAGCAGGGTGGCGAGCAGCGGCGCGAGGATCATCGAGACCAGGAGCGAGGCGACGAGCGCGAGGGCGTACGACCACAGGGCAGCGCGCAGGAAGGAGCCGGCGAGGCCGCTCTGGTGGCCGACGTACACGACCGGCGCGACCGCGGCCACCATCACGAGCGTTGCCACGGCGAGGGGTCGACGGACGTCGCTGACGGCGTCCACGACGACGTGCACCTGCCGTCGCCACCCGCCCTCTTCGCGCAGACGTCGCTGCACCTGGTCGAACACGACGACCGCGTCGTCGATGACTGCCGCGGCCGCCATCGTCAACCCGGCCAGAACCAGCTGGTTAAAGCCCTCGCCGCGCCACTGCAGGACCAGTGACGCGGCGAGGAGGGAGATCGGGACGGTCACCAGGGCCACCAGGCCCAGGCGCCATCCGTGCACGAGTGCGAGCGCCAGCGCGACCAGCAGGAGGCAGAACGCGAGCAGCCAGCTGAAGGTGCCGAGCACCTTCTGCAGGTACGTCGCCGGGCGGTACACGTCGGTGTTGACGCGGAGCCCGTCCAGGCCGGGGCGCAGGTCGTCGAGCGCCTCCTCGACGTCCTCGGTGACCGCGAGCGTGCTTGCCTCCGGGAACTTCTCGATGACCAGCATCAGGCCCTGGTTCTCCCCTGCCACGGCGTCCCCGATCAGCGGCTGGTGGTCCTCCACGACGTCCACGACGTCGGCGAGCGGGACGGGCTTCCCGTTCTTCCCGAGCACGGGCTTGCCGTCGGCTCCCTCGAGGGAGACGGTGCCGAGCTCCTCGGGCTTGTTGATCGGCAGGACGTGGTGCACGCCGAGCCGCTGGTTCGGCGTGTCGATGAACCCACCGGTGCCCGGCGTCGAGGCGCGGACGAAGCTGAGCGGCGAGACCCACAGTGCGTTGGCGGTGGTGCGGACGACCTGGTTCAGGGCGACTCCGCGCTCGGCCAGCCGCCGGGGATCCACCTGCACCTGCATCTGCTGCTCACGCTCGCCCCAGATGGCGACGTTGGCCACACCCGGGACCCCCATCAGCGCCGGCTTCACCGTCCACCGGGCCAGCACCGACTGCTCGATGGGGCTCAGGTCCTTGGAGTCGAGCCGCACCATCATCACGCGGCTGGCCGAGGACGTCGGCTGCAGCATCACCGGGGCCTTGGCGACCTTGGGCAGGTCGCGCCCCTGGCTGAGCCGTTCCTGCACGACCTGCCGTGCCTCGAGCGGGTCGGTCCCCGGTTCGAAGACCATCACGATCGAGGACAGCCCGGGGATCGACCGCGACGAGATGTCGTCCAGCCACGGGACGCCGTTCAGCAGGATCTGCTCCATCGGAGCCGTGATCAGCTGCTCCACCTCGACCGCGGAGAGGCCCAGCGACTCGGTCTGCACCTCGACCGAGACCGGCGCGTAGTCGGGCAGCTCGTCCACTGCCATGGCGCGCAGCTGCGGGACGCCCAGTGCTACCAGTCCGAGGATGAGCCCCACCACCACGACCGGGAAGCGAAGCGTTGTCTCGACGATTCGACGCACCATGGCGAGTCCCCTTCACGGTCCTGCGTGACAAGCACATGCTGTTCTCGGGGGGTAGTGGTGTCTGCACGCGGGTCGTGAAACCACCCGGAATAACCAGCCCCTATCAACGGACATGTCGGCGCAAAGCCTGCTGCGGCGGGAAGTTCCGGACGTGGGCGGACTAGGTGATACGGCAGGTGAGTCCGGCTGGGGCGTCGTCCAGATGAGTGAGGGCTTCTCACGCAGACTGAGGAGAGCGAGGCGGAAGGGTCACGCGACGCAGAACTCGTTGCCCTCCGGATCGAGCAGGACGACATGGCCCAGCTGCTCGCCGTAGAACTCCTCGCGCACGAGGGTGGCCCCCAACGCAGCGAGGTCGGCGACCTTGGCACGGATCCGCTGCTCCCGCTCGCCCATGTCCCACGGCGGCTCCCCCGCCACCCGGATGTCGATGTGCATCCGGTTCTTGGCCGTCTTGCCCTCCGGCACCCGCAGGAAGCCGATGGCCGGGCCCTTGCCGTCGGGGTCGATGATCGAGGCACCGTCGGGGTCGTCGTAGCCGGGCTCGTTCACGTAGCCGAGCGCCTGCCTCCAGAACGCGGCGATCCGGTGTGGATCGGCAGCGTCACAGCCGAGTGTCCAAATGTGTCGCCATGGCCGCACGCTATCCCCCGCCGGGCGGCACCGGCGTGGCCGACTTGGGCTCAGGCGCCCGCTGCCCCGCCTCCGTTGCCGGACGGGTGCGGGAGTCCCGGCGAGTCGTGCGAGGGAGGCAACGCCTCGTGCGGCGGCTTGTTGAAGCGCGGACCACTCAGCCACCAGGCCACGATGCTCAGCGTCCCGATGACCACTGCCAGGACGATCCAGAACGTCATGCGACACCTCCTGAGCATCTGGTTGTGCCAAGGTCCCGCGCATCGAGGCCCCGGTGCAATAGCCAGGTCGAGAGGGTTGGTGGCCCACACACGACTTGCCCGCGCAGTCCGGCGCCGATGACGTACCTCTTCCAGGTCAGCAGGAACTCGCGGCGCAGATCTGAGTCGGCGACCCGCCTCAGCAGTCGGGCGGGCACGTGATCTTCGTCCGAGTGGGCAGAGGGCGGCGAGTCACGCGCGCAGTCGACTCGCCGCCGAAGCGAACGGTGCTCAGTGGTGGACAGGGGTGTCTACCGGAGGCACGTAGTTCTTGCCGGCCTCGGCAGCACGGTGCATCGCCGAGATGCCCTGCTCGACGGTGAGCAAGGGGGTGGTCTTGATCGTCTTGACCGAGCGCCCAGCCGTTGCGGCCAGCGAGAAGGACGCCGCCTCCTCGGGGCTGGGGAAGTCGGCGATGAGGACCAGGTCGTAGTCGCCGAAGGCGTAGAAGCAGCTGTCCACGCGTCCGTTGCACGCCTTCAACAAGGGCTGGATCCTGTCCAGCACGTTGCCCTGGTCGCGAACCTGCTTGGCCCACGAGTCGCTCGTGTAGGAAACCTGGAAGAGGAACTGTGACATGTCGGATCTCCTGGGACTGTCGGTGATGAGGCTACGTTCCGGCCGGGTCGCACACGACCCATGACCCGGGCAACTCTCCGACCCGGGGATGACCACGAGCAATGGGCAAAAGCCACGGTCTAGCGCGCTTTTCTGCTGCGGCAGCGGGTCCCGGGGCGAGATTTGTTCGAGTCCAGCCCCGTGTTCTCACCACCGCACCGGCGCTTGCCGGACATCGACGGAACCGCACGGTTCTTCGGCACGAGCAGTGATTCGGCCAGACGAACGGGACGCGGCGCCGCCGGAGCACCCACGGAGAACGTAGATCGGTAGACCGCCTTGACGAGCGACGCTACCCCGGTGGCGAAGGCAGGAACGTGATCAGCACGATCGCTGCAACGAGCAGGACAGCGCCTACCCCGAGCAGGATGTACCGAACTCCAGCGATCGTGAACGTGCTGCCGATGCCGATGAGGAACAGCACACCCGCGAGCACCACAGTGACCCGGATGTACTGGTCGCCGGCGACTCCCGCGGATTGACCGGCGGCCGCGTGCGCGTTCGCCTTGCTTGTCCAGCCCCGCCGCTCGTGCCTCTGCGGGAACGACGTACTCCGGCATGTACGACGGCCCGGGTGGGGCGTTCGGGTTCGTCTCCGGCGCGGTCCTGCGCCACGCTTGGAAGGCCACCTCGTAGCCAGGACGGAACCGACGCTCGGCGATCTTCATCTTGTCGACGCGATCCAGGGTCCACGCCGTGAACCAGGCATTGAACATGGAAGCGTCGTAGCTGCGGGTCTGCTCGGCGCTGGACACGGCACGGTTGGCCTCGGTGCGCGCGGTCGAAGCAGCCGCCAGCTCAAGACGCGACTCGGTCCCCCACTTCGCGGCTGCGAACCCCGACCAGGCCGCGGTGAGCGTGACGACGGCGAGAACGGCGGCCTCGCAGATCTGCAGTATGCGGCCATGCCTTCCTGCGAGGCGAGGCGCGTGCTCATGATGCTGGAGCTCCTTGTGCGCCTCGGCAGGAGACAGACCTTCAGGCAAGGGAACTCGCTCCGTTCACGACCCGTGACCAACGCGTCCAGCCCAAGCCACAGCCCGGCAGCCACCTGTTCCCAATCTCTCTGCCACCTCGCGTGCGTCCATCGTCCGCGCGGGATGAGAAGGACGAATCGCCGTCACAGGTGACGCCCGCCCCGCGGCCTACATGGGTGCTCGCGAGCGCGTGGGCATTCCAGAGGCCCGCGCGGGCTGCTGGCCGATCACATGTCTCGTCCGTTCCGGAGGATGCTGGCGCGCCCGGTCTGCGGTGACCTTGGTGGCATGCGGAAGGCATGTCTTCCAGTCTCTTCCCTGGCCATGTGGGCCACCGGCGCCGCGGCCCTCTTGGTGGGCTGCAGCGCGGGAGGAACTCAGCCCTCCGACTTCTGCAAGTCCGTGGCTTCACTGGACGCCGCGGTGACGCAGATCAACCAGAACTATCTCAGCAAGTCCACCGTCTCGGCCGTGGAGACATCAATGGCCACCCTGGACACGACGGTGAAGAACCTGAAGGAGACCGCGGAGTCGGAGTTCGCGGATGAGGTCAAGGCCGTGGAGGCAGCCGCGACAAGCCTCGACAAGTCGGTCGCCGCCGCGGTCGACCGGCCGGTCCCGGCGAACATGGAGGCGGCCAGGACGTCGATGCGCGATCTCACGAGCACGGTGAAGGACCTGTCCGAGAGCACCTCCGAAACCTGCTGATGGCGGTGCCGTCGAGACGGTCATCCGGAAGGGATGAGCCGGGACTCCGTCCGGCGGTGAACGATCCAGTAGGACGCGACCCCTAGCGAAGGGAAACGACATGACCGGACTGGAGTGGATACTTTGGAGCGTCCTGGCGGCGTTCTACGTCTGCTGTCTGTTCACCGTCTGCCTGATCACCTTCCAGAAGGGCCATACCCTGCTGGGGATCGTCGGCATCTTCATCCCCTTGCTGTGGCTCTTCGGTGCGATCCTCCCCGCCAAGCCCGGGTCGACCTACGAGGCCAGGGAGCAGGCAAGGTTCGCCTAGGCCCAACGCGGCGCTTCATACCCGACGGCTCGGGTGCTGCTGGAGCACTGGCGGACGTTGGCGGCGGTCGATCACCACACTCGATGACCGGGTGCTCCTCGTGAAGCACCGAGCGACCGGAGAAGACATCCCAAGGGGTGTGAGCCCCGAACACCGGCACCCGAGCATTCGTGGCACAAAGTGAACGTGCGGCCGAGCCGCGGTCGCGCCTCCATCCGGACGTGGATCGTCCGCAACTGCGCGTACCGTGCCCGGCATGGCCATCGCACGCTTCCCAAGCATCGTCATCGACTGCCCAGATCCCGGCGCGCTCGCCACGTTCTACGGCGCCCTGTTGGACTGGAAGGTCGATGTCTCCGTCCGACTGGGCCGAGGTCCGCGCGGACTACGGTCAGTGCATCTCCTTCCAGCAGGTGGAGGCATACACCCCGCCTGGCTGGCCGAACCAGGAGGTGCCCCAGCAGATGCACCTCGACGTGATCGTCGACGACCTCGACGCCGGCGAAGCGGCAGTGCTCGACCTCGGCGCGACCAAGCACGACCACCAGCCCGGCACATCCTTCCGGGTCTTTCTCGACCCCGCGGGGCACCCCTTCTGTCTGTGCGTGGACTGAGCGGGGCAGGCGATCCTCAGCCGCGTGGAGCGCGCTGACCTGCGGCAATAGCCTCGGGCCAGTGACCAGGCGCCCGTGATGGAGCGGCTACGCGCTTCACGCCACCTCTCGGGCGTCGTCCCGGGGCACCGTTGGACCAGAACTCAGAGCGGTTGAACCTTGGGAAACCTGGGGATCGGGCCGTCGACGCATCAGGTGCAGGAACTCACCCCGAGCGGGGGACGACTCATCGGGGAGCCGGCAGGACGATCGACTGGACGGCTGACGCACCGGTGCCGGAGCGAAGCACGGAAGGAGCCAGGGATGGGATGCTTGTTCGCGCTGCTCGCAGGGTTCGCACCGAGGGTCGCGCTGGTGCTCGTGTGGATCTTCACGAACCTCGTGGACCGCGCCTTCACACGGCTTCGTCATCCCCCTGCTGGGACTGATCCTCTTCCCGTACGCGACGTTGTTCTACGTTCTCGCGTACAGCCCGGTCACGGGCGTGAACGGATGGGGCTGGACCTTCGTCGTTCTCGGGTTCCTCTTCGACATCGGCCACTGGGTCGGGGGCGGAGTGACCGGACGACAGCGTTACGCGGCCGCCTGAGGGCAGCTCGCCGGGAGTGTCGTGCCCGAGAGGCTCGTGCGGCCCATCTGTGCCCCAAGCGATTCGCCTCCAGATACTGAACAGGTCGACCATCGGCGCGTTCACGCATTCGAGGTACCCGCGGCCCAGGGTGGGATGGCGAGCGCCATGCAGGAACGTCTCGGCCTGTGCGGCGAAATCCTGCGACTGATGTCCGCGAATGCCGCGAGGACGCCCCGGCCAGGTGCGCACGTCGTGTCGTCGTTTGTCGAACACCGCCACTCGCTCCGCGCCACCACCGGATCTGAGGAACCCGCTCCGCAGGCCTGTTGACGGGGATCACTCCTGGGTCACTGAACCGCAGGCGACGTCCTGCGCGAGGGCAAGGGGTGTTACCCGACCTGAGAACGCATGCCACGCGCAACACTCCGGATCATCCGCGCGGTGAGCGGGTTGAGCAGGAGCATGACCGGTTTCAGGGCGGTGTGTGGCTCGAGGGCGAGCGTCCAGATGAGGCGTGACCCACCGGGTGTCGGCTCGACCACGTAGTCCTCCGCCAG
Source organism: uncultured Actinomycetota bacterium (assembly GCA_963827435.1). Taxonomy (GTDB): domain Bacteria; phylum Actinomycetota; class Actinomycetes; order Propionibacteriales; family Nocardioidaceae; genus Nocardioides_B. The sequence continues at coordinate 159,823 of CAWHAU010000006.1, forward strand.
GCGGCGCAGCCCCGGGAGTGACATCTGAGCTCCCGTGAACGTCTTGCGGTGCCCTTCATCCCAGCGGTAGTACCGCTCGCGAGCGGTGATGATCCGGAGAAGCGTGATCTCCCGTGTGGTGCCGACGCTGAAGGGACGCGGTGTGGTCCACCGCAGCCCGCTGACCAGAGGGCTCCAGGAGACGAGCGTGTCGTCAGCCGCCAGTGCCGCCCACGTTCGGTCACCCGGGACAGGTACGTCGACCGTGTTGACGTAGCGGAACGGGGCGGACACCAGGAAGTCATCGCCGCTCTCGACGAGCGGATGCCATGGCAGGCTCATCTGAGTCCTTGTGGGTCTTGCACCCACGGGGCAGCGACCGGTGCTTCTTGCACGATAGCTGCCGCGAAGCGGTGCCGCTCCTGTCGCCACGAGCATGGGTGCACGACGTGACCGACCAGCATGTCCGTGCGAACACTCGCAAGGTTTCTACTCACTCCGTGTGACCCGACACCGCGCTCTTGTCGGCCGGTCCGAACCACCAGAGCCGGCTGGACGCCCCAGGCTGAGCGGGACATAGAGGGTCGTAGCCCGGCAACAGGTTCGGAGTCCCGGGAACGGTTTCCCGTCCGCCTTGACCAGGGACGGAGGAGCGCGAAGGGTGGTCTCCGGTGACTCTCGGGCCGTCGACCCAAGACCCGCTGACGGGACCATTCCCATCCCACGGTGAAGGGGAGAGCGGTCATGAGCAAGACATTCAAGGGCACGATCAACGTCGACATCCGGGACTCGGAGCCCGACTGGGCGCCGTTCGAGCCGCCGAAGGCGCCCGACGGCGCGCCGAACGTCGTCTACATCGTGCTCGACGACGTCGGGTTCTCGGCGATGAGCTGCTACGGCGGGCCGATCGAGACGCCGAACATCGACCGGATCGCCGCCGACGGGCGTCCGCTACACCCAGTGGCACACGACCGCGCTCTGCTCGCCGACCCGCTCGTGCCTGCTGACCGGGCGCAACCACACCCGCAACAGCATGGCCTGCATCACCGAGGCGGCGATCGGGTTCCCGAACGCGAGCGGCACGATCCCGCCGGAGAACGGCATGCTCTCCGAGATCCTCGGCGAGCTCGGCTGGAACACCTACATGGTCGGCAAGTGGCACCTGTGCCCCGACGACGAGATGAACGTCGCCTCGACGCGGCGGAACTGGCCGATCCGGCCGCGGGTTCGAGCGCTGGTACGGGTTCCTCGGCGCCGAGACGAACCAGTGGTATCCCGGACCTCGTCTACGACAACCACCCGGTCGACCAGCCGAAGTCGCCCGAGGAGGGCTACCACTTCACCGAGGACATCACCGACAAGGCGATCGAGTTCATCAAGGACGCGAAGGCGATCGCGCCCGAGAAGCCGTTCTTCCTGTACTACGCGCCCGGCGCCGCCACGCGCCGCACCACGCGCCCGAAGGAGTGGGCCGACCGGTACAAGGGCCAGTTCGACATGGGCTACGAGGCGATGCGCGAGCAGACGCTCGCCCGGCAGAAGGAGCTGGGCATCGTCCCGGCGGACACCGAGCTGCCGCCGATCAACCCGATCGGCACGCCCGAGACCCGCACCGGGCCCGACGGCAAGCCGTTCCCGGCGCTGGACGAGACCCGGCCGTGGGACTCGCTGTCCGACGAGGAGAAGCGGCTGTTCGCCGGATGGCCGAGGTGTACGCGGGGTTCCTGTCGCACGCCGACCACCAGATCGGCCGGCTGCTCGACTACCTCGAGGAGACCGGGCAGCGCGAGAACACGATGGTCATCGTGGTGTCGGACAACGGGGCGAGCGGCGAGGGCGGCCCGAACGGCTCGGTCAACGAGATGAAGTTCATCAACGGCATCCCCGACGACATCGCCGCGAACCTCGCGATGCTCGACGAGCTCGGCGGCCCCAAGACCTACAACCACTACCCGAACGGCTGGGCGATGGCGTTCAACACGCCGTTCAAGATGTGGAAGCGCTACGAGTTCAACGGCGGCACCAGCGACCCGTGCATCATCTCGTGGCCGGCCGGCATCGAAGGCGCGAGGGCGAGATCCGCGACCAGTACCACCACGCGATCGACATCGTGCCGACGATCCTCGACGTGCTCGGCGTCGAGCCGCCCGAGACGATCAAGGGCCACGTGCAGAGCCACTTCGACGGCGTGAGCATGCGCTACAGCTTCGACGACGCCGACGGCGCCGACCGGCGCGGCAGACGCAGTTCTACTCGATGCTCGGCTCGCGCGGCGATCTGGCACGACGGCTGGAAGGCGATCACGACCCACCCGACGATCAGCGGCTGGAGCCACTTCAACGACGACGAGTGGGAGCTGTACCACACCGACGTCGACCGCTCCGAGCTGCACAACCTGGCCGCCGAGCACCCGGAGAAGGTCCGCGAGCTGGTGAACCTGTGGTTCGCCGAGGCCGGCGCCAACGGGGCGTTCCCGCTCGACGACCGCTCGGCGCTCGAGATCATCCTGACGCCGCGGCCGCTGCTGTCGCCGCCGCGCGACCGCTACGTCTACTTCCCCGACACCGCCGAGGTGCCCGAGTCGCAGGCGGTCAACATCCGCAACCGCTCCTTCACGATCGGCGCGCTGGTCGACATCCCCGCGCCGGGCGCGGAGGGCGTGCTGTTCGCCCAGGGGTCGCGGTTCGGCGGTCACGCGCTGTACGTCAAGGACAACCGGCTGCACTACGTCTACAACTTCGTCGGCATGATGGAGCAGAAGATCGACGCCACCGAGGACCTGCCGACCGGCGAGAACCTGATCCTGTCCGCGTCGTTCGACAAGGACGGCGAGGACCCGCCGCAGCGTCGCGACCGGGATCCTGTCCCTCTACCACGGCGACGACGAAGGTCGGCGAGGGCCGGATCAAGACCCAGCCCGGCAAGTTCTCGCTCGCCGGCGAGGGGCTCGTGCGTCGGCCGCGACAGCGGCGAGCCGGTCACCGACGACTACCCCGGCGAGTCGCCCGTGGCGCGTTCACCGGCGGCACGATCAAGCGCGTCGCCGTCGACGTCAGCGGCGAGCCCTACGTCGACCTCGAGCGCGAGGCGCAGGCGATGCTGATGCGCGAGTAGGCGGCCGCACTCTCGCTGCTCAGAACACACCCGCCGGAGCCGTGGACAGCGCCTCGGCCGCGTGTGCCCGCCCGTGCCCGGACGGCGCCCGGCCGTTGAGGACACACTGGTCGGTGCGGCCGCGTGTTGCGTCATTTCGGCCCAGAATGACGCCCGGGCCGATGACGGAATCCGCTGATCCGGTTCCCCACGCGCTAGCGGTCAGCGGCACCACAACGCAATGGGCGGCACAGCCGGGCGCGTCAGTTCAGTGCTACGGGCTGAGTCGGTACCCCGGCAGGCCGGCGACGGCGGGGGCAGCGCTGGCCTCGATCCCCAGTACGGCGTCGACGGAGTATCGTCCGGGGCCGATCCCTGGTCCTCAAGTGAGACAAGTCAGGTCGGGTGATCCGCACTGAAAATTTACCTTTAAACAAAATATGAGACTCGAAATCAAATAATAGTCCGAATTGCCTATGTAAACGTTGCCATCTGCGACATAGCGTCCCCACCGTGCGGACCACATGGCGAATCGACTTGGATCAACTGGCCAGTTCACTCCCAGCAGACCGCCCAGAAGAACGCGCAGCGGGCCCTGGTCGAGCTGGCGCAGCGTCGGCGAGAACGCGAAGCCGTCGAAAGATTCCTTGAGAATCGAGAGGTTGCGCGGCTGGAAAATCGCAACGATGCGAAGGCTAGACCCCTGGGCGCCCACGAGCCCTCTGGGCGCAGCCGCCCACGACTCAGCTGACAGGGAGCGCGTACTCGCGCGACGACGCGCTTGCGGGTATGAGCCGATCGGCAATTTTCGAGTCCGTTGCCGCTACCCGGAGCTTCGTTCGTCCTTAGCCGCCGAGTCGGGCTTCCAACATGTCCGATGACAAATGCGCGGACTCGTCAGGCAGCGTCGTACCGCCGCACATTCCGCCACGCTGCGGTGGTCGGCTGAACCGCGACCGCAGGTTCACCCCCTACCCGTCCGGATCACTCGGGCAAGGGGCGCCTGCGCGAGCGCGACGGGCCAGGTTCCGTGCCAGTCTGAGCGGCTCTGGGGTACGTCGACGTGGGGTGAGCTCCAGGACCAGCCCAACGGCGTCGTCCAGGCCGACCCGCCATCCTGGGTGCACCACCACAGGTCGGGTGCCGCGGCGGGTGCGCACCCAGCTGGCGACAACGTCGTCGCCGATCCGCACTCGGCTGGTGGCGCCGCGGCGGTCTGCAGGCCAGCCCCCCTCGCCGGTGAGCGGTCGATGTGTGACGCCCACCGTCGGGAGCTCGAGAACGGCACCCAGGTGGATGGCGAGCCCGGCTCTACGCGGGTGGTCGGACCCGGTGGCGTCGACGAGCAGCACCTCGGGTGGGACGGTCAGACCACGCACCGCTGCCTCGAGGACGCCTCCGATCCGCGCAGCCAGGAGGCCGGGGACGTAGGGCGCGGAGGCCTCGCCGAGTCGCAGGCTCTGGTCCAGCAGCTGGACCTCACGCAACGCCACGGCGACGGCCCAGGCACGGTCCCCTGCCTTGCCAGGCCCGGTGAGCCCCCGCGGGAAGCACACCCAACAGCCGCCGACGACCAGTGGCCCGGGGGGACGTATCCAAGGCTCGGCCGACCTTCTCCCTAGCTGGTGCTGTAGAGCGATCAGAGCGACGGCGTCAGAAGGCCACACACCGTCCATGGTGCTCGCTGCACGGTAAAGGAAGCCGGGTGCCGCGGGTTGGGCTCAGCCGGTCTTGACGGCGGTGGACGGTCGGCAACGCCGCGCATTGCCTGGTGTCCAGGCCTGGGCAGCACCCGCGTCACTCCGCCGGGTGACGGGCTGCTGCGTCAGGGCGGCTTGCCGGGTCTGACGAAGAGCGGATGTGTCTCCTAGCAGCGTGACCACCGGGCGCTTCGGCAGCCGCAACCTCCGGTCATCGATCCGCTTGGCAGCACGGACTCGGGGTGGGACAGCTGACGCCTGCCGTCGCTGCTCGAAGCCGCCCTCAAGGCCAAACATTCAGCGTGTCAGAGCCGTCTCGTGGTGAACAGGGTGGTCCCGTAGACCGCGTGCACTTCCTTCCGCTCGGTCTCGGTGAACCCGACCTTGGCCAGCACCCGGCGAGAAGCGGTGTTCCACTCCCAGACCGTGGCCCACAGACGTTCGTACCCGGACGATCTCGCCCAGTCCAGAACCGCCAACGAGGCCTCGGTCGCGTATCCCTGACGCCAGACCCGGCGTAGCAGCTCGAACGCCAGTTCCGGTTCCCCTTCCGACCCTCGTCCGCTGTCGATCAGCCCGCAGTAGCCGATGACGTCACGAGCGGCCTTCCGCTCGACCGCCAGCAACCCGATCGACGATGGCTGGTTGGTGCGGATCGACTCCTCGAGGTCTGCGACCGTGGGGTGTCCATCCGCGTCGATTCGGCGGTGCGGCGGCACTCGTGGATCACGTTCGGTCCACAGCTCACGCTGGACGACAGCCTCGGCTACCCGCCAAGGTCTGAGCAGCAGGCGACCCGTCTCGAGCACAACCTCGCGGCCCGGAGTCGCTCCACCTGCCATGACAGCAACCCTCTCACGGGCGAACGCACTGTCATGCCGCGATCCGCGCGCGCTGTCACGGCAGCCGACGTCCGGGCGTGCTGTCAGTCGGATCAATAGGTCTGGACGTGTGGTCTCTACGTGAACGCCAGACATTCGACCGCGACCGATGCGACAGTGCGTAGGTCGCGCACACAAGGGGAGGTAGATCGGTGACCCAAAACCGGAAGCGGATCCCGGGCCAGAAGAACCCGGTAGCGGACAGCAGTGAGGTCGACCAGATCATCAACGCAGCCGTGTCCAGTCAGGGCCTGAGCACCAGCAACGGTGTCATCTCCCACGGGTTGTTCGGGCTGTTGGCGGCCCGCCGCGAACGCAGGGCGAAGAAGAACGCCATCGCTGCATGGGAGGCCCAGCGCCGCGATCAGCAGCGCTGAAGCTCATCCATGAAGTCGGTTGGACCTCTGATGCTCCTACGAGCGTCAGGGTTCTGTAACCGGATTTGCCGCTGACAGCGCACCAACGTGCCGATGGGCGGGCACGGACTTCTGTCCGCCCACTCAAGCCCGGTTGTGAGTGACCGGCATCGCGTGTGCGGTTGCCCGGCCACCCTCATGACGAGGCAACATGGCACGCATGTCCCTGCCCACCCCCACCCTGCACACCGCTCGCCTGCGACTGCGTCCCTTCGACGACGCGGACGCGAACGCCCTCTTCGCGCTGCACAGCAGCGCCTACGTGCTGCGCTACTGGGACGCGCCGCCCTGGAGCGAACGTGTGCGCGCCGAGCGGTTCATAACGGCTTGCCGGCAGATGGCAGAGGAAGGCACCGGGACGCGGCTGGCCGTGGACCGTGTTTCCGACGGGGCGTTCATCGGCTGGTGCAGTCTGACCCGGTGGAACCCGGACTACCGCAGCGCGTCGATGGGCTACTGCCTCGACGATGCAGCATGGGGCCACGGCTACGCGACGGAGGCCGCGCGCGCCTTGCTGCAGTGGGCATTCGACACGCTGGACCTGAATCGAGTCCAGGCCGAGACCGATACGCGCAACGCGGCATCTGCCCGCGTCCTGGAGAAGCTCGGATTCGTGCGTGAAGGGACGTTGCGGGAAGACTGCGTCGTGAACGGCGAGGTGTCGGACTCGTGGGTGTACGGGCTGATCAGGCGGGAGTGGCGGCCGTCGTCCGAGCCGGTTCCCGCCCGCTGAGTCTCCCCGGACCTGGCGAACCGACATACCTGTAACGGTCTAGCCCAACGCACTCATCCGATGTGCGGACGGGCGAGGTTGTGAACGCGCGTGACTCAGAAGTCGATCGAATCGACCCGCCTGGAATTGGCTGGATCAACCACGACCACGGCAACGCCACGAACGGTGGGACCCCACCGTGCCCAAGCGGTGTGTTGCCGACGCCGTCCAGCGCGACGGGCCACCATCGGTCTCCGTGGAGAGCCGGGGACTGCACCTTGCAGAGTGAAACTCCGATGAGATGACCGTGAGTGCCTCGTGCCGCCGCGACCGCTCTCTGAGCACCCTTCGGGTTATCACCCACGTCCTACGCCTCCTCACTGTCGCAGCATGGCTTCGCTGAGCCGTGTTGGAACTGGTCGATGCTGAACGAGACAATGCCGAGGGTTCATGGTCTTGATGCCCGTGAACATCCGGGAACTGCCGCAGACAGGGACTCGCGAGTGCGCCGATGTCCGGGTTCGGGCAAACGTGATGCAGGCCGCCTTGCCTCAGTCCTCTCTCAGGTAGCCGGTGGCCGGGTCAATGTCCGCAAGGAACGCCCTGATGTTCCCCTGGTGTTCTTCGAGGGGCAGGTTCCGTGTCGGGCTCACACCGAATCCGTAGCCAGGGTTGGGCCCGCTCAGCCACGTGTAGTCGGTGCCGCCCTGCTTGTCCGGCCGTATGGCGAAGACTTCACCATCGACATCGACCGTGCGCGACAGGACGTCCGCCTCGATTTCGGCTTCTGGGCAGACGCCCGGCTGGGCCTCCGGGTCCGGACCGCGGTCGTCTCGGTAACTGGCCTTCATGCAGCCATCATCGCAATGTGCTGGTCGACTGCACTGGATGCCGCAGGTAGTGAACGAACACTCGCGCAGATGTGCGTGCGTCGAGCGGATCGACTGGGCGCCGGGCCCCCGGTCAGGCCAGTGAGACCGCCGCGCGCACCTGGTCCAGCATCGCCTGCTCGCCCTTGCTGACCTGCTCCGCACCGAACCCCATGAAGCCGCCCTCCTTGGCGGCGTTGGCGGCGGCTTGCGCCGTGGCAACCAGCCACTGGCCGAACGCCAACGTCTCTTCGGGAGTCGCCCGCGCCGCGACGATCGCCTGGACCGCGGTCAGCTCGACCAGCACCTGCTCACCACTCGGTGCTGTCCCTTGCGATGAGGGACGGTATCCCTTGAGCGGGTTCCGCTTCTGCTGGACCTCGGCCTGGATGTCGAGGGCCACCTCGGTCACCAACTGCTCCCGACTGGGAGGGTTCGTGGCGGACTTGAGCGTCGCCATCGTCTCCTTCGCGGCTTCGATGGGACCGCCAGGGTCGGCGAGCGAGATGGCCAGACCCGCCACGAACGGCGCCCGCACAATCCGGCTCCAGTCCTCCTCGGAGAAGTCACTCCTGGTCGTCACGGCACGTCCTTTCGTCCGGAAGGTGGGGTGAACTGGTTCACGGTCGTCCGCGCGCCGCGTGCCAGTCTCCCCGGTGGGACCCGGCATTGTCACGGGGCCGCTGTCGAACACACCCGACAGTGTGCCCTGGAAATGCGATGGGCCGGGCAACATGAGCCTCTGGGTCTGCGGCGTAAGCAGAGGGCTACCAAGCCCTCCGCAGTTATGCGACGAGACACCATCACCTCTTCCTGACCCTGGCCAGCTGGACGAGCGGATCCGGCCGGTGCGCATCAGCGCACGTTTCTATCGCTGGCATCCGCACCTTCCGCCCTCGTAGTGAATGCCGGCACGCCCCGGAGCGGCTCGCTTACGAGCGTTTTCCTGCGGATCCGCCCGCGATCTCGTATGACCAGAGCTCGCTATGGATGCCGACCGGGCCGGCGTCTTGCTCCCCCTCGGCGCCTCCACCTGCCGCATCCTCGCCGCTCGTCCCGGTTGTCTTCGACGCCCTCGCCGAACGATGCCCGTGAGCGAACGCTGGCGACGTGACCCAGGCATCGAACGCTGCTTCATCGCGCCAGCGTGTGACGACGAGCCAGGTGGTCCTGTCGTCGGTCGGTTTGAGTAGCTCGAATCCCTCGAACCCGTCCTGGTCGTCCACCGCGCCGGCCCTCGCCCCGAAGCGACGGGCCAGCTCGTCGCCGCTGTTCTCCGGGACGGTGATGGCGTTGATCTTGATGACAGTCATTGGCCCATGGTGGCACCGACGCTGACCAGCAGGGCCGGGCAGACTCTTCCGGCAGAGCACGCGAAGGTGGGCGGCGCCGGTCACGTACCCAGGCATGACAGAAGAGCCCAAACTGCTGAACCGCCAGGTCGGCCGAAAGCACCGTCGAGGCGCTGCTTCGTAAGGCGCGCCATGACTCGAGGTCCGAATGGTCCGTTCTCACGCTGCCGACATGTTGGAATCACCGGGTTCGGCGATGTCCTGAGATGCCGCTGTCCGGCTCACGCACATGCCGAGATGCGGATGCTGTAGCTGTCGCAACTCCTCCGGCCGCCGGCGTCACGTGGGACGTACTGAAGCGGCACTTCCCGTACGCCCCGATCGGCGCAAAGATCTGAACCCGTGGCGGCGCGCGCTGAGATCCGGCAGGTGTCAGCTCAGGAAGGGCCAGACGTGCGGTGACGACCCAAGGATGGCGGCTGTGAAATGAGCGGCAAGGTAGTCGTGAACAGGTGCATGTCGCTTGACGGCTTCATCGCGGGTCCCGGCCACTCGATGGACTGGGGCGGTGGTCGCGCTCTCGCCGACTTCGTGGCACCCGACGATTTCGCGGAGGTCGCCGCGGCCACCGGCGCGATGCTCGTCGGCCGGCGGACCTGGGAGGTAGGCGACCGGATGGAGGCCGAGGAGCCGGGCAGCACCGACTACCCCTTCTCCGGACCGATGTTCCTCCTCACCCATAGACCGCTGGAGCCGCCGGACCCGGAGGTCACGATCCTCTCCGGCGACATCGGGGAAGCGGTCGCCACCGCACTGGACGCTGCGGGCGACAAGAACCTCGAAATCCTCGGCGCCGACGTGGCCAGCCAGTGCCTGCAGCGGGGGCTCGTCGACGAGATCCTGGTGTATGTGCTGCCGGTGCTGCTCGGCGACGGCATCCGCTTCTCGTCCCCGGGCCTTGCGAGGACAGACCTGGAACCGCTCAGCAGCACGCGGTCGGGCGACGCGACCATCCTCCGCTTCCGCGTCCGCAACAAGTCCGACCAGACCGACGGATAGCGCCGGATCACCCGTGCCGGGCTGGCGACAGGTGCCCGATTGGATGCGTCACTCCGCGACGTTGTGGTCTTCACGCATCTGCCGCTCTGCGAGCGATCTTGCCGGCGCCGGCTCGCATCAGCCTCAATCCGTGTCCGGCAAGTCAGAGCGTCAGCAAGCCCGCGCTGCCGGTGGGCGGCCTATCACGAGGGCGCGCGCTCTCCGAGCTCGTCAGGAACGTGGCCGGAGCTATCGATCGCTTCCGTGAAGGTGAACCGGACGCGGTCAGAGGTCCGGACCAGCGCCGGAACGTGGAACACCTCCTGATGACGGACCCGATAGTGCTCGCCGACGCGGGCGTGACCGTCGACGGTGTGCATGCCGGCAGCTTCGTCCGCACGGAGGCCGGGACAACTCGAATGGAGAAGTTCTTCAATCAGTTCACCATCGGGTCTGCGAGCGTGTGGCTGTACACCACCCGTTCTGCGGTCCTGCCTGAAAGGCTGCCGGAGCCCAGCCCGGTGACGATGGGGATGGCTGGCGCACCCAGAGAGTTCTCTGCGAAACCGATCTTCGGGCCGGTCAAGGCGGACGGTTGCGACGAGCCGCTGGCGAACCCGTGAGCACGCGCCTGACCATGTCGCGAAAGGCGGAGCGCGTTCTTCCGCGTCAGCGCGCCCAGTATGACGCGAGGCAGCTGCTCCGCCCTGCGGTCCGAGCATGCACGTCTGACAACGCGATCCAAAGCGAGCACAGCCGATGCTCGAGGGGCGTGCCGGCCCACTCCCATTCTGGGATTCCCAAGTGGCCGAGCCAACCAACCGGTCGCCGATGCCGCCTGGTTCCGGTCCTTTCAGCTCCGAACGCGGAGCACCAGGTCTCGCGTCACCGCTGCGTCCCGTCCGTTGTGGGCGGCAGCGAGCACGCGCATATGGAGCCGTCCCGACACCTTGGGCCGGATGGTGAAGCGGTAGCCGAGCTTTCCGCCCCCGGGCATGCGGGAGGACTGCATCGTCACCCAGCGGTCGCCGGAGCGGCGCTGCAGCCGCAGCAGCTGGCCACGGTCGGCGGGTGCGACGATGCCCTGCAGCGTCGTACGCGTGCCGCGGTGCACGACCGTCCGAGTGAGCTGGCCGGTGAGCCGAGGCCGGACGCGGACGGTGACCGTCGCGGATCGGCCCCGGACGGTGGTCGCCGTGTAGCGCGTGGTGACCCGCGGCTTGTCGGCCAGGCTGAATCGTCCGTCGGCGCCCGTGCTGGTCGTGCCCAGCGTCACCGTGTGGTTCGCCGGCGCCCGGCTCACACGCACGGTCACCCGCTCGTGGGCCACGGCGGCTCCGTTGCTGGTGACGAGGCCGGCGAGCCGCACGGGTGAGCCCGCCGTACTGCTGGAGCCGCCGGCAGTGAGCGTCACGACCTCGTGGGGATCCACGGCCGGGTCCACCGGAGCGCTGCTGCCGTCCGTCTCGATGGCCCCGAGGTCCGGAGCGATGCCCTGGTATGCGGTCGGGGGGACGGCCTGCTCGCCGTTGGGCAGCGAGTACCGGGCGGTGCCGGCGTCGATCGCGGGGCTGCCGGCTTGCGGTGTGAAGGAGCTGTCGAGCATCGGGTCACCGGAGATCGCGGTGGCGGCGTCGATGTTGCTGCTGGTTTCCAGGCTGCCGTTGGCGTAGAAGAGGTTGAACGCGGTGCGGGATGCGCCGTCGACGTTCTTCAGCGCGATGTTCGGCTGGCGGGCGAAGATGTTGTTGACCGCGACCAGGTTGTCCCCGCCGGTGATCCCATAGGCGTTGCCGTCGAAGGTGTTGTTGGTGACGGTGATGCGTTCCACGAGGCTGGCGCCACGGTAGTCCTCGGTGGTCTCGCTGTTGTCCATCAGCCCGAGCCCGGCCTGGGTGTTGTTGGCGATGACGTTGTGGTCGATCGTGAAGACGGTGGCCGACTGCGTGGGCGAGCCGGCGATGGTGTCGTCGTCGATGACCTGCAGGCCGTTGTCGTCGTTGCCCAGGAACCGGTTGCCGCGGACGATGATCTGGTAGATGGGGGTGGTGGTGTTGCGGGTGCGGGTCTCCACGCCGTCGCCGTTGTTGCTTTGGACCAGGTTGTCGGTGACCAGCGCCGAGCAGCTGCCGAGGTCGACGCCGTCGTCGCCGTTCTGCTGCATGACGTTGTGCTGGATCAAGCCGGCGCCGCCGCTAACGATCTCGGTGGCGTCGGTGCCGAGGCCGACCAGCCGGTTGTGCTCCACGACGCCCGAGCCGCGGACCTTCACGCCGTCCTTGCCGCCGGTCACCGTGAAACCGACGAACCGGGTGTCCGCGCCAGCCCCGGAAGCGATCGCGACGATCTCCAGGCTGGCGTCGATGCCCTGGATGACGGTCTGATCGATGCGGGCGGGGTCGCCGGTGGTGTAGTAGGTCGAGGCCAGCGTCAGCGATCGGCGGATCGTGATCGTCTCGGAGTAGGTGCCGGGAGAGACGAGCACCAGTGCGTGCACCGGTGCGGCGTCGAGCGCGGCCTGGATCGTCGGGTAGTCGGCCGGCACCCGGATCGTGGTGCTGGGGGCGCTGACCACCGACACGGTGAGCTCGGCACTGCCCTGGCCACCGCCGTCGGAGGCGGTCAGCCGAAGCACGTAGTCGCCGGTCGCGTCGAAGCTGGCGGTGGTGAGGGCCTCGTCTGCGCGGCTGAAGTGCACCGCACCGGGCCCGCTGACCTTCGTCCAGTGCGCGGTGACCGCCGAGGGGGCGGGCAGGCCGTCGTCGCTGACCACGCCCGGGAGGAACGCGGTGTCCGTTCGCACGACCACCTGGTCCGCCCCGACCGTCACGGTCGGCGGCGCGCCCGTGTCGGCCTGCACCGGAGCCATGGTGACGGCCAGCAGGCTGGATGCGGCCATGGCGAGGGCGAGCGGTGGTCGAAGCAGGCGTCGCAGGACGCGGATCGCGGGCATACCGCATGGTCGGTGTGTTCGGCAAACACACCCATCGGCCGTTCGGCGTACAACAGGACCGCCGGCTGTACGACCTTCCCGACGGGCCGCCGTCAGGACGTCCTCGGCCGTGCTCAACGCGCCGGTGTTCGGGGCCAGCCGCGTCCCTTGGGTCCGCCGCCTGACTTGCATCTCTCCGGTGGGCGATGCACGCCACGGGTCAGCCTAATGGCGTAGGGGCCGTCGTACGTCGGCATGATCCGCCGGCTCGTGAGTGGGTTGCACTGGTTGCCATCATCAGTGAATCCACGTGCATCGTCCCGGGAGGACACCGCCGAGAGCCTGGCGCGTGCACCCCCGATTCGCGGGGACACCGTGGTGCAGCGGGTGTAGCGCAGAGAGGGACAGGGGGTGCAGGTGACCCGCAGGCACAGACGTGGGTCCAGTCACCGCTGGCGCGACGCCGAACCCGTCGAGGCGATGCAGGTGCAGACCCGGCGCCGACACGAGACTCATCGCCGTCGCCGTTCGCTTTCACGATGTCCCCCAGGCACGTCGCCGCCATCCCGTCGAACTGCACGGTGGGCGCCGACGCCAGCAGACGCGACGTAAGGAGCGGCCGCAACTGCTAGCACGAGGCACTCCCTGGCCGACCGATGAATCCGCCGGTCGGCGCAGGTCAGGCCTTTACGAGCTGCACCGACCGAGGAGGAGCCATGAGCGAGCCGACCACCCACGCCATCGACGTACCGGGCGCCATCCTGACCTACGACGTGCGCGAGCCCGCCACGCCGAGCGAGCACCGACCCCTGTTCGTGTTCGGTTCGCCGATGGCGGCGTCCGGGTTCTCGCAACTGGTGTCCCACCTGGACGACCGGACAGTGATCACCTACGACCCACGGGTGAGTGAGCGCAGCAAGCTCGAGGAAGGCGCCGAGGTGTCCTACGAGGTGCACGGCGAGGACGTCCACCGGGTCGTCGAGGCGACCGGTCTGGGCCCGGTCGACGTGTTCGCCTCGAGCGGCGGTGCGGTGGCGGCGCTGCCGTGGGTGCTCGCGCACCCTGACGAGGTCGGGACGGTGGTCGCCCACGAGCCTCCGCTGTCCGCGCTCCTGGAGGACCGCGAGATGCTCGACCGGGTCCTCGCCGACATCGCGGCGACCTACCGGGAGAAGGGGCAGGGGCCGGCGTTGGCGAAGTTCATCCAGCTCGTCATGCACGACGGCCCGCTCCCGGACGACTACCTCGACCGGCCGGCGCCGGACCCCGCCCAGTTCGGGTTCTCCTCCGAGGACGACGGCAGCCGCGACGACGCCCTCCTGGGACACAACCTGACGATGCCGGCGTACCACCCCGAGGAGGCGGCCCTGCGAGCATCCGGGGTGCGGATCGTTCCGGCCGTCGGCGCGACGAGCGGCGGGACGATGCCCCACCGGGGTGGCGAGGCGCTCGCCGGACTGCTCGGCGTGCAGGCCGTCGAGTTCCCCGGCGACCACGGCGGGTTCATCGTCAATGAGTGGTCGCCGCGGAACGACCCGGCCGCCTTCGCGGACCGGCTGCGCGAGATGCTCGACGCCGGATAGCGACAGCGGCACAGCCGACTTCCTCAGACGACCTCACTAGCCGTCAGAGCGCAGCGCTTTTGCCGCGACGAGCGCGCCCGCCGACCTGCAACCTTCCGCCGCCAGTTGGCCGCAGGGCCCGAGTACCAACGACCCAGGCGATCGCAAGGACCCCTGAACACCGCGCACGGGTGATGGAGCTCAGCCGGGTAGGTCCTCCGGCCGCTTCGCAGCGAGCTTGCCGTGCAGCAGGCCGGTGGACTGGCCGACCTCGATGAGGTATCCGTCCGGATCCCGCATGTAGCAGCGGATCTCCGCTTCGCGGTCGATCGGCGGCGTAACGAACTCTGCGCCCCTCGCTTTCCACTCCTGGTAGCAAGTCTGGATGTCAGCGACGCGAAGGTTCAAGAAGATCGATGTGGTGTCGCCGGGTTGGTAGTCGACCACCGAAATGCCCGGCTTGTCAGGCGTGGGCGGGCCGCCGGGGTTCATGATGATCCACGAGTTGGACAGCCTGACGATGCAAGGGTTCTCGTCTAGAACGACCGTCCCGCCCAGGACGCGCGAGTAGAAGTCCCGGGACCGTGCAACCTTGCGGACGGTGATGAACAACGTCGCCAGGATGCCCTCGTCGGGCGTGGGGAGGTTGGCGAAATCGATGTTGGGCGCGGGTTCCGTCATGATGGCTCCAATCCGCGGCACTTTGCGGACAGCGGCTCGCTGAGCGCGTCCTCTGGTCTTCAACCTTCCCTCACGCGGCTGACACGGGACAACGACTGGGGCTGCACCGGCAGACCAATCCCGCACTGGTGAGCCCGCTCGGCGGCCACCCGCCTCGAGATATCGAATCCGCGTGCGACCCAATATCGGGCATAGAACCGAAGGCCACTCGGAGCAAGACCATGCCCGACAGACCGACGCTGGCTCCTGGCGCCTTCAAGATCTCGTTGCTGGCTGCACAGCGGGCCCAGTACTCCGCCCGTATGGCCCGGAGGGAGACCGAGCGGTCGACCTGCATCTGCTGGTCGCCCCTCGCGGCCGTGCCACCAGTGACCGCGCCGACTGCATTCGGACCAGCGTCGGGTGTCAGCGTCGCCCCAGTCGCGACGCTTCGGGGCGGCATCGCAGTTCAACGCGACAGACCACCACTCATGTGGTTCATGGTCGGATGCCCCGAACGGGGCATGGCCCCGCTTCTCGGGACGCTTCTACCGTGAAGTGGACGATTCGGGGGTCCGGGACGTGTCCGCTCATCCGTACATTCCGGCCCTCGACGGGGTTCGGGCACTCGCGGTCACGGCCGTGCTGTGTTTCCACGGCGGGCTGCCGTGGGTGGCCGGCGGCTTCCTCGGCGTCGATGCGTTCTTCGTGCTCTCGGGCTACCTGATCACGACGTTGCTGTTCACCGAGTGGCAACGGACACGCCGAATCGACGTGGTGGCCTTCTGGGGCCGTCGAGCACGCCGGCTCCTTCCGGCGCTGCTCGCCATGGTGGCGGCCGTCGCTGTGACTGCGCCTGGCCTACTTCCCTCGGCCGAGCTGCCCCCGCTCCGTACTGACGCCTGGGCCACCCTGCTCTATGTCAACAACTGGCAGATGATCTCGAATGGTGGGGACTACTTCGCGGTGACCGCAGCACCGTCTCCCTTCGAGCACACCTGGTCGTTGGCGATCGAGGAACAGTTCTACCTGGTGTGGCCCGTCCTCCTCGTTGTCCTCGTCCGCTGGCGAAAGCCGCGACGCCGGCTTCTGCTGGCCTGCCTTGTCGGGGTGGTGGCGTCGACCGTCGCGCTGGGCAGGCTGTACGACCCGGGGAACCCCGGCAGGGCCTACTACGGCACAGACACCCGCGGAGCCAGTCTGCTGGTGGGTGCCGCTGTGGCGGTGGTGCTGTCTCAGGATGATCTGGTAACGACGGTGGGACGCTCGGCATGGCTCCGCAGAGCCTTGGGAGGTCTGGCGCTGGTCGCAAGCGGCGCGGTGGCGTGGGCCTGGACCGGTTTCACCGGCGACGACACGGCGCTCTACCAAGGCGCTGTTGCCGTCTTCGCGGTGGCCGTGGCCGTCGTCCTGGCCCAAGTCGCACTGGTGCCCGGCGGCGTCACGGCGCGGCTGCTGTCGCTTCATCCGCTGCCATTTCTGGGCAGGATCTCCTACGGGATGTACCTGTGGCATTGGCCGATCTTCCTGGCCCTGACGTCGGTGCGCAGCGGGCTGCACGGATGGCCGCTGTTCGTGGCGCGTTGCTGTGCCACGGTCGCGATCGCCGTCTCGTCCTACGTGCTCCTGGAACGACCGATCCGCTCTGGAGCCTGGTTGCGGCGGCCGTCGCTGGCCCTCGCCAGCGCGGGGATCGGAGCGGCAACGTGTGCGCTGATGATTGGGGTCGTCACCGCAGTCCCAGGGCCGCTGAGTACCGGCCGAACGTTCGCACTCGATGGAACCAACGGCCAGGGCGGCCTCAACGACCTGGCCGTGGCCGCGCGGGACATGACGGAGGCATCCGGTCGCCACTCGACCGCCGAGAAAGCCACGGTCGGCGCGGGACGGGGCGGGACAAGCACCATCGGCGCTCAGTCAGCTCGGCACGTGCACCACCGCCGCCCGGGACGACCGGTGGTCGTCGACGTCTTCGGAGACTCGATGGCGACCAGCCTGGTCACACAGCTCCCCAGTCACCCATCCCTCGACCTCCGGGACCGCACGCTCGTGGGCTGCGGCGTCACCTTGAAGGCACCGTACCGATACTTCGGACACACCTACCCGTCCGTGTGGCGGAGCTGCCGACCGTGGGTTCATCTCTGGGAGACGGCCATCGATCGCGACGACCCTGACATCGCGTTCATCCTCGTCGGACGTTGGGAGACGATGGACCGGATGATCGACGGAAGGTGGACGCACGTCGGTGATCCGGCCTTCGACGCGTACCTGCGCGCGCGCCTTCAGGTGGCTGTCACAATCGCGGGCTCCCATGGTGCCCAAGTGGTGCTCGCGACCCAGCCCTACAACCGTCGCGGCGAGCAGGTCGACGGCACGCTGTTCCCCGAAGACACCCCCACCCGGGTCACCCAGTGGAACCGTCTGCTGCACCACATCGCCGAGGCCAACCCTGGTGTGATCCTGGCGGACTTCGGCCGCCGGGTGTCCCCCGACAACGAGTTCACCTGGACAGCCGGGGGGTTCCAGATGCGAACCGACGGCGTGCACCTGGCCGCCGAAGGAGTCCAGCATCGGATTGCGCCCTGGCTGTTCAGACGGCTTCTCAGATGGGCACCGAAATGAACCTCAGACCCACCCGACCGTGCAACCGACTCAACGATGGCCCGCCTGCCCCTAGCCCGGATCAGCCGCGCTCCGAGTGGTCAACGCAATCGGGCGATCGGTCCCTGGAGCTTGCATGGCCACAGAGACAGGCGGCCGCGTCCCGACGGTTCGGACGTACCGCAGCCGCAGTGGCCATCCTCGTGCCCCTCGCCGGCTGCGGCACCGGTTCCGAGGGTCCCGGTGCCGCTAGGGCACCCATGAAGATCCCGGTGCAGGAAACTGCGCTGACCGTCTCCGAGCTCCGGCAGGCGCTGCTGAGCGACGGGAACGTCTCGCCCTACTTTCGCCGGATCCCCCCGGAGCCATCCTCCGAAGACGGCTGGAGCGGCGTCGCGTGGCACTGTCTCGGAATGCTAGGTGCGTTCTACGACCGGCGCGAAGACGTCTGGGCGGACGGCGTCTACCTCGAGAGAAGGCACACCTTCACGGGACTCAGTCAGACCCTGGTCTCCTACCCGGACGACCAGGCCGCCGCCGACGCCATGCAGAAACTACAGTCCGCGCTCGAGGACTGCCCCAGTGACAAGGGGGAAGCCACCGTAGGCAGTGAAGACACCTACGAGGCCACGGCACGTGTGGACCAACCTCATGCCAGCGCGGCAGATGACGAGCTGAACATCTCCATCTCGATCGCGCAGCGCGACTACGGCACGCTCAAGATCCTCAACCGGTCCCGCGTCGAGATCGTGTTCGTCCGGGCCGCAAACGACGTCATGAGACTGCAGACGGATGTCGCGCCGGAGGGACGAAGGAAACAACTCCTAGCCGTGGTCCTTCCGGTGGCGCTGCATCGTTTGGCGGCCGTTGCCCGGGGCGATCAACCGGACGACGAACCGATAGAACTCCGGAGCCGGCGGTAGGCGACGGCAGGAGCCGAGCTGTGGATGGACGTGCCGAGCGAAAGGGCCAACCAGCTCACAGGTCCGGATCATGCCGCCTCCCGGGCGTTGGCAGACCGCGGCGCTGGAGGACGGCCCTTCGCGCCCAAGCGTGACGGTCGGAGGCGTGACGACACGTGCGGGCTCTTCGTCGAATCGAGTCGGCGGGCTGTCAGCGGCTGCCGCCACTCGGGGTGAGTCTGCTGTGCCAGACCCCGCGTTGCGTGCGGTCCCGCTCGCCTATCCAGGTCACATCCACCGCTCCCGATGCGCGCACCGCGAGCTCGTATCCGGAGAGACCGGTGGGTCCCCTCAACACCGGCTGTCGGCGCCACGGACCGGTCCTGGGCCGGTACAAGATGTGCAGCTCGGCGCCTATGTAGGCGAAGAACGCGACGACTGCCTCCCCGCCGGAGCCCGCCGCCACGTCCAGCTCAGCCCGCTGCTCATCGGTTGGCCCGGCCGGGCCGACCAGGGTTCGCGCGACGCTCATGGGTCCGCGGCGGGGCCACCGCTTGACCCGGATGACGCCGTCCTGATCCACCCAGCCCAGCGTGGCGGTGCCGCGCCCGTCCATGGCCGCGTCCCAGCCACCTTCGAGTGCGTCCTTCGGTGCCCAGGACCGCACCGGCCCCCACCGGCCGTCGACGCGGCGTCGGGCCTCGTAGCCGGTCTCGTCACCTCGCTCCCAGGCCAGGACGAGCGTGCCGCCGTGCGGGGTCCGCATGAGGACGGGACCGAACCGGCTTGGGCGTCGCGTCATGACGCGCGGCGCGGTCCAGCCGTGACCGACGATGCGTCTGGTGAATCGCAGCCCCGAGGAGGTGCGGTAGGCGACGTTCACGTTGCCACGAACGCCGATCGCGGCGGCCGCCATGCCTCCTTGGCAGGACCGGTCGCCCACCTCGTGCGGCGCCTCCCAGCCGCCGGCCGGGGTTGCATATGTCAGATAGGACCACCAGCGGTCTCCGCAGTCGACCTCCTCGACCATCTCGTCCCACCAGACCACGACGGCTCCGCTGTCGCTGACGGTCAACTCGGGCCCTACCGCAAGACGGCCCGACGGCACCCGTCGGTTGATGGCGACCGCCTGCTGCCAGGGGCCGCCGGCTGGTCGGCGCGCCACCATCAACCGGTTGCCATCGCGTCGCCTTTGGAACCAGGCGGCCACGGTCAGGTCGTGCCGGTTGGCGGCCACCCCCACAAAGTTGGCAGCTGCGCCCAGCTCTTCGACCTTCGCCCACGACTTCCCCGCGCTCTGTCGACGGACGTGCACCGGGCCGTTGTCGAAGGCACTCCCTGCTCTCCACGCTACGGTGGTGGTGCCCGGGTGGGTGACGGTCAGGGACGTCTCGAAGCCACGGCTTCCAAGCTTGACCGGCTGCGACCACCCCCCTGACCCGGCGGAGCCGGTGGCTCGACGCCCAGGGATCGCGGAGGTTGACTCCGGCGCGACGGAGACCAGCAAACCGAGAACCACAACAGCCACCGCCGGGACCAGTCGGCGGTGCCCCTTCGCAATCGCCCCGACGCGCATACACCACGCTAGCCCTCCTCGCGGGGGCCACGTCCATGGCGCATCCGTGCCAGTTAGCCCGGTTCGGGGCCACAACGTCCGCGACGGGGCATTCTCCGAGACAACCTTCCCGCAGTCGTTCGATCAGGCGCCCCGTCGGGGTCTGCTCTTCCGGTCGTCTTGTGCCCAACCGGTCAACCGCGTCGCCGCCGGCGACGTCGAGGGCGTGCACGCCCGGGCTCGGGGCCCCGCGGGCACTGACGAGCCGCTCGAGACCCTCCCCTTCACGCGTCAGCCGCACTGTTCGAACATGGGGCGACATCCCCATCCACCTCCTCCCGGGGGAACGGCCTGAGTGCTGGGCCCCGCTGTCCACCCCTTGTGAAACTTTCACCAGCGCTGCGATGGTGACGGCATGCCAGCTTGTCGACAGGCGACTCGATCGCATCGGATCGAATCGGATATCCGATGACGTCGTTGCATTAGGTCGTGACAAGTGTCGACCGCAGTGGGGAGACAGCAGCGAAGGTGCACTAGGTGTGTACTGACCGGGCACGTTGGTCGAGTTCGTGCGACGACACGGTCTGAAGATGCTTGGTGGACGAAAGCCCGGCTGGTGGGGCCTCCGGGTGATCTCCGGGGTGGCACCCGATGGACCGGGCTCCTCCGGCTGCGCACAGTGGAGGTGTCACGCAGACCCCCTCGACAGCGACCCGAAGGAAGTGCGACAGCGATGAACGAGATCCGCCAGAGCTTCGACCGGCAAGGTCTGGTCCGACCGCGGGAGGGACGGGTCCTGGGCGGGGTGTGTGCCGGCCTTGGCCGCCGCTTCGGCATCTCACCGTGGACGGCGCGCCTGCTCTTCGTGCTGCTGCTCATGGTCATCCCCGGCAGCCAGATCCTGATCTACCCGATCCTCTGGATCCTGATGCCGTCCGAGGGAGCGGTCGGAGTCTCACCGCCGCAGGCTCCGCCGGCTCCGCCAGGCTGACCGACCCGACGGCATGGCGGGTCGGGTGTCGTCGGGGAGACCGTTCGCCGACCGACGCCCGATTTCCCACCACAGACGGGGTATCCGCCGGTTCTCATCACTAGCAAGTGCGCGCGAAATGGCCCGGTCTCGGCTTGTTCCCGATGGACCCCGGGCCAAAGGATGCGAGGACAGCCCGGCTCGGCGGTGAGCGTGGGGGCGCCCTCCGGCCGGCCCCCCACTATCCGGGAGCATCGACATGACAACCACCGCCCTACCCAACGTCCGGGTCGAGCCGTACCTGGTCGCGGCAGACACGCACGTCATCCCGCAGCTTGTCCCTGCACCGCCGATCGGTCTCGTGTACATCAACTCCCTCGTCATCACCGGGAGCGAGCCGATCCTCGTCGACACGGGCGCGCCGTCCAACCGTGAGCAGTGGCTCGCGGACGCCTGGAACATCGTCGACCCCGCCGACGTGCGCTGGGTGTTCCTCACCCACGACGACCACGACCATGCCGGCAACCTGCGCCAGGTGATGGACGCGTGCCCGAACGCGACGCTGGTGACCACCTGGTTCTCGATGGCGCGCTACGGCATCGACTGCGAGGACTTCTGGATGCCGTTCGACCGGGTGCGCTGGATCCGGGACGGGGAGAGCTTCTCCGCCGGTGACCGCACCTTGGCCGCCGTACGCCCGCCGTTCTTCGACAACCCGACCACGCGTGGGTTGTTCGACGCCAGCACCCGGACCTACTGGGCCGTGGACTCCTTCGGCGCGAACGTCCCCCACCCGGCCGAGGACGCCGCCGACATGGACCACGACGCCTGGCGTGACGGGGTGCTGCTCGTCAACCGCCTGAACCACCCGTGGCACCTGTGGCTCGACGAGGGCAAGTTCGGGGACTACCTCCGCCACGTGCAGAGCCTGGGTATCGAGGTCCTGCCGAGCTGCCACGGGCCGACGATCTACGGCCCGATGGTGGACGAGGCGTTCCAACTGCTCAGCGAGGTGCCGTCGATGCCGCGGTGGGAGGAGCCCGGACAGGCCGACCTGGAGGCCATGCTGGCGGCCGCCGGCGCGATGGCCGCCGCACCCGTCGACACGGCACCGGTCCCGCCGCAACCACGCCCCACCCAGGCCAGCTGACGAGCGAGCCCGGGACCCTGGAGGACATCGTGAACCGCCTCGAGTCAGCGACGTCTCCAACTACATAAGACGTCTCGCCCTTGCCGTCTGCGCCGCCACACTCGCGGTCCTACTGGCGTCGTGCGGAGGTTCGTCGGACAGTTCGTCGGGCTCGGCACCCGGCTCGCCCACCGCCACATCGGCGGCACGCGCGGCGGCCGGTGGCATCACGATCAGGGGGTTCGCGTACTCCGGGACGATGACCGTGAAGCCAGGGCAGAAGGTGACCGTCACGAACGACGACTCGGTGACGCACACCCTCACCGACAAGGTGTCCCACAAGTTCGACACCGGTGACATCCCAGGCAGCGGTGGGACGAAGACCTTCACCGCCCCGACCCAGCCGGGCCGATACCCGTTCGGCTGCACGATCCACCCGGAAATGAAGGGCAGTCTCCTCGTGCAGCGCTGACCTGCACGGACATGCCGGTGCGGCGTCCGGTCTGCCTGCCGGCTGACAACGGTCCGCTGGCCCTGTGGCGCGGGCCGTCCGGCCTAGCTGGACCGCGTCGCAGGTTCACGCTGGCCCGTCCGCGAGCAGCAGGCCGTGCACCTGCTCCGGCTGTGCTGAGACCCGGGCCGGGAGCAGGTCGACGTACCGGCTCAGCGGGTGCAGCGCCGCCTGGCCGACGGCCGTGGCTTTGTTCTCGATGACCAGCCAGTCCTCGGCGCGGCCCTCCTCGCAGTCCTCGGTGAACCAGCACACCAGGTCCGGAATCGAGCGACGGTCGAGCATCGGCTGGCCGTCCTGCGATCCCGTCGGTGGTCTCGTCGGAAAGGCGGACCGGGTAACCGAAGTCCTTAGGCGCGGATCGGTGGGTCTCCAGTCATGCCTCGAACGCGGCCTCCTTGAGCCAGTAAGGAAACTCGTACTCGATCGCGCGGTTCTAGCCGCCGTCCTATGGTCCAGTCGCAGCCATCTGCTTCTGGGCGCCGACCAGTGCGTTCCTGAGCGCCTGCACGTGGTGGCCGGTCCCTTCGCCGGTGACCTTGATGACCGCCCTGGTCACGACCGGTTCCACGGCGTCGGCCGAGGAGCGCGGGTAGGCCAGGATCAGCGCGGCGCAGCCAAGGGGGATCGTCGATGCTGCCTGTCCTTTCACCTTGGTCTCGGTGGCCAGGTGCAGCGCCTCACCGAGGAACCCTCCCAGCGCGGCGCCGAAGCCGGTGGTGAGCGGCACCAGCGGGAAGACCACCAGGCCGGTGAGGAACCCGACGGTGCCGAGTCCCTGGGCCATCTCGCGGACGAAGTGGTCGGACTGCTCCACCGTCACCTTGCCGGTCAGGTCCTTGGCGACCACGATCGCGCCGTGCAGGTAGGCGCCACAGGCCAGCGCGGCCTGGTAGTCGTCGCGGGCGGCGTCGTGGGACAGGTAGCTGCCGATCAGGACGTCGGTGGTCTCGTGGTCGAAGGGCAGTGACAGGACTTTGAGTCCGGCGGTGGGGTTCATGAGGAGAGTCCGTGTGCAGCGTGGGCTTGGTGCGCGACCGCGTGGACGGCTTGCTCGTCCTTGGCCTTGCGATGGGACTTGACGTCGAAGACGACCTTCTTGACCGTGCCGGTGAACGCGAACGGACGCCTGTCGGCGTAGCTCAGGTCGACCACGCCGCCGTTGTCGCGGCCGATGTCCATGCCTGAGTAGGCGGAGAAACGCATCGGCACCGTGTGGTCCATCCGTCCACCACCCACCTCGTCGCCGTTCACGAACAGCGTGACCTGCCCCCCGGTGGCCGGCTTGGCGGCGTCGGCGGCGAACTCCATCCGCACGTTCACCTCGCCGGTCGGCAGCGGAGTGTCGGCCTGCTGCCTGTACACGAACACACCCATCATCGAGTAGGTGTGGGTCAGCCTGCCGGCGTCGACGAACAGCGAGAACCCGCCTAGGTGGTCCGCCTCGGCGACGATCACGCCTTCCGCGCCCTCGTCGGGTACGAGAAGATCGGCGCTGATCGCGTACGACCGGTTGTAGATGCGCGGGATCATGCCCGGTGCGATGTTCTGGACGTCACCGCGGAACTCGATCTTCCCGGTCGGCCTCCAGGGGCGGCGTGATGCCGAAGAACGCCGAGAGCGTGGCCAGCAGCGGGAGCACCTTGTACCGTTCCGCCTCCCGCCAGAACAGGTCCTTGAGCTCGCGGACCTTCTCGGGGTGCTCGGCGGCCAGGTCGTGGGCCTGGGCGAAGTCGTCCGGCAGGTAGTACAGCTCGGCCGGGTCGGCGTCGGGATCCCACACATCCGGGGCGTACGGTTTCAGCGCCTCGGGGGTGACCACCCACGGGATCCGCGGCGTCTTCATCGCGAGCCACCAGCCGTCCTTGTACATGGCGCGGTTGCCCATGGTCTCGAAGTACTGCTGGGTGTGCCGTTCGGGCGCGGCCGCGTCGATCAGCGAGTCGGCGAAGCTGACCCCGTGCAGCGGTTCCTGCTCGACTCCGTCGACGCGGGACGGTGCCGGGATCCCGGCGACGTCGAGGATCGTGGCAGCGACGTCGGTGACATGGGTGAACTGGGAGCGCAGGCCGCCGGGATCGAGGATCCGCTCGGGCCAGTGCAGGACCATCGGGTTGCGGGTGCCGCCCAAGTGCGAGCCGACCTGTTTGCCCCACTTGAACGGGGTGTTCCCGGCCCACGCCCACGCGGCCGAGTAGTGCGGGTCCATGATCGGGCCGCCCCAGGACTCGGTGCCGCCGTAGCGTTCGGCGAGCTGCAGCTGCATCTCGTCGGTGAGCGGGATGCCGTTCTGCATCGTCATCTCGTTGAACGAGCCGGTGATGGTGCCCTCCATGCTGGCGCCGTTGTCGCCCCAGATCCAGACGATCAGGGTGTTGTCGAGCTCGCCCAGCTCGTCGATCGCGTCGATGACCCGGCCGACGTTGTGGTCGGCGTTCTCGGAGAAGCCGGCGTAGACCTCCATCTGCCGTGCGTAGTAGGCCTGCAGGCGTGGGAGGAACCTCGTCCCAGGCCGGGAACGCATCGTCACGCGCGGTGAGCTCGGCGTCCGAGGGCACCACTCCGAGCTGCTGCTGCCCTGGCGAAAACCTCCTCCCGCAGCCGGTCCCAGCCCTGGTCGAACTGACCCTTGTACCTGTCCGCCCACTCCGAGGCGACGTGATGCGGGGCGTGGCTGCAGCCGGTGGAGAAGTACGCGAAGAACGGCTTGTGCGCGTCCTGGGCGCGGACCCCGTGCAGCCACTCGATGGTCTTGTCGGCCATCGCGTCGGGCAGGTAGTAGGGGCTCTCCTCGGTCGTAGTACTCCGCCGGGGTGCCGATGATCTTCTGGTTCTCGGCCAGGCAGGGGTCCCACTGCCCGGAGTCGCCGCCGAGGAAGCCGTAGAAGTAGTCGAAGCCCCACCCGGTCGGCCAGCGCCCCAACGGACCGGCGGGCCCCTGCTGCCCGTCCGGGGTCATATGCCACTTCCCGAACGCGGCGGTGCTGTAGCCGTTGTCGCGCAAGATGCGCGGTAACGGAGCACATTCCAGGGGCAGCATCGCGGTGTAGCCGGGGAAGCCACTGGAGAACTCCCCGACGGAGCCGAAGCCGACAGCGTGGTTGTTCCGCCCTGTCAGCAACGCGGCTCGGGTGGGGGAACACAGGGCGGTGACGTGGAACCGGTTGTAGCGCAGGCCGCCTTCGGCCATGCGTGTGTAGTTCGGGGTCTGGATCGGGCCGCCGAAGGTGCTCGGGTTCCCGAAGCCGGCATCATCGATCAGCACCAGCAGCACGTTCGGCGCGCCCTCGGGAGGTTCGGGGTGACGGATCAGGTTCCAGTCCGGCTCCGAGCCCCGAAGGGTGCGGTTCGCGGTTCCCCCAAACTCCGGTGCGGTCAACGGCAGGGTCCTGCGGTCGGGGCTGGTCATGTGCGGTCTCCGCGTCCGTCGTCGGCGCCCTCACGCTGCTGCGCGGGCGCCCCGGTAAGTGGTGTGCGCGTCCTGCGAACGCGCTTCTCGACACTCCGGCGACCCAAACAGGGAGTCATCATCCCCGGTGAATGACCTCAATCATCGGCTGAGGGGGCAAGCGAGAGGACCCAGGCCTGCGCATCGCCGTATCACGGCGTTCGAGAGATGCGAGGCATGCGCCCTCTTCAGCCATCTGCCTCCGGCATGTGGCCTGGGGCTTCCACAGTTGAACCCGTCTGCTTCGGCGGCGCCCTTCGCCGGGCCCGCCGCCGCGCCCAGATCCTGATCACCGAAGTCCGCGACTCCAGCCGGCCCCTGGACCTGGCCGCCTCGAGGCCGCCCTGCTCGCCGACGACGAACGCGCCACCACCCTGGTCATCGGCCACTGGACGTACGCCGGC
>CAWHAU010000007.1:0-25960 GCA_963827435.1 uncultured Actinomycetota bacterium
CGTGCTCGTGCGGCCCGGATCGCGGTCGTTCGTGAGGCGTGCGGCGAGGCGGCGTACGCCGCCGGCGAGTTCGCGGAGGCGCTCTCCGAGCTGCGGGCCGCGAAGCGGATGAACGGCTCCCAGGAGTACGTCGCGGTGATGGCGGACTGCGAGCGGGCGTTGGGTCGCCCCGACCGCGCATTGGCACTGACTCGCAACCCGGCCGTGGCCGACATGCCCGCCGACCTCAAGGCCGAGGTCACGATCGTCGAGGCCGGCGCCCGCCGCGACCTCGGGGAGATCGACGCCGCCCTGCGGACTCTCGAGAACGCGCCGCTGCGCTCGCAGAGCCGCGCGGACTGGGTGGTGCGGCTCCGCTACGCCTACGCTGACACGCTGCTGGCCGCGGGGCGCACCGAGGACGCCGTCGAGTGGTTCCACCGGACCGTCGCGATCGACGGCGAGGAGATCACGGACGCCGAGGAGCGGGTGGCCGAGCTCGAGCGGGGTCCTCGCGACTGACGGGCCGGATTCCCTCCACTTCCCTGCGGTCGCGGTGCGCGTCCACAACGTCGCCGTCTAGACCCCGAATGGTCCCCGCCTGCATCCAGGCTGGTCCCGGAGGTGGTCGAGATGACGAAGAGCTCGGTCGAGCTGGTCGGTGACGGAGCCGACAACACCGTGGCGCTGCGAGGACGGGTGTCCTCGGCGCCGACCGAACGCGAGCTGCCGAGCGGTGCGCTGATCTGCACCTTCCGGCTGTCGGTGGCCCGGTCGAGGACGCCCATGACGTCGGGGTCGAGCCAGCGGTCGGACTGGGTGGACTGCGTGGCGTGGAGCGCACGAGGCCGGCGGAGCGTCGCCGGCTGGGCGGTCGGCGACGAGGTCGAGGTCGAGGGCGCGCTGCGGCGGCGTTTCTACCGGGCCGGCGAGGGGGCCACGACGCGACTCGAGGTCGAGGTGCTCTCGGCTCGTCGTGCCCGGGCCCGCGAGCAGGTGTCGGAGTGAGCCTGCTCAGGCGTCGTGCAGGTCGCGCATCACGACGCCCATCGCCGGCTTGGGCGCGAACGACGTCGACTTGCGCGGCATCCGCACGCCGCGAGCGGCGGTCTCCATCACTTCCTCGACCGTGGGCGGCCGCACCGCGACGACGACGCCGGGTTGCCGCGCCGTGGTGTGGAGCGCCTGGTCGAGGCTGTGGTGGTAGCCGATCTGCTCGTCCGCGACACCCCACGCCGGCAGCAGGTCCTCGTGCAGGACCGCCGCGTCGACAGGGCTGCTGCGCCGGGTCCGGAGCACGGCCCAGGCCCGCCCGTCGGAGACCGCGAAGGACGCCTGGCCGGTGTCGCCGGCCAGCGCGGCGAACGCCACCTCCCGGTCTGGGACGACCCGGAAGTCGTCGTCGCGGTCCGCGGAGATCTCGGCCACGTCGGACATGGTCAGCGCCGCCACCGAGCGGTGGATCGGACCGATCCGGAGCGGAGCGTCGCGCTGGTCCACCAACATCGCCAGACCGTGGTCCCAGGGAGACTCACCGTCGGCGGTGTCGGGGGAGCGGAGCGCGTGCTGGAGACGCAGATAGGCCGCATAGCGGTGGTGACCGTCGGCGATGAGCGCCTGGGTGCCGGCCAGCTCGGTCCGCATCGCGTCGAGCACGTCGGAGCGTCCGCACGGCCCAGAGCCGGTGGGCGCTGCCGTCGAGGGCGACGAAGTCGGCCATCGGCTCGTCCTTCGCGGCCTTGGCGATGAGGGCGCGCAGCTCGTCCGTGCCTTCGTGCACGAGCAGGATCGGTTCGAGGTTGGTCTCGGTGGTGCGCATCAGCACCGTGCGGTCGTCGACCGGCGCCTCCATGACGTCCTCGTGCGGCAGGATCACCCGCTCGGACTCCTCGCGCAGGCCGACCAGGCCGATGAGGCCGCGGACGGTGGAGTCGTCGGCGGTGTACTCGTACAGGTACAACGCCGGCTCGTCGTCGGCCCGCAGGTAGCCGCGCGCCCGCCACTTGTGCAGCCGGTCCCGCACAGCCAGGTAGGGACGCTCGAAGCGCCGTGAGAGGATCAGCCGGACGATGTTGCGCCGGTTCGTGGCCTCCAGGTCGCGCACGGTGTCGGCGTCGAGCACGTCGTACGGCGGGGAGATCACGGTGCCCAGGTCGCCGACGGTCTCTGCGTCGAACCGGAGACCGCGGAAGGCGCTGAGCGTGAACGGGCGGCCCGAAGCCTCTGGGAGAGAGGGCACTCCGTCGCTGACCATCCGCGCATCGTACGAGAGCGTGCCGGTGCACCGGACACCGCGTGCCCGGGCCGGTGTCACCGGCC
The DNA here is from genome assembly GCA_963827435.1 of uncultured Actinomycetota bacterium. Lineage (GTDB taxonomy): Bacteria > Actinomycetota > Actinomycetes > Propionibacteriales > Nocardioidaceae > Nocardioides_B. The sequence continues at coordinate 2,299 of CAWHAU010000007.1, forward strand.
ACTCGCCCGCCACCGGGCCGATCGAGGAGAGGGAAGACCTGTGCTGAAGGGCAGCGAGCGCCCGCTGTGGGAGACCTACGACGTGGCGATGCTCGACCTCGACGGCGTCGTGTACGTCGGCCCGGACGCTGTCCCCGGCGCACCGAAGCACCTCGCCGAGGCCCGGGACGCCGGCCTGCACCTGGCCTACGTCACCAACAACGCCTCGCGGACGCCCGACAAGGTCGCCGCCCACCTGCGTGAGCTCGGCATCGATGTGGAGGACGGCGACGTGGTCACCTCGGCCCAGGCCGCGGCGCGGTTGCTGGCCGATGACCTGCCCGCCGGTTCGCCGGTCTTCGTCATCGGCGGCGAGGGTCTCGAGGTCGCGCTCGTCGAGGAGGGCCTGCGGCCCGTGCAGGACGTCGCCGAGCAACCCGTGGCGGTCGTCTCCGGGTTCCACCGGGACCTGCGCTGGTCGACGGTGATCGCCGGCGCGATCCTGGTCCGCGACGGGTTGCCCTGGGTGGCGTCGAACACGGACATGACCGTGCCCACGCCCGACGGCCCCGGACCGGGGAACGGAGCGCTGGTGAGCGTGGTGGCGCGGTTCGCGGACCGCGAGCCGGTGGTGGCGGGCAAGCCGAAGCCGCCGCTGTTCGAGGAGACCCTGCGCCGGGTCGGAGGCAAGCACCCGCTGGTCGTCGGAGACCGGCTGGACACCGACATCGAGGGTGCCAACGCGACCGGCTACGACAGCCTGCTGGTGATGACAGGGGTCACCGACCTCGACCATCTGGTGTCCGCGCGACCCGAGCTGCGCCCGTCGTACGTCGCGGCCGACCTCGGCGGGCTGGGTCGCCCGCAGGCGGAGCCCGAGGTGGACGGCGACACGGTTCGCGTCGGCGGGTGGCACGCCGTCGTCAGGGACGGGCGCCTCACGGTCGAGGGCGCCGGCGCCGCCGACCCGTGGTGGCAGGCCGTGGCGACGGCCGGCTGGCGACACCTGGACGCGACCGGTGAGCCTGTCGCCGTCGAAGGGCTCACCGCCCCGGGTAGCGTGGGCGCCGACCCGGACGAGCAGGACGAGAAGAGAGACCGACCGTGAGCGAGCACTTCACCGACGCGCAGGTCGACCACGCCGACGGCATCCGCGAGGTCGATGGGACCGGCCACGACGACGTCGACCGGGTCGTGGCGTCGCTGGACGGGCTCGACGAGCGCCCGGTGTCCGAGCACGTCGCGGTCTTCGAGTCCGCGCACGACACGCTCCGCAACGCCCTCGCCGACGCGGGCAACGACTCCTCCGGCGCCTGAGCCGGAGCCGAGCACCCCGAGCCCGTGCCGCGCCGGCTGCGCCTGGACGCCGAGCTGGTCCGCCGCGGACTCGCCCGGTCGCGTGAGCACGCCGCCGAGATGATCGCCGCCAAGCGGGTCAAGGTGGCGGGTGCCGTCGCGACCAAGCCCGCGACCGGAGTGACGACCGACGTGGCGCTCGTGGTCTCCGAGGACCCCGACCGACCCGACTACGTGTCCCGGGGCGGTCACAAGCTGGCCGGCGCCCTCGAGGTGTTCGGCCGCCTGGGACTGAGCGTCGAGGGGCGCCGGTGCCTGGACGCCGGCGCGTCCACCGGCGGGTTCACCGACGTGCTGCTCCGGGCGGGTGCGGCCGAGGTGGTCGCCGTCGACGTCGGGTACGGCCAGCTCGCCTGGTCCCTCCAGAGCGACGAGCGGGTCACGGTGCACGACCGCACCAACATCCGCGAGCTCACGCCCGACCTGGTCGGGCTCGTCGACGTGGTGGTGGGGGACCTCTCCTTCATCTCGCTGTCCCTCGTGCTCGACTCCCTCATCGGCGTCACCCGTGAGGACGGCGACCTCGCGCTCATGGTCAAGCCGCAGTTCGAGGTGGGCAAGGACCGGGTGGGCAAGGGCGGGGTCGTGCGCGACCTGGACCTGCGCGCCGAGGCCGTGGTCGGGGTCGCGGCCGAAGCCGCCCGGCGCGGCTGGGGCGCCCGCGCGGTGACCACCAGCCCGCTCCCGGGACCGTCCGGGAACGTGGAGTTCTTCCTGTGGCTGCGCCGGGAGCCGGCCAGCGTCACAGAGGAGGACATCGCCGCCGAGGTACGTCGCACCGCGAAGCTGGGGGCAGGCTCTGAGAGGGTGAAGCCGTGACCAGCGACGAGACCACCGACGTCCGGCGCGTGCTGCTCATCGCGCACACCGGACGCGACGACGCGCGCGTCATCGCCGGCCAGTTCTGCCGCTCGCTCTACGCCCACGACATCGCGCTGCGGCTGCTGGAGGACGAGGCGCCCGAGCTGGGGCTGGACCTCGACTACGTCGAGGTGGTGAAGCCGACCGCGGACGCCGGCCGGGACTGCGAGCTGGTGCTGGTCATCGGCGGCGACGGCACGATCCTGCGCGCGGCCGAGCTGGCCCGCGAGTGCGGGACGCCGTTGCTGGGCGTGAACCTCGGTCACGTCGGCTTCCTGGCCGAGGCCGAGGTCGACGACGTCGACATCACGATCGAGGCGATCGTGCACCGGAGGTACGTCGCCGAGGAGCGGCTCACCCTCGACGTCTCGGTCTACCGGGACGTCACCGGCGACGGGCGTGAGCTGGTCACCTCGACCTGGGCGCTCAACGAGGCAAGCGTCGAGAAGGCAGCCCGGGAGCGGATGCTCGAGGTGGTCGTCGAGGTGGACGGGCGACCGCTGTCCCGCTGGGGCTGCGACGGGGTCGTGTGCGCGACACCGACCGGCTCCACCGCCTACAACTTCAGCGCCGGCGGCCCGATCGTCTGGCCGAGTGTCGAGGCCCTGCTCATGGTGCCGATCAGTGCGCACGCGCTGTTCGCGCGTCCGATGGTCGTGTCGCCGACGTCGGTGCTCGCGGTCGAGGTGATCGCACGCACCGAGGGCGCCGGGGTGCTCTGGTGCGACGGCCGCCGGACGGTCGAGCTGCCGCCCGGCGCCCGCATCGAGGTGCGTCGCGGCGCGACCCCGGTCCGGCTGGTGCGGCTGCACGAGGCCCCGTTCACCGACCGGCTGGTGGCCAAGTTCGACCTGCCGGTCGCCGGCTGGCGCGGCACGGCGGAGCGACGCCGGCGCGAGGAGAACGGAGGCGGCTCCCGTGCTTGAGGAGCTCCGGATCAGCTCGCTCGGCGTGATCGACGAGTCCGTGCTCGAGCTCGGCCCCGGGTTCACCGCGATCACCGGTGAGACCGGCGCCGGCAAGACCATGGTCGTGACCGCACTCGGGCTGCTGCTGGGCGGCCGCGCCGACTCCGGCGCCGTCCGCACCGGCGCCCGCTCCGCGCGGGTCGAGGGTCTCGTGCGCGCAGACACCGCCCTCGCCGAGGCCGTCGACGCGGTCGGCGGGGAGGTCGAGGACGACCGGCTGGTGCTGGCCCGGCAGATCTCCGCCGAGGGGCGGTCGCGGGCCTTCGCCGGGGGAGCGGCGGTGCCGGTGTCCGCGCTCTCCTCGCTCGCCGACCCGCTGGTCGCGGTGCACGGCCAGTCCGACCAGCACCGGCTGCTCCGGCCGGCGGCGCAGCGCGACGCCCTCGACAGCTTCGCCGGCGCCAGGACGCTGCGCCTGCGGCAGCGGTTCACCGAGCTGTACGCGACACTGCGGGCCACCGAGAGCGAGCTGGCGGACGTGGTCGACTCCGCCCGGGAGCGCGCGCGAGAGGCCGACCTGCTGCGGTTCGGTCTCGGCGAGGTCGAGCAGGTGGACCCGCAGCCGGGGGAGGACGCCGGCCTGGCGGCCGAGGAGGCGCGGCTGGGCTTCGCCGACACCCTGCGCACCGCCGCCGAGCAGGCGCGCGAGTGCCTCTCGGCCGAGGACGGCGCTCCGGATGCCCTCGGCACCGTGTCCGCGGCGCGCAAGCTGCTGGACGGCGTCCGGGAGCACGACGCGGAGGCCGCGGGGCTGGCCGACCGGCTCGCGGAGATCAGCTACCTGCTCTCCGACGCGGCGGCCGACGTCGCGTCGTACGCCTCGAGCCTCGACACCGACCCCGCCCGCCTGGCCGCCGTCTCCGAGCGGCGCGCCGCACTGACCGCGCTGACCCGCAAGTACGGCGACACCATCGACGACGTGCTGGCCTGGTCCGAGCACTCGGCCCGGCGGCTGCTCGACCTCGACGGCACCGACGAACGGATCGAGCAGCTCACCGCAGAGCGCGACCGGCTCCGCGCCGAGCTGGGGAAGGTCGCCGCCGACCTGACCGCCGCCCGCGTCAAGGCGGCCGGCCGGCTCGGGACCGTCGTGACCGGTGAGCTGACCTCCTTGGCCATGCCGCATGCCACGGTCACGATCGCGGTGACCCAGGCCGAGGACGCCCAGGGGCTGCCGGTCGGTGAGCGCACGGTCCGGTTCGGGCCGACCGGGGTCGACGACGTCGAGCTGCTGATGGCAGCCAACCGAGGCGCCGACGCGCGTCCCCTCGGCAAGGGTGCCTCCGGGGGCGAGCTGTCCCGGGTGATGCTGGCCGTGGAGGTGGCGCTCGCGGCGACGAACCCGGTGCCGACGTTCGTCTTCGACGAGGTGGACGCGGGCGTGGGCGGCAAGGCGGCGGTCGAGGTCGGCCGCCGGCTGGCCGCGCTCGCCCGGCACGCCCAGGTCCTGGTGGTGACCCACCTGCCGCAGGTCGCGGCCTTCGCCGACCGGCACGTGGTCGTGGTCAAGAGCAACGACGGCACGGTCACCTCCTCGGGGCTGACCGTCCTGGACGACGCCGGCCGGGTCCGGGAGCTGTCGCGGATGCTGGCCGGCCTGGAGGACTCCGACACCGCGCTGGCGCATGCCGAGGAGCTGCTCGCCGCCGCCCAGGAGGCCCGCTCCGCCGGGTGAATCCCGGACCAACCGGCGCCGACCGGGACGAGTGCCTCACACGCCCCGGCGCCTCCCCGGATCTGTTGTCGCTGCGTGTCAGGATGTTCGCGCCATGAAATTCCACTCCCGCCAACCTGCCGTCGATGGCCTGCCCGGAGTGACTGGCACCGTCCGCCTGGACCGTCGGACCACCTCGCTCGTACGCCGGCTCAAGCCGGGCGACGTCGCGGTGGTGGACCACCTCGACCTCGACCGGGCCACGGCCCAGTCGCTCGTCGACTGCGGCGTCGTCGCCGTCGTCAACGCCGTGCCCTTCATCTCCGGCCGCTACCCGAACCTCGGGCCCGAGCTGCTCGCCCGCTCGGGCGTCGTGATGCTGGACGACGTCGGCCAGGACGTGTTCACGCGACTGCGTGACGGCAGCACGGTCCGGGTCCACGAGGGCGCCGTGATCGTCGACGAGGAGACCGTGCTCACGGGGCACGAGCTCACGGCCGACGAGATCGGCACGCTGATGGTCGAGGCCCGCAGCGGGCTCTCCACCCAGCTGCAGAGCTTCACCCACAACACCACCGAGTTCCTTCGCCGCGAGCAGGAGCTCCTGCTGCACGGCCAGGGCGTCCCGAAGACGCGCACCGTCATCGAGGGCCGGCCCGTCGTCGTGGTCGTCCGCGGCTACGACTACCGCGAGGACCTGCGACGGCTGAAGCGCTTCATCCGCGAGCAGCGGCCGGTGCTGGTCGGGGTCGACGCCGGCGCCGACGCCCTGATGGCCGCCGGCCACCGACCCGACATCGTGGTGATCGGCGAGGACGGGCTGGCCCAGGGCTCGCGGTCCGGTGACTCCGGCAGCACCGTCTCCGACAAGGCCCTGCGTGGCGCCCGGGAGGTGGTCCTGCACGCCGACCGCTCCGGTCGGGCCATCGGCGGTGACCGGCTCGAGCGCCTCGGGGTGCGCCACCAGACCCTGGCCGCCAGCGGGACCAGCGAGGACGTCGCCCTGCTCCTCGCCGACGTCCGCGGCGCGAGCCTGATCATCGCGGTCGGCACGCACGCGACCCTGGACGAGTTCCTCGACCGGCAGCGCGCCGGGCTGGCCAGCACGTTCCTGACCCGGCTGCGGGTCGGCCCGAAGCTGGTCGACGCGAAGGGGGTTCCCCAGCTGTACGCCGGCCGGGTGCGGCTGTGGCACCTGGCGCTCGTGATGCTGGCGGGCCTCGTGGCCCTCGGCGTGGCCATCGGCGCCACGCCCGTGGGTGAGGAGTGGTGGTCGTCGATCGGCGGCGCTCTGTCCGACGTACTCGACTGGATCCAAGGACTCTTCACGTGATCTCTTTCCGCTACCACATCGTCTCGATCGTCTCGGTGTTCCTGGCGCTCGCCATCGGCGTCGCGCTCGGCGGCGGGCCGCTGAAGGGGGAGGTCGACAACACGCTGGTGCAGCAGGTCAAGACCGACCGCGCCACCAAGGCGGCGCTCCAGGCGCAGATCAGCGGTCTGAAGAGCGGCAACGCGTTCACCGACGACTTCGCGAAGACGGTCGCGCCCAACCTGCTCGGGACCTCCCTGCAGGGACGCGCCGTGACGATGGTGGTGCTGCCCACTGCGCAGCAGTCGGACGTCGCCGCGCTGTCCGACTTCGTCGGCGTCGCCGGCGGCACGGTCAGCGGCACGGTCCGCATCGGCGACCAGCTCGTCGACGCGGGCGACAAGCAGCTGGTCGACGAGCTGGGCAACCAGCTCGAGGGTCGGGCCTCCGGGCTGACGATCCCGCCGGACGCCAGCCCCTACGAGCGGATCGGCGCGCTCATCGCGCGCGCCGTCGGCACCGACTACAACGGCGGCTCCGACGTCGACGGACCCGCGACCAGCATCCTGGCCGGGCTCAGCACCACCAGCCTGATGTCGACCGAGGGCAAGTTCGACCGGCGCGGCAGCCTGGTGCTGTTCGTCACCGGCCCCGGCAAGGGCACCGCCGAGGACCGGAAGGGTGCGGCGAGCATCGTCGACACCCTCGTCACTGCCGTCGACGGCGCCACCGACGGCGTGGTGCTGGCCGGGCCGGTCGCCTCGGCCCGAGCCGGCGGCCAGATCAAGGCTGTCCGCGACGACGTGACCGCCGCGAAGGACGTCTCGACCGTCGACTCGCTCGGACGTGCCGCAGGCCAGGTGGTGACCGTGATGGCACTGGCGGGCCAGGCCGCCGGGCGCACCGGTCAGTACGGCGCCGTCGACGCGGCCGACGGGGCGATGCCGGGGGCGCAGGGCAGCACGGACTGAGCCACGCGGGTGGTGCTGGGCCGCGGGCTCCGGTGCCTCCGCCGGGCGTCCGGGGCGAGGACACCCGCTCGCTCGTTCCTCGCTCGCCCGCCATGCCCGAGCCACAGCCTCGCCCCGGACGCCCGGCTGCGGCCCTGCGCCCGCGGCTCGCGGGGCTCGCCGAGTGGGATCCCCGGACCAGTCCGGCGCGGCTGACCCGGCCCGGCCGGTTCATTGGTAGGCTAGAACCCCGTGGATGGTCGTTCGCTCGACCGCCCCGCCCATTTACCTTGCCGGGATCGACCACGGGAGTTCACTTGGCCGCCGCGCCCTTCTCATCAACGGGTTCGACCAAGCACGTCTTCGTCACCGGGGGAGTCGCCTCCTCCCTGGGCAAGGGCCTCACCGCCTCGTCCCTGGGCAGCCTGCTGAAGTCCCGCGGGCTCCGGGTGACGATGCAGAAGCTCGACCCCTATCTCAACGTGGATCCCGGGACGATGAACCCGTTCCAGCACGGCGAGGTGTTCGTCACCAACGACGGCGCCGAGACCGACCTGGACATCGGCCACTACGAGCGGTTCCTCGACACGGATCTCGCCGGGATCGCGAACGTGACGACCGGGCAGGTCTACTCCCAGGTCATCGCCAAGGAGCGCCGCGGCGACTACCTCGGGGACACGGTGCAGGTCATCCCGCACATCACCAACGAGATCAAGGACCGGATCCGGGCGATGGCCGGCCCGGACGTCGACGTGGTGATCACCGAGATCGGCGGCACCGTCGGTGACATCGAGTCCCTGCCGTTCCTCGAGGCGGCGCGGCAGGTGCGTCACGACGTCGGCCGTGACAACGTCTTCTTCCTGCACGTCTCGCTGGTGCCCTACATCGGCCCGTCCGGCGAGCTGAAGACCAAGCCGACCCAGCACTCGGTGGCCGCGCTCCGGTCGATCGGTCTGCAGCCGGACGCCATCGTGTGCCGCTCCGACCGGCCGATCCCCGAGTCGATGAAGCGCAAGATCTCGCTGATGTGCGACGTCGACAACGAGGCGGTCGTGAACGCCAGCGACGCGCCGTCGATCTACGACATCCCGAAGGTGCTGCACTCCGAGGGCCTCGACGCGTACGTCGTACGCCGCCTCAACCTGCCGTTCCGGGACGTCGACTGGACCGAGTGGGACGAGCTGCTGCGCGTCGTGCACCACCCCAACGAGGAGGTCACGGTCGCGCTGGTCGGCAAGTACGTCGACCTGCCCGACGCGTACCTGTCGGTGGCGGAGGCGCTGCGGGCCGGCGGGTTCGCCCACGAGGCCAAGGTCAACCTGGTGTGGGTGCCCTCCGACGAGTGCCAGACCAGGGAGGGCGCCGCACGTCTCCTCGGGGACGTGGACGCGATCTGCGTCCCGGGCGGCTTCGGCATCCGTGGCATCGAGGGCAAGGTGGGTGCACTGGAGTACGCCCGCACGCACGGCATCCCGACCCTGGGGCTGTGCCTGGGCCTGCAGTGCATGGTCATCGAGTACGCCCGGCACGTGGCCGACATCGCCGGCGCCGACTCCACCGAGTTCCACGCGGGCTGCGCCGAGCCGGTCATCGCGACGATGGCCGAGCAGGAGCAGTACGTCGAGGGCGCGGGTGACCTGGGCGGCACGATGCGGCTGGGGCTCTACCCGGCCGAGCTCAAGGAGGGCTCCGTGATCCGCGAGGCCTACGGCGAGCCGAAGGTCGAGGAGCGCCACCGGCACCGCTACGAGGTCAACAACAAGTACCGCGACCGGCTCGAGGCCGCCGGCCTGGTGTTCTCGGGCACGTCCCCGGACAACAACCTCGTCGAGTTCGTCGAGCTGCCCCGCGACGTGCACCCCTACTACGTCGCCACGCAGGCGCACCCGGAGCTGCGCTCGCGGCCGACCCGCCCGCACCCGCTGTTCTCGGGTCTGGTGCAGGCTGCGATCGCCCGGCAGAAGGAGCTGCGCTTCCCGATCGACGAGTCCACGTTGCGCCGCCGCTCCGAGGACGCGACGGTCTGAGGTGCCGGCTGCTGCCGACCGGCCGGAGTCGTGGCCGGTCCACGACGTCGAGTGCATCTGGAAGGGGGCCGCGCCGTTCTCGGTGCGCCGGGACATGGTCTCGGTGCCGGGCCACCCGGACGAGACGTTCGGCCGGCTGGTGCTCGAGCACCCGGGCGCGGTGATCATCCTGGCCGTCGACGAGCAGGAGCGGGCCCTGGTGCTGCACCAGTACCGCCACCCGGCCTCGATGCGCTTCGTCGAGCTCCCCGCGGGGCTGCTCGACGTCGCGGGAGAGGACCCCGTGGAGGCCGCGCGGCGCGAGCTGCAGGAGGAGGGGCTGGTCCTGGCCGCCGAGTGGACGCACCTGTTCACGACGTACTCCTCGCCAGGGCTGTCCAGCGAGAAGCTCGCCTACTTCCTGGCCCGCGACCTGTCGCCCGCCCCCGACCGCGGTGGCTTCGAGCCGGCCCACGAGGAGGCCGACATGACGGTCGACTGGGTGCCGGTCGACGACCTCCTGGAGGGCGTTCGCGAGGGCCGGATCACCGACGGTCCGACCGCGCAGGCGGTGCTCGCCTACGCCCTCTGGCACCGCTGACCCCTACTCGCGGGTACGTCGACCGGGTGACCGCGGATGTCGCGCACGTCATACACTCACACGCGACCGTCCCGACGGAGCGGCGGTCTCCAGCGAGAGGAATCCTGGTCGATGAAGGTCGGCGTCCCCAAGGAAGTCAAGAACCACGAGTACCGCGTGGCGCTCACGCCGATCGGGGCGCACGAGCTCACCCAGCACGGGCACGAGGTGTACGTCGAGAGGACCGCGGGCTCCGGCTCGCTGATCCCCGACGAGGAGTACGTCGCCGCCGGCGCGACGATGCTCGACACCGCTGATGACGTGTGGGGCACCGCCGACATGGTGCTCAAGGTCAAGGAACCCGTCGCCGAGGAGTACCACCGGATGCGGGAGGGGCAGACGCTCTTCACCTACCTGCACCTCGCGGCGGACAAGGCCCTCACCGACGAGCTGGTCGCCCGGCGCATCACCGCGATCGCCTACGAGACCGTGCAGCTGCCCTCGGGCTCGCTGCCGCTGCTGTACCCGATGTCGGAGGTCGCCGGCTGCCTCGCCCCGCAGGTGGGCGCGCACTCGCTGATGAAGGCCCAGGGCGGCCGCGGCGTACTGCTCGGCGGCGTCGGCGGCGTGGCCAACGCCAAGGTCGTGGTGATCGGCGCAGGTGTGGCGGGGCAGAACGCCGCCAACATCGCGTTGGGCATGGGCGCCGACGTCACCCTCCTGGACACCGACCTGGACAAGCTCCGGATGTCGTTCTGGCGCTACAACAACCGGGTGCACGGGCTCGCGTCCTCGCAGCTGACCATCCAGCAGCAGGTGACCGAGGCCGACCTGGTGATCGGCGCGGTGCTGATCCCGGGCGCGAAGGCGCCCAAGCTGGTCAGCAACGACCTGGTCGCGCAGATGAAGCCGGGCTCCGTGCTCGTGGACATCGCCGTCGACCAGGGCGGCTGCTTCGAGGACACCCGGCCGACCACTCACGCGGACCCGACGTACACCGTGCACGAGTCGGTGTTCTACTGCGTCGCGAACATGCCGGGCGCGGTGCCGAACACCTCGACCTACGCGCTGACCAACGCGACGCTGCCCTACGCGGTGGCGCTGGCCGACAAGGGCTGGGAGCAGGCGCTGCGGGACGACCGCTCGCTGGCGCTGGGCCTCAACACCCACGCCGGCCGGCTGACCTACGCGCCCGTCGCGGAGGCGCACGGACTCCAGAGCGTCTCCCTGGAAGAGGCCCTGGGCTGAGGCACCGGTGACCGTGACCGCTGGTCCCGGGCCGAGCGAGGTCGCGCGCGCGGTCCGCAGCTACCTCGACCACCTCGTCGTCGAGCGCGGGCTCGCGGACAACACCCTGAAGTCCTACCGGCGTGACCTGCGGCGGTACGTCGCCTGGCTGGCCGCCCAGGGGGTCGAGGGGCTCGACGCCGTGCGCGAGGAGACGGTGACGGCGTTCTTGATGGCGCTGCGTGAGGGGGACGCCGACCACCCGCCCCTGTCGGCGGGGTCGGCGGCCCGCACGGTCGTCGCGGTCCGGGGCTTCCACAAGTTCGCGGTCCGGGAGGGCATCTCGCAGGTCGACCCGTCGGCCGCCGTACGCCCTCCGGCGCCGGCCAAACGGCTGCCCAAGGCGCTGCCGCTGGCCGACATCGAGCGGATCCTCGACGCCGCCGGCGCGCCGGGCACCGCCTTGGCGCTGCGGGACCGGGCCCTGCTGGAGGTGCTCTACGGCACGGGCGCCCGGATCTCCGAGGCGGTCGGGCTGGACCTCGACGACCTCGACCTCGGGGAGCCCGACGTCGCCGGGGGCGGGACCGTGCTGCTGCGCGGCAAGGGCAGCAAGGAACGCATGGTGCCGGTCGGCAGCTACGCCCAGGAGGCCGTCGAGGCCTACCTGGTGCGTGGCCGCCCGGAGCTCTCGTCGGTCGGGCGCGGGCTGCCCGCGGTGTTCCTGAACGCCCGCGGCGGCCGGCTGTCACGGCAGAGCGCGTGGACGGTGCTGGTGAAGGCCGCCGAGCGGGCCGGAGTCACCGCCGAGGTGTCCCCGCACACGCTGCGGCACTCGTTCGCGACCCACCTGCTCGACGGCGGCGCCGACGTCCGGGTGGTCCAGGAGCTGCTCGGGCACGCGTCGGTGACCACCACGCAGGTCTACACGCTGGTCACCGTGGACAGCCTCCGGGAGGTCTACGCGACCGCCCACCCCCGTGCCCTGGGGTGACGCCCGCACGGGACCGCTCGATGCACAGGTTTGTGCACAGACTCGCTCGTGGATGTGTACGGCGCGCCTGCCCGATGCACACGTTTTCCCCAGATTTACTGGTACTGCACCAACGTCGGGCGATCCGGTTGTCGCTCGTTCGACGGAACCCATAGAGTCGCCGCGTTGCGCGCGACAAACCGATGAGTCGACATTCGCGCAGCAGCTCGGCACCACTGCCAACGAGAGGCATCCGCGTGAACGACTTCGGCTCAGGACATCCGTTCGGCGGCCAGGGCAGCAGTGCCTCCGAGATCCCCCCGATGTACCGTCCCGCCGCGTCCGCAGGAGGACCCGACCGCGTGAGCGACCCGATCCCGTTCCGACGTCCCGGCTCCGACCAGGACCCCCGCGCCGAGCTGCAGGAAGCGCTGCGGGGTGAGATCCAGGAGGAGCTGCACGCGGCCGACCCGGTCGTCCCCGACGACACCGCCGTGGTGGCCGAGCCCGTGATCGGCCCCACCGGCCGGCCGATGCCGCATCTGCCGGAGCCGCGCCCGATCGGCATCCACGGCAACGCCCGCGTGATCTCGATGTGCAACCAGAAGGGCGGCGTCGGCAAGACCACGACGACGATCAACCTCGGTGCCGCGCTCGCGGAGTTCGGCCGCAAGGTGCTGCTCGTCGACTTCGACCCGCAGGGCTCGCTGTCCGTCGGCCTCGGTCTGAACCCGCACGACATGGAGCTGTCGATCTACAACCTGCTCATGCAGCGGGACGTGACGATCGACGAGGTCATCGTGCCGACCAGCGTCCCGGGCATGGACCTGCTGCCGTCCAACATCGACCTGTCCGCGGCCGAGGTGCAGCTGGTGCACGAGGTGGCCCGCGAGCAGACCCTGCAGCGGGTGCTCCAGCCGGCCATCGCGGACTACGACGTCATCCTCATCGACTGCCAGCCGTCGCTGGGCCTGCTCACCGTGAACGCGCTGACGGCCTCCGACGGCGTCATCGTGCCGCTGGAGTGCGAGTACTTCGCGCTGCGCGGCGTCGCGCTGCTCAAGACGACCATCGACAAGGTCACCGAGCGGCTCAACCCCAAGCTGCACATCGACGGCGTGCTCGGCACGATGTACGACGGCCGCACCCTGCACGGCCGCGAGGTCATGGAGCGGCTCGTCCAGGCGTGGGGCGACACCGTCTTCCACACCGTGATCCGGCGGACCGTGAAGTTCTCCGACTCGACGGTGGCCGGTGAGCCGATCACGTCGTACGCCTCGTCCTCGGCGGGCGCCGACAGCTACCGGCAGCTGGCCAAGGAGGTGCTGGCGCGTTGTCTCGAAGAGTGAGGATGCCGGCGGCCGACGACCTGTTCCGGCCGACCGTCGTACCCGACGCTCCCGAGACGCCCGAGCAGGGCGAGCCGAGCGAGGTGCAGCCCACCGCCGAGGGGAAGCCGGCGGCCAAGCGCACCCCGAGCGGCCGTGTCCGGCACGACGAGAAGATGACGGTCTACGTCACCGCCGACGAGCTGCTCGACATCGAGCACGCGCGGCTCACGCTGCGCCGCGTCGGTCTCTCCGTGGACCGCGGCCGGCTGGTGCGCGAGGCGCTGGCGCTGGTCCTCGCCGACCTGGAGCAGAACGGCGACGACAGCGTCATCGTGCAGCGCCTGATGCAGGCATGACGGCCCTGGTGGACTCGGCCGACACCCCCGTCGAGGCGGCGCCCGGCTTCGCCGTACGCCTGGACAACTTCGAGGGTCCGTTCGACCTGCTGCTCAGCCTGATCGCCAAGCACAAGCTCGACATCACCGAGGTCGCCCTCTCGAAGGTGACCGACGAGTTCATCGGGTTCGTCAAGCTCGCCGGGTCCGACTGGGACCTGGAGGAGACCTCGTCGTTCCTGCTGGTGGCCGCGACGCTGCTCGACCTCAAGGCCGCCCGGCTGCTGCCGCAGGGCGACGTCGAGGACGAGGAGGACCTCGCGCTGCTCGAGGCGCGCGACCTGCTCTTCGCCCGGCTGCTGCAGTACCGCGCGTTCAAGCAGGTCGCCTCCGTGCTCGAGACCCGGATGACGGGGGAGGCGCGACGCTTCCCGCGCGCGGTGGGGCTGGAGGAGCGCTTCGCCACGCTGCTGCCCGAGGTGCTGATCGGCCTCGGGCTGGAGGAGTTCGCTGCTCTCGCCGCCAAGGCGATGGAGCCCAAGCCGGTCTTCGAGCTCTCGCTGGCGCACATCCACGCGCCCACGGTCAGCGTGCGCGAGCAGGCCGCGGTGGTGGTCGACCGGCTGCGCCGGCAGGGCACGATGACCTTCCGGGCGCTGTCCGGTGACTCGCCGGACACCCTGACGACGGTGGCGCGGTTCCTGGCGCTGCTGGAGCTGTTCCGCGAGGGCGCGGTGTCCTTCGACCAGGTCTCCCCGCTCGGCGAGCTGACGGTCCGGTGGACCGGGGCCGAGGACGGCGAGGTGGAGATCACCGACGAGTTCGACGGCGCCCCGGCCGAGGAGGCCACCCCGGACACCGACGCCGGTGACCCGTCAGGGAGTGTGGGACACGCCGGTGAGAGTGCCGAGCCGACGGCCCATCGGGAGGAGGAGCAGTGAGCGAGGAGCACGAGCCCGTCGAGCCGGGGGAGACTTCCGTCGAGCCGGGGGAGACTCCCGTCGAGCCGACGGACGACTCCCGTCGAGCCGACGGACGAGGCCTCGGAGACGCTGGACATCCCGCTGGCCGAGCTGCGGCCGGCGCTGGAGGCGGTGCTGATGGTCGCGGACCAGCCGCTGGACCACATCACGCTGGCCTCCGCGGTGGGCTACCCGCCCGGTGAGGTGTCGGCTGCGCTGGCCGCGCTGGCCGAGGAGTACGCCGAGCAGGGGCGCGGGTTCGACCTGCGCAACGTCGCCGGCGGCTGGCGCTACTACACGCGCGAGGACTACGCCGGCGTCGTCGAGAAGTTCGTGCTCGACGGGCAGCAGGCACGGCTCACCCAGGCCGCGCTCGAGACGCTCGCGGTCGTCGCCTACAAGCAGCCCGTCAGCCGCGCCCGGGTCTCGGCGATCCGTGGCGTGAACGTCGACGGCGTGATGCGCACGCTGGTGGCGCGCGGCCTGGTCGAGGAGGCCGGGCACGACGCCGAGACCACGGCGACGCTCTACCGCACGACCGGCTACTTCCTGGAGCGGATCGGCGTGGCCTCGCTGGAGGAGCTGCCCGGAGCTCGCGCCGTTCCTGCCCGAGATGGGCGAGCTCGACGACCTCGACGCGCGTGCCGAGGTGCCCGGCACCGCATGAGTCTCGAGACCGACGACGACGGACTCATCCGGCTGCAGAAGCTGCTCGCCCAGTCGGGTGTGGCCAGCCGCCGCAAGTGCGAGGAGCTGATGCTCGCCGGGCTGGTCGAGGTCGACGGCGAGGTGGTCACCCGGCTCGGCACCAAGGTGGACCCGACCACGGCCGTGATCCGCGTCGACGGCAAACGGCTTCCGCCGGTCAGCGCGCACGTGTACCTCGTCCTGAACAAGCCGCGCGGCGTCGTCTCCACCATGTCCGACCCCGAGGGGCGTCGTACGCTCTCCGACTTCGTGGGCGACCGACCGGAGCGGCTGTTCCACGTCGGCCGGCTCGACACGGACACGGAGGGCCTGATCCTGCTCACGAACGACGGCGACTTCGCGCAACGCGTGGCGCACCCGTCGTACGAGCTGGACAAGACCTACGTCGCCGAGGTCGACGGCGTGGTCACCAAGGCCACCGTCAAGCGGCTGCTGGCCGGCGTCACGCTCGAGGACGGGCCGGTCGAGGTGAGCGCCGCCAAGGTCGTGTCGACCAGCACCGACCGGTCGATCGTCGAGGTGGTCATCCACGAGGGCCGCAACCGGATCGTCCGCCGGCTGCTCGACGAGGTCGGGCACCCGGTGCGCAAGCTCACCCGCACCGCCATCGGGCCGGTGCTGCTGCGCGGTCTCAGGCGCGGCGACCTGCGCGAGCTCACCCTCGACGAGCTCGGCGTGCTGCTGGACGCCGCGCGGCTGTGAGGTTTTCTTCGTCCCCTACGCGCCCTCGACCGGCGTACCGTTGGAAACTCCAAGGGGGTCGCTTCGGAGAAGAGGTGCCACCATGGCCACCGTTCCGACAGGACAGGCCGAGTCCGGGTTCGACATCCTGGAGAAGGGGCTCAAGCCGGGCGCGCTGGGGCTGCTGTCGAGCACCGTCATCGCCCTGGCGTCCGTCGCTCCCGCCTACAGCCTGGCGGCGACGATCGGCTTCGTGGTCATCTCCGTGGGCCTGCAGGCGCCGGTCATCATGGTGCTCGCGTTCGTGCCGATGTACTGCGTGGCGGTCGGCTACCGAAAGCTCAACGAGGCCGAGCCGGACGCCGGCACGACGTTCACCTGGGCGACGCGGACCTTCGGGCCGAGGACGGGGTGGATGGGCGGCTGGGCGATCGTCGCCGCCGACGTGATCGTGATGGCGAACCTGGCCGCGATCGCGGGCTCCTACTTCTTCCTGCTGTTCAACGCGGACGGGCGTCGCCGGGTCGGTCTTCTGGCCGACGGTCGTCGGGGTGTTCTGGATCGTCCTGATGATCGGCGATCTGTTACATCGGCATCGAGATCTCGGCACGCGTCCAGTACGCCCTGCTCGCCATCGAGGTGATCGTGCTGGCGCTGTTCTCCGTGGTCGCACTGGTCCGGGTCTACGCCGGGCACGGGGTGCCGGGGGTGTCGCTGCACCCGGCGCTCGTCGTGGTTCAACCCGTTCCACATCGGCGAGCTTCGGGTCGCTCGCGACCGGCGTCCTGCTGGCGGTCTTCATCTACTGGGGCTTCGACACCGCCGTCTCGGTCAACGAGGAGACGAAGGACGCGCGCAAGACACCGGGACGGGCCGCGGTCATCGCCACGCGTCGTGCTGCTCGCCA
This sequence comes from uncultured Actinomycetota bacterium, assembly GCA_963827435.1. Taxonomy (GTDB): domain Bacteria; phylum Actinomycetota; class Actinomycetes; order Propionibacteriales; family Nocardioidaceae; genus Nocardioides_B. Next base: position 19,089 of record CAWHAU010000007.1, read on the forward strand.
TCTACGTGCTCGTCACGACCGCCACCCAGGCGTTCGCGGGGATCGGCACGACCGGCCTCGGGCTGGGCAACCCCGACAACGCCGACGACGTGTTCTCGGTGCTCGGTCGCGCTGTGTTCGGCCAGAGCGCGGTGGGCAGCTTCGCCGTGCACCTGCTGATCCTGATGGTGCTCAGCTCGGCGGCCGCCTCCACGCTGACGACGATCCTGCCGACGGCGCGTACGACGCTGTCGATGGCAGCCCACAAGGCGATCCCCTCGAAGTTCGCCCGGGTGAGCGAGCGCTACATGACGCCGACCTGGTCCACGGTGGGCATGGGGATCGCCTCGATCGTCTTCTACATCGGGCTCACCTGGCTGAGCAGCAACGTGCTCGCGGACACGATCGCGTCGATCGGGCTGCTGATCGCCTTCTACTACGGGATGACCGGCTTCACGGCGCCGGTGTTCTACCGGCACACGCTGACCAGCTCGGTGCGCAACTTCGTGATGCGTGGCGTCGTCCCGTTCCTGGGCGGTCTGATCCTGCTCGCGGCGTTCCTCCAGGCCGCTCACGACTACTGGCTGGTCGGTCCGGACGCCGACTCGACCACGTCGTGGAGGATGCCGTTCCCGCCGCACTGGGCGATCGGCGGCATCTTCCTCACCGGCATCGGCGCCCTGGTCCTGGGCGTGGTCCTGATGCTGGTCACGTGGATCTTCATGCCGCCGTTCTTCCGCGGCGAGACGCTGCCGAAGCGCACCGCGGAGCAGATGGCGGAGTACGTCGGTGCCCGAGGAGCTCCGCGACTGAGCGGTCTCCGACCGCTCCTGGAGAGCCTGACCGGCGCGTCGTGCGCCGCGACTAGGGTGGCCCGTCACGTCGGATTCGACGGAAGCGAGGCGTTGGTGTCAGTGCGCGCGGTGCGGGGAGCGACCCAGCTCGAGGACGACGTCCGCGAGCACATGCTCGAGCGCGTCGCCGAGATGGTGCTCGACGTGATGAGCGCCAACGGGCTGACCGTCGACGACTTCATCAGCGTGATCTTCACGGCTACCAGCGACCTGGTCTCCGAGTTCCCCGCGTACGCCGCCCGCCGGCTGGGCTTCGGAGAGGTGCCGCTGATCTGCGCACGCGAGCTCGAGATCGAGGGGTCGATGCCGCGGGTCGTCCGGATGCTCGCGCACGTCGAGACCGACATGCCCCGCGCCGACATCACCCACGTCTACCTGCACGGCGCCGCCACGCTGCGCCGCGACCTCACCCGCGTCCGCGAGGTCCCGGATGACGACTGAGGGACCGGTCCTGGTCGTCGGCGCAGGCCTCCTCGGTACGTCGATCGGGCTGGCGTTGCGCCGCAAGGGCGCGGACGTCGCGCTGCGGGACGTGAACCCGGAGAACCTCCGGATCGCGTCCGGCCTCGGCGCCGCGAACGTCGAGGACGGGGCCGTCGCGCCGCGGCTCGTCGTGGTCGCGGTGCCGCCGGACCTGCTCGGCGAGCAGGTCGCCGCGGCGCTGCGCGACACCGACGCGGTCGTCACCGACGTGGGCAGCGTCAAGAGCGCACCGCTCGCCGAGGTCCGCGCCCTGACGCCCGAGCACGTCGGTCGCTACGTCGGCAGCCACCCGATGGCCGGCAGCGAGCGGTCCGGGCCGTTCGCGGCGTCGGCCTCGCTGTTCGACGGCCGGCCGTGGGCGGTCACCCCGCACGACGCCGCGTCACCCGAGGCCGTCGCGCAGGTCACCGAGCTGGCCCGGCTGTGCGGCGCCACCCCGGTGACCTTGTCGCCGGAGGAGCACGACCAGGCGGTGGCCCGCACCTCGCACCTGCCGCACCTGCTCGCAGCGGTCGCGGCCGGTCGGCTGGCCGACGCGCCCCGCGAGCACCTCGCGCTGTCAGGGCAGGGCGTCCGCGACGTCACCCGGGTGGCCGCGGGGGACCCGGTGCTGTGGCAGCAGATCCTGACCGCCAACACCGACGCGCTGACGACGCTGCTGCGGGAGGTCCGCGACGACGTGGACGCCCTGCTCGGCGCGCTCGACGACGGCGACCGGTCCCGGCTGGGCGAGGTCCTCGACCGCGGGGTCGCCGGGACGGCCGTGATCCCCGCCAAGCACGGCGGTCCCTCCCGCGCCGAGACCACGGTCTTCGTCGCCGTACCCGACCATCCGGGGGAGCTGGCCCGGCTGCTCGCGGACACCGGCGAGATCGGCGTCAACGTCGAGGACCTGCGCATCGACCACGACCCGGGCCGCGAGTACGGCCTCGTCGAGCTCACCGTGGCCAGCGACCACGTCGACCACCTGCTGGCCTCGCTCGAGGATCGGGGCTGGACGGCCCACCGGTAGGCTGCACCGGTCGTGGAAGGCTCGATCGGAAGGCAGGGACAGCTGGTGGGTGTGGTCGTCGCGATGGACGGGCCGTCGGGATCGGGCAAGTCGAGCACGTCGCGCGGGGTGGCCGTCCGGCTGGGCCTGCGCTACCTCGACACCGGGGCGATGTACCGCGCGATCACCTGGTGGATGCTCGAGCACCACGTCGACGTCGAGGACTCCGCGGCGGTGGCCGCGCAGGCCGACGCGCCCGTGCTGGTCTCCGGCAGCGACCCGCTGGCGCCCACCATCACCGTCGACGGCATCGACGTGTCCGGGCCGATCCGTGAGCAGGCCGTCACCAGTGCCGTGAGCGCGGTCAGCGCCGTCCCGGAGATCCGGCAGCGACTGGTGCGCGAGCAGCGCGACATCATCGGCGACGGCGGCATCGTGGTCGAAGGGCGCGACATCGGCACTGCCGTGGCTCCGGACGCCCCCGTGAAGGTCTACCTCACGGCGGACCCGGCGGCCCGGGCCGAGCGCCGCAGCGCGGAGCAGGCCGGCACCGACGTGGCCGCCACCCAGGCGGACCTGCTGCGGCGCGACACCTTCGACTCCGGCCGGGCGACCTCGCCGCTGGCGATGGCCGCCGACGCCCACCACATCGACACCACGCCGTTCACCCTGGACGAGGTCGTGGAGCAGGTCGTCGCGCTGGTGCGCGCCGTGGAGGAGACCGCGGCGCCGTGAGCGCCCGCGGGGGCCTGGAGCACCGCGACCTGCCTGGCACGCTCGACGCGGTCCACCCGCCGCACCGGCTGCTCCGGGCGGTGAGACCGGTCGCCCGGTCGGTGCTGTCCCGCCGCTACGACATCCGTCTGCACGGGCTCGAGCACGTGCCGCAGCACGGTGCCGCCCTCATCACCTCCAACCACATCGGCCTGCTGGACGGCCCGCTGATGGCCGCCTTCACCCCCCGGCGGGTGCACGCGCTGACCAAGAAGGAGATGTTCGACGGGCACACCGGCGCGTTCCTGCGGGCGGTCGGACAGATCCCGCTGTCGCGGCGCGAGGTCGACGTGTCCGCTGTCAAGGGCTGCGTCCGGGTGCTGCGGGACGGGGGAGTGGTCGGCATCTACCCCGAGGGCACCCGCGGGGACGGCGAGCTGCGCGTGTTCCATCGCGGCGTGGCCTACCTCGCGCTGGTCACCGGCGCGCCCGTCGTACCCCTGGTGATGTTCGGCACGCGGGAGCGCGGCGGCGGGGTCGACTCGGTACCCGCCAAGGGCGCCCGATTCGACTTCGTGTACGGCCCTCCGGTCTACTTGGAGCAGCACTCCTGGCCTCGGACCCAGGCCGAGGTACGACGCACCGCTGCCGACCTGCGGAACAGACTCGTCGCCCACCTCGTTGACGCCATGGCCCTCACCGGCCGCCCGCTCCCGGGGCCGATCCCGGGAGTCGACCCGGACGACCTCGACCTCCGGGCCCCGCGCACGAAGGACTGAGCATGACGACCGAGCCCGACACGACCACCGGCATCCCGACGGCAGTACCCGTCCTCGCCGTGGTGGGTCGACCCAACGTCGGCAAGTCCACCCTGGTGAACCGCATGATCGGCCGCCGCGAGGCGGTCGTCCAGGACATCCCCGGGGTGACCCGCGACCGCATCTCCTACGACGCGACCTGGAACGGCCGCGCGTTCACCGTCGTCGACACCGGCGGCTGGGACCCCGACGCCCGCGGCCTCGCCGAGCGGATCCGTGCCCAGGCCGAGATCGCCGTCACGATCGCCGACGCGGTGCTCTTCGTGGTCGATGCCACCATCGGTATCACCGACGCCGACGAGGCCGTCGTCAAGGTCCTGCGGAAGTCCGGCAAGCCCGTCGTGCTGGCCGCCAACAAGGTCGACGACCAGCGCACCGAGTCCGAGGCCGCCGCGCTGTGGAACCTCGGGCTCGGCTCGCCCTACCCGGTCTCCGCTCTGCACGGCCGCGGCTCCGGCGACATGCTCGACGCGATCCTGGACGCCCTGCCCGAGCCGCCGCCGGAGGCGTACGGCGAGGTCGGCGGCCCGCGCCGGGTGGCCATCGTCGGCCGTCCCAACGTCGGCAAGTCCTCGCTGCTGAACAAGCTGGCCAAGGAGGAGCGGGCCGTCGTCGACGACGCGGCCGGCACCACCGTCGACCCGGTCGACGAGCTGATCGACCTGGGTGGGCGCACCTGGCGGTTCATCGACACCGCCGGCGTCCGCAAGCGGGTCAAGGAGGCGTCGGGCCACGAGTACTACGCCAGCCTGCGCACCAACACCGCCATCGACCGGGCCGAGGTCTGCGTGATGGTCGTCGACGGCTCCCAGCCGATCTCCGAGCAGGACCTGCGGATCATCACCGCGGTGGCCGAGGCCGGCCGGGCGCTGGTCATCGCGTTCAACAAGTGGGACCTCGTCGACGAGGAGCGGCGCTACTACCTCGACCGCGAGGTCGAGCGCGACCTGGTGCGGGTGCCGTGGGCCCCGCGGGTCAACATCACCGCCCGCACCGGCTGGCACGTCGACCGGCTGGTGCCCGCGCTCGACGCGGCCCTCGAGGGCTGGTCGACCCGCATCGGCACCGGTGCCCTGAACTCCTTCCTCGGCCGGCTGGTCTCCGAGCACCCGCACCCCGTCCGCGGCGGCAAGCAGCCGAAGATCCTGTTCGGCACGCAGGTCTCCACCGAGCCTCCGACGTTCGTGCTGTTCACGAGCGGACAGCTCGAGGCGTCGTACCTCCGCTTCGTGGAGCGCCGGCTGCGCGAGGAGTTCGGGTTCGTCGGCAGCCCGGTGCACGTGCAGCAGCGCCCGCGCAAGAAGCGCGAGCGCCGCTGACCGCACCGCGGCTGGTCGAGGTGCGACTCGCTGGTCGAGTGCCCTCGCTGGTTGAGGTGCGAGCTTGCCTCGAAACCTGCCAGCGTGACGTGCAGAGGTTTCGACGGGCTCGGCTAGCGCCTCGACCACCTCAACCAACGTCGGAACGTGGCTACTGGACCGGACCCTGCACCAGCGTCACCGTCGCAGTGTGCGAGGTGCCGTTCGTGTCGGTCCAGGTCACGCTGATCCGGTCACCGGGGGAGTGGGCCGCGACCGCCGTGCGGAGCGCGGCGGACGTGCTCACCGACGTCCCGTCGATCGCGGTGACCGTGTCGCCGGCCTCGATGCCGGCCTGGGCCGCCGGCGTGCTCGGGTAGACGCCCTGCACCGTGCTGCTGGTGTCGCCGAGCCCGATGCCGAGGAAGGCCGGGTAGCCGTAGTCGTAGCGGCTGCTGGTCACACCGCTCTCGAGGTCGTCGGCGACGCGGAGCACCTTGGCGATCGGCACGGCGTACCCGACCACGTCGGCCGAGCCGCTCGACGCCGCGGTGGTCATGCCGACGACCTCGCCGTCCTTGTCGTAGGTCGCGCCGCCGGAGTCACCGGAGATCACGTCGGAGCTGATCTGCAGCAGCCCGGTCAGCCGCTCGCCCTGCGCCGAGCCCTCGCTCTGCGTGGTGATCGTCTGGTTCTTGGCCAGCACCGTGCCGGCGGCGGCGCTGAAGGACGACGCGCCGTTCGCATCCCCGACCGCGGTCACCGCGTCGCCGACCGCGATCCCGTCGGTGTCGGTGGTGACGGTGTCGAGGCCGGAGGCACCGACGAGCTGCAGCACCGCGACGTCGTCCTTGGTGTCGGTGCCGACGACCTTGGCGGTGTACGTCGTCCCGGTGCTCATCACCTTCACCTTGACCGACGTTGCACCCTCTACGACGTGGTGGTTCGTGACGACCTCGCCGTCGGAGGTCAGCACCATGCCGGTGCCCACGGCCTCGCCGCCGTCGTACTTCATGGTGGAGACGATCCGGACCAGGCCGGTCAGCTGGGAGCCGGACGCCTGCGCTGTGCTGTCGCCGGACGAGCCCGGCGACGAGCCGCCGGCGCCGTACGGGTCGTAGGGCTGGGAGGGCACGCTGAACCCGCCCTGCGAGCCGTCCGACCAGGACCAGTCGCCGTTGCCGGGGATCGGGACCGTGCCGCCCTGGTCCTGCTGGGTGACGTTGCTGCTGCCACTGCTCACGGTGGGCTGGGACGTGCTGCCCGAGCCGAAGCCGGGGCCGACGGCGTACCCGGCGCCCACGCCGCCGAGCCCGGCGACCAGCGCGGTCGCGGTCATGGTGGCGATCACGCGCCGACCGCGGTGCGGCTTGTCGGCACTTGCCGGCTCGGCGGTCCCGGTGGCCGGGAGCGGCTGCGTGGGCTCCTCCGTCACCGGCTCGTGCGGCTGCGGGAAGGGGGGCTGCTGCTGGTCGTCCATGGTTCCTCCGAGGCTCGTTTCGCGTCGAGCACCAGACAACCGAGGGAAACGAAGAGAACGCTGTGAACCGGACCTGTGCGTCCTTTGTGCATCACGAAGAACTTGCTGACAGCCGTCCCGCTCGACCGTCCGGCCCGGTTCGGAGCGAGGAGACCGCTGCGGTAAGGTTCTCGGGCCTGCTCGTCGTACGCGACTCTGCGGGCTTCGGGCTGTGGCGCAGCTTGGTAGCGCACTTGACTGGGGGTCAAGGGGTCG
>CAWHAU010000008.1:0-72270 GCA_963827435.1 uncultured Actinomycetota bacterium
GAGCGAGGATGGTGACCCACAACGCGATGCCGACGACGTAAGCCCGCAAAGATGCCCAGGACGTCCAGGTGCGATGGGATCCCGTAACCTCGCTGCCAGGGCGTCTCGGGGGACCATTGCTGGTGGTGGTAGGTGTTCACCGCCGGAAATCGTCCGATCCCCCACCCCAACATCGGTTTCTCCTCAATGGCCCAGATCGACGTCGCGATGGTGTTCAGTCGGTCCTGGAAGCTGGGACTGCGAAGCGACCCCGCCGGCGCTGCGGTCGGTGCTCGTCAAGGATCGACCAGCCGGCGACCACCGTCACGACGATGCCGACACCGGTGACGACGAAACCTCGCCGGAAGCCCGTAGCGGTCACCGCACCGATCAGCACGACCAGCCCGAACGACAGCCACACCGCCCTGGTGTGGGTCAGGAAGATCGCGTAGACGCTGGCTCCGGCGACCACGACCGCCACCGCCCGAAGCACCCGGCCCTGGTCTCTGTGGGAGGCGATCAGGACCGCGACCAGGAACCCCACGATGAGGACGAGCCCGTTGACAACGGGTTGGTTGAAGACGCCGACCGCCCGGCCGGGCCACTTCGGCTCGTCGATGATGTAGCGAGGCCACACCCAACTCTTCGGGCCGTGGAACTGCATGATGCTGACCGCTGAAGAGTACGCCCCAGCCGCCAGCAGCATCCACGCCAGACGTCGGATCGACACCTCGTCACGGAAGATCGTTCTGGCGGCAAGGAACATCACCAGTGGCATCATCGTGCCGATCAGGACGAACCGGAGGACCGAGAAGCCCGCCACGTCCTGGGGCGCTCCGGCGGCGTACTCGTGGGGGGCCAGCATCGACGCGATGTTCCACGCGAAGTAGAGAGCTATCACGGCCTCCGTGACCTGTAGAGCGGGAAGCCTGTTGTCACGTGGCCTCGCCCACACCCATACCGCGACGACCACGTCCGGCGAACGCCGGCAGGAAGGGGTCGACGGAAACGTGTTGCTCGGGATGGCCAGACGGAAGAACGTGGCAGCGAGCAGGTAGGCCAGGCGAGCACCGGGTTCCGAAGCCCCAACAGCGCCGCCGCGACGGCGACAGCGGCGAGCCCGAGGAGCGGACCCATCCGGTCGGAAGCCACACGATGGAGGGCGAACAGGAACAGCACGAATCCTGCGGTTCCGGTGACAACGACAACCGGCAGCACGTACTGCTGGCCCCTGCGGGACGAATGCACCCGCTGCTCCAGGGAGCCGGGCCCTAACGCCACGACGGGCGTCCCTCACCGCGGGGCATCACGGCTGTCCTCTACCAACAGACTCCTGCGGCGTGGGGTCTGCCTCTTCGGTGGGCGGGTCGTCGCCACCTACCCGCGCTCCTGGTTGCTCCTCCGACACATGTGCCTGATCGTGCTTGATGAAACCGGGCGCCCTCGGACCCGGGCCGGCGCCCTCTCGACGACGCCCGTGCCGTTGCCTGAGCGAGCGAGCCCTCGTGGGCAAGAGAACTGCGCCGAGCAGCCCTGCATTCGACTGCTCGAGGAGCGATGCTCCCTCGGCGATCTCGGCCATCCGCGTAGCGGGCGTCTCGATGGCCAGAAGGGTCAACCCAGCGGTCGCGCAAAGGTCGAGCGCCGACGCCGAACGCGTCACCGGCGAGGTCTCCAGTACGACCAGTGTCTCGGAGGTGGCGGCATGCGCCAGCAGGTCGTGGATGGCGTCCCCGGTCACGTCTACGGGGCCCCCGGGCTGCACGGCCGGCGGCTGGAGGACCAGCATGCCCTCAACTGAACCCGGGACGATCCACGGGTTCCAGGTCGCCCCGAGGGAGCCGGGAAACAGGTCGTCCGGTTCCGGTGGCTGCTGGTCGCGCGGGCCGGATGAAGCCACGCCGGAAGTGGGGCCGGCCGCTGTCCGCAAGATCAGCGACGAGCGGCCGTCCTCGGCCCACTGCCGCGCGAGGGCCATGGCCACCAACGCGGCACCATTGCCGGGTGTGGGCTCGGTCACCGCAACCACCGAGGGGCTGCCCAACCGGGCCCTCACGATGGTCGCGAGCTGCCGGACACGCAGGGCCCGCTGCCACTCCGCTTCAGCGCTGCCTTCCGGAGGGAGCTCGACAAGCGGGTCGATCCCGAGTCTCTCGGAAAGGTCGAGGCCCGTGTGCAGCCGGTTGGAGAGCCGGCCGACAGCCAGGGCGGCGAGCCCTCCGATGACGAGGCCGCCGACCAACGCCAGCAAGAGGTTGGTGGCCAACCGCGGGGAGTGCTGGGACACGCCGACATACAGCTGTAGCACTTGGAGCAGGTCGACTCGGTCCGCCTTGAGCTGCAGGATCTGGTCCTGAACCTGGGTGATCGCAGTCTCCGCAGAACCGCCGCCTGCGACCTGACCTCCTGGCGCGAGCGTCTCCTTGATCTGGCGTTGAAGTGAGACGATCTCGGCGGTGATCTGCCTCTCACGGGCCCGGTTGATGTCGGACCTGAAGATTGATGCCAAGGTTGCCGCGGCAGCCTGTGCACTGCGCGGGTCACGGGTCGTGGCGTCGATCAGCATGATGGGGCTCGCCGCGGCGGCATGAGCCGAGACCGTCACATCCGGGGCGACGTTCGCCTTGCGCAGCAACCTGCTCTGGTACGCAGGATCGTTGAAGTAGGCGACATAACCCTGGACCAGCACTGCGTCCTGGTCGGGTGACCTGTCATTGGACGCGACGATCAACGAGGACCGACCGGTGAACGTGGTCGAGTCCTGTGGGCCGACAGGGCCGCACCGACAACGGACAGCACCACAACCCCAAGGACCAGCCACCAGTAGCGGCGCACATGCGCCATCTGGACGGCCAGCGTCTCCGGGCCACGCCCCTCAGCGTGCGAACCGGCGCCTGGTGGCGCGCCCCTTACGATCCCCTCACCCCGACCTCCTCGGCCCTTCCCCCGTCACCCTCGGTCGACAGGCGGACTCTTCGACGCTTGGTGCACCCAGCCGATCCGTCGGCCGGTATCCAGGGTCCACTTGACCTCCCGATCCGTGCTCAGGTCAAGAGCAGTTCAGGTCTCGCTCACCGACGGACACGGGAGGGGAGACCGGTCGGGTGGAAACTCCCCCAGGAGGCGTCGAAGTAGTCCGACTGCTTGTTGACGTAGGCGTAGCAGTCCGAACGGACGTACACCCCCCTGCCTGCGGAGGTGCTCGTGACCGCGTAGTTGAAGGCCTTGCCGTGGGTGACCGGCGACCGGGCGGCCCATTGTCCCGAGCACCCGTACGGACCGAAGTAGCCGATGTCACCGTCGTGGTGCTCCACCACTCCGCCGTCGGCGAGAGCGTTGCCGTGCTTGCCCGCATTCGGGTATCCACCCCCGCTCGACGACAGCGACCCGGCGCCCCAGGTCCCGTTCACCAGGAAGATCAACCCATGCCGGTTCGCCACGTCCCGGAAGGTCTGGGTCAGCGCGATCGCCCCTTCTCGGTACGCCTGCCGGTTCGCCGAACCCCACGAGTCCCAGTTGAACCCGGGGAACCACGACCGCGAGCCGACGTCATCGGCGAACCAGCCGGCCATGTGCGGGTTCTCCGCGACCATCTTCTCCAGCACGCACGGAAGCTTCCGCTGCAGGACCGAACCCACCCGGAAGTCGTTCAGGAAGCCCAACGTGTTCGCTTTCGGCGAGCCCGGCCACCGCGACGTGCGCAGGACCACACTTCGACCGCTTGAACAACATGTCGTGGTACCGGCCATGGGGGTTGTCGATGATCGGCGTCCAGGTAGAGCAACACCGTCCCCCCCGCGGCCGAGACATCCTTGAACCCCCGGTCCCGGTAGTTGTCACGCCCGGCCACCACCAGCCCACCCGGATGGGCATACGGCTTCGCACCCGAACCTGGCCCATAGATCAGTCCGGCTGCCTGCGCCGGGAAGTTCCGGATCGTGCCCGATCCGTTCGGCGAGGTGTCCACCAAGGCCCGCCCCTGTAGGGGTCGCCGTGATCACCGCAGAACCGGCCACACCAGCCCACGCGACCACGACCACGCCGAGGAGCAAGCACGAGCCCCCAGAACCACCGACGAGGAGCAGCGATCCGCGTCCGTCCCTCCGCTCGCGGCCGGAACTCGCCCGGCGCGACCGCCAGAAACCCCTGCCATCGACCCTCCTGGCCGAACGTCGGCGCCCCCACCGAATACCGTGGACTCGTCGAGACGGCCCATGGTAATCAGGCGCGCCGAACAGCTCATCGGACCGGAACAGGTGAACGGCGGGCAGCAGCCGGCTCACTGGGTCACCCGGGACGGGAGACCGGTCGGGTGGGAGCTGCCCCAGGGTGGCGCGGAGTCGTAGTCGGCCTGCTGGTTCACGTAGGCGTAGCAGTTCGAGTCGACGTACTCGTCCTTACCCGCGGAGGTGTTCGTGACCGCGTAGTTGAAGGCCTTGCCCTTGGTGACCGGTGACTCGGCGGCCCACTGGTCCGAGCACCCGTACGGACCGAAGTAGCCGATCTCGCCGTCGTGGTGCTCGACGAACCCGCCGTCGGCGAGCGCGTTGCCGTACTTGTTCGCATTCGGGTAGCCACCACCGGCCGACGCCACCGACCCAGCCGCCCAGGTCCCGTTCACCAGGAAGATCAACCCATGGCGGTTGGCGACGTCCCGGAAGGTCTGGGTCAGCGCGATCGCACCTTCGCGGTACGCCTGCTGGTTGGCCGAGCCCAACGAGGCCCAGTCGAACCCCGGGAACCAGGACCGCGAGCCCAGGTCATCCGCGAACCAGCCGGCCATGTGCGGGTTCTCCGCGACCATCTTCTCCAGCACGCACGGAAGCTTCTGCTGCAGGACCGACCCCACCCGGAAGTCGTTGAGGTAACCCCAGGAGTTTGCCCTCGGCGAGCCCGGCCACCTCGACGTGGCCGGGCCACACACCGACTGGTTGATCAGCATGTCGTGGTAGCGGCCATGGGCGTTGTCGATGATCGCGTCAAGGTAGATCAGCACCGTCCCACCGGCGGCCGAGACGTCCTTGAACCCCTGGTCCTGGTAGTTGTCACGACCAGCCACCACCAACCCACCCGGATGGGCATAGGGCGCCGCACCAGATGCCGGCCCATAGATCACACCCGCCGCCTGCGGCGGGAAGTTCTGGATCGGGCCTCCACGGTGGCCGGGCGCTGCGAGGACAAGCCTCCCGCGTAGGGGGTCGCCGAGGTCACCGCGGCACCGCCGCACCAGCCAGCGAACGCGACGACGAGCCGAGCAGAGGACCAGGCCCCAGTAATTCCGGACACCCGAACCAGCGGGACTGGCGTCCTGCCGGAGCCCGCGCCTCGTGGCTGAAAATCCGGTCTGGCACGCGCCCAAGCGATTCCCTGCTCACCTGAACCTCCTCGGCCGAGTGAGTTTCAACGGGCGGTCTCGAGTGGGACGAACGTCTGCATCCATGCTAACCGCCGTGCTCGGTTGCACCATCGGCTCCGCGGCCCGATGAGGCGCTACGGTATGGGCCGCTCGTGCGAGGGCACATCCACGAACACCTCGAGAGGGCGGATGTCCCGCACGGGGTACCGCTGCAGGACATCCGCCCTCGTCATGTCTTCGATTCGGCGCTCGGACTACCCGCCGCTCCCCGCGCAGCGGCCTGGATCACTGGGTCACACGTGAGGGGAGACCGGTCGGGTGGAAGCTGCCCCAAGGGCAACGCCGGCGTAGTCGGACTGCTGGTTCACGTACGCGTAGCAGTTCGAGTCGACGTACTCGTCCTTGCCCGCGGCGGTGTTCGTGACCGCGTAGTTGAACGCCTTGCCCTTGGTTACCGGTGACTGGGCGGCCCACTGCGGGGAGCACCCGTAGGGCCCGAAGTAGCCGATCTGGCCGTCGTGGTGCTCGACGAAGCCGCCGTCGGCGAGCGCGTTGCCGGACTTGCTCGCATCCGGGTAGCCGCCACCGCTCGAGGCCAGCGACCCACCGGACCAGGTGCCGTTCACCAGGAAGATCAACCCATGACGGTTGGCGACGTTGCGGAAGGTCTGGGTCAGTGCGATCGCACCCTCGCGGTACGCCTGCTGGTTGGCCGAGCCCCACGAGTCCCAGCTGAAGCCCGGGAACCAGGACCGCGAGCCCACGTCGTCAGCGAACCAGCCGGCCATGTGCGGGTTCTCCGCGACCATCTTCTCCAGGACGCACGGGAGCTTCTGCTGCAGCACCGACCCAACCCGGAAGTCATTGAGGTAACCCCAGGAGTTTGCCTTCGGCGATCCCGGCCACCTCGACGTCGCCGGACCACACACCGACTGGTTGATCAGCATGTCGTGGTAACGACCGTAGGGCGTTGTCGATGATCGTATCCAGGTAGATCAGCACCGACCCACCCGCGGCCGAGACGTCTTTGAACCCCTGGCCCTGGTAGTTGTCACGCCCCGCCACCACCAGACCCCCAGGATGGGCATAGGGCTCCGCACCAGACGCCGACCCGTAGATGATTCCCGCCGCCTGCGGCGGCAGGTTCGTCAACGTGCCCGGCGAGGACGTGGGGTGTCGGCGAGGACGTCGGCGAGGTGGTCGGCGAGGACGTCGGCGACGTGGTCGGAGAAGACGTAGGCGACGTGGTCGGAGAAGACGTAGGCGACGTGGTCGGCGAGGACGTCGGCGACGTGGTCGGAGAAGACGTCGGCGACGTGGTCGGAGAAGACGTCGGCGAGGACGACGGCGCGCGGACGTCGTGCTGGGTGACCCAGACGTTCGCGGACTTCGCCGACCCGATCACGTTCACGACCGTCTCGGCCACGGCGGCACCCGGTCGGCACCTTGAGCGCGGCACTCGCACGCGTCCAGGTGGTCGGGCTCACGGCAGACGCGGACCCGCCACTCCAGGACAGGAAGGACCCGTTGCTGTTGAACCACGACACGGTGATCTGCGCCTTCGCACCGCTCCTGGCCTTGACGTCCGAGGCGAACGTCCAGGTCTCTCCCGGCTTGACGGTCTCACGCGGTTCGCGGATGCGCGTCGTCATGCCGGTCGAGGTCACCCGTGCCGCATACTTCGCCGCCACATGATCGGTCACGGAGACTCGCGAAAGGCTGGTTCCGCCTTCCTGGATCGAGTAGCCGTTGCTATTCGTCGCGAGGACGGGGTTGTCCGAGAGGTTGAGCGAACTCGACGGTGTAGCTGGCCGCCACGGCGGACGGGCCTTCCAAGAGAGCCAGCGGAGCCAGCCCGATCGTGGCCGCTACAGCGACGGCGATCATCGGGCGACGCCCTCCCAAGCGCGCCCGACGGTGGTTGCTGCGGTGTTTCATGCGTGCCCTTCGAATCGTGGCGATCGATGCGCCAGATGTGCAGTGCGACGTCGCCGCACGAGGCGGACGACGGCCCCCAGGCCCTCACCTGGAGATCGGAACCTGCCGCCCGACAGTTGAGGGAAACTACCCGAAAAAGCTAGTAGGACCGATTCCTCACGCTTGGGGGTGTTACCTATCGCCTGCACATCGAACGGGTGGTCTAGGCCCGTTGGCCCGATTTGCGCCGGCAGGTAGGCCGTGCGTCCGCCGGGCGTGGAGCGATCGCGTCGCCTGACACGCAAGAAGGGCCCCGGCCGAAGCCGGGACCCTTCTCGTTCGAACGGGTGGGACTCGCTCAGAAGTCCATGCCGCCCATGCCGCCGTCGCCACCGGGCATGCCGGCCGGCGCCTTCTCGGGCTTGTCCGCCACGACCGCCTCGGTCGTGAGGAACAGCGCCGCGATGGAGGCGGCGTTCTGCAGCGCGGAGCGGGTGACCTTGGCCGGGTCGATGATGCCTTCGGCGATCATGTCGACGTACTCACCGGTGGCCGCGTTGAGACCGTGACCGGCCTTCAGGTTGCGCACCTTCTCCGCGACGACGCCGCCCTCGAGGCCGGCGTTGACCGCGATCTGCTTGAGCGGAGCCTCGGCCGCGACGCGGACGATGTTCCCGCCGGTGGCCTCGTCACCCTCGAGGTCGAACTTCTCGAACGCGGCGTCGGTCGCCTGGACGAGCGCGACGCCACCACCGGCGACGATGCCCTCCTCGACGGCGGCCTTCGCGTTGCGAACGGCGTCCTCGATGCGGTGCTTGCGCTCCTTGAGCTCGACCTCGGTGGCCGCGCCGACCTTGATGACCGCAACACCGCCGGCCAGCTTGGCCAGGCGCTCCTGCAGCTTCTCGCGGTCGTAGTCGGAGTCGCTCTTGTCGATCTCGGCACGGATCTGGTTGACCCGGCCGGCGATCTGGTCGGCGTCGCCGGCGCCCTCGACGATGGTCGTCTCGTCCTTGGTGACGACCACCTTGCGGGCCTGGCCGAGCAGCTCGAGGCCGGTCGACTCGAGCTTGAGGCCGACCTCCTCGGAGATGACCTGGCCACCGGTCAGGATCGCGATGTCCTGGAGCATGGCCTTGCGACGGTCACCGAAGCCCGGAGCCTTGACGGCGACGGACTTGAAGGTGCCGCGGATCTTGTTGACCACGAGGGTGGACAGCGCCTCGCCGTCGACGTCCTCGGCCAGGATCAGCAGCGGCTTGCCGCCCTGCATGACCTTCTCGAGCACCGGCAGAAGGTCCTTGACGTTCGAGATCTTCTGGTTGGCGATCAGGATGTACGGCTCGTCGAGGACGGTCTCCATGCGCTCCGCGTCGGTGACGAAGTACGCCGAGATGTAGCCCTTGTCGAACCGCATGCCCTCGGTGAGCTCGAGGTCGAGGCCGAAGGTGTTCGACTCCTCGACGGTGATGACGCCTTCCTTGCCGACCTTGTCCATCGCCTCGGCGATGATCTCGCCGACGGTGGAGTCACCGGCGGAGATGGAGGCGGTGGAGGCGATCTGCTCCTTGGTCTCGACGTCCTTGGCCATCGCGAGCAGCTGCTCGGAGACGGACGCGACGGCCAGCTCGATGCCGCGCTTCAGGGCCATCGGGTTGGCGCCGGCCGCGACGTTGCGCAGGCCCTCGCGGACCATGGCCTGGGCCAGGACGGTCGCCGTGGTGGTGCCGTCGCCCGCGACGTCGTCGGTCTTCTTGGCGACCTCCTTGACGAGCTCGGCACCAATCTTCTCGTAGGGGTCCTCCAGCTCGATCTCCTTGGCGATGGACACACCATCGTTGGTGATCGTGGGGGCGCCCCACTTCTTCTCGAGGACGACGTTGCGGCCCTTGGGGCCCAGCGTCACCTTGACGGCGTCGGCGAGCGTGTTCATGCCACGCTCGAGGCCGCGCCGTGCCTCCTCGTTGAACGCAATCAGCTTCGGCATTTCTCCGCGATTCCTCACGCTGAGATCAATGGACTGGCCCGAGGGATGCCCGCGACGGACGGCCCCCGCTGGCCCGACGGACCCTTCCCGCCGGCGCGTGGGACCTCATCTTCCCGGCCCACTTGGCACTCTCATGCTGAGAGTGCTACCCAATGTTTAGCACTCGCCCCCCACGAGTGCAAGGCGGGTCCGCGGCCCGAGGTCTAGACCGTCACAGGTGCCCGTCCGGGACCGTTGACCCCTCTTCTCGGGCAGGCTTAACCTGAACGAACCTCGTGGGTGCGACGGGGTTTCGGCCGGAGAACGCGCAAGCGCTCTCCGGCCCCTCGTCTTAACGCAGCAGTCCGGCCACCACGTCCGCGAACGCGGGGGCGACCTCCGGCACCAGGTCGAGGTAGAGCCCCGGCTCGGTCACCTCGAGCTCTCCGACGGCCAGTGTCCCGTCGGCCAGCCGCATGAGGTCGGCACGGGCGTAGGCGAGCCGCACGCCGAGCAGTCCCTCCGCGACCCGCACGGCCTCGGCCGCCAGCGCGGCGTGCTCGTCGGCCAGCGGCTCGGCGTCACTGCGGCCGCCGTACTCCTCGTGGACGCGGACCTCGTCACCACCCGGTCGCTTGCGGACCTGGGCCACCGACCGGCCGCCCAGCACGAACACCGAGATCTCCCCCTCCGTGCGCACCGACTCGACGAGCGGCTGCACGAGCCAGGGACCCTCGCCGTGCGGGCGCCCACCCGGGCCGTCGAGGACGACGACTCCCCGCCCGCCGGCCCCGACGGTCGGCTTGACGACCGCGCGCCCGAGCGGAGCGACGGCGTCGGCGACCTCGTCCTCGGTCTTCACCAGCACGCTGGGTACGACGGGCAGCCCGGCCGTGGCGAGGTCGAGGAGGTAGCTCTTGTCGGTGTTCCAGGCGAACACGTCCGCACCGTTGAGCAGCCCCGGCCCCACGTCGTGCGCCCAGGCGAGGAACTCCTCGCGGCGCTCCTCGTAGTCCCACGTGCTGCGGACCGCGACGGCGCGGGCGGCCGGCCAGTCGACGGTGGGGTCGTCCCAGGCGACCCAGCGGGCCGCGAGGCCGCGGGCGGCGAGCTCCTCGACCAGCAGGTGGCCGCCCACCTCGCCGTCGGGCAGGGGCGTGCAGGTCACCAGCAGCACGTCGACCACGTCGGGTCCCGGCTCTGCGGTGGGACCGGCGACCCGGTAGCCCTCCAGCAGCGGACCGCCGGCCCGGTCCAGCACCTCGAGCACCACCTCGCGCAGCGGACCACGGGCGCCACCGCCCACGGCCTGCCGGTGCGCGTCGGCGAGCCGCCGGGCGAGGTCGGGGTCGTGGCGCACCAGCGAGCGTTGCAGCCCCTTGCCGGTGCCTCCCCAGGCTCCGCCGACGGCCAGCGCGAGCTCCGCGGCACAGGTCAGCAGCAGCCCGGCGATGTGCGGCAGCTCGTCGTCCGTGCGGCAGCCCGCGAGGTCGTCGAGCTGGTCGGTGAGCACGTAGCGCAGCTGGTCCCGGCGGGCGGGGTCGAGCGGCGGCGGCCCGGCGGCCAGCCGTCGCCGCGCCTCCTCCTGGATGCCTTCGGCCAGCCCGGCGCGGTCGACCAGCACGGTGCTTTCCGCGCACATGCGCAGCAACGACGGCACCCGCCGCTCGACGTCGCGGTCCGAGAAGTACGCGAGGCTCTCGCGGGTCTGCACGAACGCCTCGACGACCCAGCCGTCGTGCCGGAACGTCTCCCGGAACGGCGCGGGCGGTCCGTCGAGCAGCACCACCACGTCGAGGTCGGAGGTCGGGGTCCGGTCGGGGGTGAGGACGCTGCCGCCGACGAAGGCGACCAGGGCATCGGGGAAGTGGGTGGCGACGAAGTCGGCGGCGGCCGTCACGGGCTCCATGCGGCGGCGTCAGCCGGCCCGGTCCGGCGGGAAGCCGCCGGTCGCGACCGGGCCCCACCGCTCCACGGTGATCCGCACGAGGGACTTGTTCTGCGCGCGCATCGCGTCGCGGTACTCGTCCCAGTCGGGGTGCTCGCCGGAGATGCACCGGAAGTACTCGACGAGCGGCTCGACGGCGTCGGGCATGTCGAGGACCTCGGCGGTGCCGTCGAGCTGGACGTAGGGGCCGTCCCACTCGTCGGAGTGGATCAGGATCGAGACCCGCGGGTCGCGGCGGGCGTTCGCGGCCTTCGCCCGCTGCGGGTACGTCGAGACCACGACCCGGCCCGCGTCGTCCACGCCGCACGTCACCGGGGACATCTGCGGGGAGCCGTCGCGGCGTCGGGTCACCAGGGTGCCCCGGTGCCTCGGCCGGACGAACTCGAGCATCTCGTCGCGCCCGACGCGGTCTGCGGTCGCCAGCTTGCGTGCCATGCCCGCAGCCTACGGAAGGGACCGAACGGACTATTCCGGCAGTCCTCGCGCGTGCGGATAGTGGGGGCATGAAGAGCTGGGTGACGGCCGGAGTGGCCGCCGCGGTGCTGCTGGTCGTGGGACTCCCGGCGCTGGCGGCCGCCCTCGGTCCCGGTACGAGCGACCCCGCCGGCGCACCGTCGTACTCGACCGGCCGGACCGCAGACGACGGGCCCGCGGACGACGACGGCGCCGGGACGCCCGACAAGGCCGGCAAGTCCCAGAAGGCCGACCGGGACGAGGCACACGACGCACGCGGTCACCGGCACGGTCCTCCGCCGTGGGCGCACGGGCACGGGGTGAAGAAGCCCGACAAGGCCGCGCTCGAGGCGTGGAAGAAGCTCACCCCCGCCGGCAAGGCGAAGCGGATGGCCACCCTGTCCCAGCGGCACGCCGACGGGATGAAGAGATGGGCCGCCTGCGTGGCCGCCGGCCGGACGGACTGCGAGCGCCCGCTGCCGCCCGGGCTGGCGAAGCGCGGGCTCGGCTAGCAGCCGCCGGCGACCGCCGGGATCACCGAGATCTGCGTGCCCTCCGGGGTGCTGGTCTCGAGAGCCTGGAGGAAGCGCACGTCGTCGTTGCCGACGTACACGTTGACGAACCGGCGGATCGCGCCCTGGTCGTCGAGGATCCGCGCCTTGATGCCGGGGTAGCTGCCGTCGAGCGAGTCGAGCACCTCGGCCAACGTGCCGCCGTCAGCCGAGACCTCCGACTCACCGCCGGTGTAGGTGCGCAGGATGGTCGGGATCCGAACGCTGACGCTCATGGCTCTCCTCGCTCTCGGGTGTGGGGTGCAGGCTACCGGCGGCTCAGGCGAGCCCGGTGCTCGTGAACGCCGCGTAGCTCGGCTCGATCGTCGCGGCCGGACCCACCCGGTCGGCGATCGCGTCGAGCGTCTTCAGCCCGTCGCCGGTGTTGAACACGACGGTCTCCTCGTCCGGGTCGAGCTGGCCGGTCTCGACGAGCTTCTTGAGCACCGCGACGGTCACACCGCCGGCCGTCTCCGCGAACACGCCCTCGGTGCGGGCCAGCAGCTGGATGCCGTCGCGGACCTCCTCGTCGGTGACGTCCTCGACGGCACCGCCGGTGCGGCGGGCGACGTCGAGCACGTAGGGCCCGTCGGCCGGGTTGCCGATCGCCAGCGACTTCGCGATGGTGTCGGGCTTGACCGGGCGGACCACGTCGTGGCCGGCCTTGAAGGCCTGCGACACCGGGGAGCAGCCCTCGGCCTGCGCCCCGAAGATGGTGTACGGCGCGTCGTCGACCAGCCCGAGCTGCACGAGCTCGGTGAAGCCCTTGTCGACCTTGGTGAGCTGCGAGCCGGACGCGACCGGGATCACGACCTGCCGCGGGAGCCGCCAGCCGAGCTGCTCGGCGACCTCGTAGCCCAGCGTCTTGGAGCCCTCTGCGTAGTAGGGGCGGACGTTGACGTTGACGAACGCCCAGCCTTCCTCCTCGCCGGCGATCTCGGAGGCGAGGCGGTTCACGTCGTCGTAGTTGCCCTTCACCGCGACCAGCGAGTCGGTGTACACCGCGCTCGTGATGACCTTCGGCGTCTCCAGGTCGTGCGGGATGAACACCACGGTCTTCATGCCGGCGCGGGCGCCCGCGGCGGCCACGGCGTTGGCCAGGTTGCCGGTCGACGGGCAGGCGAACACCTTCATGCCGAGCTCGCGGGCCGCGGACAGCGCGATCGCGACCACGCGGTCCTTGAAGGAGTGCGTGGGGTTGCCGGAGTCGTCCTTGACCCAGAGCTTTCTGATCCCGAGCTCGCGGGCCAGGTTGTCGGCCTTGATGAGCCGGGTGAAGCCGGGCTCCATGTTGGGGCTCGACGCGATGTCGGTGGGCACCGGCAGCAGGGCCTGGTAGCGCCAGATGTTCTTCGGGCCGGCCTCGATCTGCGCCCGGGTCACCTCGGGGAACTCGTAGCCGATCTCCAGGGGGCCGAAGCACTCCTGGCAGGCGTACGACGGACCGAGCGGCTGGGTCGCGCGGCACTCACGACAGACGAGGTGCACGGCGTTGCCGAAGGCACCCTCGCGGACCGCGGTCGGGGCGGACAGGACGCTGCTGGGGGTGCTCATGAAGGGTCTCCTTCTCATCTTCCCCGGTGGCCGACTCTCGGACCGGGACGGAATTAGCACCTTTGGCACCGCGGTCTGGAGTGCGGTGGCGG
This sequence comes from uncultured Actinomycetota bacterium, assembly GCA_963827435.1. Lineage (GTDB taxonomy): Bacteria > Actinomycetota > Actinomycetes > Propionibacteriales > Nocardioidaceae > Nocardioides_B. The sequence continues at coordinate 13,817 of CAWHAU010000008.1, forward strand.
GTTGCCGGGGCTTCAGCGGGCCGTGTCCCTCTGCCCCTCTTGATGAGCAGGTCTCACCTTACGCAGCCGTCTCAGCATGTGCACACGGCGCCCACACCCTGAGACCGGTGGCGGTGCGCAAGGATGACCGCGTGAACCGGTGGCAGCTCAGGCAGGTCGTCAACCTCGTCAACGGCTCGACCCTGCTCGGCTGTGCCGTGGCGACCGCCGGTCGCGCCCGGATCGCCAAGGGCCCGCGGGGGCTGCTGGTGGCCACGGGCTACCGGCTCCCGGTGCCGGTGGCGTCGGCGTTCACGGTCGGCAACGTCATCGCCTCGAAGCACGACCGGGCCTGGCTCGACCAGCGCCCGGCGCTGATGCGGCACGAGGAGCGGCACACCTGGCAGTACGTCGCCTGCCTGGGCCTGCCGATGCTCCCGCTCTACCTGCTCGCGGCCGGGTGGTCCTACCTGCGCGGGGGCGACTTCGGGGCCCACAACGTGTTCGAGCGGCTGGCCGGGCTCGAGGAAGGCGGCTACCCGACCGTCGGCCCGTGGACGCGGCGCCGGGCTCAGCCGGCCTGAGCGGCGAAGCTGTCCAGCAGCTGCAGCACCCCGGCCGGCCCGTCGACGACGACGTCGGCGAGGTCCAGGAGCGCCTCCTGCTCCTCCGAGCCCGAGCACACCAGCAGCGCCGGCATCCCGCGGTCGCGCAGGTCGCGGGCCGCCTCGAAGGCCTCCAGGTCGCCGAGGTCGTCGCCGGCGAACAGCACGCCGCCGGCCTTGTGCTCCTCGACCGCCGCCTCCAGGGCGATGCCCTTGTGCATCCCGGGCGCTCGGACCTCGAGCACCATTCGGCCCGGCTCCAGGGACAGCCCGTGCCGCTCGGCCGCGTCGGCGAGCGCCTCCTCCAGCCGGGCGAACGCCGCGCCCGGGTCGGGCAGCCGCCGCGTGTGGACGGCGACGGCGAGCCCCTTCTCCTCCACGTGGGCGCCGTCGGCGTTCTCACGTGCGAGCAGCCGGGGCAGCTCGGCACGGAACGCCTCGAGGCCGGCCGGCGGCTCCGGTGACGTGAACTCGCGGGACGCGGCGTCCCACCGCTCGTTGCCGTACTGCCCCATCACCACCAGCCGGGCGCCGTCCGGGAGGGTGTCCGCGAGCCGGTCGAGGTCACCGAGCTCGACGACCTGCCGGGCCGGGCGACCGGTCACCACGACGACGGCACGCACGCGGGCTGCCAGCGCCCCGAGCACACGGGGGCCGTCGGGGTGGATCACCGCCCGCGCGGGGTCTTCCACGATCGGGGAGAGGGTGCCGTCGAAGTCGAGCCCGACGAGCACCTCGGGTGCGATGGCCAGCAGTGCGTCGTACCGCTCCTGGCCCTGTGCGGTGCGGAACTCCATGCCTCCCACGCTAGCCAGGGCCAGGGGTCAGGAGTAGTCCCGGGTGAGGATCACGGTGAGCCGGTCGCCGCGCATCGGGGCGATGGACGGCTTGAGCCGGGAGATGCCGAGGTCCTTGCCGAGCAGCTTGGCCTGGGCGTGCAGTCGGGCCGGGTAGTAGACGGTGCTGGCCGGGATGGTGCCGTACCAGTTGTCCGAGCCGACGACCTCCCAGCCGGCGCCCTGGGCGCGGGCGGCGGTGCTGCCGGCCAGGCCGCTGATCCCGGAGTTGTTGTAGACCTCCACGTAGGTGCCGCCGCGGCGCACGGGCTGCTTCTTGGGCTTCGGCTTGGTCACCGCCGGCTCGGGTGCCGTCGAGGTGGGGGTCGCCGCCGGCGTGGTCACCGCCGGGGCGGCGGCCGCGGGCCGGGTCGGCTCCTCGTCGTGGCCGCTGGTCGCGACGAACGCGGCGCCGGCAATCACCACGGCGCCGACCGAGAGCAGCGCTACCGGCGAGGACAGCGCGACGCCGCGCTGGGTGCGGACCCGCCCGACGAGACGGCGCACGTCAGACCTCGAAGCCGAGCCGACGCGCGCTGCGGGCCCGCTGGCGGGCGGCACGCAGCCGACGGAGCCGGCGGACGAGCAGCGGGTCGAACGCCAGCGACTCGGGACGGTCGATCAGCGCGTTGAGCACCTGGTAGTAGCGGGTCGACGACATGTCGAACTTGTCGCGGACCGCCTGCTCCTTGGCGCCGGCGTACTTCCACCACTGGCGCTCGAACTCGAGGATGTCGCGGTCGCGCTCGGAGAGCTCGCTCGACGAGGCGTTCTGGCCCGAGGCGAGGGCGTTCGCGGCGTCCGGTCGAGACATGGTGGCGGCTCCTGTGCGCGCTCGCGGTGGCTGGTGCGACCTCATCATAGGCGACGAACCACAACGATGTAGTTCGCAGCACCGATCCGTCTCCGGCGTTTCGCCGGCGGGATCGCGCGGTGGCCCTCGGAGGGCGGCACGCGCGAACATGACGCCCATGACGACGTCCACGACCCTGCCAGAGGACCTCCCGCCGCTCGACGTGACCCCCGGACCGGTCCGCGCGAAGCCGCTGCCCGCCGACCGCCCGGTGCGCTGGGGCATCCTCGCCACCGGCAAGATCGCGACCGCCATGGTGCAGAACCTCGCCCTGCTCGACGAGTGCGCGGTGGTCGCGGTGGGCGCCCGCCGGCAGGAGTCCGCGGACGCGTTCGCCGCCGAGCACGACATCCCGCGCGCGTACGGCGACTACCGCGCGCTCGTCGAGGACCCGGACGTCGACGTGGTGTACGTCGCCTCGCCGCACGCCAAGCACCGCGAGCACGTGGAGCTGGCGTTCGAGGCGGGCAAGGCGGTGCTCTGCGAGAAGGCGCTCACCCTCGACGCCGCGGAGGCGGAGCGCCTGGTCGCGCTGGCCCGGGAGAAGAACCTCTTCCTCATGGAGGCCATGTGGATGCGGTGCAACCCGCTGGTCAGGCGGCTCCAGCAGCTGGTCGCGTCCGGGGCGCTCGGCGAGGTGCGCCAGGTCCGCGCGGACCTCGGTTTCGTCGTCGACAAGCCGGCCACCGACCGGCTGCTCGACCGGGCGCTCGGCGGCGGCGCCCTGCTGGACATGGGCGTCTACCCGCTCACCTTCGCCAGCCTGTTCCTCGGCGAGCCCTCGACGATCACCGCCGTCGCGTCCCTCTCCGACGTGGGCGTGGACCTGAACCTCGCGATCGGGCTCGGCTACGACAGCGGCGCGATCGCCTCGCTGACGTCCTCCATGACGGCCTGGTCGCCCCGCACCGCCTCCATCGCGACGGACCGCGGCCGGATCGACCTCCCGCCGGCCTTCCACCACCCCACCCGGGTCACCTGGACGCCGATGGTCGGCGACCCGGACTTCGACGGGCCCCTGGAGCCCGTGGTGATCACCGGGGAGCTGATCGGGACGGGCCTGGCCAACGAGGCGCTGGAGGTGGTCCGGTGCCTGCGCACCGGCGAGACCGAGAGCCCGCTGGTGCCGCTCGACGACTCGCTCGCGCTGATGCGTCAGATGGACACGATCCGCCGCCAGATCGGGGTCCGCTACGCCGCGGATGCCTGACCAGGACATGGGTACGTTGGTCTTGTGAGCCCCGCCAGCACGACGCAGACGACCGGGAAGCAGCCGAACCACCAGGCCGACCTCGTGATCGTCGCCAACCGGCTCCCCGTCGACCGTGTGGTCAACGACGACGGGTCGGTCGACTGGCGCCGCTCCCCCGGCGGCCTGGTCACCGCCATCGAGCCGGTGATGCGGGAGAACGACGGCGCCTGGATCGGCTGGTCCGGCGGCGCCGACGACGACATCGAGCCGTTCGTCGAGGACGGCCTGTCGCTGGTGCCGGTGACGTTGTCGGCCGCCGAGATCGAGGAGTTCTACGAAGGCTTCTCGAACGCCACCCTCTGGCCGCTCTACCACGACGTGGTGGCCAAGCCGGAGTTCCACCGCGAGTGGTGGGACGCGTACGTCGTGGTCAACCGCCGCTTCGCGGAGAAGGCCGCCGCCGTCGCGGCCGAGAACGCCACCGTCTGGGTGCACGACTACCAGATGCAGCTGGTGCCGGCGATGCTCCGCGAGCTGCGCCCGGACCTGCGGATCGGGTTCTTCCTGCACATCCCGTTCCCGCCGGCCGAGCTGTTCCAGCAGCTGCCCTGGCGGCGACAGCTCCTCGAAGGGCTGCTCGGGGCCGACGTGGTCGGCTTCCAGCGACCCGGCGCGTCGCAGAACTTCGTGCGACTGGTGCGTCAGCGGGTCGGCCACAAGACGCACCGCGACCTGATCTACCTCCCCGACGGCCGGGTCGTCCAGGCCGGCGCCTTCCCGATCTCGATCGACACCCCCGGCCTCGACGGGCTGGCCCGCAGCGAAGGGGTCGAGCAGCGGGCCAAGGAGCTCCGCGAGCAGCTGGGCAACCCGCGCCGGGTGCTGCTCGGTGTCGACCGCCTCGACTACACCAAGGGCATCTACGACCGGCTGCGCGCGTTCGGCGAGCTGGTCCGCGACGGCGAGGTCTCCGTCGACGACGCGGTGTTCGTGCAGGTGGCGACGCCGTCGCGGGAGCGGGTCGGGCAGTACCGCCGGCTCCGCGACGACATCGACCGCCTGGTCGGCCGGCTGAACGGCGACCTGGGCCGGATCGGCCAGCCCGCCATCCACTACATGCACACGTCCTACGGCCGCGACGAGATGGCCGCGCTGTTCCGCTCCGCCGACGTGATGGTGGTGACGCCCCTTCGGGACGGCATGAACCTCGTGGCGAAGGAGTACGTCGCCTGCCGCTACGACGACACCGGCGCGCTCGTGCTCTCCGAGTTCGCCGGGGCTGCCGACGAGCTGCGGCAGGCGTTCCTGGTCAACCCCTACGACATCAACGGGATGAAGGCGGCGATCGTCACCGCGATGAACGCCGACCGGAAGGACCTGGCCCGCCGGATGAAGGCGATGCGCAAGACGGTGGCCGAGCACGACGTGAAGGACTGGGCCCGCCGGTTCCTCGAGGTGCTCGACGACGCCAAGCTGTCGCACGGCAAGCAGCTGCGGCCGCTCCAGGCCCAGTGACGGACCAGTGACGGCCCAGTGACGGCCCGCGCCATGACCACGGCGCTGCCGACGCCGCCGGAGCACCGGCAGTCACCGCGTGAGCTGCTCGGCTTCCTCGAGGCGCACGTCGGCACGCGCCGGGCCGCCGTACTGTGCGCGGAGGTGCTCGGCGACGACGACCCGCACGACCACGCGGAGACCGTGCTCTTCCTCGGCGGCGCCGGTGGCCGGGACGTGCTGGACGGCGGCCGGTCGTGGAAGCCCTACTGGGCTCGGGTGTGGGGTGCGCGCGGGCTGCTCTACGTGTGGGACGACTCCTGCGCCCCGGTGGTGCTCGACCGGCTCGGCGACGAGGCCTGGCGGGTGGCCGAGATGTGCCTCAAGGTGTCCGCCCGGCGGGAGCTCGCCTGCGGCGACGCCGCGGCACGGCTGTCCGCGCACGACCTGCCGCGGGTGCGGGCGACCGCCGCGCGGGCCCTCGGCGCGTGCGGCGACACCGAGCACCTCGACGCCCTGCTCGGCCTCCTCGACGACCCCGCCGAGGAGGTACGGCGCGCCGCCGGACGGGCCCGGGAGCGCATGGAACGCCGCCTGGACGTATGAGACCGGTCTCGAACGCTGTCGCCCGGAACCGACCGGTTGGTAACTTCTGCGCATGGATCTGATCCCGAAGCCGGACCAGATCGTCTCCGCTGCCGCCAACGTCGCCCACAAGATGTTGTACGGCGGCCTGGCCGATCTGCGACCCATGCCGCGCACGCTCATCGACGAGGGCGTGCTGCGCGAGGTCTACCACTACCGACCCCGGTCGTCGGCCCGCGAGCACGGCGACCCGGTCCTGCTGGTCACGCCGCTGGCCGCGCCGGCGCTCTGCTTCGACCTGCGTCGCGGCTGCTCGCTGGTGGAGCACTTCGTCGACGCCGGGCGGCCGACGTACCTCGTGGAGTACGGCCAGGTGTCCTTCGCCAACCGGGGCCTGGGCATGGAGCACTGGGTCGACGAGGTCGTGCCCAAGGCCATCGAGGAGGTCAGCGCCCACGCGGGCGGCCGACCGGTGCACGTGGTCGGCTGGAGCCTCGGCGCGATCTTCGCGCTGCTCACCGCCGCCGACCGGCCGGACCTGCCGATCGCGTCGCTGACCACGGTCGGCGCCCCGGTCGACGTGACCCAGGTGCCGCTGGTGGCGCCGATCCGCCCGTTCCTGGGGCTGGCCGGCGAGCGGGCCGGCCTGGTCACCCAGGCCTACCGGCTGCTGGGCGGCGCCCCCAAGCCGCTGGTGCGGCGGGCTTTCCAGCTCTCGTCGTTCAACAAGCTGGTGACCAAGCCGATCGCGATCGCCGCCAAGCTCGACGACGCGGACTTCCTCGCCCAGGTGGAGGCGGTCGACCGGTTCACCGCGAACATGATCGCCTACCCCGGCCGGACCTTCGGGCAGCTCTACCACCGGCTGCTCAAGGGCAACCAGCTCGCGTCGGGCTCGGTGACGATGGACGACCGCGAGATCAAGCTGGCCGACCTGACCGTGCCGCTGCTCGCCTTCGCGGGCGCCGGCGACGGCATCGCACCGGTGCAGTGCGTGCGGCCCATCGTCGACCTGGTGCCCGGCATCGACGACCTCCGCTTCGAGATCGTGCCCGGCGGCCACCTCGGCATGCTGACCGGCCGGGCCGCCCGCTCGACCACCTGGCGGATCCTGGACGAGTGGATCGCCCAGCACTCCTCGGCCGACGCCGCGACCCCGACGCCCACCGCGAAGAAGGCGTCCGGCACGAAGACCGCCGCCACGAAGAACGCGCCGCGAAGACCACGAGGACCGCGGCCAAGAAGACCGCGGCCAAGAAGGCGCCTGCGAAGAAGGCGTCGAAGACCGCGATCGGCTCGAACCCGGCCCGCCGCTACGGCTCGGCCGGCAGCCGCTCGCTGGCGCAGAAGAAGTAGCCACCGGCCCGTGACCCTCGCCGCCGGTGGCTCCAGCGCCGCCGTCTCGCCGGACTGGCGGCTCGCGGTCGTCCTCGTCGTGCTGGTCGCGATGGCGGTCGTTGCCGCCCTCGTCGGCGGGCTGGGCACCGAGCGCGGCTACGTCACGGCCGCGCTGCGCGCGGTGGTCCAGCTCGCTGTCGTGTCCCTCGTCATCACCGCCGCCCTGGCCAGCGTCTGGCTGTCCCTGGCGTTCGTGCTGCTGATGTTCGTGGTCGCCACGCTCACCTCCGGCGGCCGGCTGCGGGTGCCGAGGGTGCAGCTGCCGTGGGTCGCCCTGGCCATCGCGGCCGGCATCGTCCCGGTGCTCATCCTGGTGTTCGCCTCCGGCGTGGTGCCGTTCAACGGGCCCGGGATCATCCCCATCGCGGGCATCGTGGTCGGCAACATGATGACCGCCTCGACGCTGACCGGACGCCGGGCCTTCGACGAGCTGTCCGGGAACTTCGGGACCTACGAGGCGGCGCTCGCGATCGGGATGACCAGCCCCGACGCGGCGTTCGAGGTGATCGCGCCGACCGCCCGCGAGGCGCTCACCCCGGGCTTGGACCAGACCCGTACCGTCGGCCTCGTGACCCTGCCGGGCGCGTTCGTCGGAGTGCTCCTCGGCGGGGGGACGCCGCTCGAGGCGGGCGCTGCCCAGGTGCTCGTGCTGTTCGGCCTGATGGCGGGCCAGGCGATCACGGCCGCGGTGCTCCTGCGGCTCGTGGCGGCCGCCCGCGTCGTACGCCGGGACCTCGCCGCGACGTACCCACGATGACGTCACCGACCGGCACCACCCGAGGGGCCCGATTGCGCACCATCCTGACCACCGCGATCGCCGCGGCCGCGCTGCTGCTGACCGGCTGCACGCAGGGCAGCGCGGCGCCGGACCCGGCCGCCTCGTCGACCGCCCCGGCCTCGTCGACGGCGCCGGAGCCCGTCGGCCGGTACGTCGCCCTGGGTGACTCCTACGCGGCCGGGCCGCTGATCCCCACCACGGACCTGGCCGGCGGCTGCGCCCGCTCCGACCACAACTACGGGCACCTGCTCGCCGACGCGCTCGACGTGACCGACTTCGTCGACGTCACCTGCAGCGGCGCCACCACCCGCGACCTCACGCACGTGCAGCGCACGTTCGGGGACGCACGGATCCCGCCCCAGATGCGGGCGGTCACCGCGGACACCTCGCTGGTCACGCTGACGATCGGCGGCAACGACCTGGACCTGTTCTCGACGCTGGTGCGCACCTGCACACAGCTGCGGTCCTCGGACCCGCAGGGCTCCCCGTGCGCGCGCCGGCTGGCCGCCCAGGGCCCCGACCTCGAGGGGGCGGTGGCCACGATCAGCCGCAACGTCGCCGGCGTGCTGCGGACGATCCGGCGCAAGGCACCGGACGCGAAGGTCCTGCTGGTCGGATACCTCCGACTGGTCCCCGACCGGGGCAGCTGCGTCGGGCTGCCGCTCGCGGCCGGCGACTACGCCGAGGGCCGACGGATCAGCCAGGGCCTCGACCGGGCTCTCCGGAAGGCGGCCCGCCGGACGGGCACCACCTTCGTCGACATGTACTCCGCCTCCGCGGGCCACGACATCTGCGCCCGCACCCCGTGGGTCAACGGCAACGTCACGGTTCGCGAGAAGGCGCTGGCGTACCACCCGTTCGCGTCCGGGATGCGGGCCGACGCGCGCGAGGTCCTTCGGGCGCTCGGTCGCTGACCCCCGCCCCTCGCTGTAACGCGGGGTTAGGGACGCTCCACACGAGGTGTGCCACGGGTTCAGCGTCCACAACCCCGCGTTACATAGGGTGACGCCCATGAGCGCGCTGGCCGGACTCGTGGACAAGGGCCTGGTCGCCCCGGACTGGGCGGAGGCGCTGGGACCGGTCGATGACCGGATCGAGGCGATGGGCGCGTTCCTGCGCACCGAGGTGCAGGCCGGGCACACGTACCTGCCGCACGGCGACCACATCATGCGCGCGTTCAGCCGCCCGCTCGCCGACGTCAAGGTGCTGGTCGTCGGGCAGGATCCCTACCCCACCCCCGGGCACGCCGTCGGGCTGTCGTTCTCGGTCGCACCGGACGTCCGGCCGCTGCCCAAGAGCCTGGTCAACATCTACAAGGAGCTCGTCGACGACGTCGGCTGCGAGCCGCCGCGCAACGGTGACCTGTCGCCGTGGTCCGCGCAGGGCGTGATGCTGCTCAACCGGTGCCTGACCGTGCGGCCCGGCGCGCCGGCCTCGCACCGAGGCCGCGGCTGGGAGGCGGTCACCGAGCGGGCGATCGAGGTCCTCGCCGGTCGGGGCGGCCCGCTCGCCGCGATCCTCTGGGGGCGCGACGCGCAGGGCCTGAAGCCGATGCTCGGGCCGGTGCCGTGGGTCGAGTCGGTGCACCCGAGCCCGCTGTCCGCGTCCCGCGGGTTCTTCGGGTCGCGCCCGTTCAGCCGGGTGAACACGCTGCTGGAGAAGCAGGGCGGCAGCCCGGTCGACTGGCGGCTCGCGTGAGCGGCCTGCAGTCCGTGTGCGTGTTCAGCGGCTCGAGCCCGGGCGCCCGCCCGTCGTACACCGAGACGGCGACCGCGCTCGGCCGGGAGGTCGCCGCGCGCGGGCTGCGCCTGGTGTACGGCGGAGCGAGCGTCGGTCTCATGGGCGCCGTCGCCGACGCGGCCCTCGCGGCCGGCGGCGAGGTGGTGGGCGTGATCCCGCAGCACCTCGTGGACCGCGAGGTCGCGCACGACGGGCTCACCGAGCTGCGGGTCACCGGCTCGATGCACGAGCGGAAGGCGCTGATGGCCGACCTCGCCGACGGGTTCGTCGCGCTGCCCGGCGGCCTCGGCACGCTCGAGGAGCTCGCCGAGATCCTCACCTGGTCGCAGCTCGGGCTGCAGAGCAAGCCGTGCGGCCTGCTCGACGTCGAGGGCTTCTTCGACCCGTTGCTCGCGTTCCTCGACCACACGGTGACCGAGCGGTTCGTGTCGACGGAGCACCGGGCGCTGGTGCTCGCGGCGGACCGGCCGGACGCGCTCCTCGACCTGTTGGCGGGCTGGCGACCCGGCGTCCCGGAGACCAAGTGGCTGGACCGATGAGCGCCGCTCCGAGCCTTTTGTCGACTTGTTAAGTAGTATTTGTGGCATGACGCAGACCCTCACCCTGCCCAGCTTCGAGGACGCGACCGTCGTCGTACCGGCTCCGGGCGACACCCCCGGCAACTGGTCCGGCGCCGCGAGCGCGGTGCTCGTCGAGGGCGTCTACTGGCTGACCTACCGGGTCCGCCGGCCGCTGCGCGAGGGCCGCGGCGTCTCCGTGGTGGTGGCCCGCTCCGAGGACGGTGAGCACTTCGTGACCGTCGCCGAGGTGCGCCGCGACGAGTTCGGCGCCGAGTCGTTCGAGCGGCCGGTGCTGGTGCCGCGACCGGAAGGCGGCTGGCGGCTCTACCTCTCCTGCGCCACCCCGGACTCCAAGCACTGGTGGATCGAGGCGGTCGACGCCGACGAGCCCGCGGGTCTCGAGCACGGCACCCGCACGGTCGTCCTCCCCGGCTCCGACGAGGTCGCCGTCAAGGACCCGGTCGTGCTGGTCGACGAGACCGGCTGGCGGATGTGGGTCTGCGTGCACCCGCTCACCGAGGCCGGCCACGAGGACCGGATGACCACCGCGTTCGCGACGAGCGCCGACGGTCTCGCCTGGGAGTGGCACGGCACCGTGCTCACGCCGACGCCCGGCACCTGGGACCAGCGCGGCGCCCGGGTCACCGCGGTGCTGTCCGAGCAGCCGCTCGTGGTGCTGTACGACGGACGGGCCCGCGCCGAGGACAACTGGCACGAGGTCACGGGGGTGGCCCGCTCGACCGACGGCCGGCACCTCGTCGCCGAGGACCGGCCGGTGATCCGCTCGCCGCACAGTGACGGTGCGCTGCGCTACGTCGCGGCGGTGCCGCTGCCCGACGGCGGGACCCGCTTCTACTTCGAGGCCGCCCGGCCCGACGGTGCGCACGACCTGATGACCAGCGTCGTCTTCGGCTGAGACTGGTCTCGAGGCTCGCAGGCTCGCACCTCAACCAGCGGATCTCACCCCGCCGAGGCGGACTCCCGCTGCGACTGGCGGGTGTGGAACGAGTCGCCGTCGCGGTGGGTGCGCCAGTCCTCGTAGGACTCGCCGGTCAGCTCCTCCAGCAGAGCGATGTCCTCGAGGAACGGCTCGCGCAGGGCGTCGCGCTGCTCGGGGGTGAGCCGCGGCCGGGCGGGGTTCCCGCGCTGGTGGAGCTGCCCGATGATCGGCTTGCTGGCGGCGCGCCAGGCCTGCGGCGGCAGGAACTGGCCGGCCTTCGCGCCGGCCCGCACCACCGGCCCGAGCACCCGGGTCCGGACGCTGGGGTGCACGAACGGCCGCGAGTTGCCCGACGGGATCTCGGTGACCACGTCCTCCGCGACGCCCAGGAAGCGCGCGACCCGGTTGAGCGCGGTGCGCGGGTCGTCGACCAGCGCGCGGTAGCGGAGCACGAGCACCTGCTCGCGCGGGACGTGCTCGAGCAGGTCGGCCAGCTGCCGGCCGTACATCCCGAGCCCCCGGTAGTGCCAGAACGGCGCCCACCCGTCGTCCACCCGCTGGGCCTCCCGCGCACACGCCTCGACGACGTCCCCGCACGGCTCCAGACCGTCGGCCCACAGGTGCATCCAGTTGGAGTAGGCCCGGTCCACCGGGTCGCGCAGCACCGCGACGAGCTTGGCGCGCGGCAGGTCGGCGGCGATCCTGCGCCGGGCGTCGCGGTGGTAGAGGTAGAACGGCGTGCTCTCACCGGCCACCTGGTCGCCGCCGGCGTCCTGGAACAGGTCGAGGTAGCGCTGCCGCTGCCAGATCCACTCCTGGCTGCTGTGCGCGTCACCCGGCCCGCGGTAGGCCGGCGGCGGGGAGTCGCCGCACAGGTAGTACTTCGGCTCCTTCACCCTGCTCAGGAACAGCTCGGGGTGCTCTGCCAGCGCGCCGTGCAGGGCCGTCGTACCGGCCTTGGGTGCGCCGACGAGCAGGAAGTCGGGGAGGCGTCCGCCGCGCAGGGCCTGCGCCGAACCGGGAAGTGTCCGAACCATCGGACCATTGTAGACGAACTCACTAGACTTAGTTTCTCCAGGCGAGGGCCGCGGGACGGCGGGCGCACGGGAAGTGGTCGACGCCGGACTGCCGATGCGGTTCTCTGAGCACATGGGAAGCCTCCGCCGGATCGCCGTGGCCCTCGCGTGCCTGGTCGCGGTCACCGCCGTGGGCACGGTCGGGTACGTGGTCCTGGGCTTCTCGCCGCTCGACGCGCTCTACCAGACCGTCACCACGGTCTCCACGGTCGGCTTCCGGGAGATCCAGCCGATGTCCCCCGCCGGCATCGTGTTCACGATCGTGCTGATCGTGGTCGGGGTGGGCACGGTGCTCTACAACCTCGGCGTGATCCTCGAGGCGTTGACCGAGGGTCACCTCCGCCGCTCCCTCGAAAGGCGTCGCATGGACAACCGGATCTCGCACCTGCGGGGACACGTGATCGTCTGCGGGCACGGGCGCGTCGGGCGCTCCGCGGCCGACCACCTGCTCGCGGACGGCCAGCAGGTCGTCGTGGTGGACACCGACCCCGAGCGCCTGGTCGGGCTGCGGCCGACCGCGGTACACCTCGTCGGGGACGTCACCGACGACGCCGTCCTCAGGTCGGCCGGGATCGAGCACGCCCGCGCGCTGGTCGCCGCGCTGGAGACCGACGCGGACACGGTCTACGTCACCCTCTCCGCGCGCGCCATGCGCCCGGACCTGGTGATCGTGGCCCGGGCCCGGACGCCGGAGGCCAAGGAGAAGATGCTGCTGGCCGGGGCCACCCGGGCCGTCAACCCGCAGAACATCGGCGGCCGCCGGATGGCCGCCTTCGCCCTGCAGCCCGACGTCGCGGAGTTCCTCGACGTGGTGATGCGCGACGAGTACCTCGACTTCCGCATCCAGCAGGTGCGCGTCGAGCCGGGCTCGGCCCTCAGCGGCCGGACCCTGGCCGAGCTGGACCTGCACGAGCGGACCGGGTCACTGATCCTCGCCCTGCGCGCGTCGCCGGGGAGTGACCTCGAGGCGAAGCCACCGGCCGGGACCACGATCCCCGACGGTGCGGTGCTGATCGCCCTCGGTACACCCGCGGAGCTGGAGTCGCTGAGCCGCCTCGGCCGCACGCACGGTTGAGGTCGTGCCGACGGCCTCAGCAGGTGGACTTCAGGCGCGAGGCCTCGATGCGGTCCACGATGTGCCCGGCGATCCTGTGCAGCGCCGCGACGTCCTCCCTGTCCAGGTCGTCGAAGACCAGGTTGCGGACGGTCTCGACGTGCCCGGGGGCGGCCGCGACCAGGACGTCCCAGCCCTCCTCCGTCAGCCGGACCAGCGTCACCCGACGACTGGCCGGCGACGGGCAGCGCGCCACCCAGCCGCGCTTCTCGAGCTTGCTCACGACGTGCGAGAGCCGCGACAGGCTGGCGTTGGTCCGAGCGGCCAGCTCGCTCATCGGCAGCGTGCGCTCCTCGGTCTCGGAGAGCATCGCCAGGCACAGGTAGTCGAAGTGCGTCAGGTCCGAGTCGCGCTGCAGCTGCGAGTCGAGCGCCGGAGCGAGCTTGAGCATGACGCCGGCGAGCTTGAGCCACGCCTGCAGCTCGTCCTCGTCCAGCCATCGGGTCATGGCTCCAGCGTAGGGGGCGCACACCACCGCTCGCGCCGGCTTCGGTCGATACTTGATGCTTCAACTTAATCGCGACTAGGATGGCGTCACCACGCAGGACCGGAGGGACACCATGACGGACACGCAGCCGACCGACGCACGGATGCCCGCGCTCTACATCGGGCACGGCGCCCCGCCGCTGCTCGACGACCCGCTGTGGAGCAGCCAGCTGGCGGCCTGGGCGCGCGACCTGCCGCGCCCGAAGGCGATCCTGATCGTCTCGGCGCACTGGGAGTCGGCGCCGGTGATGCTGTCCGCGAGCGGTCCGGGCACCCGGCTGGTCTACGACTTCGGCGGCTTCCCCCAGCGCTACTACGAGATGACCTACGAGACGCCGGACGCGACGGCGCTCGCCGCTCGGATCGCGGCGATGATGCCGGACACCGAACCGGTCCACCAGCACGCCTCCCGCGGACTGGACCACGGCGCCTGGGTGCCGCTGAAGATCATGTACCCGGCCGGCGACATCCCGGTGCTGCAGATGTCCCTGCCCACCGACGACCCCTACCGGCTCCTCGAGCTGGGCCGCAGGCTGCGACCGCTGCGCGACGAGGGGGTGCTGATCATCGGGTCGGGCTTCCTCACCCACGGCCTGCCGTTCCTGCGCGAGTTCCGCATCGACGCGGCGGCGCCCGGCTGGTCGAAGGACTTCGACGCATGGGCGGCCGAGGCACTGGCCCGCGGCGATGTCGACGAGCTCGCGTCGTACCGGACCAAGGCGCCGGGCATGCCCTACGCCCACCCCACGGTCGAGCACTACACGCCGCTGTTCATCACCCTCGGCGCCGCCTCCGACCCGGAGACGCCCGGCGACCAGGTCGTCGACGGCTACTGGATGGGGCTGTCCAAGCGGTCGCTGCAGGTGGCCTGAAGTCAGGAGACCGTGCGGTTCACCACGGTCGTCGAGTCGACGAGCCGTCGCCGTCCCAGTCCTGGGCCGTCGTCACGGTGTAGCCGGTGTGGGTCGGGTAGGCCCACGTCTTCGACCGTGCGGCTCGAGCAGGGTGTCCCCGGCGTACGTACGAGCGCGGTCTCCGTCGAGGTCGCGGCCCTGCGCGTCGTACGTGGTGTCGACGCGGTAGGTCGCCTCGGCGGTGCCGTCACCGTCCCAGTCCGACACCGTCTCCTCCGAGGTACGGCGACCCTGGGTGTCGTAGGTGAGCACGCGGTGGCGACACGGCGCTCCCGCCGACGTCGTAGGTGGCAGACCTCGTCGTCGCGGACGCAGGCGGCCCTGGCCGTCGTAGCCGAGAGGTCTCGACGTAGCCGCCGTAGGGACCCGTGACCGTCACGCTTCACGGCCTGGCCGCCGGCGTGGCCGTAGACCTAGGTGTTGAGGTAGACGCTGCGCCACCGTGCCGTCACCGTCGTCGTCACTGTCGAGACCGGGACTCGACGGTCACGGCGTGCCCTGGCGGTCGTAGGTCGGGTCTCCACGTAGCGTCATCTGCAGAGGAGCCGTCGGCGCCGCGGTTGGTCTGGACGAAGCCCGTCTCGCGGCCGTTGGGGTCGTAGGTCGAGACCAGCTCGCGCGGTGGAGACGAGGGCCCCGTCCCCGCGCCGTGTCGTCGTGGTGGTCTCGTGCACCAGGTTTCCGTGGACGTCGTAGACCTCCGTCCGCGTGGACGGTGGCCGTCCGCGACGTCGTCGTAGTCCGTGTCGACGCCGTAGCTCCAGGTGACCGTCCGGCTGCGCTTGTCGGTGCCGATCATGTAGACGTCCCGGGACTCCGGCGTGCCGTCGCTGTCGTAGTCGAGAGCGACGACCCGGGTGGCGGGGTTGCCCGGCCTTGTCGTAGGTCGTGTCGACCGACCAGCGTGTAGGGCGGCTGCTCCCCGTCGGCGTCCAGTCGCTCACCTGCTGCCTGGTGGACAGACGGCCCTTGGCGTCGTACTCGTTCGAGGCCTTCGCGCCGGGAGACGACCGCACCGGAGGGGTCGGTGTCCGTCACGTCCTGCTCGACAGCAGCCGTACCCTCGGCTGGTCGTAGTGCTCGGTGGCCACCGTCCTGGTGACGCGCCACGCCGCCCTGCGTGGTCGTGATGGCGTAGGTGCGACCTGAGCACCCGACGAGGTCGCCGTGCCGCAGCACCGCGACGACCGGGCGGGACGGGCGACTCCGGTGTCCTAGGCGTGGGCGGGTGCCGGCCGGCGCGAGCAGCGCGGCCGCCAGGAGGGGCGTGACGAGGACAGGACGGACGCGCTTCATGTGGGGCTCCCCCGAGATCAACGCACCGACTGGTGCGGGGGAGACACTAGGACTGCGTGGGGCGCTTCCGCAGGGAAATGTCAGGATCGCCCCATGGGCATCCTGTCGATCCAGTCCCTCGTCGCCTACGGCCATGCCGGCAACTCCGCAGCGCTGTTCCCGCTGCAGCGGCTGGGCTGGGAGGTGTGGCCGGTGATGACGGTGCACTTCTCCAACCACACCGGGTACGGCGACTGGCGCGGACCCTTGCTGACCGCCGAGGACGTCGCGGACGTGATCCGGGGCGTCGAGGACCGCGGGGCGTTCGCGTCCTGCGAGGCGGTGCTGTCCGGCTACCAGGGCGCCGAGGACGTCGGCGCGGTGGTCCTCGACGCGGTGGCGCGGGTCAAGACGGCGGCCCCGGAGGCGGTCTACTGCTGCGACCCGGTGATGGGCGACGTGGGCCGCGGCATGTTCGTGCGACCGGGCATCCCCGAGTTCATGCGCGACCGGGTGGTGCCCGCGGCGGACGTGGTCACGCCCAACCACTTCGAGCTGGACTTCCTGGCCGGCACCACGACCACGACCCTCGACGGACTGCTCGAGGCGGCCCACCGGGTCCGGGCCACCGGCCCGTCCGTCGTCCTGGTGACCAGCGCGATCCTCGAGGACACCCCTGACGACGCCCTCGACATGGTGGCGGTCTCGGCCGACGGCGCCTGGCGGACCCGCACCCCGCGGCTCGCGGTCAGCCCGCCGGGAGCCGGGGACCTGACCGCCGCGGTGTTCCTGGCGAACCTGCTCGGCGGTCACCCGCTCGACACCGTGCTCGCCCGCACCACGTCGTCGGTGTTCGCGGTCGTGGACGCGACGACCGCGGCCGGCGAGCGGGAGATGCGCATCGTGCAGACGCAGGACCTGCTCGCCGAACCGCGGACGGAGTTCGCGCCGGAGAAGGTGGGGTAGGGCTCCGACCCCGTCAGCTGTTGCGGAAGCCCACCCGGTCGACCCGGCGGTGGTAGTGCGTGCCGACCGAGCCGCCGGCCATCGCCGCGACCAGCGTGCCGACCAGCACCGCCAGGGCGGCGACGACGCCTCCCGTGGTGAGCGCGTCGGCGGTCACGGGGAGGCGGGGCAGGTTGACCCGGTTCTGGATGTCGTACTGGTTGCCGAAGATGGCACCGAGCACGACCATCGCGACGGTCACCACGACGCCGGTGATCCACACACCGAGGCCCTGCTTGGAGCCGTTGAAGCGGGACATCCGGCCCGCGACGTAGCCGCCGGCGTAGTAGCCGATCATCAGCACGACCAGCAGCACGACCGCCGCCACCAGGCCGATGGTGCCCGTGGCCGCCTGGTCGGCGGTCTGCTGCACCTGCGTGCTGGTGCCCGCGGCCGCGGCGATCGCGCCGACGATGCCGGTGAGCAGCAGGCTCACCGCGATCGCGACCAGCCAGCCGAAGAACGCGGCGCCGGGGTTGAGCCCCCCGAACCGCTCGCGGCGGACGTCCTGCGCGGCGGCCGGGTCGTGCCCGTCCGCGTAGCCCTCCTCGTAGGCGACCCGCTGCGCGCGGGTCTCGTCGTCACGGTCGGCGACGGCGGTCCCGCCCGCCTCGTGCCTGTCGTGGTGCCGTGTGCGTCCGAACATGGGGGCCTCCTGGTCTGCATGTACGCATATCGGGTACCCCGTCGCACGTGCACCTATGCCTGGACCGACCGGTCCGGCCCCGTCTCGACGTACAGGAGATGCCATGCGGGTCAGCAAGGAGAAGATCGTCGCGTTCATCCGGGACCGCGGTGACGAGGAGCGGGCGGTGCTCGCGGAGGCCGAGCTCCCCGACCACGTCGACCTGCCGAAGGACGACGACCTGGTCACGAAGTACGGCGTGCAGCCGATCGACCTGGCCGGCGACGAGCCGGACAACGGATGAGGGACGAGAGCCGCTTGTCAGGTTCGAACTGACGACCTTTCGCTTACAAGGCGAGTGCTCTACCAGCTGAGCTAAAGCGGCGGGCGGGTGATCGCGCGCCCCAATCGTAGGTGACCCGGCGACGGCATACCGATCCGGACCGCATCCTTTCGGCCGCCCCGGGTAATCCGATGGCAACCGACGGAGGAGGAACACATGGGCACCGACGACAAGATCGCCAACAAGGGCGACAGCACTCTCGGCAAGGCGAAGGAGAAGCTCGGCGACGCGACCGACAACCGCGACCTCGAGGCCGAGGGCAAGAAGGACCAGAGCAAGGCCGACCTCAAGCAGGCCGGCGAGAAGGTGAAGGACGCCTTCAAGCACTGAGCCTTCCGGGTGGTCGAGCCTGTCGCGACCACTTCTTCAACCTCACGTGAGGTTGAACTCCGAGGTACCGTAGGGCCATGGCCGTCGCGCAGCTGACCATCGGCGAGCTCTCCGAACGTTCAGGTGTGGCGACGTCCGCCCTGCGGTACTACGAGGCGCAGGGACTCATCGAGTCCGAGCGCACCAGCGGCAACCAGCGACGGTTCCGCCGCGCCACCCTCCGACGGGTGGCCTTCATCCGCTCGGCGCAGCGCGTCGGGCTCACCCTCGACGAGATCGCCGAGGCGCTCGCGACACTGCCCGAGGGGCGCACCCCCACCAAGGCCGACTGGGCCCGGCTCTCCCACAGCTGGCGCCCGCGGATCGACGCGCAGATCGAGCGCCTGGAGCGGCTGCGGGACAAGCTCGACAGCTGCATCGGCTGCGGGTGCCTGAGCCTGCGCACCTGCGCGCTCAGCAACCCCGACGACGCGGTGGCCCCGCGCGGCCCGGGCGCGGTGTTCCTGGAGCCGGGCGCCTGAGGCTCGGGGTCTACGCTGGGCGCCATGGCGCTGCGCATCGTCGCGACGAAGCCCAACCCGGCCCTCGTCACCCTCCCGTGGCACCTCTCGCTCGATGAGTGGGGCGACGACGTCGTCGTACCCCTCCCCCGCGGCATCTCCCGGCACATCGTGCGGATCGTCCGGCTCGGCCAGGACGTGTACGCCGTGAAGCAGACCCGCGAGCAGTGGGCGAACCGGGAGTACCGCCTGCTGCGTGACCTCCGCCGCCTCGGGCTGCCCGCGGTCGAGCCGGTCGGGGTCGTCAGCGGCCGCGAGACCGAGGACGACGAGGAGATCGAGCCGGCGCTGGTCACCCGGCACCTGCAGTACTCCCTGCCGTACCGCTCCCTGTTCAGCCACGGACTCCCCCACGACAGCCTGCCCAAGATCCTCGACGCGCTCGTCGTGCTGCTGGTGCGGCTGCACCTGGCCGGGTTCTTCTGGGGCGACGTGTCGCTGTCGAACGTGCTGTTCCGCCGCAGCGCCGGCGAGTTCGCGGCGTACCTCGTCGACGCCGAGACCGGCGAGCTGCACGAGACGCTCAGCCCCGGCCAGCGCGCGCACGACCTCGAGGTGGCGCTGACCAACATCTACGGCGAGCTCCTCGACCTCCAGGCCGGTGACCTGCTCAGCGAGGACTTCGAGGCCGACGCCATCGTCGAGCGGCTCGAGGAGCGCTACGAGGGGCTGTGGGGCGAGCTCACCGGCACCGAGGAGTTCACCACCGACGAGATCTGGCGGATCGAGCAACGGATCGAGCGGCTCAACGACCTCGGCTTCGACGTCGACGAGCTCGACATCGTCACCGACTGGGACGGCGCCACGGTGAAGGTGCAGCCCAAGGTCGTCGAGGCCAACCACCATGCCCGCGAGCTGCAACGCCTGACCGGTCTCGACGTCGAGGAGAACCAGGCCCGGCGGCTGCTCAACGACCTGGCGGCGTTCACCGCGTGGTACGACCTCGGCGGCGAGGACCGCGCGATCGTCGCGCACCGGTGGCTGACCCGGGTCTACGAGCCGATCACCGCCATGGTGCCGCCGGAGCTGCGCGGCAAGCTCGAGCCCGCCGAGGTCTTCCACGAGATCCTCGAGCACCGGTGGTTCCTGTCCGAGCAGGGCGGCAAGCCGATCAAGACCGAGGTCGCCGCCCGCAGCTACATCGAGAACGTCCTCGCCAAGCGCCCCGAGGAAGCCATCGCCGCCCCCCCCACCGCCGACACCGAGGAGCTCCAAGCCGTCCTCGACGAAGGTCTGACCCGGGACAAAGTTCCCGCCGAGCCGGGGCAAAGTTCCGGTCGAGCCGGGGCAAAGTTCCGGCCGAGCCGGGTTCACCCGGCGAGCTGGAGAGCGTTGCGCAGATCCCGCAGCCAGGGTTCGGAGGTGCGTCCGCCGAGCTCTCCACGCCGGACCACGATGACCTTCCAGCCGTGACTGCGTAGCCAGGTCCGTCGCTGCTGGTCCGCTCGACGTTGGTCCGCAGTCGCGTCATGCCACTCGCCGTCGTACTCGATCGCGATCCGGTGCTTCGGATAGGCGAGGTCGAGGCGGTACCGCGGGATGCCGTGGTCGAGCACCCAGTGCTGCGGCACCGGCAGCGGCAGCCCGGCGTCGTGGATCCGCAGCCGGACCCGCGACTCGCCGGCCGACTCCGACCGCGGATCAGCGAGGAGCACCAGGCCTCGCAGCTTCACCACGCCCCGCCGTCCCCGGTAGCGCGGGAGGGACCGGAGCAGGTCGGCCTCGGTGACGCCGTGATGCCGGCCGAACAGGTCGAGCGCGGCGAGCCCGTCCGGTCGTGAGAGCTTGCAGCCCAGGTCGAGCGCGGTGCGCAGCGGTGTCGTGACCTGGACGCCTCGGAGGCGCATCACGTCCCGGGCCGCGAGATCACGCTCGCCGCCCGAGCACTCCTTCCGCTCGATCCGCGAGCGTCCGCGCAGAACGACGCACTCCACCGGCGGCAGGAACTCGAGCTCGCGGTAGTCGAAGATGTCGACGCCGTGCAGCCAGGCGGCCGTGCGGTCCACGAAGACGGCGCCGGCGGTGACGACGAGGCGGGCGGCGCTGATCCGAGACTCGACTGTGTCCGGCTGGTCGCGCCGCTGGTAGACCCCGTGGAGGAGGCGCCGGAGCATCCCCATCGACACCAGGGCGTCGAGGTCCTTGCGGCTCATCCCGAGGGAACGGGCCGTCGCGGTCGTGAACGGTTCGGCGGGCAGCAGGTCGGTGCGCATGATCCGACCGTGGGCCACGTCCGCCCCGGCGCGCCGTACTCCGATCGTGGGGTGGGGACGGACAGCGCGGTCGGACGCCTGTGCACCTGACCCGGCTCGACCGGAACTATGACCCGGGTCGACCGGAAATTTGGCCCGGGTCGGCGGGAACTATGACCCGGCTCGGCGGGACTGGGAGATGGAGTAGAGGGTCACGCTGGCGGCGACGCCGGCGTTGAGGGACTCGAGGTCGGTGGCCATGGGGATGGAGACGAGCTGGTCGCAGGTCTCGGAGACGAGGCGGGAGAGGCCGTCGCCCTCGGATCCGACGACGACGACCAACGGGCCGTCGGCGAGGTCGAGGTCGGGCAGGGAGACGTCGCCGTCGGCGGCCAGGCCGACGACCATGCAGCCGGCGTCCTGGTAGGCCTTGAGCTGGCGGACCAGGTTCGTCGCCTGGGCGACCGGGAGGCGGGCCGCGGCGCCGGCCGACGTCTTCCAGGCCGAGGCGGTCATGCCGGCAGAGCGGCGCTCGGGGATGAGCACGCCGTGGGCGCCGAACCCGGCCGCGGAGCGTACGACGGCCCCGAGGTTGCGCGGGTCGGTGACGGAGTCGAGCGCCACGATCAGGGGCGGCTCCTGGAGGGTCGCGGCGGCCTCGAGCAGGTCGTCGGGGTGGGCGTACTCGTACGCCGGGACGCGCGCCGCGAGGCCCTGGTGCACGGCGCCGTCGGTGAGCCGGTCGAGCTCGCCCCGGCTCACCTCGAGCAGGGAGATGCCGCGGTCGGCCGCGACCCGGAACACCTCGCGCAGCCGGCCGTCGCGCTCGGCGCCCTCGGCGACGTACACCGCGCTCACCGGCATCTGCGCACGCAGCGCCTCGACGACGGAGTTGCGGCCGGCCACCCACTCGGAGTCGCTGCCCTTGCGGACCGACGGCTTGCGCCTGGGCGCGGCCTTCTCGGCGCGCTTCTTGCGCTTGTAGGCGACGTGCCCCTCGCGGTCCTTGGCCTTCGGGGTCGGGCCACGACCCTCGAGGCCGCGCTTCACACGGCCACCCGACCCGGCGGTGGGGTTGCCCTTGCCGGTCTTCTTGATCGCCCCGCGTCGCGAGGAGTTGCCTGCCATCAGAGTCCTTCGTTGGTGCGGTCGGTGGTCACAGCGACCACGTCGGGCCCTGCGGGGTGTCCTCGAGCTCGATGCCCGCGGCCTTCAGCTGGTCGCGGATCGCGTCGGCGGTGGCGAAGTCCTTGGCGGCCCGGGCCGCGGCGCGCTGCTCCAGCAGGACCGACACGAGCGAGTCGACGGCGGCGGTCAGCTTGGCCTCCGACCGCGACGACGCGCCCTGCCAGTGCGGGTCGAACGGGTCGACGCCGAGCACCGCGAGCATCGCCCGCACCGACGAGGCCGCGCCGCGCAGCGCCGGGCTGTCGCCGGCCGCGAGCAGCTTGTTGCCCTCGCGGACCACGTCGTAGACCGCCGCGACGGCCGCCGGCGTGCCGAGGTCGTCGTCCATCGCCTCCTCGAACTCCGCGCAGAAGGTGCCGGCCTCGACGGGTCCGACGATCGCGGCCGCGCGGGTCAGGAACGACTCGATGCGCGCGAAGCCGGCCGCCGCCTCCTCCAGCGCCTCGAAGGAGAACTCCACGTGCGAGCGGTAGTGCGCCGCGACCATGTAGAAGCGCAGGTCGATGGCGCGGACCCGCTCGAGCACGGAGGGTACGACGAGCGAGTTGCCGAGCGACTTGCTCATCTTCTCGCCGGCGGTGGTGATCCAGGCGTTGTGCATCCAGTACGACGCGAACCCGAACCCCGCCGCCCGGGACTGGGCCTGCTCGTTCTCGTGGTGCGGGAAGCGGAGGTCGACGCCGCCGCCGTGGATGTCGAACTGCCCGCCGAGGTACTTCAGCGCCATCGCCGAGCACTCGATGTGCCACCCGGGTCGGCCCGGTCCCCAGGGGGACGGCCAGGCCGCGGTCTCCGGCTCCGACTCCTTCTTCCAGCCCTTCCAGAGCGCGAAGTCACGCGCGTCCCGCTTGCCGCGCGGGTCGGCGTCGGCGGCGGCCTCCATGTCGTCGATGCGCTGGTGGGTGAGCTCGCCGTACGCCGGCCAGGACCGCACGTCGAAGTACACGTCGCCGGAGCCGTCCTCGGCGGCGTAGGCGTGTCCGCGGGTGATCAGCCGGGTGATCAGCTCGATCATCTCCGGCACGTGCCCGGTCGCGGCCGGCTCGTACGTCGGCGGCCCGACGTTGAGCGCGTCGTAGGCCGCGTCGAGCTCACGCCGCATCGCGTAGGCGAGGTTGTACCAGGGGCGGCCCTGCTCGGCCGACTTGATCAGGATCTTGTCGTCGATGTCGGTGATGTTGCGGATGAACGTCACGTCGTAGCCGCGGGCGACCAGCCAGCGCCGCAGCACGTCGAAGTTCACCGCCGACCGGACGTGCCCCACGTGCGGCTCGGACTGCACCGTCAGGCCGCACAGGTAGATCCCGACCTTGCCCGCCTCGAGGGGGACGAAGTCGCGGATCCCGCGCGTCGCGGTGTCGTAGAGCCGGAGAGTCACCGGCCCATCGTATCGACGGGCGGTGGCGCGGCTCAGGTGCGGGAGGAGCCCGACCCGCAACATCGTTGACACCCCGTCCCGCGGCCCAGAAACGTGGTGTCCCCATCCTTCTCGGGAGAGGCCACCATGCCCAGCTCACCTCGTCGCGCCCTCGTCACCGCCGCGGCCGCGCTCGCCCTCGGCGCCGCCACCCTGCACGCGCCCGCCGTCGCCGCACCACCGACGGCCCCGCCGCCGACAGGAGCACGTCACCTTCACCGAGTGGGACTTCGGCGCCCGCAACCCCGGCGGCACGTACGACGGGACGCGGCGCGCCGTGGGGAACGACGACCACGCGCTCGAGCTGGAGTCGCCGACCGGCACGCGCAGCTACACCGACCCGTTCGCGAGCACGCCCACCGCCCGCGAGTACGACGAGGCGACCTGGACCTCGCCGCGGGTGGCCACGTCGTTCGGGCTCGACGAGCTGGTCGCGTCGTGGAACGCGCACACGCCCGGCGGCTCCTGGATCGAGACGTCGGTGCAGGGCGTGGCCGACGACGGCGCCACGTCGAAGTGGTACGTCCTGGGCCGCTGGGCCGACGACGACACGACGTTCCACCCGACCTCCGTCGGGGGCCAGCGCGACGACCTCGCGACCGTCTCCGTCGACACCCTGGTGGCCCGCAACGGGCACACGTTCGACAGCTACCGGATCAAGCTCGCGCTGCTCCGGCCCGCCGGCAGCACGGTCACGCCGAGCGTGGGCATGGTCGGCGCGATGGCCTCGCACGTCCCCGACAGCACCGCCCCGCCGGTCGCGCCGCCGACGACCATGACCGAGACGACGGTGCTCGACGTGCCGACGTACTCCCAGGAGCTGCACACCGGCGACTACGAGCAGTGGGACGGCGGCGGGGAGGCCTGGTGCTCACCGACCTCGACGTCGATGGTCGTCGCCTACTGGCAACGCGGGCCGAGCGCGGCCGACTACGCCTGGGTGACCGGCGACCACCCGGGGCACACCGACCCGCAGGTCGACTACGCGGCCCGGCACACCTTCGACTACGCGTACGACGGGGCGGGCAACTGGCCCTTCAACACCGCCTACGCGTCACGGTTCGGGCTGGAGGGCTTCGTGACCCGGCTGCGGGACCTGACCGAGGCCGAGCAGTTCGTGAAGGCCGGCATCCCGGTCGTCACGAGCGTGTCGTTCAAGAAGGGCGAGCTCGACGGCGCCGGCTACGGCACCAACGGCCACCTGATGACGATCGTCGGCTTCACCCGGGACGGCGACGTGGTCGTCAACGACCCGGCCTCGCACCTGGTCAAGAGCGACGACCAGGTCCGCACCACCTACGACCGCCAGCAGTTCAGCAACGCCTGGATCGGGCACACCGGCGGGATCGTCTACGTGATCCACCCGGAGTCGGTGCGGCTGCCGAAGCGGGACGCCCTGCAGCGGGGTGAGTCGAACTGGTGACGGAAGTGATGCGTGGGAAGGGTGTTCACGGAGTGACGAGTCTCGGTAAAATCATCCCGTGCCGCACCTTCCCCTGCGCGCCCTCCTCGCGAGCGCGCTCATGCTGACCCCTCTCACCGCGACGGCCCAGGCCCGCGAGGCCCGCGCCGACGCCCCGCGCGAGATCTCCTACCGGCAGTGGGACACCACGGCCGAGCTGCGCACGGGCACGTTCTCCGGCGCGACCGCCTCGGCCGGCAGGCTACGGCTGGCGAGCCCGACGGCGCGCACGACGATCGGCCGGACGACGTACCAGCGGGGCACCTGGACCTCGCCGTGGACCCGGCCCGGGTTCGCGCTGACCGAGCTGGTGCCGTCGTGGGCGGCGAGCACCCCCGAGGGCACGCTGGTCCAGGTCGACGTCCGCGGCGTCAGCGAGGGCGGCACCCGCAGCAGCTGGGACACCCTCGGCCGGTGGGCGCGCGGCGACGCGAGCTTCCGCCGCACCAGCCTGGGCAGCCAGACCGACGACCTGGCCCGGGTCGCGACCGACACCTGGGTCGCGGCCTACGGCGGCTTCAGCTCGTGGCAGCTGCGGGTCACCCTGCTCCGCAGGGCGGGCACCGCGCTCACCCCCACCGTCGGCGCGGTCGGCGCGGTCGTGTCCGACCTGCCCGCGGTCGACCGGGTCACCACGTCCCGGCCGGGCGTCGCGCGCGGGGTCGTCCTCGACGTGCCGCGCTACTCCCAGATGGTGCACGCCGGCGAGTACCCCCAGTACGGCGGCGGCGGCGAGGCCTGGTGCTCGCCCACGTCCACGTCGATGGTGCTCGCCTACTACAAGAAGCTGCCGCCGAGCACGGAGTACGCCTGGGTCAAGAAGTCGTACGTCGACCGGGTGGTCGACCACGCGGCCCGGATGACGTTCGACCACGGCTACGACGGCACCGGCAACTGGCCGTTCAACACGGCCTACGCCGCCCGCTACACCGGGCACGCGTTCGTCACCCGGCTCGCGTCGCTGCGCGGCGTCGAGCAGCTGGTGCGGGCCGGCATCCCGGTCGTCACGTCGATCACGTTCTCCCGCGGCGAGCTGTCCGGCGCCCCGATCTCGGCGAGCAACGGTCACCTCGTCGTGGTCGTCGGCTTCACCTCGACCGGCGACGTGGTGGTCAACGACCCGGCGTCGCGGACCCGGTCCGGCGTCCGTCGTACCTATGACCGCGGGCAGTTCGAGAACGCCTGGCTGCAGCGCTACCCCACCAGCAGCGGGCTGCGCGGCTCGGGCGGCCTCGCCTACGTGATCCGCGACAGCGCCCACCCGCTCCCGGCCTCCACGGGGGTGAGCTGGTGACCCTGGTCGCCGCCCCACCCCGCCACGTCGCGCTCACCACGTGGCGGTCCGAGACGTTGGCGCAGGGCAGCCACCAGGGCACCCAGGTCGTCGACGGCGTCCTCGCGATCGAGGCGCCGGCCGGGACGTTCACCTACGAGGACCCCCACGCGCAGCCGTCCGTGCCGACGACCTACGAGTGGGCCGCCTGGGTCTCCCCGCAGGTCGAGACGGCGTTCGCGGCCACCGAGGTGGTGCCCTCGTGGAACGGCGAGACGCCCGGCGACTCCTGGCTGCTGGTCGAGGCCCGCACCGCCACCGACGAGGACGGCCGTCGCCGCTGGTCGCCGTGGTTCACCCTCGCCCGCTGGGCGGACTCCGACCGCGAGATCCACCCGACCTCGGTGCCGGGGCAGGTCGCGGACGGCGCCCGGGTGGTGACCGACGTCGTCGAGGCCCGCGACGGCGCGCGGTTCACCGCGTACCAGGTGCGGGTCTCGCTGCTCCGACGGGTGGGCAGCGACGCCCGGCCCACGGTCCGGCTGGTCACGGCGATGGCCTCGCAGGTGCCGCCCGACGCCCCCGAGGACGTCTCCGGCGGCGGATCGGCGTGGGGGGTCGAGCTGCCCGTGCCGCCGTACTCCCAGCAGCTGCACCGCGGCGAGTACCTCCACTGGGACCGCGGCGGCCGCAGCTGGTGCTCCCCCACCAGCACGTCGATGCTGCTCGCCTTCCACGACCGGCTGCCCGCGCCCCGCGACTACGACTGGGTGGGGACGCACTTCCCCGACCGGTTCGTGGTGCAGGCCGCCCGGCACGTCTTCGACTACGCGTACGGCGGAGCGGGCAACTGGGCCTTCAACACCGCCTACGCCGGACGGCACGGCGTGCACGCGTTCGTGACCCGGCTGCGCTCGCTGGCGGAGGCCGAGACGTTCATCGCGGCGGGCATCCCGCTGGCGGCCACCGTGTCGTTCACGGAGGAGACCCTGACCGGCGCCGGCTACGCGACCGACGGGCACCTGCTCACGATCGTCGGGTTCACCGTCGACGGTGACGTGATCTGCAACGACCCGGCGTCCCACTCGATCGCCAGCAACGACGAGGTGCGGGTGGTGTTCGACCGGGCGGAGTTCGAGCGGGTGTGGCTCGGGGCCTCCGGCGGCGTGGTCTACGTCGTGCACCCGCACGACGTAGCCCTGCCGCCGCCGGCGGACCCCCAGGAGCCGAACTGGTGAGGGGACCGGCTCAGGGCTGGGCCCCGAGCTCGGCCTCCTCGGCGGCGGCCTCGGCCTGCGCGTCGTCGACGTAGCGCTCGATCTGCTCGCTGCTCAGCCGGCGGAGAACCCCACGCTGTGCCAGCCGGTCGCGCCGTCGGGCACGACGTCGGTGCGCACGGACGTCTGGGTGTAGCCGGACCGGTCGGTGGCCCGCACCGCGAGCCGGTGGTCGCCCGCGGCGACGTCGACGGTGCCGGCCCACTGCACCCAGGTGTCGTTGCTCGGCACCCGGCCCAGCTCCGCCTCCTGCCAGGCGTCGCCGTCGAGGCGGTACTCCACCTTCGCGATCCCGGTGTGCTGGGCCCAGGCGTGCCCGCCGACCCGCACCGACCCGGGCCCCACCTGGCCACCGTCGCGCGGCACCTCCACCCGGGACTCGGTCTTGACCGGACCGCGCGACGACCAGCCGCGGTCCGTCCAGTAGGCCGAGAAGTCCGAGAACTTCGTGACCTCGAGGTCGACGACCCACTTGGTCGCGGAGACGAAGCCGTAGAGCCCGGGCACGATCATCCGCACCGGGAAGCCGTGCTCGACCGGCAGCGGCTCGCCGTTCATGGCCACCGCCAGCATCGCGTTGCGACCGTCGGTGAGCGCCTCGATCGGCGTGCCGCAGGTCCAGCCGTCCTTCGACGTCTGCTTGACCGCGTCCGCGTCGGGGTGCACGCCTGCCTCGCGGAGCAGGTCCGCGATCCGCACGCCGCTCCACCAGGCGTTCCCGATGAGGTCACCTCCGACGGGGTTGGAGACGCAGCAGATCGTCACCCAGTCCTCGGTGATGCTCCGGTCCAGCAGCTCGCGGTAGCTGATGGTGATCTCCCGGTCCACGAGCCCGTGGATCCGCAGCCGCCAGCTCGCCGGGTCGACCGCGGGCACGACCAGGGCGGTGTCGATCCGGTAGAAGTCGTTGTTCGGCGCCCGCCACGGGGCCAGGCCCGCCGGGGCCCCGCTGGTAGCGCCGGCCGGTACGGCGCCCCGGGTGACCGGCAGACGCAGCAGCCGACGGCTCGACTCGACCGCGGCGCGGGACCGTCCGACCAGCCGGCCGCCGGCGGCGACCGCGACCGCGGCGACGGCCACGCCGCCGGAGCTGAGCAGGAACCGCCGCCGCGACGCCTCGAGCGTCGGCCGCGGCCGGGCCGTCCCGGTCAGGTAGTCGAGCAGGATCGTCCACACGACGACGCCGACGCCGAGGGGCAGGAGAGAGAGCGGGGTGAAGTCCGGGCGGCTCATCGCCGCGACCAGCGCCACGACCGCCATCGCCCAGAACACCGCGTGGCCGAACAGCGGGCGGCGCGCCGTCAGGACCCCGGCCAGGGCGCCGAGCCCGATGATCGCGAGGGTGACCCCGGCGACCAGGATCGGCTTGTCGTTGCGACCCACGATGTGGATGAGCGCCTCGGCGACCGGGCCCGGCGTCTTCTCGATGACGACCTCGGCCATCACCTGCACCGGGGTGGCGCGCACGTTGAGCAGCCCGGTGACGACCTGGGCGGCCGCGACCCCGGCGAGCCCGGTCACGGCACCCGCGAGCGCGAGCCGATGGCGCGGGACGTCTGTCACAACTCCATGTTCGCGCACCGGTCCCAGCGGGACGGGTGCGCGGACCTTACGGTTCGGCTACGGCATGATCGGCCCGTGACCCTTCCGCGCACCGGCCTCGGTCTCGACGTACACGCACTCGAGGACGGCGTCCCCCTGCACGTCGCCGGCCTGCACTTCCCCGACGAGCCGCGCGGGCTGGCCGGCCACTCCGACGGCGACGTCGCCGCGCACGCCTGCTGCGACGCGCTGCTGTCCGCGGCCGGGCTCGGCGACCTGGGCAGCAACTTCGGCACCGCCGAGCCCGCGTGGGCCGGCGCCAGCGGGGTCAGCCTGCTGGCCGAGACGGCCCGCCGGGTGCGGGCCGCGGGCTTCGAGATCGGCAACGTCGCGGTGCAGGTCGTCGGCAACCGGCCGAAGATCGGCCCGCGCCGGGCGGAGGCCGAAGGGGCGTTGTCCACCGCGGCCGGTGCGCCGGTGTCGGTGTCCGCCACGACCACCGACGGCCTCGGGCTCACCGGCCGGGGCGAGGGTGTCGCCGCGATCGCCACGGCGCTGATCGTCGCGGTCTAGCTCCCCGCACGACGCAGGGTCAGCGCGAACCGGTGCGCGACGGTCGCCCGGTAGCGCCGGGCGACCGCTTCGGCCACCGACGGGTGGTCGCCGAGCACCTCGGCCACCGTGGTCAGCCCGAGGCAGCGCGCGTCCTCCCTGGCCTTGCCGTGGAGCTCCCCGGGCTCCACGAGGTACGGCGCGACCGCCGGCGCCGCGACACCGAGCCGGTCGAACTCTGCCACCACCGAGGACATCCGCTCGCCGCGACCGGTGAGGTGCGCGGCCCGCACCGGCCCTCGCCACACCTCCTGCAGCAGCCGGGCCGCACGGGCCGTGTCGCCGTGCACGTTCGGGTCGGCCGAGCCGGCCGCGACCAGCACCGCGGGTTGCCCGGGGCGGGCCCCGGCCTCGCGCAGCCGCTGCGCCAGCACCTCCGCCAGCAGCCGGTCGGGCCCCAGCGCCTCCGCCACGTGGTGCTCGGGGTCCGCGGCGGTCAGGACCTGCCGCGAGGAGGTCGCCGCCAGCAGCAGCGGCACGGCCACGGCCGGACCGGGGACGCCGGCGAGCGCCTCCGCCAGCGAGGGGCGCTGGATGTCCGCGTACGCCGTGCGGACCGGCACCTCCGGCAGCCGGTACCGCACCCGCGCGACCAGCGCCTCGACGGTGCGGGCGCCCGCGGGATGACGGGTGCCGTGCGCGACGGCGACGAGCGTTGTGACCATGGCCGATCGCCCGTCAGGTGGTGGTGAGCCGGGGTCCGACGTGCACGACCCCGTCCACGGTCCGCACGGCGTAGGCCGGCACGCTGACCGACGCGTCGTCGAGACAGCGGCCGGTGCGCAGGTCGAAGGCCCGCCGGGTCACGGTCGAGGCCACGAACGGGACGTCTCCCCGCGTGCCGACGATGCCGCGGCCGAGCGTGGCCACCCGGCTGAACGGGTCGTGGTTGCCGATCGCGTAGACGGACCCGTCCGGGGTGAGGAACACCGCGATCGCGTGGCCGCGCACCAGTGCTGTGACCCCACGGTCCGCCGGCAGCTTCTCGACGTCGCAGATCGGGGTCCACCCGTCGTCGGCGGGCTGCGCGGTCACCGCGGCCGTCCCAGCTGAACCATCGTCGTCCTTCCCGTGGGAGACGAACGTACGGAGCGCATGTTGTCGCTGCGTGTGGCGGTTGTTACGGCCGTGAAAACGCCGGGTCACCCCGTCTGGCAGGCTCGACCCATGCGCGACGCCACCGCCAGCCCGACCGGTCCGCGCACCGCGGTGGTCGTGGTCGCCGCCGGCTCCGGCAGCCGCGTCGGCGCCGCCACCAACAAGGTGCTGCTCCCCCTGCACGGCATCCCGGTGCTGGCCTGGTCGCTGCGCACGGTCACCGCCCTGCCGTACGTCGACCACGTCGTGGTCGTGGCCCGCCAGGAGGACGTGGCGGCCGTCCAGGAGCTCGCCGCACGGCACCTTCCGGAGGGACGGGAGGCGCTCCTGGTCACCGGCGGGCCGACCCGGCACGCGTCGGAGTGGCGGGGTCTGTCGGCGCTGCGCGGGCCGATCCGGGCCGGCGAGGTCGACGTGGTGGCGGTGCACGACGGGGCGCGGCCGCTCGCCGGCACCGCGCTGTTCGACGCGGTGGTGCGCACCGCCCACGAGCACGGCGGCGCCCTCCCGGCACGTCCGCAGCCGGGCCTGGTCAGCGGCGACGGCCGCCGGCACGTCACCGGGCTGGTGGGCGTGCAGACCCCGCAGGCGTTCCGGGCGGGTCCCCTGCTCGACGCCTACACCCGCGCGGAGGCCGACGGGTTCACCGGCACCGACACGGCCGGCTGCGTCGCGACGTACACCGACCTCCCGGTGCTCGCCGTCCCCGCCCCCGCCACGAACCTCAAGGTCACCTTCGCCGAGGACCTGGCGCTCGCCGAGCGGCTCCTCGACAGCCGACCCGCCCCGGGCGCCCGCTACGGATAGTCCGTGACGAAATGGCTGAGATCAGCCCGGAAACGAGCCAGAACGTCACGGACTACCGGCGGCGAGGGCCTCGACCAGGCGCAGGTCGGACTCGTCGACGACGCGTCGCCCCTGCGGCGGGGCCTCCAGGAAGACCACCTCGCGGTCGGCGCGCATCGTGGCGACCAGGTCCGCGAGGTCCTCGACCGGCGGGGGCGTGTCGAGTGCGGCGACGACCGACGCGGGCAGCACCACCGGCGAGGTGACGGCCAGCAGGCCCGCGCGGTCGACCGTCTCGCCGAGGACCCCGGCATCGACGACCTTGACGGTGTCGGTGACCGGTCGCACGCCGGCCACCACCACGTCGCCCTCGACGGCGGCGGTGAGCGCCTCGGCCAGGAAGGTCGCGGGTGTTCCGGGGCAGAGCGGGTCATGGACGACGAGGGCGGCGTCGCGGCTGCGGACGTCCTCCCAGCCGGCCGTGAAGTCGAGGAGCTCGACCCCGGCCTCGCCGAGGGCCCAGGACGCCACCGCGACGAGCGACTCACCGTGCAGCAGCGCGAACGGCATCGATCCGCGTCCGTCGAGGGGCACCCAGCCGACCGCCGTACGCGCGTCGTCGAGGTCGTCGTACACGCGTCCAGCAAAGCAGAAGCCCCCAGCGATCACGCTGGGGGCTTCCGGGACAGCTTCGGTCAGGACGCGAGCACGTCGTCGAGGAGAGCCTCGGCCTTGTCCTCGTTGGTGTGCTCGGCGAGTGCGAGCTCGGAGACGAGGATCTGGCGGGCCTTCGCCAGCATCCGCTTCTCACCGGCCGACAGGCCGCGGTCACGCTCGCGGCGCCACAGGTCGCGGACGACCTCGGCCACCTTCATCACGTCACCGGAGTGCAGCTTCTCGAGATTCGCCTTGTACCGGCGGGACCAGTTCGTCGGCTCCTCGGTGTGCGCGGCACGCAGCACGTCGAAGACGCGGTCCAGACCCTCCTTGTCCACCACGTCGCGGACCCCGACGAGATCCAGGTTGCAGGCGGGAACCCGGACGACCAGGTCCTGCTGGGCGACAATGCGGAGTACGAGGTACTCCTTGTCCTCCCCCTTGATCGTTCGCGTCTCGATGTCCTCGATGATCGCTGCGCCGTGATTTGGGTAAACAACCGTTTCGCCGACGGTAAATGTCATGTGCCAAGTACCCCTTCCTAGGTGACTAGGATAACACGTCGCCAGAGCGGCACTTCGCGCGTTTGCGCAGGTCAGAGGCCAAATCAGGGCTTGACAGATGGCGACTCGATGTGCGTCCGGCGCTCTCCGTCCCGTGCCGCTGCACGGATGTCGAACTCGAAACCCGTCGCCGCCTGTGGTTCCTGGGAAATACTGCGACCCATGAGGCTGCGCAAGCAGCGCGGGCAGGCGTTCTCGCTGCTGCTCGCCTGCCATCCCCTGCCCACCGCGGCCATGACGGTCGCGCTGGCGCTCGCCGCGGCGCTGTCCGGGCGGAGCGGGCAGGAGGTTGCCCTCGTGGCCGCCACGGTGCTCTCCGGACAGCTGACGGTCGGCTGGATCAACGACGTCGTGGACCGCGAGCGGGACAAGAAGGTCGGCCGCACCGACAAGCCGGTGGCGCAGGGCTGGATCGACCCCGGCACCGTGAACTTCGCCACCGCCTGCGTCGTCCTCGCGTGCATCCCGCTGTCCATGGCCAACGGCACCGCGGCCGGCATCGCGCACCTGGCGGCGGTGCTGAGCGCCTGGATGTACAACTTCTTCTTCAAGTTCACCGCGCTGTCCTGGCTGCCCTACGCGGTGAGCTTCGGGCTGCTGCCCGCGTTCCTGTCGTACGGCGGCCTGGGCGGCGGGCTGCACGGCGCGCCACCGACCATCGCCATGACGGTGCTGGCCGCCCTGCTCGGCATCGGCATCCACTTCCTGAACGCCCTCCCGGACCTCGTCCAGGACAACGAGACCGGCGTGCGGCACCTGCCGTTGCGCATCGCGCTGAAGACCGGGGCACCACGTCTGCTGTGGATCTCGTGGGCGTTCACCGCGCTCGTGGCGGCCGGGATGGTGTGGGCGGCACTGACGGTCGGCCTGCGTCAGTGAGCGGAGCGGGGACCACTAGACTCCTCCGCGACGTGCCCGCCCGGAGAGGAACCATGCAGTGAACGTTCGACGCAGCATCGCCGCAGCCGCCGTCCTCCTCGCGGTGCCCGCTCTCTCCGCGTGCGGCGTCAGCTTCGGCGCGCCGACCGACCAGGTGTACCAGCCGGCCGTCGGCGTCGACGACCGCAGCGGCGAGGTCGACGTCCTCAACGCGCTGATCGTCTCCGGCAGCAACGGCAGCGGCACCGTCGTGGCGACCCTGGTGAACAACGACCAGCAGAACGACGACACCCTCAAGGGCGTCGCCGGTGCCGGCAAGGACACCGGGATGACCGTGAAGGTCGGCGGTGACACCAAGATCCCCGCCGGCGGCCTGCTCAACCTGGCGACGCAGGGCGGCATCACCGCGCGCGACAAGCGGATCGTGCCGGGCTACTTCGTCGAGATCACGTTCTCGTTCGACCGCGCCGAGGCGATCACGCTCGAGGTCCCCGTCGTCCCCCACAGCGACCCGGCCTACGCCGACGTGAAGGTCCCCTCCGCATCCTGAGCGGCCCGACCTTCGGCGCAGAGAACTCGTTCTCCATACCGGGGTTACGTAACGTTCCTCCGGTTCACCCCCGTTTCCCCGGAATGTCCCCGGGCACCCACCGATGCGCGTCGTCGGCGGAGGGTCGACGACCGAATACGGAGGGATCCACCCCATGTTCGACTCTCTCGGGAGGCACGCCCGGCGTCCGCTGGCGCTCGTCGTCGCTCTTCTCTCGCTGACCCTCGTGGTCGGCACCCCGGTGTCCGCCAACGCCGCGGTCCGCACGCCGTCGCACACCGTTCTCAAGAGCGACGCGGGCTCGATGAAGTCCTACGTCCACGGGACCGCGTCGCGCGGTCGCACGGTCGTCGGAAGCTTCACGCCCCGCAAGTTCGTCACCAAGAGCGGCAAGCTCTGGGCGGTCGGCAAGCTCAACGTCGTCACGCGCGGCCCGGGCAAGGACCTGCACCGCGTGAAGTACGGCGTGGCCCTGCCGGTCAAGCGCGGCAGCGTCGCCAACGTCGGCACCTTCGGCTCCGGCAGCCGGGTGCCATCGGCCGCGGCCGTCGGGTCCTGCGACGTGCTCAACCTGGTGCTCGGCCCGCTGGACCTGAACCTGCTCGGCCTCAAGGTGCACCTCGACAAGGTGGTGCTCGACATCACCGCCGTCGCGGGCGCCGGCAACCTGCTCGGCAACCTGCTGTGCGCCGTGGCCGGCCTGCTCGACGGGACCGGCGTCCTGGGCCAGGTCGCCACGCTGCTGCAGCAGATCCTGGCGGTGCTCCGGCAGTGACCGGCTGCTGATCGCGACCATCACGGGCGCCGGACCGAGCAGGGTCCGGCGCCCGTCGTACCTACTAGGGTTGGCCGCATGACGCGTGCGCCGTACACCCTGGTCCTGCTCCGCCACGGCGAGAGCGAGTGGAACGCCAAGAACCTCTTCACCGGCTGGGTCGACGTGGCGCTCACCGACAAGGGCATCGCCGAAGCGGAGCGCGGCGGCCGGCTGATCGCCGAGGCCGGTCTCGAGCCCGACGTGCTGCACACGTCGGTGCTGCGCCGGGCGATCACCACCGCGCACCTCGCGCTCGACGCCTGCGACCGGCACTGGATCCCGGTCAGGCGGTCGTGGCGGCTCAACGAGCGGCACTACGGCGCGCTGCAGGGCAAGGACAAGAAGGCCACGCTCGAGGAGTACGGCGAGGAGCAGTTCATGCTCTGGCGCCGCTCCTACGACACCCCGCCGCCCCCGATCGCCGACGACGACGCGTGGGCGCAGACCGACGCCCCGCAGTACGCCGACCTCGCCGACGAGATCCGGCCGCGCACCGAGTGCCTCGCCGACGTCGTCACCCGGATGCTCCCGTACTGGTACGACGCGATCGTCCCCGACCTGCGCACCGGGCAGACGGTCTGCGTCGCGGCCCACGGCAACTCGCTGCGCGCCCTGGTCAAGCACCTCGACGACATGTCCGAGGAGGCCGTCGTCGGCCTGAACATCCCCACCGGCATCCCGCTCGTCTACCGCCTCGACGAGCACCTGCGCCCGACCCAGCGTGGCGGCGAGTACCTCGACCCCGAGGCCGCCGCCGACGCGATCCAGGCCGTGGCCAACCAGGGCCGCTGACCTCCGTCCGGGCCAACATCCAGATCGGCGCTACGGCACCAGCGCGGACCCCAGGAACCCCCGGACCCGGCTCTCGTCGCCGGAGATCCGAAGGCCTGCGTCCTCGGGCGCGAGCCGCTTCCAGAGCATCCGGTACAGCACGCCGGCCGGGGCCTCGACGCGGTCCTCGACGTGCGCGACGGGCGACGTACGGTGCTCGACGCTCGGGGGCAGGGTCGGGACCGTCTCGGCGGCGGTGCCGACGGCCTGGGCGGGCACCATCGGGGTGGAGCCGGAACGCGGCTGCGGGGCCACGACCCAGGTGTCGCCGGTGTCGGTCGCGGTGACGGCCAGGGGCTGCTCGAGCTGCGCGGGACGGCCGCGCCGGTGCATCCGGTGCAGGAAGACCCGCAGCACCTCGTCGACGCCGTCGCGGGCGACCGCGGTGTCGATCGTGGTCTCCCGCCCCAGCGTCTGCTCGAGGTCGAGGTGGTGGATGGTCGTCTCGTGCAGCTGGCGGCGCGGCCAGAACGCCGCGGTGCCGGTGCCGAACGCGAAGTTCCAGCACGGTGCCGCGGGGTCCGCGGCCCGCAGCACCTCGTAGAGGTCCTCGGCCTTCCCGGCGTACCACGCGCTGACGGTCCGCGGTCTCGCGTGCGCCGGCTCGTCGTTCTGCTCGGCGGCGGAGCGGCCGGTCTCGACGATCGTGGCCGCCCAGGCGTGCACGTTGCCGACGTGCGTGACCAGGTCGTACGTCGACCAGGACGGGCAGGCCGGGACGCGAGCGCGCAGGTCCGACCACGCCACCGCCACGGCCAACCGTTCGGCCGCGGCGGCGAACTCCTCCACGAAGTCGACCGACGTCGACAGGCGGGTGGCCGCGTTCACGCCCGCATCATTGCATCCGGGCCTGTGCGCGGGCCGAATGCCGACGGGGCTGTCTGGGGTCTAGAGGTGGTCGACGGTGGTGACGGTCTCGCCGGTCACGAGGTAGACGACCCGGCGGGCCAGCGAGACGGCGTGGTCGGCGATCCGCTCGTAGTAGCGGCCGAGCAGGGCGATGTCGACGGCCGGCTCGACGCCGTGCGGCCAGGAGTCGGCCAGCATCAGGCGGAACGACGAGCGACGGAGCTGGTCCATCTCCTCGTCGTCCTCCTCCAGGCGCCGGGCGCCCTCGACGTCGCGCTCGGCGATGATGCCCGCGACGGTGCCGACCATCTTCTCCGCGACGGTGGCCATCCGCTCGATCGTGGGCACGATCTCGGCGGGGACGGCGACCTGCGGGACACGCAGGCGCGCGACCTTCGCGACGTGCACGGACAGGTCACCCATCCGCTCGAGGTCGGCCACCATCCGTAGGGCCGCGACGAGCATCCGCAGGTCGCTGGCCACCGGCTGCTGGAGGGCGAGGAGCTCGAAGGAGCGCTCCTCGACACGCTCCCGCGCGGCATCGATGGCGGCGTCGTCGCTGATGACCCGTTCGGCGATCTCGGCGTCCGCGGTGAGCAGCGCCTGAGTGGCACGCGCCACGGCGACCTGGACCACCTGGGTCATGTCGACGAGCTCATCGACGATCGAGTCGAGCTGGTCGAAGTAGGCATTGCGCATGGGGTGAACGGTAGGAGTCCCAGGTGAAGCCCCGGCGACCCGATGACGACGAGGCGTGAACGCGAGGTGAACAGTCGGAGAAAGCGCAGGTCAGCGACCCTCCGTCAGGAGAACACCGGATGACACGGGCCGTACGATCGAGCCGTGGACGGTACGACCCAGGCGCTCCTCTTCGCGCTGCTCGGCGCTGTGCTCGGCGCGGGCGTCGTTCTCGCGTGGCGGGTCAGCGAGGCGCAGATGCACCAGCCGACCCCCGTCGAGGAGCCGGTCCTGCCCGCGGGTATCGCCACCGTCCTCTCCGTCCTGCGCTCCAGTGCGCTGGTCGTCGACGAGAAGGACGAGGTCCTCAAGGCCTCCGCTCCGGCGTACGCCTTCGGGCTGGTCCGCGACAACGAGGTGGCCGTCGAGGAGCTCGCCGAGCTCGTCCGCCAGGTACGACGGGACGGGCAGATCCGCGAGACCGAGCTGGTGATGTCGCGGGGCCGGGCCGTCGCGCCGCTGCACGTGACCGCGCGGGTCGCGCCGCTCAGCAGCCGCCTGGTGCTCGCCCTGGTGGAGGACCGCACCCGCGAGCGACGCGTCGAGGCGATCCGCCGCGACTTCGTCGCCAACGTCTCGCACGAGCTCAAGACCCCGGTGGGCGCGCTGAACCTGCTGGCCGAGGCGGTGCAGGAGGCCGCCGACGACCCGGAGGCGGTGACCCGGTTCGCGGGTCGGATGCAGACCGAGAGCGCACGGCTGACCCGGCTGGTGCAGCAGATCATCGAGCTGTCCCGGCTCCAGGGCGACGACCCCCTCCACGAGCCGCAGACCGTCGACGTGGACGCCATCATCTCCCGGTCGATCGACCAGAGCACGATCGACGCCCAGTCGAAGCGGATCAGCGTCGTGCACGACGGGGAGCGCGGGCTGCAGATCCTCGGCAACGGCGACGAGGTCGCGCTGGCGCTCGGCAACCTGGTCGCCAACGCGGTCGCCTACTCCCCCGACGGCAGCCGGGTCGTCGTCGCCGCCCGCACCGACGACCTGATGGTCGACCTGACCGTCACCGACCAGGGCATCGGCATCCCCGCGGCGGAGATCGAACGGATCTTCGAGCGCTTCTACCGGGTCGACCCGGCCCGGCACCGCTCCACGGGCGGCACCGGTCTCGGCCTCTCGATCGTCAAGCACGTCGCCGCCTCGCACGGCGGTGAGGTGCGGGTCTGGTCGGTGGAGGGCCAGGGCTCGACGTTCACCCTCTCGCTCCCGCGCCGGGTCTCGGACGGGGCAGCCCCGCTCCTTCCGAGGTCCGCGCCCGAACCGGGCAGCGCGCCGTCCGCGCCGCCCGCCACCACGTCCACCGACGTGCCCAGCGACGTGACCAGCGACGTACCCAGCCACCAGGAGGCAACCCCGTGACCCGAGTACTCGTCGTCGAGGACGAGGAGAGCTACAGCGACGCGCTCGCCTACATGCTCCGCAAGGAAGGCTACGACGTCTCGGTGGCCAACACCGGGCCGGAGGCGCTGGCGGAGTTCGACAAGACCGGCGCCGACATCGTGCTCCTCGACCTGATGCTGCCCGGCATCCCCGGCACCGAGGTGTGCCGCCAGATCCGGCAGACGTCGAACGTCCCGGTGATCATGGTCAGCGCCAAGGACGCCGAGGTCGACAAGGTCGTCGGGCTCGAGCTGGGCGCCGACGACTACGTCACCAAGCCGTACTCCCCGCGTGAGCTGGTCGCCCGGATCCGGGCCGTGCTGCGGCGCGGCCACGAGGTCGAGCTCGCCCCCGCCACGCTGGAGGCCGGTCCGGTC
Source organism: uncultured Actinomycetota bacterium (assembly GCA_963827435.1). GTDB lineage: Bacteria > Actinomycetota > Actinomycetes > Propionibacteriales > Nocardioidaceae > Nocardioides_B. The sequence continues at coordinate 52,996 of CAWHAU010000008.1, forward strand.
CGGATGGACGTCGAGCGGCACGTCGTGACCGTGAACGGCGGCGACACCAAGCTGCCGCTCAAGGAGTTCGAGCTGCTCGAGATGTTCCTGCGCAACCCGGGCCGGGTGCTCACCCGCGGGCAGCTGATCGACCGGGTCTGGGGCTCCGACTACGTCGGTGACACCAAGACGCTCGACGTGCACGTGAAGCGGCTGCGGGCGAAGATCGAGCCGGACCCGGCGACCCCGTCCTACCTCGTCACCGTCCGCGGGCTCGGCTACAAGCTCGAGGCCTGAGCAGATCGTCCGTATGTCGACGCAAGTCGACAACATTTCGGTGGGTGCCGAACTGTCCCGCGACTAGCGTTGGCGGCATGTCCGCCGCACCCCGAGCAAGCTCGCTCCCGCTCGTCGCCGTCGCCGTCACCCTCGTCCTGTGGTCGTCGGCGTTCGTCGCGATCCGGCACCTGGGCCACACCTTCTCCCCCGGCGCGCTCTCCCTGGGCCGGCTGCTGGTGGGCTCGCTGGCGCTCGGGGTGGTGCTCGCGCTGCGCGGCGGGCGGATGCCGACCCGGCGCGAGTGGCCCGGGCTCGTGGCCATCGGGCTGCTGTGGTTCGGGCTGTACAACGTCGCGCTGAACGCGGGCGAGCTCCGCGTGGACGCCGGCACCGCGGCGCTGCTCATCCAGCTCTCGCCGGTCCTGGTGGCAGTGCTGGCGGCGGTGTTCCTCAAGGAGAAGGCCACCCCGGCCCTGGGCGTCGGCCTGCTGATCGCGTTCGGCGGCGTGGTGCTGATCGCCACGTCGACCTCCGACGCCGGCAACCGCGACCCGTTCGGCGTCGTGCTCTGCCTGATCTCGGCGGCGGCCTACGCCATCAGCCTGATCCTGCAGAAGCCGCTGGTCGCCCGGCTGCCCGCCATCGAGGTCACCTGGATCGCGTGCACGGTCGGCGCCATCGCCTGCCTGCCGTTCGCCGGCGACCTCGTGTCCGACGCACGGGCGTCGAGCGCCGCGGACCTCGGCTGGGTGGTGTTCCTGGGTGTGTTCCCCACGGCGATCGCGTTCTCGACGTACGCGTTCGCGCTCTCGCACATGAGCGCCGGCAACCTCGCGGTGACGACGTACCTCGTCCCGCCGATCACCGTGCTGCTGAGCTGGGTGCTGCTGTCCGAGACGCCGCCGGCGATGGCGTACGTCGGCGGGGTGCTCGCCCTGGTCGGCGTCTCGCTCGCGCGTCGCAAGCCCCGGGCCCGCGTGCCGGAGGGAGCCCCCGCGTGACCGACGCGGCAGCCGTCGCCGCGGTGGCCTGCCTGCTCGGAGACCGCAGCCGCGCGGCGATGTGCCTGGCGATGCTGGACGGCGGCGCGTGGACGGTGTCCGAGCTCGCGGACGCGGCGTCGGTGGGCCGGGCGGCCGCCAGCGAGCACGTCGGACGGCTGGTGTCCGGCGGGCTGGTGACCACCGAGACCCAGGGGCGGCACAAGCTCGTCCGGCTCGCCGGACCGCAGGTGGGCGAGCTGCTCGAGCTGCTCAGCGGCTTCGGCACGGCCGCGCCGCCGCGCTCGCTCGACGCGGTGCGGGAGCGCCGACGGATGGCCGTCGCCCGCACCTGCTACGACCACCTCGCGGGCCGGCTCGGGGTGGCCGTGCACGACGCCCTGGTGGGCCGCCACCTGCTCACGCACCGGGACGGTCTCCGGCTGACCCCGCGGGGGCGGGACTGGTTCGCGGACCTCGGAGTCGACGTCGAGGGGCTGGAGAGGCAACGGCGCGTGCTGCTGCGCGAGTGCGTCGACCTGACCGAGCGGACCCCGCACCTGGCGGGCAGCCTGGGGGCCGCGCTGTGCGACACGTTCGTCGCCGAGGACTGGGTCCGGCGCCGCCACCGCAGCCGCACCCTGGAGGTCACGCCGCTCGGTGAGCGGGCGGTGGCCGACCTGCTCGGGCTGGCGCCCGCGGACCTGGCGGTCGGCTAGGAGGGGTCGCGCTCCAGCCAGCCGCGGAACGCCTCCAGGTTGCGGGTCGACTCGCCCCGGCTCTTGCGCCACTCCCACTCCCGGCGGATCGAGGTCGCGAACCCGAGCTCCAGGATGGTGTTGAAGGAGTCGTCGGCGTAGGTCAGCACCGCGCCGAGCAGCCGGTCGATCTCGTCGGGCGTCACCGCGACCAGCGGCAGCCGGCCGTCGAGGTAGATGTCGCCCACCGCGTCCACCGCGAACGAGACGCCGAACATCTTCAGGTTGCGCTCGAGCAGCCAGCGGTACACCCGCTCGTGGTTCTCGTCGGGCTGCCGGGCGACGAACGCGTGCACCCCGAACGCGTGCTCACCGACGTCGAGCCGGCACGGCGTCGAGAGCTTCTTCTCCCCCGGGAGGTCGACGGTGAAGACCCCCTCGGAGATCTCCTTCCAGGTCAGGTCGGAGTCGCCGAGGGTCTCGCGGACGACCTCGAGGGCCAGCCTTCGGGCGTCGCTCATCGGACCCCGGCGAGGTCGTCGCGCATCGAGCGGGCGGCGGCGCGGTAGACCTCGAGCGTCCGGTCGGCGGTGATCTCCCACGCGAAGCTCGCCGCCTGGCGCACCGCGCCCTGGGACAGCTCGGCCCGCAGGTCCGGGGCCGCGATCACGCGCTCCATCGCCCGGGCGTAGTCGAGCGGGTCGTGGCTGTCCACCAGCAGGCCGGAGACACCGTCGCGTACGGCGGTGGTGAGCCCGCCCACGGCGGCGGCCACGACCGGCGTACCGGCGGCCTGCGCCTCGACGGCGACCAGGCCGAAGGACTCGTTGTAGGACGGCACACAGACGAGGGTCGCGGCGGCGTACCAGTCGGCCAGCTCCGACTGCGCGACCGGCGGCACGAAACGGACCACGTCGGCCACGCCGAGCGAGTCGGCGAGCTGGGCCAGCGACTCGGGGTGCTCCAGGCCGGTGCCGGACGGGCCGCCGACCACGGGCACGACCAGGCGGGGCCGCAGCGACGGGTCACGGTCGAGCAGGGAACGCACGGCGTGCAGCAGGATGTCCGGCGCCTTGAGGGGCTGGATGCGTCCGGCGAACATCAGCACCACCGCGTCCTGCGGCAGGCCGAGCCGGCCCCGCGCCGTGGCCGACGGACGGAACACGTCCAGGTCGACACCGGGGTGCACGACCTCGACCCGTCCCGGGTCGGCGTCGTAGAGCTCGAGCAGCTGCTTGGCCTCGATGTCGGTGTTGGCGATGAGCATGTCGGCTGCCTCGACGACCTGCTCCTCTCCGATCACCCGGACGCTGGGCTCGGGGGTGTCCCCGACGGCGAGGGAGGCGTTCTTGACCTTGGCCATCGTGTGCATCGAGTGCACCAGCGGGACGCTCCACCGGTCGCGGACCAGTGCCCCGACCTGACCCGACAGCCAGTAGTGCGAGTGCACGACGTCGTACCAGCCCTGGTCGTGCCGCGCCTCGGCGCGGAGCACCTCACGCGCGAACACGCACAGCTGCCCGGGCAGCTCGCCCTTGGTCAGGCCCTCGAACGGGCCGGCGTGCACGTGGTTGACGGTGACGCCCGGGAACGCCTCGACGGTCGGCGGCAGCGCCGACGAGGTGGCGCGGGTGTAGATCTCGACGGCGACGTTGCGCTCGGCCAGCCGCTTGGCCAGCTCCACGACGTACACGTTCATGCCGCCGGCGTCCCCGGTGCCGGGCTGGTCCAGCGGCGACGTGTGCACGCTGATCATCGCGACCCGTCCGTGCCGGGTGGGTCGCTGGGTGCGCGGGTCAGGGCTCACGGGCATACCTCCATGTCCCCAACCGCCGCCGGGGCCACACCTATTCCGGGTGTGACGTCAGCGGGCCGCGCGCCGGCCGCGCACCGGCGCCTCGACCGGCTCCGCGCTGCGGCTCCGCGCCAGCACCAGGCCCCCGGTGGCGACCAGCAGCAGTCCGGCCACGAGCACCGGCAGGTAGTTCGAGGTGAAGGCGTCGCTGATCGTGAACCACACGCCGTACCCGAGCAGCGGGGTCGCGACCGAGACGACCGCCCGCAGCCACACGGGCGCCGTGGCCACCAGCCCGTAGCCGAGGCCCATCAGCGCCACCAGGAACCAGACGAGACCGATGGTGTACACGATCGGGTTGACGTCCTGCCCCCAGTCCAGAGCCGCCGCCACGAGCCATACCAGGCCCCCCAGAACCGCGGCCATCGCAGCCGCACGGGACACGTTCATGGGCCCGAGTGTGCCGTGTCACGTCCGGTTTGGCACGACTGGTCCGCTCCAGCTGTGATCCACCCCACATCGCGCGGTCGGTCGTGGCCGGCACGGGCCGGGTGGGCAGACTGGCGCCATGGAGACCAGGACAGCCGTCGTGACCGGAGCGAGCAGCGGGATCGGCGCCGCTACCGCGCGCCACCTCGCCGCCGAGGGGTTCCACGTGTTCTGCGCCGCCCGGCGCGAGGACCGGGTGGCGGCGTTGGCCGAGGAGATCGGGGGTACGGCGGTCCGCTGCGACGTCACCTCGACGGACGAGGTCGCCCGGCTCGCCGAGACCGTCGGCCCGCGCCTCGACGTGCTGGTGAACAACGCCGGCGGCGCGTTCGGCGCCGCCCCCGTCGCGGAGTCGGACCCCGACGACTGGCGGCGGATGTACGAGGTGAACGTCATCGGACTGATGCAGGTCACCCGGGCACTGCTGCCGGCGCTGGTCGCGAGCGGGGCCGGGGTGATCCTGAACGTCGGGTCCACCGCCGGCCGGATCGCCTACGAGGGCGGCGCCGGCTACACGGCCGCCAAGCACGGCACCCAGGTCGTCAGCGAGACGCTCCGGCTCGAGCTCTGGGACCAGCCGGTGCGGGTGTGCGAGATCGCGCCGGGGATGGTCCGCACCGACGAGTTCGCGTTGGTGCGCTTCGACGGGGACCGCGAGAAGGCGGACGCGGTCTACGCCGGGGTGGCCGAGCCGCTGACCGCGGACGACATCGCCGACGCGATCACCTGGATGGTGACCCGACCCGCGCACGTGAACATCGACGAGCTGGTGATCCGGCCGCGCGCCCAGGCCGCCCAGCACAAGGTGCACCGGGTCTTCGACGACGAGTCCCAGGGGAACGGCAGCTAGTCGAGCAGCAGCCGGGCCAGCCGGCCGAGGTCGTCGGTGAGGTCCTGCTCGCCGACGACGACGTGCTGCCCGTCGACGTCGAAGGTGTAGACGAACCGGTCGGGCTGGGGCCGTGACGGCGTCACGGCCCGCAGGTCGATCCGGTCGAGCAGCGAGGACACCTCGTCGGTCCGCGGGTCGTCGCCGAGGGTCAGCTCACCGCTCTGCCGGACCCCGGCGAAGCCGCCTGTCCGGGTGACCGCGACGCGTCCGGTCGCCGGGGTGGTCGACCCGCTCGACGGGACTGCCGCGCCGGTGACGCCGACCTGCTCCCACGCGGAGCGGACCACGTCGGCGGCCTCGGGGGACACCGCCTCCGCCGCGGTGACGGTCGCGGCCGCGAAGCCGGCGAAGTCGGTGTCCGCGGAGATCCCGGAGGTCAAGGCGGCGTACCAGATCTTCCCGGCGCCGTCCCAGCTCGTGCCGCCGATGCCGGTGGCGGCGAGGTGGAAGGCCTTGTTGGGGATGCCCGAGTTGGTGTGCACGCCGCCGTTGTCGTCCTGGGTGTCGACGTAGTCGGCCATCGTCGCGACCTGCGGGTCCTTGCCGAGGGCCGGGTCGTCGTAGGCGGTGCCCGGCTCCGCCATCGAGCGCAACGCCCGGCCCTGCACGGGCGGCAGGAAGATGCCCTCCCCGATCAGCCAGTCGGCCTGGTCGGCGGTCTGCCCGAGCAGCCGCTGCTTGAGGCAGGAGCCGAACACGTCGGAGATCGACTCGTTGAGGGCGCCCGACTGGCCCTGGTAGGTGAGGTTGGCGGTGAACTGGGTGACCGCGTGGCTGAGCTCGTGACCCAGCACGTCGACCGGCTTGGTGAACCGGTCGAACACCTTGCCGTCGCCGTCGCCGAACACCAGCTGGTCGCCGTCCCAGAAGGCGTTGTCGTAGTCGCGCTGGTAGTGCACGGTCGCGACCACGGCGGCACCCTGCCCGTCGTACGAGTCGCGGCCGAAGACCTCCTTGAACAGGGCCAGCGAGGCCTGCACGCCGTCGTGGGCCTCGTCGACGGCCGGGTCGCCGGTGGCCGCCGCCCCGGCCGCGCGGACCTTGCGGCCGGGCAGCGTCGAACCGTTGGACGCGGTGTAGACGGCGAACGGCTTGTCACCCGGCGAGGCCGTCGGCACCGCGGCGGCGGTGGTCCGGCGGGTGCGCAGCTCGGCGTCGATCTCCAGGGTCCGGGCCCCGCACGCGCAGGCGTCCGGGTCGGGGTGCGCGGACGCGATCCGCTCGAGGAGGTACGGGGGGACGATCTGGCACCGAGTCATGCCACAGGTCTATCCCGGAGCGCCGACAGGCGGAACCCCGCTGTGACAGACTCGGGCGCGTGTTGAGCATCGGACTGGTCGGCGGGATGAGCTGGGAGAGCAGCCTCGAGTACTACAAGCTGCTCAACCTCACGGTGGAGCAGCGTCTCGGCGGGCTGCACTCCGCGCGGACCGTGATGTCGAGCGTGGAGTTCCACGAGCTCACCGAGCTGCAGCGGGCCGGACGGTGGGACGAGGTCGGAACCCTGCTGGCCGATGCCGCCAAGGGAGTCCAGGCGGCCGGCGCCGACCTGCTGCTGATGTGCACGACCGCGTTCCACAAGGTGGCCGACCAGGTCGAGGCCGCCGTGACGATCCCGTTCCTGCACCTCGCCGACGTGGTGGCCGACGCGTGCAAGGCGCGCGGGCTGACCAGCGTGGGGCTGATCGGCACGTCCTTCACGATGCAGCAGCCGTTCTTCGTCGACCGGCTCGCGTCCCACGGCTTGCAGGTCGTGGTCCCCGACGAGGCCCGGCACGACGCCATCGACGAGATCATCTACGGCGAGCTCGTGCACGGGAAGGTGATCGACACCTCCCGCACCACCGTCGTGGGCGTCATCGAGGAGCTCTGGGACGCCGGAGCGCAGGGCGTGATCCTGGGCTGCACCGAGCTCGAGCTGCTGGTCAAGCAGGCCGACTCCGAGGTGCCGGTGTTCCCCAGCACGACGCTGCACGTCGAGGCCGCGCTCGACCGCGCCCTCAGCTGACGGCGTCGACGGCCTCCGCGAGCACCTCACCCGCACGGCCCCGGACCACGAGATCGGCCAGGCCGTCGTACTGCGTGGGCTCGTCGTTCACGATCACCAGGCGGGCGCCGTTGCGGACCGCGACCACGGGGAGCTCGGCTGCGGGGTAGACACCCAGGGACGAGCCGACCGCGAGCATCAGGTCGGCCTGCGCGGCCATCGCCAGCGCGTCGTGCACGACGTGCGGGAACAGCACCTGCTCGAACGACACCGTCGACGACTTCACCAACCCGCCGCACAGCGGGCAGAGCGGGTCGGGGTCACCGGCGTCGACGAGGCCGAGCGCCCACGAGAGCGGTGCCGTGAACCCGCAGCCGTCCGGCCGGCCGTGCCGCGGGTGGTGCCCGATGCACATCACCTCGCGGGCGGTGCCGTGCACCTCGACGACCGTGCGGGAGCCGGCCTCCTGGTGCAGCCCGTCGATGTTCTGGGTGATCACGCCCGGTGAGCGGCCGGTCGCCTCGAGCCGGGCGAGTGCGAGGTGGCCGGGGTTCGGGGCGTACCCCTCCCCCAGGAACTCGCGCCGCATCTGCCACGACAGCTCGCGGACCCGGGCCGACTCGACGTACCGGCTGAACGTGAAGTCCGCGGGGTCGTAGCGGGTCCAGACCCCGCCCGGCGAGCGGAAGTCAGGTATCCCGGACTCGGTGGAGATCCCGGCCCCGGTGAACGCCACCACGGACGAGGAGTCCGCGAGCAGGTCGGCGAGGGCGGTCACTCCCCCGACGGTAGCGATTCGGGCCGAAGGGGCCTCTGCCGGTAGACTCGGCACGCTCCCAGCGCCCCGTCGCCTTCGTGTACGACGGGCCGCGGATCCCCCACCGAAAGCGCAGACTGCCCCGCCATGCCCGAGACCCTGAACCGCACCGACCTCCGCAACGTCGCGATCGTGGCGCACGTCGACCACGGCAAGACCACGCTCGTGGACGCGATGCTCTGGCAGGGCGGCGCGTTCGGCGAGCACCAGCACGTCGACGAGCGCGCGATGGACTCCGGCGACCTGGAGCGCGAGAAGGGCATCACGATCCTCGCGAAGAACACCGCGATCCGGTACACCGGCGCGGCCGCGACGGACGGCCCGATGGTCATCAACATCATCGACACCCCGGGCCACGCCGACTTCGGCGGCGAGGTCGAGCGCGGCCTGTCCATGGTGGACGGCATCGTGCTGCTCGTCGACGCGTCCGAGGGCCCGCTGCCGCAGACCCGGTTCGTGCTCCGCAAGGCGCTCAACGCCGACCTGCCCGTCGTACTCGTGGTGAACAAGGTGGACCGCGCCGACGCCCGCATCAGCGAGGTCGTCGACGAGACCTACGAGCTGTTCATGGACCTGCTCGACGACAGCCACAACGCGGAAGCGCTGGACTTCCCGGTGGTGTACGCCTCCGCCAAGGCCGGCCGCGCCTCGCTCGAGCAGCCGGAGAACGGCGGCCTTCCGGACAGCGAGAACCTCGAGCCGCTGTTCAAGACCATCCTCGAGACGATCCCGGCCCCGACGTACCACGCCGACGCCCCGCTGCAGGCCCACGTCACCAACCTCGACTCGAGCCCCTTCCTCGGTCGCCTCGCGCTGGTGCGGGTCAAGGAGGGCACGCTCAAGAAGGGCCAGCAGGTCGCGTGGATGAAGCGCAACGGCTCGGTCCAGAACGTCAAGGTCACCGAGCTGCTCGTCACCGAGGGCCTCGAGCGCAAGCCCGGCGAGAGCGCCGGCCCCGGCGACATCGTCGCCATCGCGGGGATGTCGGACATCATGATCGGCGAGACGCTGGCCGACCCCGAGAACCCGCAGGCGCTGCCGCTCATCACCGTCGACGAGCCGGCCATCTCCATGACCATCGGCACCAACACCTCGCCGCTGGCCGGCCGCGGCCCCACCAAGAACACCAAGGTGACCGCCCGCCTGGTCAAGGACCGCCTCGACGCCGAGCTGGTCGGCAACGTGTCGATCAACGTGCTCCCGACCGAGCGTCCCGACGCCTGGGAGGTGCAGGGCCGCGGCGAGCTGGCGCTGGCGATCCTGGTCGAGCAGATGCGCCGCGAGGGCTACGAGCTCACCGTCGGCAAGCCGCAGGTGGTCACCCGCGAGATCGACGGCAAGCTCCACGAGCCGGTCGAGCGGCTGACCATCGACGCCCCCGAGGAGTACCTCGGCACCATCACCCAGCTCCTCGCGGTCCGCAAGGGCCGGATGGAGCAGATGACCAACCACGGCACCGGCTGGGTGCGCATGGAGTTCCTCGTCCCGGCGCGCGGCCTGATCGGCTTCCGCACCGAGTTCCTCACCGACACCCGCGGCACCGGCATCGCCCACCACGTGTTCGAGGGCTACGAGCCGTGGGCCGGCGAGATCCGCTCCCGCGCGTCGGGCTCGCTCGTCGCCGACCGGTCCGGTGCAGCAACGTCGTACGCGATGACGAACCTGCAGGAGCGCGGCGTGATGTTCGTCGAGCCGACCACCGAGGTCTACGAGGGCATGATCGTCGGCGAGAACTCCCGCGAGGACGACATGGACGTGAACATCACCAAGGAGAAGAAGCAGACCAACGTCCGCTCCTCCACGTCCGACAACTTCGAGAAGCTGATCCCGCCGAAGAAGCTCTCCCTCGAGCAGAGCCTGGAGTTCTGCCGCGAGGACGAGTGCTGCGAGGTCACCCCCGACACCGTTCGGATCCGCAAGGTCGTCCTCGACGCCGGTGAGCGGGGGCGTACGGCGGCCCGGGCGCGTCGGGGCTGAGTCATGGCCGGATCGTCTGGTTTCACCCGCGGCAGCTGATGCCGCCGCGGGGCGGCGGTGACCACCGCACGCGGGTCTGGTGCGGGGCGCGCTCGCCGCGGGCCACGACGTGCTGCTCGTGCAGCCCAACGACCAGCTTGATGGCGGACAACCCCCCTCCGGCCTTACGACCGCGGAACTGCGACGTCCGCCGCGGCGTCTCCGGCGCCCTCACCAAGGTGTTCTCGGCGGACCCCCTCCGGGCGCCGCGCGTCACGCGCGGGTCGGTGGACCGGGTCCGCCGCATGATCGACGAGTTCCGCCCGGACCTCGGAGTTGTGTCCGAGGTGATGACCTGGGGGCTCGCCCGTAGCCTGATGCCCGCGGTTCCGTGGATCTACGACTCGCAAAACGTCGAGCACGAACTCTTCGAAGGACACCGCCAGGCCGCTCAGGGGCTTGTCGACAGGGTCACGTTCACGGTCGATCACCGCCGCGTCACTCGCGCCGAGCGGGCACTCCTACGCGAGAGCGCAGCGACACTGACGGTGTCGGATCCGGATGCCCGCGGCCTGCGCGAGATCGCGCCTTCCGCGTCCTTAGTCCTCGTGCCGAGCTCGATGGAGCCGCCGGACCTCCCTGCTGACCCGGTCGCCGCGGGTCCGGTCATGCTGTTCGTCGGCAGCCTGGATTTCCCGCCGAATATCGAGGCCATCAGCGCCCTGATCCACGAGATCGTGCCACGGGTGCGTGAACGACGACCGGACGCATCCCTGCTGGTGATCGGCCGTCGGCCGTCCGCGAGCATGCGAGCACAGCTCGAGAGCGTGCCGTGGGTCGAGTTCCTCGAGAACGCACCGAGCGTTGACGACGCTTACCGAAGGGCACGGCTGGTGCTCATGCCGTTTCGGTCCGGGTCGGGGACGAAGCTCAAGCTCTACGAGGCGATGGCCTTCGGGATGCCTGTCGTGGCCACTCCGAAGGGCATCGCGGGTGTCGACGTCCGCCCTGATGTGGAGGTCCTCGTGCGCGACGACGCCGCCGGGATCGCTGCCGCCGCAACTGACGTGCTGGAGGACCAGCACCTGGCAGGCAGGCTCGCCACCGCGGCGCGACGCGCATTCGACGAGCGGCTCGCGTGGCACAGGTCGGCATATCCCCCGTTGAACGCTCTCCTGGAGTCGCTCGACGGTCGCGGAGCCTAGCGACTGCCGCTGCCCGTCAGCCGGCGGCGACTTTCCCTGGCCGACCGCCTTGGTCGCGCAGGAGCTCAACCCAGGCGTCCGCCACCACGGACGGTGCGTGGCGCTGAAGCTGCGTCTCGATGTCGGAGCTCGGTGGCCGAACGCCGGCCGCCACCTCCGTCAAGGCGTGGTCCAGCGCAGAGCGGAGAGCCACGGGATCCTCCGTCGGAACGATGCGACCGAGCCTCCCATGTCTGAGTAGGTCGCGGACGCCCCCGCCGGCGTTCGTGGCGACGACCAGGCACCCCGCACTCAAAGCCTCCACGAGCACGAGCGGGACCGCCTCGAGGCGGCTGGGGAGCACCAAGACGTCGATCTGGCTGAGCAGCGCCTGTGGGTCATCGACCCATCCCATGAACTCGACGCCAGACAAACCCAGCTCAGCCGCCCTGAGGCGGAGGTCCGGTTCGGCTGGCCCTGAACCCGCAATGACAGCGCGAACGCCGGACGGCAGAGGCCCCACCGCGAGGGCGTCGATCAAGACGTCGACTCCCTCTTCCCAGGCGAGGCGGCCGATGCATCCGATCACAAGGTCGGTCCGACCTTGCACCCGCTTCCGGGACCCGACAGCACCGAAGTTCAAGGGATTCTCGATCTGGTGAACGGCCCCTGTCAGGGAGCTGAACGCAGTGGCGTGCGACTCGGTCAAGGCGATCACGAAGGGCGCCGATGACAACACCCGTCTGCCGATCCGGCTGAGGAACCACAATCGCGCCACAACCACGGGAAGAGCAGTGGCGGCACGTCCGCCCGATGGAAGTGACGCCAGGGGTTGAGTACGAGCTCGAGGGGCCCAGTGGACATGGAGACCCCACCGTGGCACGCCACGGAGATGCCGAGCCACGTCGAGGGACCCGTAGTCGATCACCGCAACAAGTCCCGGATCCGCGACCAGCCGATCCTTGACTGCCTCGCCCGCGACCCGTGCCCGATGAAGTCGCCGGCGGGCAGCGGACAGCTTCGACGTGAGCCAACCTCGACGCCCGGCAGTGCTGGCGCCCTCGGCGGAGGGACACCACGACAACACCTCGGAGTCGATGCCGCGCTCGCCGACAATCCGCGACAAAGCGCGTACGACCGACTCGACCCCGCCTCGGCGCGAAATGTCTTCGACGACCCACAGCACACGGACCTCCGCGCCGCCCGCCGGGTCTGGTCTATCGGCGGTCACCATCGCCACCTGGGTGGGCCGAACTCGGCAAGGAGAAGTCCGGCCTTGTGCCAGGGAGTCGACAAGGGCATCTCTCGGGCGATCCAGTTGTCGTTGTCGAGCCGATGGTCGTCCGGGGCCGGCTCTCCCGCACGCGTCATCGCCCAGCTCCGCGGATGTGGAAGACCGAGCTGCGCCGCCAGTTCGGTGAGGCTCTGCAGAAGCTGAGGCTCGCGTAAGACGTCACGACGCCACGAAGCCAGCCCCGACACCTGCTGGGAATGAATTCGGTAGGCGACCTCGCAACCGCCCGGTGCGCCTCAGGCGGAGGCCACTGGCCGCAGCCCGGAGCCAGAGGTCGTAGTCCTCCGCTGGGGTTGAACGATATCCGCCAAGATCCAGCAGAACTTGACGCCGGCACATCATCGCCGGATGCGCGAGAACGTTGTCAAACAGCAACTGCCAGGGCACGATCTCGGGAGTCAGCGGCACCGGAGGCGACGGCAGGACCCACGGCACCCTGGGCGAGAACTTGAGGATGGAGCCAAAGCACAGGTCCACGCGCTCGGTCGTCAGGGTGCGAAGCTGCCGACGGAAACGCCCACGCGCACAGATGTCGTCGGCGTCCATCCGGGCGAGGTAGTGACCGGACGCGATCTCAATCCCGAAGTTCAGGGCGCCGGCGACGCCCGGCGTGCCCTGTGGACCCCTCTAGCCGCAGACGTGGGTCCCGGATGCGCGCGGTCACATCGGCTGTGCCGTCCGTGCTGCGGTCATCGACCACGATTAGCTCTGCGTCGTCGGGGAGCCCGTGCAAGGTGCTCACGATGGCTCGACGCAAGGACCGTTCGCCGTTGCGGACGGGCATGACCACGGACAGCCGCTCAGGCCGTGCCACGCGGGTCCTCCCGGGCGGGGGTCACGTCCTGGGCCGCGTTTTCGCGAGGATGGTGCACCTGGCCCAGCCAGTCAGGGTGTCGCGCCCACATCAGCATCCAGTAGCCGGCGGCGGCCAGAGTCACGGCGGCGGAGGCCCAGAGGGGACCGGAGGCGCCGACGGGACCGACGAGCGCGAACGAGCTGCCCAGGTTGGCGCAGGCTAAAATTAGGCTGAGCCTCACGGATCGAGCGAGACCTTGCGGACCTGAGAACGCAAGAAACAGCGGGGCGCCCGCATACGCGGCGAAGACGAACAGACCACCCGCCAGATAGAGGCCGAGCTCCGTGCCCACCTGACCGGCGCCCAGGACGTGACCCACGACGGGACCCAGGCCGACCACGAGACCGCCCGCGACCAGGCCACATGCGGAGGCCTGGCCCAGCAGCCTGCCGAGCTCGCGGCTCCTGTCGCCCGTCCATCCGGCGCGGCGGGCGGCGGCCAGGTCGGCGCCGAACAGAGGAGTTAACACCATCACGGGGATGATCGCGCCCTGCACGATGCGGTTCGCGAGACCGAATGCGCCCGCGGACTCCGCGCCCAGGTTGCTCGAGACGATCACGGGGTCGAAACCCGTCTGGATCATGTAGGAGATCGAGAGGACCAGCATCTGTAGCACCAGCCCGACCCGCAGCCGAGGTGAAGAGGCGGCATCGGGCGACGACAGACTGGGTCGCCACAGCCAGTAGACCCAGGCGACGTAGCGGGGCAGGGCGACCGCCACACCCTGCACGAGACCGAACTCCCAGAGACTGCCCTTCGTGGAAGCCACCAGGAGTGTCAACGGCAGGGCGATGAGCGGGCCGGCGCCGGAGAGGACCGCGGCGACGACCGTGCGTCCGACGCCCTCCAACGCACCCAGGTAGACGGCTCCCGGACCGCTGCCGATGATCGGCAGCGCGAAGACCAGGATGGCGACCACCAGCTCGCTGCGCGTTGCCACGCCTCCGGCACCGAACAGCGCGACGAGCGGCAGTACGAAGACCCCGACGAGGACCGTGCCGAGGTTCAGTGTCACCACCTTGAGCGCCATGCGCAGCGCGGACGTCAGCAGGCCCGGCGGAGCCGTCGCCTCGCCTACGTCGCGCGACTCGCCGACCAGGAGCCGCGTCGCCGGGTGGATGGCAGCGTCGACGATCGTGAGCCAGGGTGAGAGAGACAGGATGACCGTGAGCAGGCCGTACGCCGGAGCTCCCAGGTCGGTGACGAGCAGCGGCACAGTGACGAATCCGGCGGTCGCGGCAAGGACCTGCACGACGCTGCCGGCGCTGAGGGTCGAGGCCAGACTCCCGAGACGACCCGCCCCGCTGGCCTGGGCGAAACCGGGTCGCAACCAGTGCCGGGTCATGCCTCGCCCTCAGGGCGCAAAATCGTCACCTGTTCCTCGGGTCGGCCGGCGGGGTGGCCAGCACGGCGAGCCCGGGGGCGGCATGGACCCGCCCTCCCGGTTCCGGCGGTACGCCGGCTGCCATAGTACGGATACGCGAGGCGGTCACCAGCGGACCCCAGGGTCTGCCCGACGTGCGGTCAGCGGCCCACGCCTCGCGATAGCCCGGAAGCCGACCGCGAGTCAGGACGATGCGCTCAGCCAGACAGACCACTGCTCATACCGTGGCAGGGAGGGCTCGGGCAACCAGCTTTTCGAGCTGAGCGCCGGTCTCGTGACGACGGCCCGATGGGCCGGCCGGTGGTGTTCACGGACGACTGGCTCCAGCACCTCGTCCTGCCGGGGAGACTGCCCGGTCCTTCGCGCTGCACGGACTCGTGGGCCCCGACGCTGAGACGGCGTCGACGCCCGTGATGCGCGGGCTCCGGCGCACCGACATCTGGAGCCGGCGCAGGGTCGTGGAAGGGCTGTCCGACGACGACGCTCTCGCGCGGGTCAGGACAGGGACGCGGCGTCTTGCAGGCTACTTCCAGCGCCTGGACTACGTCTGCCGAGGCCTGGCCGGCGCTGCGCCAGCGGCTGGCAGGCAGCCAGGTGCGGGCGCACCGTGAGCTGGCGCGAGGACGGTCATCCGACATCGGGACGCTCCATTACGGCTGGCGCGGACTACCTGTCGAACCTCGGTGCACAGCGGCACCACGGCGCGACGGCACCCGCGTACTACGCCGAGGTGATCCGGCACGAAGCGGAGACGGCTGGGATCAGCCGGTGGCAGGTCGTCAGCGACCAACCCGCTGCGGGCGCTCGATCTGCTCCGCTCATGCGACTTGCCGCCGGGCATCGAGCTGTCAACGGCGCAGTCGTCGGACGACTGGTCGCACCTGGTCGCGCTCGCGTCGGCGCGCGTGTGCGTGATCGCGAACAGCTCGTTCTCCTGGTGGGCCGGCTACGTAGCCGAGAAGCTCGGAGGCACACGCGTGGTAGCGCCCCGCCCCTGGTTCGCCGGAACCACGACGCCGGAACCCCCGCTGTTCCCGGACAGCTGGGTTCGCCGCGAGAGGCCACTCCTCGGCGCTTGAGTCCGCCGGAACTCGCAGGGCCATGCCTCATGGCGGAGCGACGCACCATCGGGCGAACGTGGGCACGCGTCCTCGATCTAGGGCGCTGGATCGAGGGGTCAGCGTCCCTGAGGTCCTATGGCGTGCGCATCCTCTTCGGGGCTGCTCCCGACGGCGCGGGAGTCAGCGCTCCGACGGCAGGGTGGCATTACCCGGATCGACTGGCTGAAGATGAACCCCGCGGCGCCGAGGGGATGCGGTCAAAGCGACGGACCGCATGGCACCCGGCATCAGGAACGTCACATCTCTGCCACGACTTCCGGGACACCGACTGGGCTCCGTCAAGGAGACCAGATCCCCACCTGGCTTGTTGACCACGGTGGTGCTGGTCGAGCACGGACCAGAACGAAGCCCCAAGGCATGGATGACATCCACGCTCGGCGCGACCTGGCAGCTATTCGCTAGTCGGCCAGGTCCGGCGCCGGACCGCGCCGGAGTTGCGGGGCCAGCGCGAGGATGCCGAGCACCGGCAGCGCGGCCAGTAGCAGGAGCGCGCCGCCCATCGTGAGGACGTCGCTGAGCCCGCCGACCACGGCGGAGCCGACGCCGCCACCGACGAGGAAGAACAGGGTAGCGACACCCAGCGCCACCCCGCGTACGTCGTCCGTGACCGCGTCACCGACGGCGGCCATCAGGGCCGGCTGCCCGAGGCCGAAGGCGAAGGTGACGGCGACGACGGCGACCACCAGGAGCACCGCGGAGCCGAGCGAGGCGCCGAGCGCCGCGACGGCCAGAGCGACGGCCGCGACCACGGCGGCGAGGACGAGCGAGAGCGTCGGCCCGATGCGGGTCAGCAGCGGCGCCGCGATGCGGGGCGCGAGCAGGCCGGTGACGGCGCTGGGCAGCAGGGCGACGCCGACGAGCCACGGCTCCCAGCCGCGGCCGACCAGCACGGCCGGCACAGCGATCAGCAGGGCGAACCAGGCCGCCGGGACGGCCGCGGCCGCGAGGGCGCTGCGCACCACGGCGGCGTTGCGGATCACGGACCGGGGCAGGAAGCCGTGAGGGCGCCGGCGCACCCACAGCGCGACGGCCGGGGCGCCGAGCACCAGCAGCGTCGCGCCCACGGCGGCGACGACCGGCCCGGTCGACGGGGACTGGACGAGCAGGACGAGGCCGGCCGCCGTACCGGCCACCAGGACCGCACCGAGCAGGTCCAGCCGCGCGCCGCTGCCCTCGGTCGGCAGCGAGCGGTAAAGGAACGGGACGAGCAGGGCGCCCAGCATCGGCAGGGCGATGACGGCCCGCCACCCGAGCAGGCTCTCGATGCTGCCGCCCGCCAGGGGACCGAGGCAGCTCACCGCGGCGGCGATGCCGGCGACCCGGCCGAGGGCGCCGGCGCGGACGGCGCCGCGGAAGCGGAAGCTGATGATCGCCACACCGAGCGTCGGCACCGCGGCCGCGCCCGCGCCCTGGAAGATCCGCGCCGCCAGGAGCACCGAAGCTCGGCGCCAGCGAGCCGACCAGCGCACCGGTGGTCATGAGCCCGACCCCGACGAGCAGCGGCAGCCGGATGCCGACGAGGTCGGAGACCCGGCCGTAGACCGCGGTCGCGACGGCCAGCATCAACGCGTACAGGCTGATCGCCCACGCGCTCACCCCGGTGCTGACGCCGAGGTCGTCGGCGAGCACGGGCAGCGCGATCGCGGCGGACGAGCTGCCCATCCCGGCCAGCCCGAAGAGCAGGCCGACCAGCAGGGAGACACGACGGGCGTCGGCGGCGGCCGGCGAGGTGGTGGAAGACATTGCCTCTGCC
This sequence comes from uncultured Actinomycetota bacterium, assembly GCA_963827435.1. Lineage (GTDB taxonomy): Bacteria > Actinomycetota > Actinomycetes > Propionibacteriales > Nocardioidaceae > Nocardioides_B. The sequence goes on from CAWHAU010000008.1 coordinate 70,460, forward strand.
AACGAGTCGGAGGCGCAGGCATTCCCGACGTCACGGCTGGGCGCACCACCGCCGCAGCAGCTCGGCGTAGACCTCGACGGCCTGGTCGACCTTGCTCGACCGAGCACCACTCGTCGGCCACGTGGCACTGGTCGGGCTCACCGGGCCCGAGGATCACGGTCGGCACCGCAGGCGCCCCGGTAGGGGTGAGCAGCGGGATCAGCGCCGAGGCGTCGGTGAAGTACCGCGCCGGCTCGCCGGGGCTGCCGTCCAGCCCGGTCGCGGAGAGCGCCTCGCCGACGAGACCGACGAACGCGTCCGAGGTGTCGGTGTCGACCGCGGCAGCACGACGTGGTCCTCCACCACGACCCCCTCCCCGGCGAGCGTCCGCACCAGGTCGCGCACGGTGTCGCCGGACGCCGTCGGCAGGGTGCGCACGTCGAGCAGCATCTCCGCGGAGTCGGGTACGACGTTCGGCTGCACGCCCCCGCGGAGCAGGCCGACGTTCGCCGTCACCGACCCGAACCCGTCCTGCGCCGGCCAGTCGTCGTAGTCGTGCAGGGCCACGGCGGCCCGGGCCAGCCGGACGGCCGCGTTGTCACCGAGCTCGGGGGCGGAGCCGTGCGCGGCCCTGCCGTGAGCGGTGAGCCGCATCCAGTGCGCCCCCTTGTGCGCGGGTACCAGGCGGTTCGCCGTCGGTTCGGCGACGACGAGCGGGCCGCCCTGCGCCAGCAGGGACGCCGGGATCCGCCGGGCGCCGTCGCAGCCGGTCTCCTCGCCCGACGTCAGCACCACCTGCACGCCGCGGCAGTCGTGGCCGTCGGCGACGTGCGCGGCCACCGCCTCGACGAGCGCAGCGACGCCGGACTTCATGTCGCTGGTGCCGCGGCCGACCATCCGGTCGCCGTCGACCTCGGCGGCCCACGGGTCGACGCTCCAGTCGACGGCGTCGCGGGCACCGTGTCGAGATGGCCCGTGAACGTCAGCGGCGTTCGCCCCCGGACCGGGCCACGGCGGTCCCGGCCGGGCTCGAAGTCGCCCAGGCCAGCGACATCCCGGAGCAGCCGCTCCGCGAGGGACTCGGCGAGCCGCGCCTCGTCGCGAGCGACCGTGTCCGCGCGGACCAGGTCGGCCAGCAGGTCGACCGCGTGGCTCACCGCAGCACCGACCCCTTGGTCTCCGGCAGCGTGAGCGGCGACGAACGCGATGACCGCCCCGACCGCGACGTACCAGAACCAGGTGCTGTGCCCGACGCCGCCCAGCCACTGGATCACCAGCGGGGCGGTGCCGCCGAAGACCGCGACGGTCAGGTTGTACCAGGCGCCGATGCCGAGGCCACGCAGCTCGGTCGGGAACAGCTCGCTCATGATCGCAGGCGCGATCGACGCGAACATCGCGTACAGCCCGAGGCCGAAGCAGAACACCAGGAGCACCGACCCGAAGTCGCGCCGGGCGCGATGAGCGTGGACATCGGGACGATCGCAGGGCGATGAGCCCTGCCACGCGAGCATCTGCGGCTTGCGGCCGAATCGGTCGGCGGTCCAGCCGAAAGGGTACTGCAGGGCCACGAACAGCGCGGTCGCGATCGACAACGCCCAGAACACCATCCCGTCGTCGAGCTCCTGCTGCTTGACCGCGAACCGGGTCAGCGCCGAGAAGAACGTGTAGTAGCAGAGCGTCGACAGCAGCGTGAACCGATCAGCTGGGCCACCGCGCGCGGGTGCTCACGCAGGGTCAGCAGGAGCGGGTTGCGCAGCGCCTGGGCTTTGGCCTTGTTCTCCTCGAACTGCTCGGTCTCGGCCATGTCCTTGCGCAGCCACAGGCCGACGAGG
>CAWHAU010000009.1:0-42520 GCA_963827435.1 uncultured Actinomycetota bacterium
CCGCGCCGCAGCTGCGGGGCCAGCGCGAGGATGCCGAGCAGCGGCAGCGCGGCCAGCAGCAGGAGCGCCCCGCCCATCGTGAGGACGTCGCTGAGCCCGCCGACCACCGCGGAGCCGACGCCGCCACCGACGAGGAAGAACAGCGTGGCGACACCCAGCGCCACCCCGCGTACGTCGTCCGTGACCGCGTCACCGACGGCGGCCATCAGGGCCGGCTGCCCGAGGCCGAAGGCGAAGGTGACGGCGACGACGGCGACCACCAGGAGCACCGCGGAGCCGAGCGAGGCGCCGAGCGCCGCGACGGCCAGAGCGACCGCCGCGACCACGGCGGCGAGGACGAGTGAGAGGGTCGGCCCGATGCGGGTCAGCAGCGGCGCCGCGATCCGGGGCGCGAGCAGGCCCGTGACGGCGCTGGGCAGCAGGGCGACGCCGACGAGCCACGGCTCCCAGCCGCGGCCGACCAGCACGGCGGGCACAGCGATCAGCAGGGCGAACCACGCCGCTGGGACGGCCGCGGCCGCGATGGCGCTGCGCACCACGGCGGCGTTGCGGATCACGGACCGGGGCAGGAAGCCGTGAGGGCGTCGGCGCACCCACAGCGCGACGGCCGGGACACCGAGCACCAGCAGGGTCGCGCCGACGGCGGCGACGACCGGCCCGGTCGACGGGGACTGGACGAGCAGGACCAGGCCGGCCGCCGTACCGGCCACCAGGACCGCACCGAGCAGGTCCAGCCGCGCACCGCTGCCCTCGGTCGGCAGCGAGCGGTACAGGAACGGGACGAGCAGGGCGCCCAGCATCGGCAGGGCGATGACGGCCCGCCACCCGAGCAGGCTCTCGATGCTGCCGCCCGCCAGGGGGCCGAGGCAGCTCACCGCGGCGGCGATGCCCGCGACCCGGCCGAGGGCGCCGGCGCGGATGGCCCCGCGGAAACGCACGCTGATGATCGCGACCCCGAGCGTCGGCACCGCGGCCGCGCCGGCGCCCTGGAAGATCCGCGCCGCCAGGAGGACACCGAAGCTCGGCGCCAGTGAGCCGACCAGCGCGCCGGCGGTCATGAGCCCGACCCCGACCAGCAGCGGAAGCCGGATACCGACGAGGTCCGAGACGCGGCCGTAGACCGCGGTCGCGACGGCGAGCATCAACGCGTAGAGGCTGATGGCCCACGCGCTCACCCCGGTGCTGACGCCCAGGTCGTCGGCGAGCACGGGCAGCGCGATCGCGGCGGACGAGCTGCCCATGCCGGCCAGCCCGAACAGCAGCCCGACCAGCAGGGAGACACGACGGGCGTCGGCGGCGGCCGGCGAGGTGGTGGAAGACATTGCCTCTGCCAACTAGCCGGACGGCGTGGGCATTCCCGACGTCACGGCTGGCCGCACCACCGCCGCAGCAGCTCCCCGTAGATCTCGACGGCCTGGTCCACCTTGTCGACCGAGCACCACTCGTCGGCCACGTGGCACTGGTCGGGCTCACCTGGCCCGAGGATCACGGTCGGCACCGCAGGAGCCCCGGTAGGGGTGAGCAGCGGGATCAGCGCCGAGGCGTCGGTGAAGTACCGTGCCGGCTCTGCGGGGCTGCCGTCGAGCCCGGTCCCGGACAGCGCCTCGCCGACCAGACCGACGAAGGCATCGGTGGTGTCCGTGTCGACCGGGGGCAGCACGACGTGGTCCTCGACCACGATCCCCTCCCCGGCGAGCGACCGCACCAGGTCGCGCACGGTGTCGCCGGAGGCCGTCGGCAGGGTGCGTACGTCGAGCAGCATCTCCGCGGAGTCGGGTACGACGTTCGGCTGCACGCCCCCGCGCAGCAGGCCGACGTTCGCCGTCACCGACCCGAACCCGTCCTGCGCCGGCCAGTCGTCGTAGTCGTGCAGGGCCACGGCGGCCCGGGCCAGCCGGACGGCCGCGTTGTCACCGAGCTCGGGGGCGGAGCCGTGCGCGGCCCTGCCGTGGGCGGTGAGCCGCATCCAGTGCGCCCCCTTGTGCGCGGGGACGAGCCGGTTCGCCGTCGGCTCGGCGACGACGAGCGGGCCGCCCGGCGCCAGCAGGGACGCCGGGATCCGCCGGGCGCCGTCGCAGCCGGTCTCCTCACCGGACGTCAGCACCACCTGCACGCCGCGGCAGTCGTGGTCGTCGGCGACGTGCGCGGCCACCGCCTCGACGAGCGCAGCGACGCCGGACTTCATGTCGCTGGCGCCGCGGCCGACCATCCGGTCGCCGTCGACCTCCGCGGCCCACGGGTCGACGCTCCAGTCCGACGGTGTCGCGGGCACCGTGTCGAGATGGCCGGTGAAGGTCAGCGGCGTCTCGCCGCCGGACCGGGCGACCAGCTGCTCCCGGCCGGGCTCGAAGTCCGCCCAGGCCAGCGACATCCCGGAGAGCCGGTCGGCGAGGGACCGGGCGAGCCGGGCCTCGTCCCGAGCGACCGTGTCCGCGCGGACGAGGTCGGCCAGCAGGTCGACCGCGCGGCTCACCGCAGTACCGACCCCTTGGTCTCCGGCAGCGTGAGCGTGGCGACGAACGCGATGACGGCCCCGACGGCGACGTACCAGAAGAACCAGGAGCTGTGCCCGATGCCGCCGAGCCACTGGATCACCAGCGGCGCGGTGCCGCCGAAGACCGCGACCGTGAGGTTGTACCAGGCGCCGATGCCGAGGCCACGCAGCTCGGTCGGGAACAGCTCGCTCATGATCGCAGGCGCGATCGACGCGAAGATCGCGTAGAGGCCGAGGCCGAAGCAGAACACCAGCAGCACCGACCCGAAGGACGCGCCCGGCGCGATCAGCGTGGACATCGGGACGATCAGCAGGGCGATGAGCCCCGACCACACGAGCATCTGCGGCTTGCGGCCGAAGCGGTCGGCGGTCCAGCCGAAGGGGTACTGCAACGCCACGAACAGCGCGGTGGCGATCGACAACGCCCAGAAGACCATCCCGTCGTCGAGCTTCTGCTGCTTGACGGCGAACGGCGTGAGCGCCGAGAAGAACGTGTAGTAGCAGAGCGTGGAGAGCAGCGTGAACCCGATCAGCTGGGCCACCGCCCGCGGGTGCTCACGCAGGGTCAGCAGCAGCGGGTTGCGCAGCGCCTGCGCCTTGGCCTTGTTCTCCTCGAACTGCTCGGTCTCGGCCATGTCCTTGCGCAGCCACAGGCCCACGAGGCCGAGCAGGCCACCGATCACGAAGGGGATCCGCCAGCCCCAGGACGCGAGCTGGTCGTCGGACAGGCTGCTGGCCAGCAGCGCACCGAGCAGCGACGCGATCAGGACCGCCGTACCGGTGGAGGTGTAGAAGAACGACGAGTAGCGGCCGCGACGCTCGGGAGGCGCGATCTCGGCGAGGTACGCCGACGCGTTCGACACCTCGCCACCGAGCGACATGCCCTGCGCGACGCGGGCGACCAGCAGCAGGATCGGCGCGAGCCAGCCGACCTGGCCGAACGTCGGCAGCACCGCGATGACGAACGAGCCGCCGGCCATCAGCCCGATGGTCAGCAGCATCGCCTGCTTGCGGCCGTGCAGGTCGGCGAATCGACCGAGCAGCATCCCGCCGAGCGGGCGGAAGAAGAAGGCGACGGCGTACGTCGCGAAGGTGCCGACGAACGCGGCGGACTCGTTGCTCGAGGAGAAGATCTGCGTCGCGAAGTAGATCGAGAACGTCGCGAAGACGGTCCAGTCGTACCACTCCACGGCATTGCCCGCACTGGCTGCGACGAGGGTCCTGACCGGGAGCTTGTGTCTGGTTTGTTGGGTTGCTGCCGTATTGGTCATGAGCGCACTCCTGCCCGAAAGGTTGCCCACACCCCTGCCCACTGACCCGGACGCGAAACCCGGACGCCCGGATCCGGGCTGGTCGGGACCGCCCAGCACGCTGCCGATCGACGGCATCCGGGCTACCTGCCGAGCACCGCCTTCTCCGCGTTCACCAGGCCGTAGCCGTCCAGCGGGGTCCAGCCGTCGCCGAGCTTGTTGCGAACCCTTCCCTCGATGGTCCCGCCGCTCTGGAGGGCCGCGACGAAGCGCATCCCGTCGGGCGAACCAGTGCCACCGGGCAGCGAGATCGCTCCGCCGAGCTCGTCGGCGCCGTTGCCCTCGTTGCTCCCGCCGTAGCCGGAGTTCTGGAGGTCACGGTCGATACCGAACGTCACCGCCTGGCCGGCGAACAGGGCGCCCCGGAAGGTGATCGTGATCTGCGCGAACTGGTCCTCGGCCGAGCCGTTGGGCGCCGTGAACGTCGCACTCACGTCGGCTGCGGCGAGGCCGCCGGAGGCCGCGCCGACGGTGAACGGGTATCCGTCGTTCCGGTAGGGCGCGACGCCGTCGAAGGGCCGGGTGTCGAAGACCATCCCGGTGGGACGCGCGGTCGGGCTGGCCGTGTCGCCGTACAAGGTGACGGAGCTGACCGGGCTGCCGCCGTTGTTGGTGAGGGTGAAGAACTGGGCGTCGTTCATCGGCCCCGGCACCTTGTCCTGCTCGTAGCCCTGCGGGCCCGACGCGCTCAGGGTCAGCCCGTTCGTCGTGCCCGAGGCGCGGTTGGGATCGAGGTCGTGGTCGTACGTCGACCTCTGCAGCAGCCTGCGCATGGCCTTGGGGCTCACCGAGTCCGGGCCACCGCGCTCGTCGAGCACCAGCGCCGCGATCGCGGCGACGTGCGGAGCGGACGCGCTCGTGCCGAAGAAGTTCGGCAGCGTGTCCGGGTCACGCTTGTCGTCGGCGATGAAGAACGTGGTGTTGCCGCCGTCGGCGCCGGCGACCTGCGGGACCCTCCGGATCTGCGGCGAGGAGAACCTCCTGCCCGACGAGCTGAAGTACACCGGAAGCTTGCCGCCGGGCGAGGTGAAGAACTCGGGGAGGTACGGCTTCTGCGGGTCGTACGCCGCCACCGAGGTCGCGCCCCGCGCCTCGCTGTGCCCGAACGTCGCGGGCGCCAGCGGGTCGGCGTACTCGGTGAAGTACAGGTCGCCGTTGAGGACGTTGCGGATCCGGGTCGCCTTGAACGACCGCGTGCCCGCCCGCGAGATCACGATCTGCACGTCGGGGAGGCCGGACAGGTCGGCGAGCTCCGAGGGCCGTCCGCTCAGGGTGTTGAGGTCGGACAGGGCACCGAGGAACGTCCCTTCGTCGTCGAAGACGAGCAGGTTGAAGTCGGTGGTGGTCTTCGACGGGGACAGCACCGGCCGCACGTCGACGGTGAAGTCGCCGGTCGCGCCGCGGAAGCCGGTGACCGTGATCGTGTATGCCCCGGCCTTGGCCAGCCTCGTGGCCAGCACCTCCGGGGAGGAGCCGGTGTCGACCGTCCCGAGGCTGTTCCCGTCAGGGTCGGTCACCTCCAGGATCAGGTCGGTCGAGCCGGAGGGGATCGCGTCGGTGCGGAACTCCATGGTGGAGCCGACCTGGTCGGCCGTCGCGGTGAACGTGAACGCGGGCGCCGGGTTCGCCGCGGTGATCTCGCCGGTCGCGGAGAAGACGGGGTCGCCGTACGACGCGCCGTTCACGTCCACCGGGTCGTTCCACTGGAGGTCGAGGATGCCGCCGGCGCCGAGGGCCAGCGACTGCGCGACGTCGGTCCCGGGCCCTGGGTCCATGTCCTGCAGCCCGCCGTCGTACAACGCGGGGTCCACGGTGCTGAAGTCGAGGTTGGTGCCGGGCAGGCCCTCCGACGCCGGCACCAGCCGGACCCGGGACTCCCAGCCCTGCTGCTGTCCGGAGTTGCCTTGCGAGGTGAAGTAGTGGACGCCGTCGGCGGCCACGTCGTCGATCGCGTCCGAGAGCGGAGAGTCGGAGAAGAACGGCTCGTCGAAGTACTTCACGTCGTCCACGATGACGTCGGCGCCACACCCACTGGACCTCTTGGCGAGCTTGCGGATGTTGTCGGCGAAGCCGAGCAGGCCGGCGTACGCCGTCGCGAAGCACAGCTTGGCCCCGGGGGCCATGTCGTGGGCGATCTGCAGCATCGCGCGGCCCTCGTCGAAGGCGCTGCCGTCGGTCGGCCCGTCCTGGACCACGACGACGGGCTCGGGGTACTGCGTGTTGCCCGTGCCCGGCAGGTCGCCGCTCTTGACGTCGTCCTTCGCGTGGATCTTGAGCGGGGTGCCGAGGTAGGTGCTGGTCGCGGTGTCGTAGGAGTCGGACAGGGCGCCGATGGTGATGCCGCGGCCGTCCACGCCGGCGGCCTGCACCTTGTCGGCGCGTTGGAGGGCCACGCCCTGCGAGGTGGCCCGGCCGATGTCCGTGCCCGGGCGGATGGCCTGGGCGATGGTGCCGGTGCCGGCGAGGCCGGCCAACGCGCGCACTGCGGACAGCGGCACGAACCCCTCGAGGGTCCCGCGCCTTCGGTCCACCGCCCGGACCGACATCCCGGCCGCCTGGGCCTGCCGCCGGAACGCGGCCCGGTTCGCGCCCGCCTTGGGCGTGAGGTCCACGAGGACGCGGCCCTGCCGGTCGCGGATGGCGAGCGCCGCCTGGTCGATCTTCAGCCCGTGGGAACGGGCCGAGCCCGGGTTCTTCGCCTGCTTCAGCAGCCGGCCGAGGCCGTTGCCCAGCGCACCGTCGGCATAGCCACGGTCGACGCGCCGGACCTGCGGCGCGGCCGAGGTCGAGGTCGCGGGCGGTGGGGCCAGGGTGGTCATCCCGGTGAGCGCGAGTGCGCCGACGAGGCCGGCTGCGAGGTTTCGTGATGCCATGGGCCGCTCGTCTCGCTCGGCGGCGTCACCCGGAGGACGCCTATGGCGGAGGCTAACCCCGCGTCGCGTGCCGCAGAAGGGGCTCTCATACAAATGAATGAGCACCCCATGGCCCTCGGTCTAGACCGTCACACGGACTGCCTCCTACCCCACGAGGACGACGTGGAGCGTGCGCGGTCCGTGCACACCCTCGACCCGGTTGAGCTCGATGTCGCTGGTGGCCGACGGTCCGCTGATCCACGTCGTGGGGCGGCCGGGGTCGAGGAGGGCGACGGCGTCGGGCACGTCGGTCACCACCTGGTCCGCGCGCACGACGCACACGTGCAGGTCGGGCACGAGCGTCAGCGCCCGGCGGCCCTCGCCGGGGCCGTGGGACAGCACGATGGTGCCGGTGGCGGCGATCCCGACCGTGGCCGCGGTGACGACCGCGTCCAGCCCGTCGAGGTCGAGCGCGGTCAGCCCGTCATCGGGTACGGCGCCGGGGACGTCCCAGGGCAGGCCCTCGGGGACCACCACCCGGGCGTGCGGTGGCAGGGCCTCCGCGATCCGGGCCGCGACCTCGCGCTCGCCGCAACGGACCACGACGGCCCGGTAGTCGGCGACGCGCTCGGCGAACAGGTCGACGTCGACCGGTCCCGTGCTGCGGTAGCCGCGCGGGACGTGCACGGGCGAGACGTCGGCGGCGGCCAGCGCCCGTCGTACGCCGGCGAGGATCTCGTCGCGGGCGTCAGTCATGGGTGCCTCCCGAGGTGCGCTTCCACCACGCCCGGAACGACTCGGCCGGCGGCTGCGGCAGGTCCCGCGCCTCGGTCCACTTCGCCCCGGGTCCGGGCAGCCGCGCCAGCAGGCGACGGCCGCCGGGGAGGGTGCGGCCGCGTGACCCGAGCAGCCGGCCGAACAGGCCGGAGGCCTTCTCGGCCGTGCCGAGCCGCCGGCTCGACGTGAGCGCCAGCGAGGCCGCCTTCATCGCCAGGGCCTCGGGCTTGCGCGACGGGCGGTGGGCGTCGACGACCTGGGCGCGCAGGTCGACGAGCACCGAGGGGATGTCGATGCGGACCGGGCACACCTCGAAGCACGCCCCGCACAGCGAGGAGGCGTAGGGCAGCGAGTCGGTCTGCTCGTCGTGGCCCGGCCCGCGTAGCAGCGGGTTGAGGATCGCGCCGATCGGGCCCGGGTACACCGACCCGTAGGCGTGTCCGCCGGTGCGCTCGTAGACCGGGCACACGTTCAGGCACGCCGAGCACCGGATGCAGCGCAGGGCCTGCCGCCCGACCTCGTCGGCGAGCGCCCGGGTGCGGCCGTTGTCGAGGAGGACGACGTGCACCTCCTGCGGGCCGTCACCGTCCTCCACCCCGGACCAGGTGGACGTGTAGGGGTTCATCCGCTCCCCGGTCGAGGACCGCGGCAGCAGCTGCAGGAACACGTCGAGGTCGGCCCAGGTCGGCACCAGCTTCTCGATGCCGACCACCGAGACCAGCACCTCGGGCAGCGTCAGGCACATCCGGCCGTTGCCCTCGGACTCGACCACGACGAGCGTCCCGGAGTCGGCGACCGCGAAGTTCGCACCGGAGACGCCGACCTTGGCGCGCAGGAACTTCTCGCGCAGGTGCAGCCGGGCCGCCTCCGCCAGCCGGGCCGGCTCGTCGGTGAGGTCGTCCGGGGCAGGGCGCCCGGCGGCTGCCATCCGGCGCACGAAGATCTCCCGGATCTCCGCGCGGTTGCGGTGGATGGCCGGCACCAGGATGTGGCTGGGCAGGTCGTCCCCGAGCTGCACGATCAGCTCGGCGAGGTCCGTCTCCCAGGCGGCGATCCCCTGCGCCGCCAGGTGCTCGTTGAGGTCGATCTCGGCGGTGGCCATCGACTTCACCTTGACGACCTCGTCGACGCCGTGCGCCTTCGCCACCGCCGCGACGACCGCGGACGCCTCGGCCGCGTCCCGCGCCCAGTGCACCGTGGCGCCGGCCGCGGTCAGGGTCTCCTCGAGCCGCAGCAGGTGCTCGTCGAGATGGAGCAGCGTGTTGTCCTTGATCGCCGCACCAGCGAGCCGGAGCTGCTCCCAGTCGTCCACCTCGCCGACCACCTTGGCGCGCTTGGCCCGGATCGTCGAGGTCGCGTGCGCGAGGTTGGCCCGCAGCTGGGTGTCCGCCAGCGCCTCGCGCGCGGCGGTCGGGAAGGGCGGCATCCCGACGAACGTGGCGGTCACGCGCCCACCACCCCCGTCGAGCCTTCGGTCGAGGCCAGCACCTCGGCCAGGTGCATCACCCGCACCCCCGACCGCTGCCGGGACAGCAGTCCCCCGACGTGCATCAGGCAGGAGTTGTCGCCGGCCACCAGCACCTCGGCGCCCGTCTCGCGGACGTGCCGCGCCTTGTCCGACCCCATCGCCACCGACGTGTCGGAGTTCTTCACCGCGAACGTGCCGCCGAAGCCGCAGCACTCGGCCGCGCCGGGCAGGTCGACCAGCCGCAGGCCGCGCACCGCGCGCAGCAGCCGGGTCGGCCGGTCCCCCACCCCGAGCATCCGCAGCGAGTGGCAGGTCGGGTGGTAGGTCACCGTGTGCGGGAACGACGCCCCCACGTCCTCGACGCCGAGCACGTCGACCAGGAACTCCGACAGCTCGTAGACCTTCGGCGAGATCTCGGCGATGCGCCGCTGCAACGTGGTGTCCCCGCTGCGACGGCCGACGATCGCGTGCTGGTGCCGCGCCGAGCCGGCGCACGACCCGCTCGGCGTGACCACCGCGTCGTACCCCTCGAAGGCGTCGACGAAGGTGCGTACGACGGGCACCGCCTCGTCGAGATAACCGGTGTTCACCATCGGCTGCGCGCAGCAGGTCTGTCCCGCGGGGAAGTCCACGTCGACGCCGAGCCGTCGTAGCAGCCGCACGACCGCCTTCCCGGTGTCGGGGAACATCGCGTCGTTGACGCACGTGACCATCAGCGCGACCCGCATACGGCTCACTCTGCCACCGACCTGTCAGGCGCTGACGTCGTCGGGGCGACGTGAGCGCCTGACAACTCGGCGGTGAGGCGGGCCTCCGCCGCGGCCCAGCGGTCCTCGTCCCCGCCCGGCTCGTAGCGCACCAGGTCGTGCGTGCCCCGGACCAGCGACCGCATCGCGGCCAGGTCCGGGAGGTCGGCGCCGAGGGTGCGGGCCTGCACCAGCACGTTGCCCAGCGCGGTGGCCTCGACCGGTCCGGCGAGCACCGGGAGGCCGCAGGCATCCGCTGTGAGCCGGCACAGCAGAGCGTTGCGCGCCCCGCCGCCGACGACGTGCACGACCTCGACCTCGCGTCCGCTCAGCGCGCCGGCCAGCCGGACGTTGCGGCGGTAGGCCAGTGCGAGGCTCTCGAGGATGCAGCGGACCGTCTCCCCGCGGCTCGCCGGAGGGGGTTGCCCGGTGGCCCGGCAGGCCTCCGCGATGCGCGCCGGCATGTCGCCCGGCGGCAGGAACGCCGGGGCGTCGATGTCGACCATCGGCCCGAACGCCGGGGTCAGCTCCGCCTCGGCCAGCAGGCCGGTCAGGTCGTCGGTGCCCCAGGCGCGCATCGTCTCGGTGAGCACCCAGAGGCCCATCACGTTGCGCAGGAAGCGGATCGTGGCGTCGACGCCGCCCTCGTTGGTGAAGTCCGCGGCGCGGGCCGCGTCGCTCAGCACCGGCGCGTCGAGCTCGACCCCGACCAGGGACCAGGTGCCGGACGAGATGTAGGCGAACGAGGACCCCGGAGCCGCGGGGACGCCGACCACCGCCGACGCGGTGTCGTGCGACCCGACCGCGACGACAGGCGTGGAGGCGGGCAGGCCGGTGGCCTCGGCGACCTCGGGCAGCAGCCGCCCCACGACGTCGCCGGGCTCCCGCAGCGGCGGCAGGATCCCGACGGGTACGTCGACCCGCTCGGCCAGCCCGGTCGCCCAGGAGCGCCGGCGCACGTCGTACAGCTGCGTGGTCGAGGCGTTGGTGGCCTCCGCCCCGACCTCGCCGGTCAGCCAGAAGGCGAGCAGGTCCGGGACGAGCAGCATCGTCGCGACGTCGTCGAGGCGTGGCCTCCGCGGCCAGCTGGTAGATCGTGTTGAACGGCAGCTGCTGCAGGCCGGTGGTCGCGTAGAGCTCGTCGTCCGGCACCAGCGCCAGCACCTTGTCGCGGATCCCGTCGGTGCGGTCGTCGCGGTAGCAGTACGGGTCGCCGAGCAGCGAGCCCGACGCATCGAGCAGCCCGTAGTCGACCGCCCAGGAGTCGATGCCGATGCCGTCGACCGGGCCGGCGGCTCGCAGCCCGGCGAGCATCTCCTGGCGCAGCCGGCCGATGTCCCAGTGCAGGCTGCCGTCTTCGGCCTGCACCGGACCGTTCGCGAAGCGGTGCACCTCCTCCAGCCGGAGCACGTCCGGGCCCACCGTGCCGACCATGACCCGGCCGCTGGTCGCGCCCAGGTCGACGGCTGCGAGGCGCAGGAGCGGTGACATGAGGCTCAGCGCAGGAACCCGGCCGCGACGCCGGCGTCGACGGGGATGTGCAGGCCGGTGGTGTGCGTGAGGTCGCCGCCGGTCAGCGCGAACACCGCGTTGGCGACGTGCTCGGGGAGCACCTCGCGCTTGAGGATGGTCCGCTGGGCGTAGAACGCACCGAGGTCCTTCTCCTCCACGCCGTACACCGCCGCCCGCTGCGCACCCCAGCCCTTGGCGAAGATGCCGGAGCCGCGCACCACGCCGTCGGGGTTCACGCCGTTCACGCGGATGCCGTGCTCGCCGAGCTCGGCCGCGAGCAGCCGCACCTGGTGGGCCTGGTCGGCCTTGGCCGCGCCGTAGGCGACGTTGTTCGGACCCGCGAAGACCGAGTTCTTCGAGGAGATGTAGACGATGTCGCCGCCCATCTGCTGGTCGACCATCGCCTTCGCCGCCGCACGCGAGACCAGGAACGACCCCTTGGCCATCACGTCGTGCTGGAGGTCCCAGTCCCTCTCGGTGGTCTCCAGCAGCGGTTTGGAGATCGACAGCCCGGCGTTGTTGACGACGAGGTCGACGCCGCCGAAGGCGAGCGCCGCGGCGTCGACGGCGGCCTGCACGGCGTCCGCGTCGGTGACGTCCGCGACCACCGCGATCGCCCTGTCGGCGTTGCCGATGCCCTCGGCGACCGCGGTCGCGCCCGCTGCGTCGAGGTCGGCCACGACCACGCAGGCGCCCTCGGCGCCGAGCCGCTCGGCGATCGCCTTGCCGATGCCGGACCCGGCACCGGTGACGAGTGCGACCCGGCCGGCGAGCGGCTTGGGCTTCGGCATCCGCTGGAGCTTGGCCTCCTCGAGCGACCAGTACTCGATGCGGAACTTCTCGCTCTCGTCGATCGGCGCGTACGTCGAGACCGCCTCGGCGCCGCGCATCACGTTGATGGCGTTCACGTAGAACTCGCCGGCCACCCGGGCGGTCTGCTTGTCCTTGCCGAACGAGAACATTCCCGACTCCGGGCACCAGGACGATCGCCGGGTCGGCGCCCCGCATCGGTGGGCTGTCCGCGGTGGCGTGCCGGTCGTAGTAGGCGGCGTACTCCTCGCGGTAGGCGACGTGCAGCTCGCGCAGCCGGGTCACGGTGTCCTCGACGGAGGCGGAGGCCGGCAGGTCGACGACGAGCGGGCGGACCTTCGTGCGCAGGAAGTGGTCGGGGCAGGAGGTGCCGAGGGCCGCGAGGGGGCCGAGCTTCTCGTGCGCGAGGAACTCCAGGACCGCCTCGGAGTCGGTGTAGTGCCCGAGCTGGGGCGCGTCGGTGGACGCCAGACCGCGGATCACCGGGGCCAGGGCCGCGGCCTTCGCGTGCCGCTCGGCCTCGGGCAGCGGCTCGAAGCCGGGGACGGCCGGACCGAAGGGCTCGGCCTTGCCGTGCTCGGCGAGGAACCGCTCGGCGGTGCGGATGATGTCGAGCGAGTTGGCCTCGCACTCCTCGGACGTGTCGCCCCAGGCGGTGATGCCGTGGCCGCCGAGGACCACGCCGATGGCCTGCGGGTTGTTCCGCTTGACCTCGGCGATGTCGAGACCGAGCTGGAAGCCGGGTCGGCGCCAGTCCACCCACGCGACCCGGTCACCGAAGCACTCCTTGGTCAGCGCCTCGCCGTCGGCGGCGGTCGCGAGGGCGATGCCGGAGTCGGGGTGCAGGTGGTCGATGTGCGCCGCGTCGACCAGGCCGTGCATGGCCGTGTCGATCGACGGGGCCGCGCCACCACGGCCGTGCAGGCAGTAGTCGAACGCCGCGACCATCTCGTCCTCGCGCTCGACGCCCGGGTAGACGTCGACGAGCGCACGCAGCCGGTCCAGCCGGAGCACGGCCAGGCCCGCCTCGGTGAGGGTGCCCAGGTCACCGCCGGAGCCCTTCACCCACAGCAGCTCGGCGGGCTGGGACGTCACCGGGTCCGTCACCGTGCCCTTGGCCGAGGTGTTGCCGCCGGCGTAGTTGGTGTTGCGGGGGTCCGCGCCCAGCCGGTTCGAGCGCTCGATGAGCTGGGCCGGGGTCGCCTTGTCGGTCACGTCAGTTCCATCCTGCCTGGGCGCCGCCCACGCGGTCCGCCTCGATCTGTTCCTGGTATCCGCTGGCGGCGTAGGCCCGCATCGGGTCGCCGGGAAGGCCCCGGCTCTCCCGCCAGTCGGCGAGGTCGCGTCGTACGTCGGTGTAGAACGCGTCCATGAAGATCTCGTTGGCGAGGAGGACGTCGCCGTCCTGACGGGCCGCGTCGAGCGCGGCCGTGTCGAGGAGCAGCGCGCGTGCCGTCATCTCCTGCACGTTGAGCACCGACCGGATCTGGCCGGGGATCTTCTTCTCGATGTTGTGGCACTGGTCGAGCATCAGCGCGACTCCACCGTTGGGGCTCTCGGGGCCGAAGCCGCCCCCACGGATCACCTCGACCATGATCCGGAACAGCTGGTAGGGGTCGGCGGCACCGACGATCAGGTCGTCGTCGGCGTAGAAGCGGCTGTTGAAGTCGAACGAGCCGAGCTTCCCGAGCCGGAGCAGCTGGGCGACGATGAACTCGATGTTGGTGCCGGGCGCGTGGTGCCCGGTGTCGAGGCAGACCATCGCCTTGGGTCCCAGGGCGGCGACGTGGACGTACGACGTGCCCCAGTCCGGGACGTCGGTGTGGTAGAACGCCGGCTCGAAGAACTTGTACTCCAGCACCAGCCGCTGGTCCTCACCGAGCTGGTCGTAGATCGTCGACAGCCCCTCGGCCAGCCAGTCCTGCCGGGCCCGCATGTCCCCCTGGCCGGGGTAGTTGGTGCCGTCGGCGAGCCAGATCTTCAGGTCGCGCGAGCCGGTCTGGTTCATCACGTCGATGCAGTCCAGGTTGTGCTGCACCGCCTTCTGCCGGACCTTCGGGTCGGCGTGCGTGAGGCTGCCGAGCTTGTAGTCGTCGTCCTGGAAGGTGTTGCTGTTGATCGTGCCCAGCGCGACCCCCTGCTCCTCGGCGTACTTGCCGAGCGCAGCGAAGTCGTCGACCTGGTCCCAGGGGATGTGCAGGGCCACGGTCGGCGCGAGCCCGGTGAACCGGTGCACCGTCGCGGCGTCCGCGATCTTCTCCTCGACCGTGCGGGGCGTGCCCGGCGAGCCGAACACCTTGAACCGGGTGCCCGAGTTGCCGTAGGCCCAGGAGGGGACCTCGATGGCCAGGGCCTCCAGGCGCCGGGCGATGTCGGTGAAGCTCGTCATGTCGATCACATCTCTTGCGTGGGGTGGTCAGGAAGAGCGGCGAGCTGGTCCTCGAGGTGGAAGACCTCCTCGAGCCGCTCGAACCCGGTGTCCGGCCGGGCTCCGTCGAGGTCCTCGAAGAACTCCGCCATCTCCGCCTGCCAGCGGGCGTTGACGTCGGTGGCGTCCATGCCCGCCTGCGCGGCCTCGACGGACGGTGTCTCGAAGTAGCCGATCAGCAGCCCGTCGGGCCGCAGGAACAGCGAGTAGTTGTGCCAGCCGTGCTCGGCCAGCGCGTGGAGCATGGCGGGCCAGACCGCGGCGTGCCGGGCCTGGTACTCCTCGAGCCGGTCGGGGCGGACCCGCAGCTGGAAGCAGACGCGTTCCATCGGTACTCCTCCTCGTGCGGGCGCGGTGTCGGTCGTGGGAGTGGTTCCCGGTCGGGCCGGCGGCGAAGGACGCCGGCCCGACCGGAGCCGGTCAGAAGTTGAACTGGCCGATGTTCTTGGCGTCGAAGACGTACGGGTCGCCGAGCAGGACCGTGTGGTCGGCGCCGACCTTGTAGTCACCGAGCTTCCCGGCCTTGAACGTGTCACCCTCGTCGCCCTTGATGGTGCCGTCGACGAGCGCCTTCGCGGCGTACGCCGCCAGGTAGCCGAGGTCCTCGGGGTTCCAGAGCGCGAACTCCTTGACGGTCCCGTCCTTGACGTAGGCCCGCATCTGGTTCGGCGTGCCGAGACCGGTGACCGCGACCTTGCCCTTGTAGTCCGAGGTCGAGACGTAGCGAGCCGCCGCGGCGATGCCCACGGTGGTCGGGGAGATGATCGCCTTGAGGTTCGGGTGCGACTGCAGGAGCGCCGCCGTCTTGTCGAACGACGTCTGGTCGTCGTCGTTGCCGTAGACGACGTCCACCAGCTTGAGGTTCGGGTGGTTCGCCGCCAGGTCCGCCTTCATCATCTTGATCCAGGCGTTCTGGTTCGTCGCGTTGGCCGCGGCCGACAGGATCGCGATCTCACCGGAGTCGCCGGTCAGCTTCGAGACCATGTCCACCTGCACCTTGGCGATGCCCTCGGCGGTGGCCTGGTTGACGAACAGGTCGCGGTACTGCGGCTCGACGTCGGAGTCGAACGTGACGACCTTGGTGCCGGCCTGGCGGGCCTGGTTCAGGGCCGAGCCGATGGCCTTGGGGTCGTTGGCGGACACGACGAGAGCCTTGGTGCCCTGCTGGGCAGCGGTGTTGATGAACGGCACCTGAGCGTCCGGGCTCGCCTGGTCCGGACCCACCTCCTTGAAGGTGCCGCCGAACTCCTCGACCGCGGTCTTGCCACCCTTGTCGCTGGTGTCGAAGTACGGGTTGCCGAGGTTCTTGGGCAGGAACGTGACCGAGACGTCCCCGCCGGATCCCCCGGACCCGC
Source organism: uncultured Actinomycetota bacterium (assembly GCA_963827435.1). Lineage (GTDB taxonomy): Bacteria > Actinomycetota > Actinomycetes > Propionibacteriales > Nocardioidaceae > Nocardioides_B. Next base: position 15,753 of record CAWHAU010000009.1, read on the forward strand.
CCGAGCCGCCGTCCGCGCTGGAGCCGCCGCAGGCGGAGGTCAGCAGGGCCAGGCTCGCGACGAGGGCGCCGAGGGCACCGAGCCGCGTCTTGTGAATCTTCATGTGACGTGCCTTTCGTGTTCTACGCCGTGACTCGGCGTGACCGGGGACCCACCTGGCCCCTGCCTGTCCGCACCCGCCGGCCGACAGCCGTCAGCCAGGTGAGGAAACGTGGGGACACCACCGACAGCACGAGAAGCAGGCCGATGATGACGTTGATGACGTTGACCGTGACGTTCTCCAGTCGCAGGGCGCTGGAGAGCACGCCGATCAGCAGGACGCCGCCCAGGACACCGGGCAGGGCGCCCCGGCCGCCGAAGATCGACACCCCGCCGAGCAGCACCGCGGCGATGACCTGGAGCTCGAGCCCGGTCGCGTTGTCGCCGCGGGCGCTGCCGTAGCGCAGCGTGTAGTCGATGCCCGCGAGCGCCGACACCGCGCCGGTCAGGACGAAGGTGACCAGCTTCGTGCGGGCAACATTGACGCCGGTGAAGTGCGCCGCCTCGGAGTTGAGGCCGATGTCGTAGAGGCCGCGGCCGAAGCTCGTGAAGTGCAGGAGCAGCCCGAAGACGACGACCAGCGCGACGATCGGCACCACGACGTACGGGACGCGACCGTTGGCGAAGCCGCCCTGCGCGAGGTTCGTCCACTTCAGCGGGAAGTCGGTGACCGCGGTCGTGCCGAGGAGCCCGACCGCGAGGCCGCGGTAGAGCGCGAGCGTGCCGATCGTGACGGCCAGGGACGGCAGCCCGACGTGCGCGACGAGGAACCCGTTGAACAGGCCGCAGACCACGCCCACCAGCAGGGCGACGAGCCCGGCCACCGGGATGGACAGGCCGGCGTCGTGGTGGAGCACGCCGACGAGCACGCTGCTGAGGCCGACCACGCTGGCCACCGACAGGTCGATCTCGCCGGTGACGATGACCATGGTCATCGGCAGCGCGATCAGCAGGATCGGTGCCGCGTCGAGGACCAGGAAGGGCAGCGTCAGCGGTCCGGAGAAGTTCGGCACCCGGGCGTTGGCGTAGAGGACCACGACCAGCAGCAGTCCGAGCACCGCGGCCTCGGGGGTCAGCAGCACCCGCTTCCACAGCGGCTGGGCATGGGCGGCGTAGTCGCGGGTCATGACAGTTCCCTTGCCTTGAGGAGCCGGCGTTCTCTGCGGGTCGACAGCACCCGGTCGAGGACGATCGCGCCGATGATCAGGGCGCCGACCACGGCCTGCTGCCAGAAGTCCTGGATGCCGAGGATCGGCAGCGCGCGGTTGATGGTGACGAGGAGGACGGCGCCGATCGCGGCGCCCCACACCGTGCCGCTGCCGCCGAAGATCGCCACCCCGCCGATGACCACGGCACCGACGGCTTGCAGCTCGATGCCGGTGCCGGCACCCGAGCTCACCGAGCCGTAGCGGGCTGCGAAGACGACCCCGGCCACACCGGCGAGCGCGCCGGACAGGACGAAGGCGCCGATGAGGCGGCGGCGGACGGGGAGGCCGTAGAGCTCGGCCGCGTCGGGGTCCGACCCGATGGCGTACATCTCCCGGCCCGCGCGGCTGGTGTGCAGGAAGTAGCCGACGACGGCGAGCACGACCAGGGCGAGCAGGAACAGGAAGGGGATCGACAGGACGGTGCGGGTCCCCAGGGACTGGAAGCCGTTCGGCAGGTCGGAGGCGTTGATGCGGTTGCTGCCCGCCCAGGTCAGGACGATGCCCCGGTAGATGTAGAGCGTGCCCAGCGTGATGACCAGGGCCGGCACCCGGGCGAGGGCGACCAGCAGCCCGTTGACCAGCCCCAGCACGGCGCCGACGGCGACGCAGATCACGAGCACGGCCACGACCGGGATACCGGGGTGGTCGATGAAGAGCCGTCCGGTGAGGTACGCCGTCAGGCCGAGGACCGATCCCACCGACAGGTCGACGTTGCGGGTGATGACCACGACCGCCTGACCGACCGCGAGCAGGATCAGGATCGACGGGGTGAGCAGCAGGTCGCGCCAGCTGTTCGAGCTGAACAGGAAGCTGGGCGTCTTGACGGTGGCGGCCGCGATCACGACAAGCAGCACCAGCACGATGGCGATCTCGCGGGACCGCAGGACCGTGGTCACGGCGCGGCGCAGGGGCGACTGGCTGCTCGGGTTGACCAGCGCCAGCTCGGTGGCCGTGACCTCGTCGTGCTCGGGGCCGTGCTCGCCGTCCGGCGAGGAGGTCGGCTGGGTGGATGTCTGGCTCATCGCTGCGCCTCCAGGCTGCGGGTCGCCGCGTGCATGACGGACTCGGGCGTGGCGTCGGACCGGGCGAGGTCGGCGGTGAGACGGCCCTCGCAGACCACGAGGACGCGGTCGGCCATGCCGAGGACCTCGGGCAGCTCGGAGGAGATCATCAAGATCGCCATCCCCTGGCCGGCGAGGTCGGACAGCAGCCGGTGCACCTCGGCCTTGGTGCCCACGTCGATGCCACGCGTGGGCTCGTCGATGATGAGCAGCTTCGGCTCGGTCGCCAGCCACTTGGCGATGACGACCTTCTGCTGGTTGCCGCCGCTCATGGTGGCGGCGTCCATGTCGAGGGCGCCGGTCTTCACCTCGAGCCGACCGGCCCAGGGGCCGGCGGCCCTGCTCTCGGCGCGGGAGGTCAGGAAGCCGGCCTTCGCCAGCGAGGACCGGATGACTCCCGCGACGTTGCGGGCGACCGAGGCCTGTGTCACCAGACCCTGCTTGCGCCGGTCCTCGGGGACGAACGCCATGCCGGCCCGGATCGCCGCGCGCGGGTCGTGACCCGGGTACGTCGCGGCCGTTCATCCGCACGCGGCCGTCGGCGTACCCGTCCACACCGAACACGGCACGGGCGATCTCGCTGCGACCGGCGCCGACCAGCCCGGCGAGGCCGACGATCTCACCGGCGCGGACCTCGAAGCTGACGTCGTGGAAGAGACCGGCCTGGGTGAGCCCGTCGACCTGCAGCACCGGCTCACCGATCTCGGCCGGCGTCTTCGGGAACAGGTCGCCCACCTCGCGGCCCACCATCAGGGAGACCATCTGCTCGGACGACGTCTCGGCGATGGTGTGCGTGGCGATGTAGGCGCCGTCGCGCATCACGGTGACGGTGTCGCACAGGTCGAAGACCTCGTCGAAGCGGTGGCTGATGAAGACCAGCGCGCGGCCCTCGTCGCGCAGCGAACGGGCGACGGCGAAGAGGCGCTCGACCTCGACGCCGCTCAGCGCGGCCGTGGGCTCGTCCATGATGAGCAGCCGGGCGTCGAGGGAGATGGCCTTGGCGATCTCGACGACCTGCTGGTCGGCGATCGAGAGGCCTTGCGCGGGGCGACGCGGGTCGATGTGCACGCCGAGCCGCGCGAACAGCGACTCGGCCTCGGCGTACATGCGCGACCGGTCGATGCGTCGACCCGGCCCGGAGGGGCTGGCGTCCCATGAAGATGTTCTCGGTGACCGAGAGGTCGGGGAACAGCGTCGGCTCCTGGTAGATCACCGCGACGCCGGCCTTCTTGGACTCGGCCGTCGAGCCGAAGTCGACGTCCTCGCCGCCGAGCCGGAAGACGCCCGCGTCCCGGCGGTGCACGCCGGCGACGATCTTGACCAGCGTGGACTTCCCGGCGCCGTTCTCCCCGACCAGCGCGTGGATCGAGCCGGGCTGGACGGTGAGGCTGCCGGAGCGCAGCGCGGCGACCGGGCCGAAGGACTTGGCCACGTCCTCCAGCACCAGGGTCGCCCCCTGTGCGGGTTCTGCCGCCATGTCGTGCCTCCGATTGAAAGGTTTCAATTCCTGAGCAGGAAGTTACGTGACCACCGCCACACCCGTCAACCACTTCCGGCGAAAGAATTCGCCCGGACATCGCCCGGTCCAGTCCGTGAACCCGTTCTTGAACGCGCGAGAGGGACCGGTCGAGCGGGTTTCCGGCACCGGTCTGATGCGGCCCCGCCGGTGAGCCGCTACCCTGCCGTTTCACTGGTTTCACGTTTCAACGGATGCCGCGAGGAGGACCGATGCGAGAGCCACGGGACTCCGTCAACGGCGGCGCGCGGTCGGCGGGCGTGAAGGACGTCGCTGCGGCGGCGGGAGTCTCGCTGGGCACGGTCTCCAACGTGCTGAACCGCCCCGACCGGGTCAGCTCCCGCACCCGGGAGCGGGTCGAGCGGGCGATGGCCGAGCTCGGGTTCGTGCGCAACGAGTCCGCCCGCCAGCTCCGCGCCGGACAGAGCAAGACGGTCGCCTACGTCATGCTCGACGCCACCAACCCGTTCTTCACCGACGTGGCGCAAGGCATCGAGGACGCCGCCGAGCGCAGCGACCTGTCGCTGTTCATCTGCAACAGCGACAACCGGGCCGACCGGGAGCTGTCCTACCTGCACCGGCTCGAGCAGCAGCGCGTCCAGGGCATCCTGATCACCCCGGTCAACCCCGACGACCCGAGCCTCGACGAGATCGCCCGGCACGGCACCCCGATGGTCATCGTCGACCGGGTGCGCGACGTCGACTCGCACTGCTCGGTCGCCGTCGACGACGTGCTCGGGGGACGGCTCGCGGTCGAGCACCTCCTCGACCTCGGGCACCGGCGGATCGCCTTCGTGGGCGGTCCCCGGATCCATCGGCCAGGTCCGCGACCGGTTGGCGGGTGCGCGCGCCGCGATCGAGGACGCCGGCCTCTCCCCCGACGCCCTGGTCGTGGTCGGCACGGAGGCGCTGACCGTGGCCGAGGGGCGGGGCGCCGGCGAGCGGATCGCCGGCATGCCTCGGTCAGGACGGCCCAGCGGGGCGTTCTGCGCGAACGACCTGCTCGCCCTCGGCCTGCTCCAGCAGTGCGTGTCGCTCGGCGTCCGGGTGCCCGCGGACCTCGCGATCGTCGGCTACGACGACATCGAGTTCGCAGCCGCCGCCGCCGTGCCGCTGACGTCGGTGCGGCAGCCACGGCGTGCCCTCGGGAGGCAGGCCGCGGAGCTGCTGATCGAGGAGGCCACCGACCCCGAGCACCGGCACCAGCAGGTGCTGTTCACGCCGGAGCTGGTGGTCCGCCGCTCGACGCTGGACACATCGACCGGCTTCCCGGGCTCCCACTGAACGCGTCGCCCCCGCCGACCTGTCAGGGCGACAGCGCGTGCAGGAGCAGCGACGCGAGCTCGGCGTAGGCCTCGGAGTCGGTCATGTCCAGCCGCTCGAACAGCTCGCCGCGCTGGATCTCGGACATCGTCGCCGCGGCCATCTCGCCGGCGAACGCCGCGTGCACGGGACGGAAGGCGCCGGCGTCGATGCCCTCCGCGACCAGCGCCCGGATCCGGTCCGCCGCAGCCGCGGTGTTGCCCCGGTAGACCGCCGCGGCCGGGGCGAACGCGGTCAGGTCCTCCATGAACGCCCGCGAGAGCGGACGCAGCTGGTCGGCGACCGCCGAGAGGTACGCCGTGACGCGCGCCGCGGGGTCGTTCTCGCCGGCGACCCGGCCCTCGACCGCGTCGACGGCGGTCCGGAAGTACTGCTTGACCACCTCGACCACGAGGTCCTGCTTGCTGTCCGCGAGGGCGTAGAGCGTGGTCTTCGAGCAGTGCATCCGCAGCGCGATGTCGTCGAGCGTGAAGCCGGCGAACCCCTCGGCCGCCATCAGCGCGACCAGCCGGTCCAACAGGTCCAGCTGGCGCCGGGTGCGGTGCGCACGGGCCATGTCCGCTCTCCTTCGACTCGGTCGGAACGATACTGTAGCCTGCTCGTCAGTATCGTTCTTGTGATTCTCAACCCCGGGAGCCCCGCATGCCCGCCAGCCGCGTCCTGCCGACCGACGAGGCGACCGACCTCGTCCGCCTGGTCCGCGAGCTCGCCGACAAGGAGCTGCTCCCGCGAGTGGCCGAGGCCGAGCGGACCGAGACCTTCCCCCGCGACGTGTTCACGCTGCTCGGGCGTGCGGGGGTGCTCGGCCTGCCCTACCCCGAGGAGTACGGCGGCGGCGGCCAGCCCTACGAGGTCTACCTGCAGGTGCTCGAGGAGCTCGCCCGGGCCTGGGCCAGCGTCGGCGTCGGCGTCTCGGTGCACGCGCTGAGCTGCTTCGGGCTGGTGACCCGCGGCACCGAGGAGCAGAAGCAGCGCTGGCTGCCGGACCTGCTCGGCGGCGAGCTGCTCGGCGGCTACTGCCTGTCCGAGGCGCACGCCGGCTCCGACCCCGCGGCGATGCGGACGACCGCCAAGCGCGACGGCGACGACTACGTCATCAACGGGACGAAGGCGTGGGTGACGCACGGCGGCGAGGCCGACTTCTACAAGGTGATGGCCCGCACGTCCGCTGACCGCAACGGCATCTCCTGCTTCCTCGTCCCCGCCGACACCGAAGGTGTGGTGGCCGACCCGCCCGAGCACAAGATGGGGCTCACCGGCTCCACCACCGCGACCGTGCGGTTCGAGGGGGCACGGGTCTCCGCCGACCGGCTGCTCGGCGCGGAGGGCGACGGCCTCAAGATCGCGCTCGCGGGTCTCGACTCCGGCCGGCTCGGCATCGCCGCGGTCGCGACCGGGCTGGCCCAGGCTGCGCTCGACGACGCGGTGGCCTACGCGAAGACACGGGAGACCTTCGGCAAGCGGATCATCGACCACCAGGGGCTCGCGTTCCTGCTGGCCGACATGGCCGCCGCGGTCGGGTCGGCCCGGGCGACGTACCTCTCCGCCGCCCGGCTGCGCGACCAGCGCCTGCCGTTCAGCACCGAGGCGTCGATCGCCAAGATGGTCGCGACCGACAACGCGATGAAGGTGACCACGGACGCCGTGCAGGTCTACGGCGGCTACGGCTACACGCGGGACTTCCCGGTCGAGCGCTACATGCGCGAGGCCAAGGTCATGCAGATCTTCGAGGGCACCAACCAGATCCAGCGGATGGTCATCGGGCGCGCGCTCGCACAGCAGTCCAGCGCCCCGATCACCACCGCGCGCACGCGCTGACCCACACCGACAGGAGAACCATGCAGCTCCAGAACACGTCCGCCGTCGTCACCGGCGGGGCGTCCGGCCTCGGCCACGCCACCGCCACCGCCCTCGCCGGCCAGGGCGCGCGCGTCTTCGCGCTCGACCTCCCGGCCAGCATCGACAGCGCGCCGGCGGTGGACGGCGTCACGTACGTCGCGACCGACGTCACCGACCCGGCACAGGTTTCCGCGGCCGTCGAGCAGGCGGCGGCCGCCGGCCCGCTCCGCACCGTCGTGAACTGCGCCGGCATCGGCCCCTCGGCCCGGATCCTCGGCAAGAAGGGCGTGCACGACCTCGAGCTCTACGCGACCGTCGTGAAGGTCAACCTGGTCGGCACCTTCAACGTGCTGGCCCTGGCCGCGGAGCAGATCGCGCAGACCGACCCCGACGAGCACGGACAGCGCGGCGTGGTCGTGAACACCGCCTCGATCGCGGCGTACGACGGGCAGGTCGGCCAGGCTGCGTACTCCTCGTCCAAGGGCGGCATCGTCGGCCTCACCCTGCCCGCCGCCCGGGACCTGGCCCAGTACGGCATCCGGGTCTGCACGATCGCGCCGGGCATCGTCGAGACGCCCATGCTGGCCACCGTCTCCGACGAGTTCCGGGCGGGCCTCGCGTCGGGGGTGCCGTTCCCGCAACGGCTCGCGCGACCGGAGGAGTACGCCCAGCTCGCGCTGGCGATCATCGACCACGACTACCTCAACGGCGAGGTCATCCGGATGGACGGCGCCCTGCGGATGGCGCCGCGCTGACCCTCCGGGCCACGCCCGAGACGATGAGGGGCGTGCCCGGCCGGAGCCGGGCACGCCCCTCGCTTCCCCCTCCCCGGGTCAGCCGCGCACCTCACGGCGGCGCAGGCCGACGGTCAGGCCCCCCGCGACCAGCAGGGTGACCCCGGCCAGCCCGAGCAGCTCGAGACCCTGCGTCGCGCCGGTGTTCGGCAGCGCGCCCGCAGCCGGCGTGGCCGCAGCCTCGGTGCCCTTCACGACCGGCGGCTTGCGGGACGCCTCGGTGCCGAGCACCGTCGGCGGACGACGCGGGGTCGTCACCGGGTTGCAGTTCGCGTCCTCACCCGACTTGGGCGTGCAGCCCGGCGTGACCGGGTTGCAGTCCTCGTCCTCACCCGACTTGGGCGTGCAGCCCGGCGTGACCGGGTTGCAGTCCTCGTCCTCACCCGACTTCGGCGTGCAGCCCGGCGTCACCGGGTTGCAGTCCTCGTCCTCACCCTCCTTGGGCTTGCAGTCCGAGTCGGTCGAGGACTTGCATCCGGTGTGGGCCGGGTTCGAGCGCCCGATGCCGTGGTTGCGGTCGCACTCGTAGCCGGCGTTGTGGTCCTTGCCGTCCTTGTACTGACCGGGCGGGTTCTTGTTGTCCGCCTTGCCGACACAGCCGGCACACGGCTTGCCGGTGGCCTTGCCGTCGCCGTTGCCGTTCTCGGACGCCGAGCCGTCGCGGGTCGAGCAGTAGGAACCGCAGTCCCCGTTGGCGCCGCCGCTGTTCTGGTCGGCGTTGCTCTTCGGCTGCGGCTCCGACACGTCGCCGGACGTACCCGCCGTGCCCGACGTCTTGTGCGAGGACGCCGCGCCGCCGGACGACTTCGCGGTGGCCTTGCTGGACCTGTGGGACGAGCCGGCGCTCGCCTTGGCAGACGAGGCGGCAGCCTTGGTGGCCGTTGCCTGGTCGTGGGACGCCTGCGTCTGAGCGGCCGCAGGCGCGGCGCTCTCGGCGTTGGCGGCGTGGTCGGCGGCCGGGGCCGCCTGGTCGGAGGCCACCGCGTTCGACGCGGCGGCGGAGCTGCTGCTCCCGTTCCCGTTACCGAGGCCGTTCGCGTTGCCCTTGCCGTTCCCGGGGTCGGCGTACGCAGCACCGCTTCCCAGGGTCAGGACGATCAGCAACAGAGCGGCGACGGCAGAGACCGGGCGCGAAAAACTGCGCGCGGAAGTACTCATACCTGCACCAATCCCCCCGGCCCGAGCTCCAGGTATCACTCGTCGGGTGTGCGAGCCCCCCTCGCACCATGGACCCGTTTTGCACGCTAGAGCCCGGACGGACCTCGCACATGACTCGATGGCACCACTTGTTGTGCAAAAAGCGGACTACTCAGGAGGAAAAACGAGGACAATAGCGATTTTTGTCCGCACGTACGACGGGTGGGGAGCCTCCTCGCGGAGACTCCCCACCCGTTCTTCGTGCGTGCTCCGTGGGTCAGCCCTTCGACCGGCGCAGCGCCAGGCTGGCACCGCCGACCAGCAGCAGGCCCAGGCCGGTCGCCGCCAGCAGGCTCAGCTGGCCGCTCGCCCCGGTGTTGGGCAGCGCCCCCGCCGCAGGCCGCGACGCCTCGACGCCGAGGACGGCCGGGGCCCGGTTGGCCTCGGTGCCCTCGTCGGCGACCGGGCCACGCGAGCCCTCCTCGCCGAGGTTGTCGAAGGCGCAGGTGGTCAGCCCGCTGGGGACGCAGAGCTCCTCGTCGTCACACGGGACCTCGTCGGTCGGCGTGCAGACGTCGCCCTCGTCGCAGGTCACCGTGTCCGACTCGACGCACTCCGGCTGCGAGCAGGTGTTCGTCGGCGTGACCACGCAACCCGGTGTCCCGCAGGTGTTCGTCGGCGTGACGACACAGCCCGGCGTCGCGCAGTCCGCGTTCTGACCCGGCTTCGGCTCACAGCCCGGCGTCGAGCAGTCCGCGTTCTGACCCGGCTTCGGCTCACAGCCCGGCGTCGAGCAGTCCGCGTTCTGACCCGGCTTCGGCTCACAACCCGGCGTCGAGCAGTCCGCGTTCTGACCCGGCTTCGGCTCACAGCCCGGCGTCGAGCAGTCCGCGTTCTGGCCCGGCTTCGGCTGGCACTCGGGAGTGCTCGAGGTGGTGCACCCGGTGTGTGCCGGGTTGGTCTTGCCGATGCCCTGGTTGCGGTCGCACTCGTAGCCGGCGTTGTGGTCCGACCCGTCCTGGTACTGGCCGGGCGGGTTCTTGTTGTCGGCCTTGCCCACACAGCCCGCACAGGGCTTGCCGGTGGCCTTGCCGCCGCCGGTCCCCTTCGGGTCACCGTTCTTCGACGGCGCGCCGTCGCGGGTCGAGCAGTAGGAACCGCAGTCCCCGTTGGCGCCGCCGCTGTTCTGGTCGGCGTTGCTCTTCGGCTGCGGCTGGGTCACGTCACCGGACGTGCCGGCCGTGCCCGACGTCCGGTGTGAGGACGCCGACCCGCCGGTGGGCTTCGAGGCCTTCGAGGGCGTCGCTGCCTGGGTGGCTTCTGCGATCCGCGGACTTCGTCGTGGTCGACGCTGTCGTCGTGGGCGCCGGGCTCGCCGGCGCCGGCGTGGCTGCCGCCGGAGCGTTCGCCTGGCCGGCGCCCTTGCCGTTGCCGGGATCCGCGGACGCGGTGGCGCCCACTCCCAGCGAGATCATCAATAGGAGCAGCGCCGCCAGCACGGACGTGATGGTCGTGAGCGGGCGCGCTCGGTCGTGCCATGCCCGAAACATGGATCTACCTGCCAATCCCCCCGGGCCCCCGCGAAGGAGACCGGATATAGAGAAACCTCAGGGCCAGCCAGACACCGTCAGACCGGTGTGGCGCCCCCCAACGGGTTCCCTCCCCACGCCATCATTACCCGAGACCCCCATTCGGACAAACCCGACAACAGTTAAAGAATTGTGTGCATATTCCTTTACTGACCGGACGGGTGTATAGGTTCAGGCCGTTTCGAGATGACGAACCACGGTCTCGTATGTCGCCCGACCAAAGGCCACGACCACCGCTGAGCTCACCCGGGTCGGCGTGCCCGAGAGCGTGTCGACGCACGCCGCGACGGCGTCGTCGAGCGGCCAGCCGTAGACGCCGGCCGACACCAGCGGCACCGCCAGCGAGTCCACGCCCAGCTCGTCGGCCACCGCCAGCGCGTTGGCGTAGCAGGACACCAGCAGCCCGCGGTCGGTCTCGCCGGCGTTCCGGTTCGGCCCGACGACGTGGATGACCCAGCGCGCCGGGAGGTCGTGGCCGGTCGTCCAGCCGGCCTCCCCCGTGCCGAGCCCCTGGGGGAAGCGCTCGCGGCACTCCTGCAGCAGGCCCGGCCCGGCGGCCCGGTGGATGGCGCCGTCCACGCCACCGCCGCCGCGCATGGAGCGGTTCGCGGCGTTGACGATGGCGTCGACGTGCTGGGTGGTGATGTCGCCCTCGACGGCGGTGACCTTCATCGTGATTCCTCCTCAGGACGAGCGGAGCATCCGCAGCACGGCCCGCTCGAGGCCGGCCTGCCGCTCCTCCGGCGAGCGGTACTTCCGTCGTACGGCGGTGCGGATCGTCGTGCCGCCCTCGTAGAGGTCCACGACCCGCGGGTCGACGTACGACGCCTTGGCGATGGCGGGGGTGTTGCCGAGGTACTCCGAGACCTCGACCATCGCATGCCGGACGGCGCGGGCGCGGGACGCCTTGGTGTCCCCCGGCTCGTCACTGTCGGCGAGGGCCGCGGCGGCGAGCACGGTCGCGTGCCAGGTCCGGAAGTCCTTGGCGGTCATGTCGCCGCCGGTCGACTCCCGCAGGTAGTCGTTGACGCGGGCGGCGTCGAGCGCCAGCCAGCGGCGGATCTCCTTGTAGGCCATCAGCCGCTCGTCCTTGCTGCGCCTGCGCCGCATCGTCTCCACCGACGCGATCGAGAGCGCGTCGTCGATCTCGATGCTGTGCTCGACCCCGGACTTCCCGACGAACGAGAACACCAGCGTGTCACCGGTGCGGGCGACGTGCCGTCGCTCCAGGGTGGTCAACCCGAACGAGCCGTTCTCGTCGGCGTAGGCGTCCGAGCCGATCCGGAAGTAGCCGAGGTCGAGCAGGCGGACGGCGGTCGCGGCGGCCCGCTCCAGCGGCATCCCGTCGAGCGCGAGGTGCTCGGTGACGGAGGCGCGGGTCTTGGTCAGCTCCTTGCCGATGCTGAGGACCCGGTCGAACTTCTCCTGGTCGCGCCGGGTCCGCCAGTCCGGGTGGTAGAGGTACTGCCGGCGCCCGGCCGCGTCCGTCCCGGTGGCCTGGACGTGACCGTTGGGCAGCGGGCAGATCCAGACGTCCTCCCAGGCCGGTGGGATCGCGAGCGACTTGATGCGTTCGACCTCGTCCACGGGCACGCGGGTGCCCTCGTCGTCGACGTAGGTGAAGCCCTTGCCGGCACGGCGGCGCGTCCAGCCCTTCGAGCTCGGGCTGACCTTGCGAAGTCGGACCATGGCTGCGGGTTCCCCGGCGCCCGCGTGGCCAAACTCAGTAGGCGCCGGAGGAGCCGACGACCGCGCGGACGGTCTTCGCGATGATCACGAGGTCCGAGGTCATCGACCAGTTGTCGACGTAGTAGAGGTCGAGCCGCACCGACTCGTCCCAGCTGAGCCCGGACCGGCCGGACACCTGCCACAGGCCCGTGAGACCGGGCCGCACGAGCAGCCGCCGGTGCACGTCGTCGGCGTACTTGTCGACCTCGGACGACAGCGGAGGGCGCGGGCCGACCAGGCTCATCTCGCCGCGGAGCACGTTGATCAGCTGCGGCAGCTCGTCGATGGAGTAGCGACGCAGGTAGCGCCCGAGCGGGGTGATCCGCGGGTCCGCCTTCATCTTGAAGAGCACACCGTCGGACTCGTTCTGGTCGCGCAGCGCCGCGAGGCGGGCCTCGGCGTCCACGACCATGGAGCGGAACTTCAGCATCTGGAAGGTCTTGCCCTCGCGGCCGATCCGCGGCTGGTGGAACAGCACCGGGCCGCCGTCCTGCAGCTTCACCACGACGGCGACGACCAGGAGCAAGGGCGAGAGCACCAGCAGCGCCGATGCCCGCGAGTGCGACGTCGAACAGCCGCTTCGAGAGACCGCCGGCCTCGCCCGCCTGCGGCTCCTCGAGGTGCAGCAGCGGCAGCCCGGCGACCGGGCGCATGTGGATCCGGGGGCCGGCGACGTCGGTGAGGCTGGGTACGACGACCAGCTCGATGCTCGACCCCTCCAGGTCCCACGCGATCCGGCGCAGCTCGTGCGACGTGCCGTAGCCGCCGCGGGCAACCAGCACCGTGTCGGCGCCGTACTCGTTGCACAGCCGGCGGGTGTCCGCGACCCGGCCGAGCACCGGCACCGGGAACCGCTCCGGCTCGACGGCCAGTCCGTCGGGGACGCAGGCGCCGACGACCTGGTAGCCGACGTACTGGGCGCGGAGCAGCGAGTCGTAGACCTCCGCGATGCCCGAGGGACCGCCGACGGCGATGACCCGGTGCACCAGCCGACCGCGGCGACGCATGCCGTGCACGATCTTGCGGAGCGTGAAGCGCTCGAGCAGGAGCAGCGGGATGCCGAGCACGAAGGTGAGCAGCAGGAAGCCGCGCGACAGCGGCAGCTGCAGGAGGTAGCAGGTCATCGCCAGGATGCCCGCGGTGGTGAGCGACGCGAAGCCGACGGTGCGGTACTCGTCGGGACCGGCGCCGAAGTGCCGCACCGAGTAGGCGCCCTGCGCGGCGAGCGCCACGCACCAGAGCCCGATGACCCAGGGCGTCGACTGGGCGATGAGCTGGTCGGCGCCCAGCGGGGACATCGAGAAGATGTCGAACGTGATCCGCAGGTCCCAGGCCATGATGACCGCCACCACGATGACCATCACGTCCAGGACGGCGGTGATCGCGAGGACCAGCCGGATGTCTCCGTGGGTGCGTTCGCGGTCGAAGGACCCGGGCCTCTCGACCCGCGTCTCATCCGAGACAGCCACGGAACCCCCTCTTCACCTCGCTTGCTGAGTTGCCCCCGCAACGATATGTGCAACGAGAGGCCTTCGTCCGGGTTACCCGGACTTGCGAGATGTACTCAGCGGCGGCCGGTCACGGCGCGCAGCGCAGGCCGTGCGTCCACGATGTAGACGATCGCGGCGACCGCCCCGATGAGGTTCAGGAAGCTCACCGGGCTCCAGATCAGCATGTGCGCGACGAGCGCGATGCCCAAGATGATCAGCCAGGTCGGCTTGGTCATCTTGTCCGCGGCGACGAACGCCTCCGGGCGGTGCGAGACCGCGTCCACGAACGCCCAGGCCTGGATGACGAACACCACGAGGGTGGCGATCGTCAAGAAGGTGTTCTGGATCTGGAAGAGGGCGAGCACCCCTCCAGGGTAGACGACGAGGCTCCCGACCGTCTGCGGTCGGGAGCCTCGTCAGTGCTGCGCTGGTTGAGGTGCGGCGGAGCGTTAGCGGAGCCGCCTCGAAACCCTGCGCCGAGGCTGGCAGGTTTCGAGGGCCTCGCCTAGCGGCTCGGCCACCTCAACCAGCGGTGCTGCTCAGGCGCCGGTCTTGTCGGCGGCGTCCTGGGTGGCCTTCTTGGCGGCGCCGGCGGTCTTCTTCGCGGAGGTGCCGGTGGCCTTGGCGGACGACTTCGCGGTGGAGGCCGTCTTCTTGGCCTGCGTGGTCGTGGTCTTGGCCCGGGTGGTGGTCTTCTTGGCCTCGGCCTTCAGGTCCTGGGTGGCCTGCTGCTTGCGGATGCGGGCGACCAGGCTCCTTGCCGCGGACCGCGAGCTCGACGTACTGCTTGTTGATGTCCTCGACGGTGCCGCCGAGCTCGGCGACGAGCTCGTTGATCTTCGCCTCGACGCGGGCCGGCAGGGTGTTGGCGACCTTCTGCAGCTCGTCCACGCGGGCGACGACGAGGGTGCGGCCCTGGCCGACGAGCGCCTTCGGCTCGACGTCGACCTTCGACAGCCGGGTCTGTACGTCGTTGAGACGCGTCTGCACGTCGGTCAGACCGGTGCGGGCCTTCGCCACGGCGATGTCCACGCCACCGACGGCGGCGTAGAGCGGACGGATCGGGTTGGCCTTGGCGGTGGTGATGGGCTTCGCCATGTCACTTTCCTCCTGGGTTGGGTTGGCTTGCTGAGTTCGCGGCGCGGAACGACGTGTACACGTCGAGCAGCGACTGCTTCTGACGTTCGGTGAGTCCGCTGTCGGCGAGGACCGCCAGCTCCACGGACCGGACCTCGCTGTCGTCGAGGTTGAGGATCCCGGCGCGGACGTAGAGCGTCTCCGCCGAGACCCGCAGGGCCTTCGCGAGCTGTTGGAGCACCTCGGCCGACGGCTTGCGGAGCCCTCGTTCGATCTGGCTGAGGTACGGGTTCGAGACGCCTGCCTGCTCGGCGAGCTGCCTCAGCGACAGCTTGGCCGCGAGGCGCTGCTCCCGGAGGTAGTCCCCCAGGGTCTCGACGGTCTTGCCGACCCCGAACTTCTTGGCCATGACCCCATCTTGCTAACTGGAGCAAGCACTTTCAAGTCCTGAGGTGGTGAGAGAGCCCACAAAACCCTTTGTTCACAAGGGTGAAACCTGTCCGAAGGGCGCACGCTAGGAGCAGGCAGAGTCCTGGACGGTGCCGACGCCGGTGCTGCGGACCCCCGGCGTGACCTGCAGCTCCGGGGTGGCCCGCTGGTCCTCGCCGCCGGTCACGTCGACCGTGAGCGAGGTGCGACCGCCCGGGTCGACGGTGACCGTGCGGGCGAAGACCGGCCGCCCGTGCAGGCGCTCCATCGTGAACTGCTGCTTCTCGCCGTTGACCGCGAGACCGCGGACCGTGCCGTCCACCGGCGCGAAGAAGTACACCGTGACCACGATGGTGCCGCGACCGAACTGCGGCACCGGCGGTGCGACGTACGCGGGGAGCCTGCCGAAGGCGCGCGGCACCCGCGAGGCGAAGTCGACGGTGACCAACAGGTGCTGCCGGCCCCGGACGCAGCTCGTCGACTGCACGGACGCCTCGTAGTCGAGGTAGTAGTCGAGCTTGTAGGCCCGCGCGGCGTTGAAGTAGATGCCGATCTGGGGCGCGTCGGTCGAGCTGGTCTGGAGACGCCCGGCGAGCGCCGTCGGGTCGAGCAGCTGCTGCTCCTCCGGCCGCGCGGACCACACCAGCAGACGTCGCTGCGACGCCGCCGTCGCGAGGTTCTCGAGCACCGTCCGCGGGCTGCCCTGGCCGGACGACACGGCGTCGAACACGCTGCGGGCGACCCGGTTGAAGAAGACGTTCTGGCGGTCGGGATCGGGGATGTCGGCGTAGACCTGGCTCAGCAGCAGCCGCACGGCGCTGTCGGAGGTCAGCGTCTGCCCGCGCACCGTCTTGACCGGGCCGGTGCCCTTGAGCAGGTAGGACAGGGCCACCGGGTCGACCGAGACGACGCCGTCGACCGAGCGGCCGCTGCGCGCCTTGTACATGCCGGCGATCAGCTCGGCCGACCGCGGGAAGTCGGGCGTGAAGTTGACGTCCTGGGGGAAGACCCCGAGCGCGGTGCCGAAGAGCTGCTTCTCCTCGGCGGTCACCGGCGTCGGCGGCTTCGTGAAGTTGCCGAGCGTGCCGGCGTCGTCCTGCCGACCGAGCCGGACCCGTCCGTCGTCGGCGGTCAGCGTGGCGAAGGCGCCGGGGATGCCGCCGCTGGCCCGGATCTCCGCGTTGTTCTGGAACATGAAGAGGTAGCGGCGCGTCCCGTCGCCACCGAGCATCGCCGGCAGGAGGCGTACGGCGCGGGACGCCCGGTCCGCGAGCCGGGAGGCGTCCCCGACCTTCGCATCGAGGTCCTGCACGGGCGCGGCGATCTGGGGCGCGAGCGGCTCGGTGTCGATGGCGTGGACCAGCCGGGCCTGCTGGGCCAGCCGGGTCGCCGCACGCTCGACGGAGGGAGCGGTCTCCCGGAGCGGCGCGAGGTCGATGCGGCCGTTGACCGGCCGCAACCGCGCCGGGCTCAGGGTCCGGCTCGCGTCGAGGACGTCGGGGAGCACGTCGGAGGCCAGGGTGTCGGCCACCTTGGCAACCGACGCGACGGCCTGGACGTTGGGGCCGATCTGCGGGATCCGGGCCGACAGCCACCAGCCGGGGCCCCGGGTGCTGCTCCTGGCTTCGTCTGCGTGCCGCTGGGCGTCGGCCAGGGTGGCCCGGGCGCCGGACTCGTCACCGGAGGACGAGCTGGTCGCCCAGCGTCTCGAAGTCGGCGGCCACCTGCTCGAGCGCGGACTTGGCCTTGAGGGCCTGGTAGCCCGTGAAGCCCACGAGCACAACGACAACGACTCCGAGGAGCACGAGTGCCCATCGGAGTCGTTGTGGCGTTCTGCTGGCTGTCGGCACGACCTAAGTCTGGAGCAGCGCCTGCGGCGGGACCTGCTCGGGGTCAGGCCTGGACGCGGCGGCGGCGCACGAGGAGGCTCAGCCCACCCACGGTCACCATGCCGAGACCCAGGACGCCGAAGAGCTCGGTCTGGCTGTCGACACCGGTGGCCGCGAGGCCGGCGACGTTGCCGCCGCCGCCGGAGCCGGAGACGCCCGCGACGCCGCTGTTGCCGTTGCCGCTGCCGCCGCCGCGGCTGGCCTCGACGCCCGCCACGATCGGCATCCGGTCGGAGCTGGTGCCGTTGGCGACGGAGCCGGCGAGGCACTCACCGCTGAAGGTCGCGGAGATCGGGGTGCGGCCGCGCTTGGCGGTGAACGAGGCGGAGGCCGAGCCACCGGAGACCGGCACGGTCTTGGTCACCGAGCCGTACTTGAAGACGACCTCGCCGCCCTGCGCCGGCTGGCCGGTGCCGTCGACCGTGACGGTCGCGGTAGCGGTGAACGACTGGCCCACGGAGTACGGCCCCTCGGGGCTCACGCTCAGCGTCGTCGTCGTCGTCGACTGGACGGCGTACTGACGGCAGCCGGTCGCCGGCGCGGCGTCGGCTGCGGGCAGGGCCACCGGCGCGATCGCGAGCAGGCTGCCGGCGAACCCGGCGGCGGTGATCCGCTTGATGGACTGAGTGAGCATGAACGAGCCCCCGAAGATTGGGTGTTGACAGTGATTGATCCCCCAGGGACCTGACCGGAACAGTATCAACGATCTGCGCACTTCACTAAATAGTCTCGGAAATTGTCATATCTCCGAAACACGTGCGAAATCAGGCATCTTCGCCCAGGCTGAACGTTGGTTTGTTCTCGAACCAGAAACCACGTGTGGAAAGCCCCCCGGCCCTCAGGTCCCCGCCTGAGACGGTAGCAAGGCGCCCCCATGTCGAGGCAATCCTTAGGGATTGATTGCACCGGTTCGGGCGTAATTCCCTAGCCCTTTCGGACTACTCGACATGGCTGAGACCAACTACTTTCGAGACCGAGATCTAGCGACCGACTCGGAACCTCGTCGAGTCGCTCGACGCCCGGTAGTCGCCGTTCGCAACCATCACGGCCTTCACCTTCCAGGTGCCGCGCTGCGAGATACGCCCGAACGTGACGCTGAACCGTCCGCCGCGCAGCCGGACGGTCGCCTGCTTCGCGGTGCCGCCGCGCGTCAGGGTCACCCGGACCTTGCCGTCCGGCGTGATGCCGGTGCTCGACGCGACCCGGCCGCTGACGTGCGGGCGTCCTCCGGTCCGCACGTCGCGCGCCTCGAGGCCACGGACGTTCGTCCGTGCCCGCACGACCGTGTAGTACTTCCGGACGGGACCGCTCGCCTGGCAGCTGCCCTGTCCGTCGTACGAGGTGGTGACGCTGTAGCTGTGTCCCGCCTCCAGCCGGCGGGGGAGCTCGCGCTGGGTGGCGCCGCGGTGGTCGAGGGCGTCGGTGCGCGTGACCCCGGCGACGCTGGTCCGGACGGTGCCGCTGGGCGTCCCTGCGCCGGAGGAGACGCGGATGGTGGCCACGTTGACGAAGCCGTACTCGGCGACCGAACGGTCCAGCGACAGGCTGGTGGTGGTGGCGATCGGGGCCGCGTAGCCCGCCGGACCGCACACCGAGGCGGCTTGCGCCGAGGTGACGGCGCCGAGGCCGACGGTGGAGGCAGTGAGCAGGGTGGCGAGCACCGCGACAGAGCGGTGTGCGCGTGAGACAGGCATGAGTGGATTCCCTCGAGACAGAAAGATGGCGAGGGACGTTCCGCCGAATCCCCCCGGTAAAGGAAATCTCACCACGCGACGCGGCCGTCCATGGCATCGAAGCGTGGTCGCCCGGCAAGTTCTGCCGGGACGGCCATATCCCGATGGCCCGTTCGGGCCATGGGGCGTCTAGTCCGTCAGAAGGTGGCGCGGATCTCGCCGACGGGACGGCCGCCACCGAGCAGCTCGACCACACCGGTACGACGGACCGCGTCGGCGTCCACGTCGTCGTCGCGGGTCACGCCGAGCCGCTCGAGGGCCGCCGCCATCAGCACAGGGCGCACGCGGGGCGCCCCGTCGTCGGTCTTGAGGGCGACCGCCCGGCCGTCCGCGAGGGCCACGGCGTAGCAGGACTCCGCGCCCGCCTTGCCGATCGCTCCCGGGATCGCCCGCAGGAGGGTCGCCTCGTCGCGCCGGCTGCCCGACGTGAACTCCGGGTGGGTCCGGATCGCGTCCGCGACCCGCTTCTCCGGCCCGGAGGTCGCCAGGGCCACCGTGCGGAACGCACGGGCCAGACCGCCGAGGGAGGTGGACAGCAGCGGAGCGCCGCAGCCGTCGACGGCGACCACCGCGACCTTCTCGCCGGTCAGGTCGGCGAAGGTCTCCGCGATGGCGACCTGCAGCGGGTGCTCCGGGTCGAGGTAGGTGGCGGTGTCCCAGCCGTTGACCACGCAGGTCGCGAGCATGGCGGCGTGCTTGCCGGAGCAGTTCATCGCCAGCGGCGACTTCTCGCCCCCGGCCCGGATGTACTCCTCGCGGGCCTGGTCGTCGATCGGGTAGTCCGGCGGCGTCTGCAGCGCCGACTCGTCCAGCCCGGCGCTCGCCAGGATCCGCCGGGCCCCCTCCAGGTGGAACGCCTCACCGGAGTGGCTTGCGGCCGCGAGGGCCAGCAGCTCGCCGTCGAGGTCGAGGCCGGCTCGGAGCATGCCGACCGCCTGCAGCGGCTTGTTGCAGGACCGCGGCAGGACCGGGCTCTCGACGTCCCCGACCGACCAGGCGACGCGGCCGTCCGCCTCGAGGGCGACGACGGATCCGTAGTGGTGTCCCTCCACGAACCCGGAGCGGACGATCTCGGCGACGACGACAGGGGCTGGCATGCCGCCGACCCTACGCACCACGAGCGGCGCTCAGGGACGGGTGGTCGGGCCGTGGCCCCAGGGCGGCCGAGTCCGCCCCGGGTAGTCCGTGTCCAGTCGGCTCAGCTGTTGACCCGACGGCGCCGCAGCACCAGCGTGATGACGCCGGCACCGGCGAGCGCGCCGCCCACGAGGGCGAGGGCCTCGGTGCTGGTGTCCATGCCGGCCGCCGGCAGGGCGCCCGGCGGAGCGGCCGGCGGGGCCTGCTGCTCGACGCCGGCCACGGTGGGCGCCGGAGCCGCCGGGGTGGGCACCGCCTGGGTGGGCGCCACGGTGGGCACCGGCGACGGGGTCGATCGGCGCGGGGTACTCGTCGGACGCCGAGGCGACGGGTGCGGCCAGCGGGACCAGCGCCACCAGGCCGCCGGACACCGCGGCCAGCGCCACGCGGCGGGTGAGTGTCTCGGTGAGAGTCATGAGGCAACCTGCCCAACACATTCTGCGTCGACCCGTCCCCGGTTGGCCGGGTCTGACGTTCTTCTCCTGCGATAGGTTCGTGGCTGGACGGTTCTCCGGGCATCAGCCATCAGGCGTATCGGAGTCACTCATTCGCAGGGGTGCCTGTCCTCCTCAAGCCCGGCCCGTGCGGCATCCTTGGGTCCGTGCCCGACCTGCCTGCCGTCCCGCAGCACTGCCCGACCCCGCGCGAGCTCGACGACCTCGAGCTCCTCACCCACGGCGTGTTCGGGCTCGCCGGCTTCGAGGGCCCGGGCGGACTGGTCACCCTGACCGTGCCGCACGACGTCGCCGCGGCCGCGCAGGACGCCGGCATCCTCGAGCTCGTGGACCCCGAGGGGCTGCCGCTCGCGCGGGTCGAGGTCGGGTCGACGTACGACGCGGGCGACGGCACCGGGATCAGCGGGCCGGTCACGGCGCTCACGCACCACGAGTTCGGCGCGTTCCGGCGGCTGTACCTCTCCCCCGCCCAGGTCGCCGAGGCGTACGACGGACGCACGCTGACCGTGCCGGTGGCGGGACCGCTGACCGTCGAGGACCTGAAGGCCATCCGCGAGGCCGCCGACGACCGGCCGGTGCTGCTGCTGGCGCTGACCGGCGCCGGCACCCCCGAGGGCCTGTCCGCGCCGGGCCTGGTCCGCGCGACGCTCGCGGCGGCCGCCCAGCTGCCGCAGGCCGACGTCGTGGCGGTGCCGCTGGCCTCCCGCGGGGACGCCGAGGCGGACCACGTGCTGGGGCAGCGCGTCGTCGCGGCGTACGCACCCGGCGACGTGCTCGGCGTCGCCGGCGAGGGCGACCTGCCCGACGAGGTCGCCGACCTGGTCGACGCCGACCGTCCCGGGCCCGCCGAGCAGGGGCTCGTGCTGTTCTTCACCGGCCTGTCCGGCAGCGGGAAGTCCACGCTGGCCCGCGCCCTGCACGACGTCGTCCTGGAGCAGGGCGAGCGCACCGTGACCAGCCTCGACGGGGACGTGGTGCGCCGGAACCTCTCGGCCGGGCTGACCTTCTCCAAGGCCGACCGCGAGACGAACATCCGGCGGATCGGCTGGGTCGCCGCCGAGATCAGCCGGCACGGCGGCGTCGCCATCTGCAGCCCGATCGCGCCGTTCGACGCGACCCGCAAGCAGGTGCGGGCGATGGTCGACGAGGCCGGTGGCGCGTTCGTGCTCGTGCACGTCGCCACGCCGCTCGAGGAGTGCGAGCGGCGCGACCGCAAGGGGCTGTACGCCAAGGCCCGGCGCGGCGAGATCCCCGAGTTCACCGGTATCTCCTCGCCCTACGAGGAGCCGGACGACGCCCTGGTGCGGGTGGACACCACGGGCCGATCGATCGAGGACGCCCTCGCGGACGTGCTCGAGCCGCTCTACGAGGCGGGCTACCTGTCCCGCCCCTGACCACCCCGACCCCACGGAAGGTGCACCGTGTCGGATCTCCTCACCACCAGCGCATTGTCGGTGCTGCTGGTCAGCTTCGGCGTCGGCATCGTCGTCGGCCTCACCGGCATGGGCGGTGGCGCCCTGATGACGCCCGCCCTGATCTTCCTGGGGGTGAACCCGTCCGTCGCGGTCGCCAACGACCTGGTCGCGGCCTCGGTGAACAAGTCCGTCGGGGCCGCGGTGCACTGGCGGGTGGGCCGGCCCAACCTGCGGCTGGCCGGGCTGCTGATCTGCGCGTCCGTGCCGACCGCGTTCGCCGGGGCGTTCATCGTCAAGGCGGTCGGTGACGTCGAGGCGCAGGAGGCGTTCCTCAAGCAGGCCTTGGGTTTCGCGCTGCTGTTCACGGCCGGGACCTACGCGCTGCGGATGTACCTCCAGCTCCGCTACGTCACCGGCGGCAACATCCTGCGCGAGGACGAGCCGAAGCTCAGGGTGCTGCCCACGCTGCTCGTCGGCGCGCTCGGCGGCCTGCTGGTCGGCATCACGTCGGTCGGCTCGGGCTCGCTGATCATGGTCGCGCTGCTGCTGCTCTACCCGACCCTGTCCGCCGTACGCCTGGTCGGGACCGACCTCGTGCAGGCCGTCCCGCTCGTGCTGTCCGCGGCGATCAGCCACGTGCTCGTGAGCGGCGTCGAGTGGGCGGTGCTGATCCCACTGATCCTCGGCGGCTCACCCGGCACCTTCCTCGGCGCCCGGCTGGCCAACTGGGTCTCCCAGTCGGTGATCCGCCGCGGCATCGTGATCGTGCTGACGCTGACCGGGCTGAACATGCTCGGCGTGCCGCCCGAGGCGGTCGGCCTCATCGGCGCCGGCCTGCTGCTGCTCGGCCCGCTCGTGTGGGGCTTCATCCGGCAGACCCGCGGCCTGCCGGCCTTCGACAACAACGCCGCCGCGTGGCGGCTGCCGGACAAGCCCGACGAGGCTCAGACCCGCAGCGAGGCGACGAACTCCAGAGCCTCGTCGTAGGACGGCAGCACGCCCTGCTGCTCGGCCTCGGCCAGGGTCGGCGCGGCAGCATCCTTGTCGGAGAGCAGCTTCTCCAGCGGCTTGCCGTCGCGACCGGTGGTGGGCCAGTCGATGCCGAGTGCCGGGTCGAGCGGGTTGACCCCGTGCTCGCGACCGGGCGCGTACGGCGCGGAGCAGAGGTACTGGATCACCGTCCGGTCCTCCAGCGCCATGAACGCGTGCCCGACCCCCTCGGGGACGTAGACGGCCGCGCGGTTCTCGTCGTCGAGGCGCACCGCCTCCCACTGGCCGAAGGTCGGCGACCCGCGGCGTACGTCGACCACGACGTCGAGCAACGCACCCGAGGGACAGGTGACGTACTTCGCCTGCGACGGCGGCACCTCCGCGAAGTGCACGCCGCGGACCGTGCCGGCCGCCGAGACCGAGCAGTTGGCCTGGGCGATCGTGAACGGGTGGCCGGTGACCTCGGAGAACCGGTCGGCGCGGAACCACTCCAGGAACGCGCCCCGCGAGTCGCCGAGGATCTTCGGGGTCATCGTGAAGGCGCCGGGCACGGACAGCTCTCGGATCTGCATGGTGCGTAGGGTACGGATCGTCTCGGACCCGTCTCGGAAGGACTCCTCATGCGGTGGCTCGTCACCGGCGCCAACGGCATGCTCGGCACCGATCTCGTCGACCTGCTCCGCTCCCAGGGTGAGGACGTGACCGCCGCGTCCCGGTCCACCCTCGACGTCACCTCCGCCGACGCGGTCGCGGACGCGGTCGCCGGCCACGACGTGGTCGTGAACTGCGCCGCCTGGACGGCCGTGGACGACGCCGAGGAGCACGAGGGCGAGGCGCTCGTCGTGAACGCCGAGGCCCCCCGACTGCTGGCCCGCGCCGCCGCTGCCTCCGGTGCCCGCCTGGTGCAGGTCAGCACCGACTACGTCTTCGACGGGTCGGCCGACACCCCGTACGCCGAGGACGCGCAGCTGTCCCCCGTGTCGGCTTACGGCCGCACCAAGGCCGCCGGCGAGACGGCCGTCCGCGACGAGCACCCCGGCGGCCACCTGGTCGTCCGCACCGCCTGGTTGTACGGCGCGCACGGCGGCTGCTTCCCCAAGACGATCGCCCGGGTCGCCCGCGAGCGCGGCGAGGTCAAGGTCGTCGACGACCAGGTCGGCCAGCCCACCTGGACCGCCGACGTGGCGGCACGATCGTCGCGCTCGTGCAGGCCGACGCCCCGGCCGGCACGTACCACGCGACCTCGGCCGGCCGGTGCAGCTGGTTCGACTTCGCCCGGCAGGTGGTCGTCGCCGCCGGCCTCGAGTCGTCGGCCGTGCAGCCCACGACGTCGGCCGACTTCGTGCGGCCCGCGCCCCGCCCGTCGTACTCCGTGCTGGGGCACGACGCGCTCACCGCCCTCGGACTGGACCCGATCGGCGACTGGTCGGAGCGCTGGGCGGTGGCCGCCCCCTCGGTGCTGGGTTAGGGCGCGTCGCTCAACACGGCTCACCTTCGTCGGCGGTACCTCACCTCGCCGGACGCCAGCCGGGTCAGGTCGTAGCGCGCGTCGTGCGCCCGACGGTGGTGCCAGCCGCACAGCGGGATCCCGTTGCCGAGGTCGGTGGCTCCGCCCTGACTCCAGGCGTGTGGATGGTGGATGTCGCACCAGGCGAAGGGCCGCTCGCACCCCTCGGCGGCGCAGGTGTCGTGGAGGACCGACAACGCGCGACGCTGCGCCGTGGAGTGCAGCCGTCGCTCGCGGCCCAGATCGAGGGGAACGGACCGGCCGCCCAGCACCGCCGGCAGGATGCCGGCGTCGCAGGCGAGGCGCCGGGCCTCCCCGACGGAGATCTTGGTGCCGGTGTCCAGGCGTGCTGACGCGAGACCGTCGACGAGCCGGCGCTGGTCCACGTGCACCAGCAAGGTCACGGCGTTGCGCAGGAAGCCGCCCTCCTTGCCGTCGGGACTGGTCGGGAGGTGCTCGATCAGCTCGGTGAGACCGAGACCGAGCTGCTCGCTCCAGGACAGCCGGTCACCCGTCGTCATCGTGTCGTCGTGCACGACGTCGCCGGCGGCG
This sequence comes from uncultured Actinomycetota bacterium, assembly GCA_963827435.1. GTDB lineage: Bacteria > Actinomycetota > Actinomycetes > Propionibacteriales > Nocardioidaceae > Nocardioides_B. Next base: position 40,661 of record CAWHAU010000009.1, read on the forward strand.
TTCCGCGCGAGCCTGCGCGGCGAGGTCAGCCGCTCGAGAGCAGCCCGCAGCATGTGTCCGTGGAGCTCCGGGATCACGAACCTCCCGGACCAGGTGCCGTCGCCGTTGTCGCCCAGCGTCAGCCACGTCTCGATCTCCGCCCGACGCTCCTCGCTCTCCAGCTGCGCAGCCTCGTGCCGGTCGGCCAGCTCCGCCGACACCACCTCGAGCATCCGTCGGCCGGCCTGCCGCAAGCGGCGGGCGTCCATCCCGTTGACCGCCTTGACCACGAGTCCGGCCTCGGCGGCGGTGCGCTGCGCCGGCGTCACGTCGTCCGGGAGCTGCTCGGCGGCGCGGACGATCACCCGGGCCTGCGCCTCGTTGATGCCGCCCTCGGCCAGCGCCTCTCGCGTCGCGTGGTAGGTCTCCTCCAGCCGACGCGCCAGCCACAGCCCGCCCGCGGCTGCGGCACGTGTGCCGCCCGTGAGCTGCGCCAGCCAGGCGTCAGTGCCGGTCGCTCCGAGGGACTGCGCCACCCGGCGCCGGTCGGCCTCGGCCGCCAGCGTGAGCTCCAGCGCGGCGAGCTGCGCCTTCAGCACCGCCACCGTGGCGATCCCGTCGGTGAGCTCGTCGACACTCAGCGCAGTGGCCGGGACCTGCAGCGCCCGCCGTACGGAGCCGCGGGCGGCTGCGAGCTCGGCAAGGGCCAGACGGCCGTCACCGGGACGCAGCTGCGAGATCGACATACCGGCATCCCATCAGCGGCCACCGACAGAAACCGCACCACGATCTCACCCATTGAGACTATTTTCGAAACTTTCTTCGACAGGCTCGACGGCGCTCACCTGAGCGCCAGGAACTGGCCCGGATAGGGTCCCGACCCATGAAGGTTCTCGTCACCGGCGGCGCCGGCTACATCGGCTCCACGACCGCCAAGGCCCTGGAGTCCGCCGGCCACACCCCCGTGATCCTGGACAGCCTGCTCACCGGGCCGCGCGCGTTCGTCCGGGACCGGGCCTTCTACGAGGGCGACATCGCCGACCGTGCCCTGCTGCGCCGGATCGTCGACGAGCACCCCGACCTCGACTGCACGATCCACATGGCCGCGCGGATCGTGGTCCCGGAGTCGGTGGCGATGCCCTACGTGTACTACCGCGACAACGTCGCCAGGTCCCTCGACCTGTTCGACGAGCTGAACGCCCTCGGCAAGACGCGCGTCGTGTTCTCCTCCAGCGCCTCGCTCTACGACACTCCCGCCGACGGCTTCGAGGTCGACGAGAGCTCGCCGCTGGCGCCGCCGTCGCCGTACGCCCGCACGAAGTTCATGATGGAGCAGATCCTCGCGGACCTGGCCGAGGCCACCGACCTGCGCGCGATCATGCTGCGCTACTTCAACCCGATCGGTGCCGACCCGGACCTCGAGACCGGCGTCTACGCCCGCGAGCCCTCCCACGTCCTCGGCCAGCTCGTCCTGGCCGCGACCGGGCAGCGTGACGCGTTCACCATCACCGGCACCGAGCACCCGACCAAGGACGGCACCGGGGTCCGCGACTACCTGCACATCTGGGACCTCGCGCAGGCGCACGTGGCCGCGGTCGAGCGGTTCGACGCGGTGCTCGAGCAGACGGGTACGACGTCCACGGTGATCAACATCGGCACCGGTGAGGGCGTCACGGTCCGCGAGCTGATCTCCACCTTCGAAGGGGTGTTCGGCCGCGAGGTCCCGACCGTCGAGGCGCCGCCGCGGCCCGGTGACGCCGTCGGGGCGTACGCCAACGTCGACAAGGCCCGCGAGCTGCTCAAGTGGTCGGCGCAGCACACCCTCGCCGACGGGATCGCCTCCGCCCTGGCCTGGAACGCCAAGCGGGTCGACGTACTCGG
>CAWHAU010000010.1:0-75984 GCA_963827435.1 uncultured Actinomycetota bacterium
ATTAGGCCTCTGACCTGCGGGTTTACACGTTGAAGCGGAACTCCACGACGTCGCCGTCGGCCATCACGTAGTCCTTGCCCTCCATCCGGACCTTGCCGGCCGCCTTGGCGGAGGCCATCGACCCGGCATCGACGAGGTCGTCGTAGGACACGATCTCGGCCTTGATGAAGCCGCGCTGGAAGTCGGTGTGGATGACGCCGGCGGCCTCGGGAGCGGTGGCACCCTTGGGGATCGTCCAGGCGCGGGACTCCTTGGGGCCGGCGGTGAGGTAGGTCTGCAGGCCGAGGGTGTCGAAGCCGACACGGGCGAGTACGTCGAGCCCGGGCTCGTCGACGCCCATCTCCTCGAGCATCGCGCGGGCCTCGTCGTCGTCGCCGAGCTCGACCAGCTCGGCCTCGAACTTCGCGTCCAGGAAGATCGCCTCGGACGGGGCGACGAGGTCGCGCATCCGCTGCTTGAGGTCCTCGTCGGCGAGCTCGTCGGCGTCACAGTTGAAGACGTAGATGTAGGGCTTCGCGGTGAGCAGCGACAGCTCCCGGACGAGCGCCCGGTCGACGCGGGTGGCGATGATCGGGGTACCCGCCTCGAGGTGCTCCTTGGCTTCGCGCGCGGCCTCGAGGACGGCGACGTTCTCCTTCTTCATCCGCGCCTCCTTCTCGAGCCGCGGGATCGCCTTCTCCACGGTCTGGAGGTCGGCCAGGATCATCTCGGTCTGGATGGTGGAGATGTCGTTGGCGGGGTTGACCTCGCCGTCGACGTGGGTGACGTCGTCGTCACGGAAGACACGCGTGACCTGGCAGATGGCGGCGGACTCGCGGATGTGCGAGAGGAACTTGTTGCCCAGCCCCTCCCCCTCGGACGCGCCGCGGACGATGCCGGCGATGTCGACGAACTCGACGGTGGCAGGGAGCTGCTTGGCCGAGCCGAAGATCTCCGCGAGCTTGCCCAGCCGGGGCTCGGGGACGCCGACCACCCCGACGTTCGGCTCGATCGTCGCGAACGGGTAGTTCGCCGCGAGCACGTCGTTCTTGGTCAGCGCGTTGAAGAGGGTCGACTTGCCGGCGTTGGGGAGCCCGACGATTCCGATGGTGAGTGCCACGGGCGGCGAGTCTACGGTCGCCCACACCCCACGTCCGAATCGACCGGAGTGGGCAGGTGCCCGATCGTTCCGGTTGCTGCTGGGTTACTGCTGGGTGGCGGTCGCGGTCTGCTCCGGGAGCAGGCCGAGCTGCGCCATCATGGATCCCGTGTCGAGGTAGGTCCGCTGGGACTTCACCTTGCCGTCCTCGATGTCGTAGACGTCGCAGAGCTTGAGCGTCATCGACTTGCCGGTGGCCGGGATCGAGCCCATCGAGGTCTCGAACGTCCCCGTGTGGGTGCCGCGGCCCGTGTACTCCGCGACCACCTGGTCGCCCTCGGTGACGACCGTCTCGACGGTGACCTCGCCGTCGGGGAAGCCGTCGGCCCAGGCCTTGCCGAACCTCCGGGCGCCCTCCGGTCCCTCGAACGTCTCGCCGGTCCCCATGAAGGTGATCCTGCCGTCGGGTGCCATCGCCTGCGCGCCGACCTCGAAGTCACGCCGGTTCCACGCGTCGTACAGGCTGCGAATCAGGGTTGCGTTGTCTGCCATGTGAGCCTCCGCTCCGGCACCTGCCCGCCCGTCACCCTAGGACCGCCCGGCACGCCCGGCCATAGGCTGTTTGGGCTCCGCCGCGCGGGCAACCCTCCTGGCCAGGAGGTTGCGTTGTTCCGGTCCCGATTCATGCCGTGCCCCGACTGTGGCGAGTCCGTCGAGCGCGGCGAGCCGATCCCGCACGTGTGCGACCCGGAACGGGTCGTGGAGTACCGCATGTTCGGACTGCGTCCCGAGGTCGACCGGCTGGAGGAGGCGCTGCGGGAGCACCTGGCGACACCCGGTGGCCGGTTCGAGGCGTGGATGGCCTGGCACGAGGTCCGTCGAAGCACCTCCTGACCCACGCCGTCAGGCGAGGTCGATCCGCATGACCACCCGTCGCAGGGTGGGTCGGGTGACCTCCTCGAACCCGGCGTCCTCGAACACCTGACGCGCCCCCACGTGCAGCTCGCCCCAGGTCACCTCCTTGCCGGGCTGCGGCTCCATCGGGTAGCCCTCCACCGCCCGCGCCCCGCGCTCGCGGGCGAAGTCGATGGTGGCCCGGGCGAGCGGATAGGTGAGGCCGCGGCCGCGGTAGCCCTTGCGGACCGCGAAGCAGGTCACCGCCCAGACCCCGTCGTCGGCCTTGTCCTCGTCCCGGCCGCGCCACGGCACCCGGGAGGTGCGCAGCTTGGGGTACGCCGTCCGTGGCTCGACCGCGACCCAGCCCGCCGGCTCGCCGTCGACGTACGCGACCAGCCCGCTCGTGCTCGCGGCCTCCGGCCGGCCGCAGCCGGTCTGCGTCCGGAGCATGTCGGTCCGCTGCTCCTGCGTGGAGTCCCGCCAGATCCAGCCGGGGACCTTGAACCGCTGGCACTGGCAGCGACCGGAGTAGTCGGCGGTCCCGAAGATCGCGACGAGGTCGTCCCACGACGCCTCGTTGGCGGGGACGATCATCAGGTCCTCGGCTGGGACCGGGGCCCGACTGCTCGGCATGGGGCCACATCATGGCTGCGGCGGGTCCTCGCCGACCAGGCCGTCCACTGCCTCCCGGAGGAGGTCCGCGTGGCCGACGTGGCGGGCGTACTCGTCGTGCAGGTCGACCAGGACGCGCCGTACGTTCGGGGACACGCCGGCGGCAGTGGTCAGCTTCGAGCGCTGGTCGAGGCCCCCGTCCGCCAGCACCTCGGCGACGGCGGCCCGCGACCGGGCCACGGCCCCGCGCCACAGCGCGTAGAGCTCCTCGGGCGGGTCCTCCGCACCCGTGCGCCACTCCCAGTCGGGGTCGGACTCGAAGTCGACGGCGTCCCACGGCGGGCCGGGCGGCTGCCCGTTCAGCTTCCGCGCCGCAGTCCAGTCCTCGACCAGGGCCAGGTGCTTGACCAGGCCGCCGAGGGTCATGGTCGACGGCGGGTGCCGGTGGCCGAGCCCGGCCGCGTCCAGGCCGCCGCACTTCCAGGCGAACTGCGCCCGGGAGCGCTCCAGCGCGAACAGCAGCATCTCGGCCTCGCCGGCCGTCATCGACGGCTCGTGGATCGTGGTCTCCAGGATCGTGTCGTCGGTCATGCCCGCAGACTAGGCTGCCTTCCGGACGTTCTACTTCCGGAACTGGAGGCGCTGTGAAGCCCGACGCCAGCCCCACCGCACGGGCGCTGCTGGCCCTCGAGCTCGTCCAGGACAGCCCGGGCATCACCGCCGACCGGCTTGCCGACAAGCTCGGCGTCTCCGAGCGAGCGGCCCGCCGCTACGTCGGCATCCTGCGCGAGGCCGGCATCCCGATCGAGTCCGTCCGGGGACCGTACGGCGGTTACCGCGTCGGTCGCGGCCTGCGGCTCCCACCGCTGATGTTCCACGCCACCGAGGCGCTCGGCCTGGTGATGGCGGTGCTCGACGGGCACCACCACGCAAGCGATCCCACCGACCCGGTCGGGAGCGCGCTCGGCAAGATCGTGCGGGCGCTGCCCGAGCCGGTGGCCGCCCAGGCCGAGGCGGTCCGCCGGTCCACGGCACCCGCCCCCGACCGCGCCGCCGTGCGACCCGACCCCGAGACGACGACCGCGCTCGTCCAGGCCACCTCGGACCGTCGCCGGGTGCGGATCGGCTACCGCTCCGAGGCCGGGTCGGAGTGGCTCGTCGACGTGGACCCGTGGGCGGTCGTCGTACGCCATGGACGGTGGTACCTGCTCTGCCGGTCGCACTCCGCCGATGCCCTCCGGGCCTACCGGGTCGACCGCGTCCGCGGCGTCGAGCTGCTCGACGACACCTTCGTCCCACCCACCGACCTCGACCCGGTCGCGTTGCTCGAGGAGCATCTCGCCGCCGGATGGGAGTACGACGTCGAGGTGCTCATCGACGCACCCGTCGAGAAGGTGGCCCGCTGCCTCCCCCGCACCCTCGGACGGCTCGAGCCTGTCGACGCCGGGACCACGCGGCTGGTCGGCAGCACCAGCAACCCGTGGTGGTACGCCGAGAACCTCGCCGCCGTCCCGGCGTCGTTCCGGATCGTGCGGTGTCCGGAGCTGCAGGAGGCCGCCCGCGTCCTCGGGCAGCGGCTGCTGGCAGCGGGTGGGAGCCCGCTCGCCTGAGTCGCCGCCTGGACAGCGGTGCCGTCGTTCCGGCCGCGGGTACGCTCGAACCACGATGGAGGAGAACAAGGCACGTCGCGTCGTCGACGCCCTGCGCGACCGGGGCACGAACGCCCACCTGGCACGGGTCGGCGTCTACCAGTTCGGGGTCAGCATCATGCTCGCCGACGGTCGTGAGGCGACCTGGGACTCCGACGGCACAGCCGCGCTCGAGGCGCAGGTGATGCGCAACGGCGTGCTGGTCGGGTACGTCCCGGCGATCGACGGCTCCGACAGCTACACCGAGGAGCAGATCATCGACGCGATCGTGCGCACCGACTACGACAAGCCGATCGCGTCCCGGCGTCCGACCGCTCCCCCGCCCACGGCGCCCCTGCCCCGCAAGGGCGGGCTGTTCCGGCGGTTCATGGACGGCTTCCGCTACCACTGACATCGTCGAGCCCGCGGTCGTTCTCGAGCCGGCTGATGTCGCCGAAGCGAGGTCCCGTCGCCGGGCCTGGGCGTCCTACGCTGACGAGGTGACCGGCACCATCCACCTCGGCGGAGGCGGCGACGCCACTGACGAGGAGCCCCTCTGGCGGGTGATGCTGCAGGGCAAGCGGCGGGTCCTGTACTGGCCGTTCGCCCTGCCGCCGGCGAGGAGGCGGGACGCCGGTGCGTGGCTGGCCGGTGCGTTCGCCCGGCTCGGGGCGGACGTAGACCTCGAGACGTGGAGCGACCTCTCACGGCACCATCCGGATGAGATGGCCGACGCGGACCTGCTCTTCGTCGGCGGCGGCAACACGTTCCGGCTGCTGGACCGGGTGCGGAGGGCCGGGTTCGAGCAGCCCGTCCGAGACTTCGTCGCTCGTGGTGGGGACTACTACGGCGGCAGTGCCGGCGCCATCCTCGCGTGCGCCGACATCGGCGTCGGCGTGGGCATCGACGAGAACGAGGTCGGCCTCACCGGGCTCGATCTCGTCCGCGATCTCGTGGTGCTGCCGCACTACGACCCCACGCAGGCAGCGGCTGCACGGGAGTGGAGCAACCGCCGAGCGCGGGCTCTCGTCGGTGTCCCCGAACGCTCCGGGCTGGCGGTGCGGGACGGCGACGCGGAGGTCATCGGGCACGAGCCCGTGGCGGTGTTCGACGGCGCCGACGTCACCGTCCGCCGGCCGGGTGAGCGGTGGAGAACGGCGTGAGACCGGATCCACCCACGCAGATGGTCGAGGTGGACGACGGGACCCGCCTGCGGACCTGGACGACGGGAACCCGGGGCGCCCTCCCGCCGGTGGTGCTGCTGCACGGTGGCCCGGGACTGTGGGACTACCTGGGGCCGGTGGCCGGCATGGTCGAGCACCTCACGGTGGTGCACCGCTTCGACCAGCGGGGTTGCGGCGGCTCCGACCCCTCCGGCGAGCAGACCGTGGCACGGCACGTGGCCGACATCGACGCGTTGCGCCGCCACTGGGGCCACGAGCAGTGGGTCGTGGTCGGGCACTCGTTCGGGGCGACACTGGCCTTCCGCTACGCCGTCGCCCACCGGGAGAGCACCGCGGCGATGGGCTACCTGAGCGGCGTGGGAGTGGGTGACTGGCACACCCTCTACACCGAGGAACGACGGCGGCGCATGACCGCGAACCAGCAGCAGAGGCTGACGCAGCTCGCAGCACGCACGGACCGCACCGACTCGGAGGAACGGGAGCTCCGGGCCCTGTCCTGGTTCACCGACTACGCCGACCCGGCGCGAGGGTGGGAGCTGGCGCTGGCGAAGGCGCGGACCGAGCAGGTGATCAACGTCGAGGCGAACCGGGTCCTCAACGCCGAGACCGCTCGCTGGTCGGCGACCGAGATCCTGGACCAGGCCCGGAGCCTGACGATGCCCTGCTGGTTCGTCCACGGCGCCCGCGACCCCCGACCGAGCAGCACGGTCGCACGGCTGGCCGCGGCCATCCCTTCCGCCCGGTTGCACCTGATCGACGGCGCGGGCCACGAGCCCTGGTGCGAGCGGCCCGACGAGGTCCGTCGTCTTCTCGGCCTCCTCGTCTCAGCGAGCGGATGAGAAGGACCGGTCAGACGTCGACGACCAGGCGGATGGTCACGGTGTCTCCGACCTCGAGGCCCTCGGCCTTGCGCACCCACGCCTTGACGGGTACGACGTAGCGGCTGTCCTTGGGGAACAGCGACGTCTTCCAACCGGTGTCCCCGATCCGGGCCTCGACCGGGATCATCCCCCAGCCGTAGCTGACGAACGCCGACGTCGCCTCCAGCTCGACACAGTCGTCCTCGGGGACGGTGACGAAGTGCCAGGGCGCCGGGCCCTTCCAGAACCACATCTCGCCGGTGAACTCCAGGTCCATCGGCTCAGGATCCGGCCTCGCGCGTGGGCAGGGCAAGGTCCAGCCGGAGCCAGCGGGCCAGGTCCTTGATCTCGCGGTGCACCGCAGCCGTCATGGTCTTCGTGAAGTCCACGTCCTGGTGGAGCGCGTTGACGCGCAGCACCCCCGCCTTGCGGTCGGCGGTCGCGTCGAGCTTGCCGACCATCCGGTCGCCGTACAGGACCGGCAGCGCGAAGTAGCCCCACCGGCGCTTGGCGGCGGGCTTGTACATCTCCAGCTGGTAGTCGAACTCGAAGAGCTCGACCGTCCGCTTGCGGTCGTGGATGAGACGGTCGAACGGCGACAGCAGGGCTGCGCGACCGGAGAACGGCTGCTGGTCGAGCAGGGCCGGGTCGACCCGCCACTGGCCCTTCACGCCCTCGACCTCGGCGGGCTCACCGGCCTCACCCACGTCCCCGGGCTCGACCGGCATCTTGGTCCCGCGGGCGCGGGCGATGCCGAGCGCGCGGAGCCGCCGCGCGTCGCGGAGGCGCAGTGCCTCCTCCTGCGGAACCACCGGGTCGTCGGGGTAGACCCGTGTCGCCAGGTCCCAGAGCCGCTCACGACCCTTGCGACCGGTGGTGGCGATCTCGCCTCGCTGGACCATGATCTCGAGGAGCCGGGTGACGTTCTGGTTGTTGGTCCACCCGGTCGACTCCCAGGGCACCGCGCAGGTGTCCGGGATGTCACGCGACGTCAGCGGACCGGAGGAACGGAGCCGGTCGAGGATGTCGAGCCGGCACGCCTCGTTGGCCTTCACCCAGTCGGCGCGCGCCACCTGCCACTCGCGCAGCTCACCGCGGCCGGGCCACTCGGCCATCTGCGCCCGGTAGAGCGCCAGGTCCTCGGCGGGCCGGATCAGGGCCAGCAGCTCGATCAGCGTGTGGCTCTCCAGCGCCGCGACCAGCTCTGCGGGCGAGTACGCCGACCCGAGCCGGCTCCACGCCACCAGGTCGGCGTTCGGCGCGATGGCAGCGGTCGGGTCGAGCTGCAGGAAGGTCAGCTGCCGCACCACGTCGACCAGGTCGGTCGGGCGGTTGCTGTCGAGCAGCTGAGCACGCACGGCGACGCGGCGGGCGTCGGCGCGCGACAGCCGGTGGACGGTCACACGGGGAGGCTACGACACAGCGCCCCCGGTCACGAGGATCGCGACGCGAGCACGTCGAGGTCGCGCTCGGCGTACAGCCGGTGCTCCCACTCCTCGTTGAGGATCGCCCCCAGGCACCGCCGGACGGGGAAGCTCTCCGACTCCGGGTAGCCGGGCTCGGTGACCGGCTCCGTCGTGCCGGCCAGCCGCTCGTCCGTCAGCTCGGCCAGCACCTGCCGGACCGTGGCCATCCGGTCCGCGCGCAGAGCAAGCACCTCCTCCAGCGACGGGCGCGCCTCCAGGTCACGCGGCACCGCCGGGATGTCGGGCATCTCGTCGTGAGGCAGGTCGAGCGGGTCCCAGGGCGACGGCTCCCCCAGGAACGCGCGCCGCACCCAGGCGTCGGTGGCGAACACCAGGTGCCGCAGGGTCTCGATGAACGACCACTCCCCCTCCACCCGCTCGTGGAGCAGCTCGGGAGCCATCCCACGGGCCCGCTCGACGGTCCCCTGCCACAGCGCCTCGAGGATGGCCCACCCCTCGCGGAACCCGTCGGCGTCGTTCGGCCGCATCTTCACCCGGTCGGGGAAGCGGCGGTCGAGCTCGGCCTCCACCAGCGGCACGACGTCGACACCGTTGACCCGGAGGTTCTCGACCCAGCCGCTGATGTCGACGTCGATCACCTCGGCGCCTCGGATCACGACGCCGCTGAGATCCACGAGGTGGAACCGGGCGCGGGAGAGGTCGATGTCGCGGAAGCTGGCACCGGCCAGTGAGACGTGCTCGAAGTGCGAGCCCGCGAGGTCCTCGTCGGTGAAGTCGGTCACCGGACCAGGCTCGCAGAACCCACGGACAGCCGGCAGCAACGGCGCGTTGACCAAGCCCGGTCGCCTGCCACGCGACGACAAGCACCTGATCGATGCACCCTAGGCTGACCGAATGCGCATCGCGACGTGGAACGTGAACTCCGTCCGGTCCCGGATCGCCCGCGTCGAGGCGTTCGTGGAGCGGCACGGGATCGACGTACTCGCGCTGCAGGAGACCAAGGCCCGCGACGACCAGTGGCCGACGATGGGGCTCGAGGCGATGGGCTACGAGGTGGCCTCGCTCGGGCACAGCCAGTGGAACGGCGTCGCGGTCGTGTCGCGGGTGGGCATCGAGGACGTCGAGCACGGCTTCCCCGGGATGCCGGAGTACGGCGACCCGCTGGCCACCGAGGCGCGCGCGATCGGTGCGACGTGCAACGGGGTCCGGGTGTGGTCGCTCTACGTGCCGAACGGCCGCAAGCCCGACGACCCGCACTACCACTACAAGCTGGCCTGGCTGGGCGCGTTGCGGGAGGCCGCCGCCGCCTGGCTCGCCGACGACCCCGACCGTCCGGTGGCGCTCACCGGCGACTGGAACATCGCGCCGCGCGACGAGGACGTGTTCGACATGGCGCAGTTCGCGAAGAGCACGCACGTGACCCCGCCGGAGCGGGCCGCCTTCCAAGCGGTCGTGGACGCGGGCTACGCCGACGTCGTGCGGCCGCACCACCCGGGCCCGGAGGTCTACACCTACTGGGACTACTACCGGCAGCGCTTCGAGCGGAACCGCGGCATGCGCATCGACTTCGTCCTCGGTTCGCCGGCGTTCGCCGGCCGCGTCACCGGCGCGGAGATCGACCGGGAGGAGCGTGGCGGCACCGGGGCCAGCGACCACGCGCCGGTCATCGTGGACCTGGCCGACTGACGTCAGGCGCGCCGGGCCAGGTGCAGGTGGACGGTCACGTCGAGACGCACCTGCTCCGGGAGGGCGTCCGCGATCCTGGTGAGGGCCCGCTCGCGCAGCGCGAGCGGCAGCAGCAGGTACGCCGAGACGGTGGACAGGTAGCCGACGAACTCACGCTGCGGCACCAGCACGTCCCGAGGCAGCACCTCCTCGGTGAGATCGGTGAAGCGTCCCGACTCCTCGATGCCCTCGAGCGGCTCGTGCGGGTAGCTGTCGTCGCGCAGGAAGCGGCTCCGGGCGTGCTCGAAGGCGGAGCGCACGGCGTCGTCGGCCAGCCGCATCTCGGCCCCGAAGACGGCGACCGCACCGCCGGGGACCAGCAGCCGCGCGGCGTGCGTCCAGCGTGAGGCCGGCGTCGTCCAGTGCATGGCCGAGGCCGCGTAGAGCAGGTCGGCCGGCGTCCCGGCGTACTCCTCGTACGTCGACCGGACCGGCGTGACGGGCATGCCGTCGGTCTCCCGCTCCAGGACGCTGAACATCTCCGGATCGGGCTCGATGGCGGTGACGGCGATGCCGCGACTGGCGAACGCCCGGGTGGCCTTGCCGGTCCCGGCGCCCACCTCGACGGCTGTGCGGACCGGGCGCGCGGCGTAACGGACGGTGCGGTCGACGACCTCGTCGGGGTACCCGAGCCGGAACCGCTCGTAGCTCTCGGCGGCCGTCCCGAAGACCAGGCCGCGGGGTGTTGCGGACTGGGTCATACACCTTCTTGTACCCAGCCCCACAGGCCCGACACGGCCCGTCGCGTCGAAACTGTCGGTGGGCTTCGACATCCTGCACCGCATGGACCTGGGTACGACGCTCTCCCTCCTCGCCGTGCTGGCCGTCGGGCTGGTGCTCGGCGCCGCGCTGGGCGTGCTCCTGACCCACCGCCGGGGCGGTGAGACGGAGCTCTCGCAGCGCCGGGCGGTCGCCGAGGCGGCGACCCGGGCGGCCGACGCCGCGGTGGTGCGCGACAGCCTCGACCGGCTGCACGACCAGCTGCGCGACATGGCCCAGCACGGCGTCTCCTGGCAGAGCCAGCTCAAGCAGCAGGTCGACGACGTGCGGCACTCCACCGACGTGCTGCGCCGCGAGACGGCGTCCCTGTCGACCGCCCTGCGGAAGCCGCAGGTGCGCGGCCGGTGGGGTGAGCTGCACCTGCGCCGGGTCGTCGAGCTCGCCGGCCTGGTCGACCGGTGCGACTTCGCCGAGCAGGTGACCGCCTCGGGCGAGGACGGCCGGCTCCGTCCCGACCTGGTGGTGCAGCTGGCCGGCGGCAAGCACGTCGTGGTCGACGCGAAGGTGCCGCTCGACGCGTTCCTCGACGCGTGCGCGGTCGACCCGGGCGACCGCGAGTCGGACGCCGAGCGAGACGCGCACCTGTCCCGGCACGCGCGTCAGCTCCGGCAGCACGTGGACACGCTGGCCGCGAAGTCCTACTGGCGGGCGTTGCCGTCGACGCCGGAGTTCGTGGTGCTGTTCGTGCCCGGTGAGTCGTTCCTGTCCGCCGCGCTCGAGGCCGAGCCGTCCCTGCTGGAGTACGCCGCCGACAAGCAGGTCGTGCTGGCCACCCCGACGACGTTGATCGCGTTGCTGCGCACGGTCGCCTACGCCTGGACCCAGCAGACGCTCGCGGACAAGGCCCGGGAGATCCACACTCTGGGCCGCGACCTGCACGACCGGTTGGCCACGATGAGCGGGCACCTCGACCGGCTCGGCCGGTCCCTCACCGGAGCAGTCAGCGCCTACAACCGCGCCGTCGGCTCCCTGGAGAACCGTGTGCTCGTCTCGGCCCGCCGGTTCCACGACCTCGGCGTCGCCGGCGACGGCCTCGACTCCCCCGAGCCGGTCGTCGAGTCGCCCCGCCCGCTCACCGCTGCCGAGCTGCTGGAGGTGGTCGCCGAGCCTCGGCCCGAGCTGCCGGAGCTCGACCGTCCCGGGGAGGGCAGTCCGCCGGTCCGGCGCGTCGCGCCTTGACGCAAGCCGACACGCCCTACCGTGCAGGTGTGAGCACAGGTGCAACGCACCACCGCACCCTCTGGGAAGAGGGCCGCACACCAGGTCGCCTGGTCGCCAACGCCGCCGGGCTCCTCGTGCTGCTCGTGGTCGTGATCGACCTGGTCGCGTTCCGCGGCATGACCGTGCTCTTCGACATCGCGTTCGTGCTGGTCTCCGTCGTGGCCGCGCTCGCCGTGCGACCCAGGGACTTCTTCGTGATCGGCGTGTTCCCGCCGCTGCTGATGCTCGGCACGGTCGCCCTGGTCGCGCTCACCTTCCGGGGCATCGTCGCGGACGAGGGCGACGGGTTCCTGCAGGCGGTGGTGTCCGGGCTGGCGCACCACGCGGGCTCGCTGGTCGTCGGCTACGCCCTCACGCTCGGCGTCCTCGCGCTGCGCCAGGTGGCGCTCCGCAACGCCGGCGCCATCCGCAGCACCCGCTAGGGCAGGCTCCAGGTCTCAGCCGCGGGCGGCGGCGCGCATGTCCCGGCGCAGCTCCGGCGGGAGCGCGAAGATCAGCGACTCCTCCGCGGTGTGCACCGCCTCGGCGTCGGGGTAGCCCCGCTCGGCGAGGAACGACAGCACGCCCTCGACCAGGTCCTCCGGAACCGACGCACCCGAGGTGACGCTCACCGTCTCGACCCCGTCGAGCCAGGCCTCGTCGATCTCGGTGGCGTCGTCGACCCGGTAGGCCGACTTCGCGCCGGCCTCCAGCGCGACCTCGACGAGGCGCACCGAGTTGGACGAGTTCCCGGAGCCGACCACGATCACCAGGTCCGCCGCCCGCGAGATCTCCTTGATCGCCATCTGCCGGTTCTGGGTCGCGTAGCAGATGTCGTCCGACGGCGGGTCGAGCAGCAGCGGGAAGCGCTCGCGGATCGCGTCGACGATCGTCATCGTCTCGTCGACGGACAGCGTCGTCTGCGACAGCCACGAGACCTTGGCCGGGTCGCGCACCTCGAGGTGGGCGACGTCCTCCGGCGACTGCACCAGCTGGATGTGCTCGGGCGCCTCGCCCGCGGTGCCCTCGACCTCCTCGTGGCCGGCGTGGCCGATCAGCAGGATGTCGTAGTCGTCCTTGGCGAAACGCCGCGCCTCGTGGTGCACCTTGGTCACCAGCGGGCAGGTGGCGTCGATGGTCTTCAGCGAGCGCGCCTCGGCCTGCTGGTGCACCTCCGGTGAGACGCCGTGCGCGGAGAACACCACCGTCGCCCCCTCGGGGACCTCGGCGATCTCCTCGACGAACACGGCGCCGCGCTCCTCGAGGTTCGACACGACGTGCTTGTTGTGCACGATCTGCTTGCGCACGTACACCGGCGCGCCGTACAGGTCGAGCGCCTTCTCCACGGTGATGACGGCCCGGTCGACGCCCGCGCAGTAGCCGCGCGGCGCCGCCAGGAGTACGGCGCGCCGGTCAGCCTGCTCGGGATCGAGGACGGGAGGTATCCCCAGGTCCGAAGTGCTCATGGGCTCCATCGTAGGTGCCGTCCCCTAGGGTCGTGCCGTGGCACTGGAGACCTCCCTCGAGCGGCCGGCACCGGTCCGGCAGATCGCCAACGCGATCTCCCAGTGGGTCGACCGGCTCGGCACCGTGTGGGTCGAGGGGCAGGTGGCCCAGTTCAACCGCCGCCAGGGCATGAACACCGTGTTCCTGACCCTGCGCGACACCGTCGCCGACATCTCCATCTCGGTGACCTGCTCGCGGCAGGTGTTCGACTCGCTCAACCCGCCGATGGTCGAGGGCGCCTCGGTCGTCGTGCACGCCAAGCCGTCGTTCTACGCCAACCGCGGCACGCTGTCGCTCTACGCGCGCGAGATCCGGATGGTGGGTCTGGGCGAGCTGCTCGCGCGGATCGAGCGCCGCCGGCAGCTGCTCGCGGCCGAGGGGCTGTTCGCTGCCGAGCGCAAGCGCCGGCTGCCGTTCCTCCCGGGCACGGTCGGGCTCGTCACCGCACCCAACAGCGCCGCGGAGCGCGACGTGCTCGAGAACGCCCGCCGCCGCTGGCCGGCGGTCCGGTTCGCGGTCCGCTACGCCGCGATGCAGGGCACCAGCTCGGCGGCCGAGGTGATGGACCAGCTCGGCCGGCTCGACCGCGACCCGGCCGTCGACGTCATCGTGGTCGCCCGCGGCGGCGGGTCCGTCGAGGACCTGCTGCCGTTCTCCGACGAGGGCCTGCTGCGGGCGGTGTTCGCCGCCACCACGCCCGTGGTCTCCGCGATCGGCCACGAGCCCGACAGCCCGCTGCTCGACCTGGTCGCCGACGTCCGCGCCTCCACCCCGACCGACGCGGCCAAGCTGGTGGTGCCCGACGTCGGCGAGGAGGTCGCCCGCATCGAGCACCTGCGTGGCCGCGGCCGGCAGGTGGTGGCGGCGTGGCTGGCCCGCGAGCAGCACGCGCTCGACACCGTCCGGGCCCGGCCCGCACTGGCCGACCCGGGCAGCGGTCTCGACGACCGGTCCCGCGAGGTCGAGGCCCTCCGCGACCGGGCCCGGCGCACCCTGGCCCACCAGCTCGACCGGGCCGGCAACGACCTCGGGCACCAGCTGGCCCGGGTGCGGGGCATGTCGCCGCTGGCCACGCTGCGTCGCGGCTACGCCGTCGTGCAGGACGACGACGGCCACGTGCTCACCAGCGTCGCCCAGGCCGCTCCCGGCCAGTCCCTCCAGGTGCGGGTCGCCGACGGCCGGGTCGCCGTCGAGGTGACCGGCACCACCGACGACCCGATCCACGACCAGCAGGAGTCCGCATGACCGCCGGCACCGACGACGACCGCCCGAGCTACGAGGAGGCCCGCGAGGAGCTGGTGGAGGTGGTGCGTCGCCTCGAGTCCGGGGGCACCGACCTCGAGGAGTCACTGGCCCTGTGGGAGCGCGGCGAGCGGCTCGCGCAGATCTGCCAGGGCTGGCTCGACGGCGCCAAGAAGCGGCTCGACGCCGCGATCACGAAGACCGAGGGTGACGACGAGGACGACGCCTAGGGTGCGTTGGTCCTTCGGACGGAGTCACGCCGTGGTCTCTCCGAGGACGAGCGGAAGCACCGCAGCCAGGCTTCCGACGCGCTGGACCCGGTGACGTCGGTGACGTCGTTCTCGGCGCACGGTCAGGTAGGTCTCTGGCGCCGGCTTCCCCGGCCAACAAGGCCCACACCCGGCACGACCCTCCGAGCCGTCCATGGTCGAAGACTGCCCCGTCGAGCCGACCACGGGATCCGCGTGAAGGGCGCTTCCCGGCACGACTGCTAGGACAGCGCGGCGGTGTAGGAGACGAGCGTCGCCTTCGGCACGTCGTGCCCGACCACGAGCGTGGTCGCGTCGCCGTCGCGGCGGACCAGGGCGAGGTCACCGCCGGCGTCGGTGTAGGTCCGCCAGGTCCGGCCGTCGACGTCGACCGTCGCCCCGCGCCGGGCGTCCTTGTCGACGTACTCCTCGACCATCGACGGCAGGGACTTCTGGCCCTGCTCCAGGCCGACGTAGCGGTCGTCGTCGGTGAGCACACCGAGGTGCCAGTGCTGGGGCAAGGTGTCGCGGAACGTCACGGACGTGGCCCGCCACCCCTTCGGCAGCGACGCGGGGGCGACCAGGTCGAACTTCGCCGCCTTGCGCGCCGGCGCCACCACCTGGGCGTAGTCGACGGTGCGTACGGCGCTGTCGGGCTGGTCCTTGACCAGCGACTGGATGGCGACCCAGGCCACGAGGAGCACCACGAGCACGACCATCGCGCCGACCATGCCGCCGGCCGACCTCTGGTAGCGCCCCGCCTGTTCACTCACGTGTCCATCCTCGCAAGCCGGGGAAACGGCCACAGAACGGGGGCGTACTGTTCCGCGGTGCCGTCTGTCGTGGTCGACGTCGTCGCCGTCGTCGCCCTCGTGGTGCTGCTGACGGTGGCGTTCGTGCACCCTCCCGGCTGGGTCGAGATGCTGGTCGGCGTCGTGGCCGCCGGTGCGGTGCTCCTGGTCGGTGCGGTGGACCTCGACGGCGCGGTCGACCAGGTGCGGCTGCTGTTCCCGGTCGTCGCGTTCCTCGCCGCGATCCTCGTGGTCGCGGAGGTGTGCGCCGCGGAGGGCGTCTTCGCGGCGGTCGGCTCGCTCGTCGGACGCCTCGGCCGCGGCAGCCCGCGGCGGATGCTGCTGCTCACCTTCGCCGCGGCGGCGGTCACCACCGCGACCCTGAGCCTGGACGCGACCGTCGTGCTGCTCACCCCGGTCGTCGCGGCCGCCGCGACCGCGAGCCGGGTGAGCCCGCGCCCGATGGTGCACGCCTGCGCCCGGCTGGCGAACTCCGCGTCGCTGCTGCTGCCGGTCTCCAACCTCACGAACCTGCTGGCACTCCCGTCGTTGCCCGACGTGTCGTTCCTCGGCTTCGCCGTCCGGATGGCGCCGGTGTGGGTGGCGGTGCTGGCGGTGGAGTACGTCGGGCACCGGGTGTTCTTCCGGCGGGACCTCGCGGTCCCCTCCGACAACGGCTCCGCGGTTCGGCCGGTCGCCCTGCCCGTCGTACCCCTCGTGCTGGTGGGGCTGATGCTGGTGGCGTTCGCCGCCCTGTCCCCGCTCGGGGTCGAGCCCGCCTGGGTGGCGGCCGTCGCCGCGGTGCTGCTCTCCGGCCACGCGCTGTCCCGCCGGTTGGTGGACCGGCGCACGGTCGCCCGGGCCACGCACCTGTCGTTCGCGGTGTTCGTGCTCTGCCTGGGCATCGTCGTCGCCGGACTGGTCGACACCTTCCTCGGCGACCTCGTGCGGGCGCTGGTCCCCGACCGGACGGGGCTGGGCGGTCTGCTGGTGGTGGCGCTGCTGGCGACGGTGCTCGCCAACGTCGTGAACAACCTGCCGGCGACGCTGCTGCTGGTCCCGCTGGTCGCACCGCTCGGGGTGACGGCCGTGCTGGCCGCCCTCGTGGGCCTCGGGGTGGGCTCGGGCCTGACCTACACCGGCTCGCTGGCCAACCTGCTCTGGCGCCGGACGCTGACCCGGCACGGCGGCAGCGCGAGCGGACGGGACTTCCACCTGCTCTCGGCGCTGGTGACGCTGCCGGCCGTCGTCGTGGCCGTCGTCGTGCTGTGGGCCTGGGCGCCCGTCGTCGGCTAGCCGCGACGCCTCTCCGCCTGGAGAGGCGCGACGATGCCCGGTCGGGCGGTTCTGATTCTCGATCCGCATCTGCGGAGGGATCACGGATGACGAACGTCCCGCATCTGCGGCATGATCTGTGTGTGAGTGCCTACCGAGTCGCAGAAGCCGCGGAGGTCCTGGGTGTCAGCGACGACACCCTCCGCCGCTGGATCGATGCGGGCCGCGTGCCGGCCCGGGCCGGCGACGACGGGAAGACCCGGATCGACGGCGTCGACCTGGCCGCTCTCGCCAAGTCGATCGCCGACCACGGGGCCGAGGGCTTCGGGCAGGTCAGCCGGGCCACCTCGGTCAGCGCCCGCAACCGGATGCGCGGCATCGTCACCGCGGTCAAGAAGGACACCGTGATGGCGCAGGTCGAGATGGTCTGCGGCCCCTACCGGATGGTGTCGCTGATGAGCGCCGAGGCCGCCGACGACCTCGGTCTGGAGCCGGGCGTCCTCGCCATCGCCTCGGTCAAGTCAACCAACGTGATCGTGGAGCTGCCATGAGGAACCGCACCGTCGCCCTGCTTGTGTCCCTCATCGCCGCCCTGGCCCTGGCCGGGTGCGCCGGCTCGGACGCCTCGGGTGCCGGCGGTGGCAGCAGCAGCGACAAGGAGACCGGCACGCTCAACGTGCTCGCCGCAGCCTCCCTCACCGAGACGTTCACGTCCCTGGCCAAGGACTTCGAGGCCGACCACCCCGGCGTCACCGTCAAGCTCGCCTTCGACTCGAGCGCCACCCTGGCCGAGCAGGTCATCCAGGGCGCCCCCGCCGACGTGCTGGCCACCGCCGACGAGGCCACCATGCAGACCGTGGTGGACGCCGGCGGCACCGAGGGCGACCCGCAGCTGTTCGCCACCAACCACCTGCAGCTGGTGGTGCCCAAGGACAACCCGGCGGACATCCAGCAGTTCTCCGACCTCGAGAAGCCGGGCGTGAAGTACGTCGTGTGCGTCGACTCCGCACCCTGCGGCAAGCTCGCCGTCAAGGTCCTTGCCGCGACCGGCATCAAGGCCGAGCCGGCCAGCGAGGAGGTGGACGTCAAGGCGGTGCTCAGCAAGGTCGAGCTGGGCGAGGCCGACGCCGGGCTGGTCTACGCGACGGACGCGGTCGCCGGCGGCGAGAAGGTGAAGCCGATCGACATCCCGACCAGCAACGAGAACCTCAACAGCTACCCCATCGCCGCCCTGTCGGACGCCAGGAAGCCCGGGCTCGCCCAGGAGTGGGTCGACCTGGTGACCGGCTCGCAGGGCCAGCAGGCGCTCGCGGACGCGGGCTTCGGCAAGCCGTGACCACCCGGGGTCCGGCGCTCGGCCGGGCGCCGGCCCGCCTGCTGGTGCCGGCGGGGGTCGCGGCCGTGTTCCTCGGGCTGCCGCTGGTGGCCCTGCTGGCGCGGGTGCCGTGGGCGGACTTCGTCGGCCAGCTCACCGAGCCGGCGATCCTCGACGCGCTGCGGCTGTCGCTGGTCACGTCTCTGGCGGCGCTCGCCGTGGTCACCGTCATCGGGGTGCCGCTGGCCTGGGTGCTCGCCCGAGTGGACTTCCCGGGCCGGTCGCTGGTGCGGGCCCTCGTGATCGTGCCGCTGGTGCTGCCCCCGGTGGTCGCCGGCGTGGCCCTGCTGTCCGCGTTCGGCCGCCGCGGTCTGGTCGGCGCGCCGCTCTACGACGCGTTCGGGGTCACCCTCCCGTTCACGACCGCTGCGGTGGTCGTCGCACACGCCTTCGTGTCCCTGCCGTTCTTCGTGCTCAGCGTCGAGGGCGCGCTCCGGGCCACGAACCGGGAGTACGACGTGGTCGCCGCCACGCTCGGCGCGAGTCGCTGGACCACCTTCCGCCGCGTGTCGCTGCCGCTGGCCGGCCCTGGGCTGCTCGCCGGCCTGGTGCTCGGCTGGGCCCGGGCGCTGGGCGAGTTCGGGGCGACGATCACGTTCGCGGGCAACTACCCCGGCACGACCCGCACGATGCCGAACGCGATCTACGTCGCGCTCCAGTCCGACCAGGACGCCGCGCTCGTGCTCAGCGTGATCCTGATGCTCGTGTCGGTGGGGGTTCTCGCGCTGCTGCGGGAGCGGTGGTTCGACCAGGCGGTTCGCGGGCCGGTGCGCGCGTGAACGGCCCCTACCTCGACGCCCACGTGGTCGTACGTCGTCCGGGGCACACGGTCGACGTACGCCTGACGGCGGAGCCGGGCGACGTGGTCGCCGTCATCGGCCCCAACGGCGCCGGCAAGTCCACCTTCGTGCGGGCGCTGGCCGGCGTCGTACCCCTCGACGAGGGCCACGTGCTCTGTGACGGCGAGACCTGGGAGGACCCCCGGGCGCGGATGGAGGCCCGCCTCCGGGGCGTCGGCATGGTGTTCCAGTCCGACCTGCTGTTCCCCCACCTGAGCGCGCTCGGCAACGTCGCGTTCGGCCCGCGCAGCCGCGGCGTCCCCCGCCGGACCGCGGAAGCGACCGCCCGGGACTGGCTGGCCCGGCTCGGTGTCGACGACCTCGCCGCCCGCCGGCCCGGCCAGCTGTCCGGCGGCCAGGCGCAGCGCGTCGCGATCGCCCGGGCGCTGGCCGCCGACCCCCGGCTGCTGCTGCTCGACGAGCCGCTCTCCTCCCTCGACGTGGGCGTGGCGATGGCGCTGCGGCTCGAGCTCGCCCGACACCTCGCCGACTACCAGGGGGTCGCGATGCTGGTCACCCACGACGCGCTCGACGCGATGACCGTCGCCAACCGGGTGCTCGTGATCGACGACGGCCGCGTCGCCCAGGACGGCACCCCCGCCGAGGTCGCCCAGCGGCCCGCCACCGACCACGTCGCGCGACTCGTGGGTCTCAACGTGCTCCGCGGCCTCAGCACCGGTACGTCGATCCGGCTCGCCGACGGCACCGCGCTGGTGACCAGCACACCGGCGGAGGGCGAGGTCAGCGCCTGCTTCAGCCCGGCGGCCGTGACCCTGACCGTCGGCGAGCCGCACGGCTCGGCGCGCAACCGGTGGCCGGGCACCGTCACGTCGGTGGCGCCGCACGGGGCCGCGGTGCGGGTGCACCTGGACGCCGGCGCCGGCCTGATCGCCGACGTGACCCCCGCCTCGGCCGCCCAGCTCGGGCTCGTTCCCGGCGCCGATGTCTGGGCGACGGTGAAGGCCACGGAGATCTCGGTCTACGGCGGCGACGTCCGCACCCCGTAGGATCCCGAGCATGTCTGACGCCAGCCCGGTCGCGCCCGGCCTGTCCGCCGCTCACGAGGCCCCGGACCGCAACCTCGCCCTCGAGCTCGTCCGCGTCACGGAGGCCGCCGCGATGGCCGCCGGACGCTGGGTGGGCCGCGGTGACAAGAACGGCGCCGACGGCGTCGCGGTCAACGCCATGCGTGCCCTGATCTCCACGGTCGGCATGCGCGGCGTCGTGGTGATCGGCGAGGGCGAGAAGGACAACGCCCCGATGCTCTACAACGGCGAGGAGGTCGGCGGTGGCACCGGCCCCGAGTGCGACGTCGCGGTCGACCCGATCGACGGCACGACGCTGGCCGCCAAGGGCATGGCCAACGCGATCGCGGTGATGGCGGTCGCCCCGCGCGGCTCGATGTACGACCCGTCCGCGGTGTTCTACATGGAGAAGCTGGTCACCGGCCCCGAGGCCGCGCACGTCGTCGACATCCGCTACCCGGTCGCGGAGAACATCCACCAGGTCGCCAAGGCCAAGGGCAGCGCCGCCGAGGACGTCACGGTCGTGCTGCTCGACCGGCCGCGCCACGGCAAGCTCGTGGAGGAGATCCGGGCCACCGGGGCGCGGATCAAGTTCATCACCGACGGCGACGTGGCCGGCGCGATCATGGCCGCCCGCGCGGACACCGGCATCGACCTGCTGCTCGGCGTCGGCGGCACGCCCGAGGGGATCATCGCCGCCTGCGCGATGAAGTGCATGGACGGCGTGATCCAGGGCCGGCTGTGGCCCAAGGACGACGAGGAGCGCCAGCGGGCCCTCGACGCGGGGCACGACCTCGACCCGGAGCACGTGCTGCTCACCGACGACCTGGTCACCGGCGACGACGTGTTCTTCGTGGCCACCGGCATCACCGACGGCGAGCTGATGAAGGGGGTGCGCTACCGGGCCGGCGGCGCCAGCACCCACTCCCTCGTGATGCGCTCGCGCAGCGGCACCATCCGGTCGATCACGTCCGAGCACAAGCTCCAGAAGCTCAGCCACTACGCCGCCGTGGACTTCGGGCACTGACGTGGGCAGCTTCGTGGTCGCCGGCGAGTCGCTGGTCGACATCGTGGTCCCCGCGGACGGCGGCCCCCGCCACAACGCCGTGGGCGGCTCCTGCCTCAACGTGGCGGTCGGCCTGGCGCGGCTCGACGTGCCGACCACGCTGGTGACCCGCATCGGCGACGACGAGCTGGGGTCGCTGATCGTGGAGCACGTGCGGGCCAGCGACGTCGAGCTGTCGGAGGGCTCGGTCGTCCCCGGCGGCAAGACGAGCACCGCCACCGCCCACCTCGACGCGCAGCAGGCCGCGACGTACGACTTCGACCTGACCTGGGACCTGCCCCGGCAAGAGCTCCCCGCGGACTCCCTGGGTGTGCACGTCGGATCCCTGGGCGCGACCCTGCACCCGGGACGGGAGTCCGTGCTCGACCTGGTCCGCCACGCCGTGGACGCGGACGTGTTCGTCAGCTACGACCCGAACATCCGCCCGTTCTTCCTCGAGGACCGGGAGGCCGCGTGGGCCGATGTGCTCGAGATCGCGGCCTGCGCGCGGCTGGTGAAGCTGTCCGACGAGGACCTGCGGCTGCTGCGGCCGGAGACCGGCGAGGAGGCAGTCTGCCGGGAGCTGCTGGCCGGCGAGGCCACCGAGCTGGTGGTGCTGACCCGGGGGGCGCAGGGCGCCGTCGCCTTCACGGAGGGCGCAACGCTGCCGGTGCCGGCACCGCCGACCGAGCTCGTGGACACGGTGGGCGCGGGTGACTCGTTCATGGCCGCGACGCTGGCGATGCTGTGCGAGTGGGGCGTGGTGGCCGACGGCGAGGGGGCGCTGTGGGCGCTCGACGACGACCGGGTGCGGCTGCTCGTGCACGGTGCGACCGCGGCCGCCGCGGTGACCTGCTCGCGGCGCGGGGCTAACCCACCGAGGCGTCGGGAACTACCGCCAACCTGGCCTGCCGGCTGAGCTCACGGGTGCGCCGGGCCCGGTTGGCCGCCAGGGCGTCGGTCACGACGTCCAGCACGACCGGGTCGAACGCCATGCCGAGGTGGCTGGTGCGCACCTCCACGGTCTTCGCCTGCGGGTCCAGGCAGCTGCGCCAGTCGACGATGCCGTCGCGGCGGGAGAACACCGAGGTGAACCCGACTCCGCGCGCCAGCGGCACCCGCGACTGCTCCCAGCTCTCCCGCGCACACGTCCCGGAGGTGCAGTCCTCGCCCATCATCCGGCCCAGGCCGGCGCGTTGGAGCCGGGTGAGCACCAGCAGGTCGAAGAGCAGGATCGGGTGGGCGGCGCCCGGGGCGAGGATCGGGCTGCCGAGCGTGACGATGCCGTCGACCAGGTCGGGGCGCCGGCCGGCGATGCCGCGGGCCAGCAGACCGCCGAGGCTGTGCCCGACGATGGTGACCTTGCGGCCGCGCTTGAGGGCGATCGTCTCGATGCGCCGCTCGAGCGACTCCGACGCCTCCAGGGTGCAGCCGACGTTGGCGTGCATGGTGGAGCGGTAGGTGCGGTAGCCCAGCCCGCGCAGGTGCCGGGACATCAGGCCGAGGGTGCCGTCACCGGCCATGAAGCCGGGGACCAGGACGACCGGCTCGAGCCCGTGCTCGGGCGCCCGGGAGGCGTACGGGGTGTCGCGGCGGTGCAGCCGGTCGCGGGCGGAGCGCCGGACGAACCGGGCGGCCTCGCTGACGGCGCTGCCCTCGCGCGCGATCGCGCGCAGGCCCGACGGGCCGGCGTATCCCGGCGGACACAGGAACGACCCCATCGGCGAGTCCATGAATGTGACGGTAACCACTTGATACTGAAAGTATGCCGACCGAAACCGAACCGTGACCGACCGGACGGGTGAGTCCGGCCGATTGGGTAAACTGGCGGGTAACAAAGCGACCGCCCAGCCACCCACGGAAGGTCCCGATGTCCAGCCCCAGCCAGGCCGCTACCGTCCCCGCCGGCGCGTCCCCCGAGCAGTTCGCGCCGCTGCCCGGCGGCGTCGAGATCTGCTACCAGACCTTCGGCGACCCCTCCGGTGACCCGCTGCTGCTGGTGATGGGCCTCGGCGGGCCGATGACCTGGTGGAGCCCGGAGTTCTGCGCGACGCTCGCCGACGCCGGCTTCTACGTCATCCGCTTCGACAACCGCGACACCGGCCGCTCGTCGCGGATGCAGGGCCGGGTGACCCGGCGGACCCTGATGAGGAGCTTCGTCAGCCCGCCGTCACGCCGGCCCCGCCCGTCGTACACGCTCGACGACATGGCCGACGACGGCTTCGGGCTGCTCGACCACCTCGGGATCGACGCGGCGCACGTGTGCGGCATCTCCATGGGCGGGATGATCGTGCAGTCCATGGCGCTGCTGCACCCCGAGCGGGTGCTGTCGCTGACCTCGATCATGTCCACCACCGGCCGTCGCACGGTCGGCTGGCAGGACCCGCGGCTGCTGCCCCGGCTGCTGGAGCGGCGGGCGACCACCCGGGAGGCGTACGTCGCGAGCTCGGCCCGGTTCTGGGCGGTGATCGGCTCGGTGGCCTACCCGGACACGGAGGAGACCATCCTCGCCCGTGCCGCCGAGACCTGGGACCGTGGGGTGAGCGCGTCCGGAGTGGCCCGGCAGATGGTCGCGATCCTGGCCCAGCCCGACCGCACCAGGCGGCTGCGTGAGCTCCAGGTGCCGGCGCTGGTCATCCACGGCCTCGACGACAAGATGGTGCACGTCTCCGGGGGCCGGGCGACCTCCCACGCGATCCCGGGTTCGGAGCTCCTGCTGGTCCCCGGCATGGGCCACGACCTGCCGATCCAGCTCCACGACACGTTCGTCGACGCGATCCGGCGGGTGGCCACCCGCGCCCCGCGCTGACCGTCAGCCCCCGTCGACGAGGGCCAGCATCTCGGCCATCGCGTCCTGGAGGTAGCCGATCAGGTGCCACACGTCGGGGACCATCTCGCGGCAGGCGATCAGCCCGAAGTCCAGCGAGCCGTGGTAGGAGAACAGCGTGATGTTCAGGCCGCCGGTCAGGTCGGTGACCGCGGAGACCGGGTAGATCCCCTCGACCCGGGCGCCGGCGATGTAGAGCGGGCGCTGCGGGCCCGGCACGTTGCTGACGAACAGGTTGAACATCAGCCCCGGCACCGTCGCCAGCCTGAACAGCGCCCGGGCCGCAAGCCCCGACAGCGCGGTCGGGACGAGCGTCGACAGGTCCTGCAGGATCGAGGCGGGCACCGCCTGGAAGGCGCGCTTGGCCTCCAGCATCGCGATCCTCATGCGGTCCAGCCGCTCGCGCGGGTCCCGCAGGTGCGTCGGCAGCTCGGCCAGCATCACCGAGACCTGGTTGCCGAGCGTGCCCTTCTGGTCCCTCGCACGCACCGACACGGGCACCGCCGCCACCAGCGGCGTCTCGGGCAGGGCGTCGTGGTCGAGCAGCCAGCGGCGCAGCGCGGACGCGGTCAGCGCCATCACCACGTCGTTGAGGGTCATCCCGAAGTGGTTCTTGACGGTCTTGACGTCCTCGAGCGGCAGCGACCCGAACGCGAACCGTCGGTGCGCGGTGATGGTGCCGTTGAGCGGGGTGCGCGGCGGCTTCAGCTCCCGGGGGTCGGGCCGGTCGCGCTGCGGCTCGCCGAGCAGCCGACCCACGGCCCCGGCGGTGCGGCTCATCAGCCGGGTGCCGGGGAAGTTCGCGGCGCCGGGCAGCTGATCGACGTACTTCAGCGACTTGGGGACGGTGCGCAGGATCTCGACGGGGTCGCCGGCCATCTGCTGCAGACCCCGCGGCGGACCAGGTCGACCGTCGAGGGCATCCCCCTCGGGACGAACGGCGCGCTCTCCGGCTCGACCTGCCGGGGCTCGACGGTGAAGTCCATGATCGTCTCGAGGATCTCGGCACCGGAGACCCCGTCGATCGCGGCGTGGTGGATCTTCGAGTAGAACGCGCTGCGCCCGCCCTCGACGCCGGTGATGACGTAGGCCTCCCACAGCGGCCGGGTGCGGTCGAGGGGCCGCGCATGGATCCGGGCGACCTGCTCGCCGAGCTGCGCATGGGTCCCGGGGGCCGGCAGCGCGAGCTCGCGCAGGTGGAACTCGAGGTCGAAGTGCGGGTCGTCCACCCAGTAGGGACGACCGAGCCCCAGCGGCACCTCCACCAGGCGCTGCCGGAGCGGCGCCGCGAGGTGCAGCCGGGGCTCGAAGACGGCACGGACGGACTCGAGGCCCCACGTGCCGTCGGGAGCGGTGCCCGGGTCGAGAAGGATCAGGCTGCCGACGTGACCCACCGTGGTGGGTGTCTCGACGTTCAGGAACTGCGCGTCGAGCGCTGTCAGTTGGCGCATGCCTGCCGGTCCTCCGCGACCCGGGCCACGGCCCTTACTTGGACAGACGCTGGCCCGTGTCGGTGTCGAAGACGTGCACGTGCTGCGGGTCGGTCGTGACGTAGAGCGTCTCGCCCTTGTGGTGGTTGCGTCGGGCGTCGATGCGGATGATCACGTTGTCGGGCGTGCCCTCCGCACCGCTGGTGCCGTAGACGAACGCGTCCGCGCCGAGCTCCTCGACGACGGTCACCTTGACCGGGATGCCCTCGCCCTCGCCCACGATGCGCCAGTTCTCCGGGCGCACGCCGACGGTGATGTCGCCGTGGCCCTTCGTGGCCGCCTCACGGTCGATCGGCACCTCGATGTCGCCGAGCTTCGCGTGGCCGTCCACGTTGTGCGCCTGCAGGAGGTTCATGGCCGGCGAGCCGATGAAGCCGGCGACGAACAGGTTGGCGGGCTTGTCGTAGAGGTTCAGCGGGGTGTCGACCTGCATCAGGTCGCCGTCCTTGAGCACGGCCACCCGGTCGCCCATCGTCATGGCCTCGACCTGGTCGTGGGTGACGTAGACGGTCGTGACGCCGAGCCGCTGCTGCAGCGCCGCGATCTGCGTGCGGGTCGAGACCCGGAGCTTCGCGTCGAGGTTCGACAGCGGCTCGTCCATGCAGAACACCTGCGGCTGCCGGACGATCGCGCGACCCATGGCCACGCGCTGACGCTGACCACCGGACAGCGCCTTGGGCTTGCGCTCGAGGTACTGCTCGAGGTCGAGGAGCTTCGCCGCCTCCTTGACCCGCTCCATGCGCTCCTCCTTGGGCACCTTCGCCATCTTGAGGGAGAACGCCATGTTGTCGGCGACGGTCATGTGCGGGTAGAGCGCGTAGTTCTGGAACACCATCGCGATGTCCCGCTCCTTGGGCGGCAGGTGGGTGACGTCACGGTCGCCGATGAAGATCTTGCCGTTCGTCACCTCCTCGAGGCCCGCGAGCATCCGGAGGCTGGTCGACTTGCCGCAGCCGGAGGGCCCGACCAGGACCAGGAACTCCCCGTCCTCGATGTCGAGGTTGAGGTCGTTCACCGCGGGCTTGTCCGCCCCGGGGTACATCCGTTGGGCGTTGTCGTACTTGATGGAGGCCATGCTGATACATCCCTTCACCGGCAGGTACGTGCCGGACGATCCGTAGTAAAGGTGTGGCGGGCCTCACACTACCCAGATCCCCCAGGTTGGCAATGCCGGCCACGGAGTGGACACGCGCCCGGGCACGTCCGGGCACGAACCGGAATCACTCGGGCACGACGAGTACGGCGTCGGCGTGCACGTCCACGCGCACGGGCTGGTCCTGGGCCAGCCGGGACGCGGCGGCGCTGGTCAGCTGGGCGATGACGATCTGGCCGTCGTCGAGCCGGCACTGCAGCCGCGAGATCGCGCCGAGGAAGCCCACCGAGACCACCCGCGCGTTGCCGTCCCCACCCTCCGCCGCGCTCACCCCGACGGACTCCGGGCGGACCAGGGCGAGTCCGCTCCCCCGCTCGACCGAGCCGTCGAGCAGCGGCACCGTCGCGCCGAGCACGCGCGCCGTACGACCTGACACGTCGGCGCGCAGCCGGTTGCTCAGCCCCACGAACTCGGCGACGAACGGGGTCGCCGGCCGCGCGTAGAGCTCGGTCGGCGGCGCCACCTGCTCGAGGCGGCCCTGGTACATCACGCCGACCCGGTCGGCGACCGCAAGCGCCTCCTCCTGGTCGTGGGTGACGAACAGGGTCGTCGTGCCGACCTCGACCTGGACCCGGCGGATCTCGTCGCGCAGCTGCACCCGCACCTTGGCGTCCAGGGCCGAGAGGGGCTCGTCGAGCAGCAGCACGGCCGGCTCGATCGCCAGCGCGCGAGCCAGCGCGACCCGCTGCTGCTGCCCGCCGGACAGCTGGTGGGCGTAGCGCTTTCCCTGCGTGGACAGGCCGACCAGCTCCAGCATCTCGCCGGCGCGCTTGAGCCGCGCACCCTTGTCGACGCCGCGCAGCTTGAGCCCGAACGCGACGTTCTCCTCGACGGTCAGGTGCGGGAACAGGCTGTAGGCCTGGAACACCATCCCCATGTCGCGCTTGTTGGCGGGCACGTGCGTGATGTCGCGGCCGCCGACCATCACCGTGCCGCTGGTCGCGACGTCCAGGCCGGCGAGGAGCCGCAGCGCCGTCGTCTTGCCACAGCCCGACGGGCCGAGCAGCACGACCATCTCTCCCGGCGCGAGGTCGAGGGAGAGCCCGTCGAGGGCGCGGACGTCACCGTAGTGCCGGTGCAGGTCGCGGAACGCGACAGCCGGCTCGGTCTGGGTCGTGACAGCGGTGGTCACGTCACCTTCCTTCCGCACGGCGCGAGCGCCCGAAGACCGACAGCAGCATCAGGAGGACGAACGCGAAGATGATGGCCGCGAGCGAGGCCGCCACCGAGGTGTTGGCGTCGCTCTTGCCCAGCAGGGCGATGACGACCTGCATGTTCTCGTAGTTGAGCAGCGAGGCGATGGTGTACTCGCCGAGGACCAGGGCCACCGACACGAACGCCGCGGAGAGGACCCCGGACCAGATGTTCGGCACGATGATCCGGCCGATCACCGTCCACCAGCCGGCCCCCAGGGACCGGGCCGCCTCGGCCAGGGTGGTGGCGTCGATCGAGGAGAGCGAGGACTCGATGGCCCGGTAGGCGAAGGGCAGCACCAGGACGACGTACACGAACGTGAGGTTCAGGATGCTGTCGCCGAGGAGGTAGGTCACCCACTGGTAGACGTTGGTGATCCCGACGACGATCACCAGCGCCGGGATGGTCAGCGGCAGCAGGCACAGGAACTCCAGCAGCCGGGTGGCCCGGGGCACCCGCAGCCGGACCCAGATCATCGTCGGCACCAGCAGGAGCAGCATCAGCAGGACCGTGAACAGCGCCAGCAGCAACGAGGAGACGATCGCGCGGTTGAGCTCGGGGTCCTTGACCAGGTTGGCCCAGGCATCCCAGGTGCGGCTCCCGTCGACGCCCCGGGTGCTGAAGTCGAGCATCGCGAGCAGCGGCCCGAAGAAGAGCACCGCGAAGCCCAGCAGCATCAGCATGCGGACGACACGGAACGTGCCCGACGGCCTCACCGGAGCCACCTCGAGGTGCGCTGCAGCAGGAGACCGTAGATCCCCATCACGATCGCGACGACGACGATCATCTCGAAGGCCAGCGCGAACGCCAGGTGCTGGTGCCCGAGCAGGACCTCGCTGCTGAGCCCGGACCGGATCAGCAGCGGCACGATGGGGTTGCCCTGGCTGACCAGCGCGGCGGCCGTCGCGTAGGCGGCGAACGCGTTGGCGAACAGCAGCAGGGTGGCCCCCAGGAAGGCCGGCCGCAGCAGCGGGAACGCGACCTGGGTCCAGTACTGCCAGGCGTTGGCGCCGAGGTTGACCGACGCCTCGCGCCACTGCGGCTTGATGCCGTCGAGCGCGGGCAGGAACACGATCACCATCAACGGGATCTGGAAGTAGGCGTAGACGAGGATCAGCCCCGGCAGCGCGAAGAGCCACCCGGAGCCGAAGATGTCGATGCCGAAGTGGTCCCGAAGCCAGATGGTCAGGGTGCCGGAGAAGCCGATGGTGGCGATGAACGCGAAGGCCAGCATCACGCCGCCGCACTGGGCCAGCACGCCGGACAGCGAGGTCACGGACCGCCGCAGCCAGGAGCGCCGGCCGCCGGTGACGACGAGGTAGGCCAGCACCGCACCGAACGTGGCCCCGATCAGGGCGCTGACCGCCGACAGCAGGACGCTGGTCCGGAGCGCCTCGAGCGTCACCGGGTCGACGAGCGCGGTGATGTTGGACAGCGTGAAGCGGCCGCCCTCCGTGAAGGCGCCGACGACCACGGTGATCGTCGGCACCAGCAGGAACACGGTGAGGTAGAGCAGGAACGGCAGCAGCGCGAGGGACGGCGCGAGCCGGGAGAACCGGCTCACGCCGTCGCTCCTGCCGAGGAGACGGTCACTTGACCGCCGCAGCCCAGTTCTTCGCGAGGTAGTCGCTCATCTGCGTGGTCTGCTCGGTCGTCGGGATGACCGGCGTGCCGGTGACCTTCGGCAGCGCGTCGTACTTCGCCTTGTCGATCGTGCCGGCCTTGACCATGGCGTCCGCGCGGATCGGGCGAGCCCCGCCGGTCAGCCAGAGGTTCTGGCCCTCGTCGGAGAACAGGAACTCCTCCCAGAGCCGGGCCGCGGCCGGGTGCGGGGCGTCCGCGTTGATCGCCTGGTAGTAGAAGCCGCCGACCGGGTCCACGTTGGGCAGCAGCGCCACCTTCCACGTCGACACGTCGTTGACGTGCGCGGCGTTGGTGTAGTCCCAGTCGATGACGACCGGGGTCTGGCCGGACTTGATGGTGGCCGAGGTCGGGTCGACCGGGACCAGGTTGCCGGCCTTGTTCAACTTGCTGAAGAAGTCGACGCCGGGCTTGATGTCGTCGGCCGAGCCGCCCTTGGCGACAGCGGCCATCAGCACGCCGCTGAAGCCGGCACCAGAGGTCGTCGGGTCACCGTTGAGAGCGACCTTGCCCTTGTACGCCGGGCCCAGCAGGTCGTCGATGGACTTCGGCTCGGGAACCTTGGCCGAGTCGTAGCCGATGGCCATGTAGCCGCCGTAGTCGTTGGTCCAGGCACCGTCCGGGTCCTTGAACTGGTCGCCGATGTCGTCCCAGGTGGCCACCTTGTACTTCGCGTACATGCCGGTGTTGGCCAGGGCCACGGCCTGACCGAGGTCGAACACGTCGGGGGCGCGGTCGGTGCCCTTGGTGCGCTTGGCGGCGTCGATCTCGTCCTGGCTGCCGGCGTCCGGCTGCTGCGAGGTGACCTTGATGCCGTACTTGTCGCCGAACGCCTTGATGATGTTGCCGTAGTTGGCCCAGTCCGGCGGCAGCGCGATGACGTTGAGCGAGCCCTCCTTCTTGGCGGCCGCGACGAGGGCGTCCATGCCCCCGGCCTCGTCGGCGGACGTCGCGGTCGCGGCGTCGCCCGAGCCGCCGTCCGAGCCCTTGTCCTTGGCCGGTGGGGCGCAGGCCGCGAGGGCGGTCACGCCGATCGCGGCAACGAGTGAGAGACGCAGGGTTCTGCTGGTCATGAGGGACCTCCGGATGCGAGACGACACGTGGGGTCGGGGTCGTGCTTCCCCGTCCCACGACGTCGCCCGGCGCACCCGACCTTCATTGCGCAACGTAACTCAACTTTCCGTCACCGGCGCGTATCGCGAGACGAAATTTTGATCGGGACCGGATGAGCGGCAGATGTCCGGCGCACGACGGGTCAGTGACCCGCCATGCCGAGACGCTTGCGGAACGTCTCACCGGGCGGACCCTTGCGCTGGACGTGCACCGAGCCCATGAGGGAGAAGCCGCGCAGCCGCACGACCGGGCTGTCGTCGGTGGGTGCGAACGGCACCCGCGGCCGCTGCTCGGAGTACTCCCCCATCACGCCGGTGCCCTCGACGATGACCGTCGTCGCAGCGTCGACGAGCACCTTGACCTCACCCATGACGGCGTTGGCGTTGATGACGACCTCGCGCTGGGCGAAGGACGCCTGCCGCAGGTCGAGGACGACGCTGCCCATCAGGGCGAACGCGTTGTGGGTGCCGTCGACGGTCCAGGCGCCGACCCGCTTGCACTCGCCCATGATCGCCATCGAGCTCACGTAGGCCGGTCCCGCGGCCGGGACCGGGCGGTGCTGCTGGGGCCGGGGCGCGACCGGCTGGGCGGCGGCGTGCGCGGGGAGGTCGACGGTGAGCGGCACCAGCTCGCCGTAGGTCTTCGCGGCGTAGGCGGCCTCCAGACGCTGGTCGAGCTCGTCGAGGTCGATGCGCCCCTCGCCGGCCGCCTGGCGCAGCACCTCGGCCACCTGGTGCCGGTCCTCGTCGGAGACGCGCATCCGGCTCGGGTCCGGGCGCTCGAGGCCTCCGCCAGGACCGACCCCGTGACCCTGGTCTCGTCCCTGTCCCTCCATGAGGGCCAGCCTAACCAGCGGGACTACCCTCGGGACGCCCCATTACCTGCACGCCTCGAGGTGGCTTTCGCATGAGTGTCGACGACGACTTCCGCTACTCCGACCTGCTCCCCACGGGACGCGACGAGACGCCGTACCGGCTGCTCACGACGGAGGGTGTGAGCACGTTCGAGGCCAACGGCCGGACGTTCCTCCAGGTCGACCCGTCGGCGCTGCGGCTGCTCACCGCGGAGGCGATGCACGACATCGCGCACTACCTGCGCCCCGCGCACCTCGCCCAGCTGCGGAAGATCATCGACGACCCGGAGGCGTCCGGGAACGACCGGTTCGTGGCGCTCGACCTGCTCAAGAACGTCAACATCTCCGCCGGCGGCGTGCTGCCGATGTGCCAGGACACCGGCACCGCGATCGTGATGGGCAAGAAGTCCGAGGGCGTGCTCACCGGCACCGACGACGGCGAGTGGATCAGCCGCGGCGTGCACGACGCCTACACGAAGCTGAACCTGCGCTACTCGCAGCTCGCCCCGCTGACCATGTGGGAGGAGAAGAACACCGGCACGAACCTGCCGGCGCAGATCGAGCTCTACTCGACCCCGGGCACGGCCGACAAGCCGGAGTACAAGTTCCTCTTCATGGCCAAGGGCGGCGGTTCGGCGAACAAGTCGTTCCTCTACCAGGAGACGAAGGCGGTCCTGAACCCCAAGCGGATGCTGGAGTTCCTCGACGAGAAGATCCGCTCGCTGGGCACGGCCGCCTGCCCGCCGTACCACCTCGCCGTGGTGATCGGCGGCACCTCGGCGGAGTACGCGCTGAAGACCGCGAAGTACGCCTCCGCGCACTACCTCGACAACCTGCCGACCGAGGGCTCGATGGACGCGCACGGCTTCCGCGACCTCGAGCTCGAGCAGCAGGTCTTCGAGCTGACCCAGTCGTTCGGGATCGGCGCGCAGTTCGGCGGCAAGTACTTCTGCCACGACGTGCGGGTGGTCCGGCTGCCCCGGCACGGCGCCTCCTGCCCGGTCGCGATCGCGGTCTCCTGCTCCGCCGACCGGCAGGCGCTCGGCAAGATCACCCCGGAGGGCGTCTTCCTCGAGGAGCTCGACCGGGACCCGGCGAAGTACATGCCCGACACCACCGACTCGCACCTCGACGCCGGCGACGTGGTGAAGATCGACCTCAACCGGCCGATGGCCGAGATCCTCGCCGAGCTCTCGAAGCACCCGGTGAAGACCCGGCTCTCGCTGACCGGCCCGCTCGTCGTCGCCCGCGACATCGCGCACGCCAAGATCCAGGAGCGGCTCGACGCGGGCGAGGAGATGCCGCAGTACCTCAAGGACCACGCGGTCTACTACGCCGGTCCGGCCAAGACGCCCGAGGGCTACGCGTCCGGCTCGTTCGGCCCCACGACGGCCGGCCGGATGGACTCCTACGTCGAGGCGTTCCAGGCCGCCGGCGGCTCGATGGTGATGCTGGCCAAGGGCAACCGCTCGGTGAAGGTGACCAACGCCTGCGCCGAGCACGGCGGCTTCTACCTCGGCTCCATCGGCGGCCCCGCCGCCCGGCTCGCCCAGGACTGCATCAAGCACGTCGAGGTCCTGGAGTACCCCGAGCTCGGCATGGAGGCGGTCTGGAAGATCGACGTCGAGGACTTCCCCGCGTTCATCGTCGTCGACGACAAGGGCAACGACTTCTTCGCCGAGACCCAGAAGCCGATCGCCCTCACCATCCGCACCCGTTCCGAGGAGAAGGTCTGACCGCCGAGCCGGGCCAAAGTTCCCGCCGAGCCGGGGCAAAGTTCCGGTCGAGCCGGGCCTGCGTTCCGCCCGCCCCGGGTCGACGGTGACTATCTCCCGGGTCGGCGGTACATATGACCCGGGTCGACAGGGAATTTGACCCGGGTCGGCGGGGAAGAGGGAGAGGCATGGAGTACGTCGAGGTGGCGCGGGCGGTGTCGGAGCGCGGCGAGGTGGTGCTGCGGGAGCGGCACGACCCGGACGAGCCCACCGCGGCGCCTGTGCTGGAGCTTCGCGTGAACGGCGTGTTCGTGATGGACACCCACGAGACGTCCACGGAGCGCCAGCTCGCCGCGGCCGCGCTTGCCCACGTCGGGCGACCGCATGCCGTCCTCATCGGTGGCCTCGGCCTGGGCTTCACGCTGCACGAGGTCCTCGCCGACCATGAGGTGGAGCGAGTCGTCGTGGTCGAGATCGAGGACGCCCTGGTGCGGTGGATGCGGAACGGCACCATCCCCCACGGTCCTTCCCTCCTCGCCGACGAGCGGCTGCATCTCGTCGTCGCCGACATCGGGATGGCGATCACGGAAGCGACCCCGTCCTCCTACGACCTGGTGCTGCTCGACGTCGACAACGGACCGGGCTACCTCGTCTACCAGGACAACGCCCCGCTCTACCAGCGGACGTTCCTCGCCGAGGTCGCGAAGGCGCTGCGCCCCGGCGGTGCGCTCGTGGTCTGGTCGGCCGACGAGTCGGCCGACCTGGCCGACGCCATGAAGACGGTCTTCGGCCAGGTCACGCCCATCCCCTACGACGTCACGCTCCTGCACCAGGGCGGTCGGTTCACGGGAAGAGCGCTACTGGTTGTACCTGTCGCGTCGCTGACCGCCCTCGGTAGGCTCGCGCACATGGAGGGCTACCGCATCGAGCACGACAGCATGGGCGAGGTCCGGGTCCCCGAGGAGGCCCTGTGGCGGGCGCAGACCCAGCGCGCGGTCGAGAACTTCCCGATCAGCGGCGCGGTCCTCGAGGCGGCGCACATCCAGGCGATGGCCCGGGTGAAGGCCGCCGCCGCGAAGATCAACGCCGAGCTCGGCGTGATCACCGACGAGCAGGCCAAGGCGATCCGGGACGCCGCGACGGAGATCGTCGCGGGTGAGCACCTCGACCAGTTCCCGATCGACGTGTTCCAGACCGGGTCCGGCACGTCGTCGAACATGAACATGAACGAGGTGCTCGCCTCCCTCGCGGCGCGCGCCGGGGTCGACGTACACCCGAACGACCACGTCAACGCCAGCCAGTCCAGCAACGACACGTTCCCGACGTCCATCCACGTGGCCGCGACCTCGGCCACCGTCGGCACGCTGGTGCCCGCACTCGACCACCTCGCCACGACGCTGGAGACCAAGGCGAGCGAGTTCGCCGACGTGGTGAAGTCCGGCCGCACGCACCTGATGGACGCGACCCCGGTGATGCTCGGCCAGGAGCTCGGCGGGTACGCCGCCGCGATGCGTCTCGGCGTCGAGCGTCTCGAGGCGACCCTGCCGCGGGTCGCGGAGCTGCCGCTCGGGGGGACGGCCGTCGGCACCGGCATCAACACGCCGGAGGGGTTCGCAGCCCGCGTGATCGCCGAGCTCGCCGAGTCGACCGGGCTGCCGTTCACCGAGGCACGCAACCACTTCGAGGCCCAGGGAGCCCGGGACGCCCTGGTCGAGCTCTCCGGCCAGCTGCGCACGATCGCCGTCGGGCTGACCAAGCTCTGCAACGACCTGCGCTGGATGTCCTCCGGCCCGCGCACGGGACTGGCCGAGATCAACCTGCCCGACCTCCAGCCCGGGTCGAGCATCATGCCCGGGAAGGTCAACCCGGTGCTGCCCGAGGCGACGCTGATGGTGTGCGCGCAGGTCGTCGGCAACGACGCGGCGGTGACGATGGCCGGCGCCAGCGGCAGCTTCGAGCTCAACGTGATGATGCCGGTGCTGGCGCGCAACCTGCTGGAGTCGATCCGGCTGCTGTCCACGAGCAGCCGGCTGCTGGCGGACCGGTGCATCGCCGGGATCACCGCGAACGTCGACCGGATGCGGACCTACGCCGAGTCGTCACCGTCGGTGGTGACGCCGCTGAACCGCTACATCGGCTACGAGAACGCCGCCAAGGTCGCCAAGAAGGCGCTGGCGGAGGAGAAGACCATCCGCGAGGTCGTCCTGGAGATGGGGTACGTCGATCGCGGGGACCTCACCGAGGAGCAGCTCGACGAGGCGCTCGACGTCGCGCGGATGACCCACCCCTAGCTGCCTACACCGCCGCCGGGGCGACCAGGTCGACCGGGTGGTTCGCACGGCGCAGCGCATCGGCGACGAAGCCGTCGGACTTGAGCTCCTCGACGAGGTCCCGCAGGAGCTGCACGGTCTCGGGTCGCCGGGACTTCGTCGTCCCCAGCGCCTGCTGGATCTGCATGAACCGATCGTCGATGAGGCGGACGTCGGGGTTGGCCTCGACGAACGCGGCCATCGGCTGCCTGATGCCGGCGGCCACCTCCAGGCCCTGGGCACGGAACGCGTCGACGCCTTCCTCCCCTCGCTCGCACGGTGGCGTGCTGGAGGGTGCGGGTGAGGAACAGGTCGTAGGCGGAGCCTTGCTTCACGCCGATCCGCACGCCTGCGCGGTCGACGTCGGCGGGGGTGGTGAACGGCGACTCCCGGGGCACGGCGTACACGCCCTCGATCAGGACGTACGGAGCCGTGAAGGCGACCTCGGCCTCACGCGCGGGCTCGATGGCGAGGAAGCAGATGTCCGCTCGACCGTCCGCCATCGCCTCGAAGGACTTGCGCGCCGCGTCGAAGCAGACGAGCTCCACGTCCACCCCGAGTCGACGGCCGACCTCGCGGGCGATGTCGACCGTCACGCCGGCCGGGGCGGCCGCTGTGCCGTGCGCCAGCACCGGGTTGCCGAGGTTGATGGAGGCACGCAGGGTGCCGGTGGGGGCGAGGTCGCCGGCGATGGACGAGAGCGAGGTCGTCATGCCGGGAGCCTAGGGCGCGGGGTGTGCCGCTCCCGGGCGGCGAAGCCGGCGAGCCGGGACCGGCTCAGTACCAGTTGTGGCCCTGCTTGAAGCTCCAGGCGCCGCACGGCGTCCCGTAGCTGCTCTTGATGTACTCCAGCCCCCACTTGATCTGGGTGGCGGCGTTGGTCTCCCAGTCCGGACCGGCCGAGGCCATCTTGGAGCCGGGCAGGGCCTGCGGGATGCCGTAGGCCGACGACGACGGGTTGTCGGCGTGGATGTTCCAGCCGCTCTCGCTCATGTAGAGCGAGTCCAGGCAGGAGAACTGGTCGTCGCCGAAACCGAAGTCGGACAGCATCGCGCGGGCGATGGTGCGGGGGTCCTGGCTGGTGAGGTCCTCGGTCTCGGTGACCTGGCCGCCGGAGTCCTGGTTGAGAACCGACTTCTTGACCGCGTCGACCGAGGTGCGCCGGTCGGACCGGGACGGGGCCGCAGTGCGGCCGGACAGGTCGTCGGCGGTGACCTTCTGGTCGTTCTGGTCGTCGTGCTTCTGGTCCAGCGAGGCGCCCGCCAGGGCGGCAGAGGCTGCGTTGCCGGGGCCGTCGGTCTTCATCACGATGCCGGACGAGACGGCGATACCGGTCGCGGCGACGGCCACGCCGGAGAACATCACGGACTTGCGGATGCCCTTCTTGAGGGCCGGCTCGCCGAGGGGGCCACGGTGCTTCGGGACGTACGTGTCACGTCGGGGCACAGAGGAACTCACAAACGTCGACAACTCAGGACGATGCCGCGCAAACCCCCCTGAATGCGCGGCGAAGTGACTACCTTGCAAGGTTTGACCGTCAAGCGCAAACCAAACGGCGGTGTGTTGGGGATGACCGCCGCCACACCGTGACTGGTGAGACCGGTGTTACTTGTGAGGCCTCAGCGGGAGGTCAGCCAGGCCGAGGTGGCCGCCGGGAGGCGCCCTTCCGCGTCGAGATCGTCGCTCGTGAGAAGAATGTCGTACCCCTCGGGCAGCGCCACATGCGCGCCCGTGAGGTTCACCACGCAGGCGAAGCCGGGGTCCCGGGTGAACCCCAGCACCCCCTCGGGCAGGTCCAGCCACGTCAGCGAGCCGCCACCGAGCGCGGGCGTCTGCCTGCGCAGCCGCAGCGCCTCGCGGTAGAGCTCCAGCATCGAGCCCGGGTCGCCGGTCTCGGCACTCGGCGGTGAGCCCGGCCCAGTCGTCGGGCTGCGGGAGCCAGGGAGCCGCGGTGCTGCCCTCCGGGCTGAAGCCGTACGGCGGTCGCGTGCCCGACCACGGCAGCGGCACGCGGCACCCGTCGCGCCCGCGGTCGGTGTGCCCCGCGCGCTCCCAGGTCGGGTCCTGGAGCACGTCCTCGGGGAGGTCCTCCACCTCGGGCAGGCCGAGCTCCTCGCCCTGGTAGACGTAGGCGCCGCCGGGCAGGCCCAGCGTGAGCAGCACGGCCGCACGGGCCCGGCGACGCCCCAGGTCGAGATCGGCGGGGAGGTCGAGCAGCTGCATCACGCTGCTGCCCGGCTCGGTGCGCTCGCGGGCGAACCGCGAGACGTGCCGGGCGACGTCGTGGTTCGACAGCACCCAGGTGGCCGGAGCCCCCACCGCACCCTGCTCCGCGAGCGTCTCGCCGATCACGTGCCGGAGGTAGCCCGCGTCCCAGGGCGCCTGGAGGTAGGTGAAGTTGAAGGCCGTGTGCAGCTCGTCCTCCCGCAGGTAGCGGGCCAGCCGCTCCGGCTCGTCGACCCACGCCTCCGCGACGAAGACCCGGGGCGGGTCGTAGGAGTCCGCGATCTTGCGCCAGGCGCGGTAGACCTCGTGCACCTCGTCGCGGTCCCAGAACGGGTGCGGCTGCCAGGGAGAACGGTGCAGGGCACCGTCCACCTCGAGGGGGCGCCGCGGCCACTCGAGGTCGTCCGCGTCCGGGAGCCCTTCCTGCTTGATCAGCGAGTGCGCGACGTCGATGCGGAAGCCGTCGACACCGCGGTCGAACCAGAAGCGCAGCGTCTCCTCGAAGTCCGACCACACGTCGGGGTGCTCCCAGTTGACGTCGGGCTGCTCGGGGGCGAACAGGTGGAGGTACCACTCCCCCGGCGACCCGTCGGGCTCGGTCACCCGCTCCCAGGCGGGCCCGCCGAACACGCTCTGCCAGGAGTTCGGCGGCTCGTCGCCGTCCGGCGCCGCGACCGGGACGGAACACGTAGCGGTCCCGCTCCCGGGACCCGGGACCGGCGGCCAGCGCCTCCTGGAACCACGGGTGCCGGTCGGAGGTGTGGTTGGGGACGATGTCGAGCAGCACCCGCAGTCCGTGCTCGTGGGCCTCGGCGAGGAGCGCCTCCGCCTCCTCGAGGGTGCCGAACCGCGGCTCGACCGCCCGGTAGTCCGAGACGTCGTAGCCGGCGTCGGCCATCGGGGACGGGTACCACGGGTTGATCCAGACCGCGTCCACGCCGAGGTCGGCAAGGTAGGGCAGCTTGGACCGGATGCCGGCGATGTCGCCGAGGCCGTCGCCGTCACCGTCGGCGAAGCTGCGGATGTAGATCTGGTAGATGACGGCGTCGCGCCACCAGTCCGTGCGTGCGTCGGAGCCCATGCGACATACCTACACCAACCGGCCCCCTCCGAAACGTCGAGCGTCCCGTGACCGAGACGGCCACGGGACGCTGCGACGTACGAGATGCGGTGGGCGCTACTTCACGCCACCCGCGGTCAGGCCGCTCACGATCCGGCGCTGGAAGGCCAGCACCATGATCAGCAGCGGCACGGTGAGGATCACACCGGCGGCCATCTGGCTGCCCACCGGGATGTCGCGACCGGTCTTCCCCTGGAACTGGGAGATCGCGACGACTGCGGTGAAGAAGTCGGACTTGTTCGTCATCGTCAGCGCGATGATGAACTCGTTCCAGGCCGCCACGAACGCGATGATCGCGGTCGTGAACACGCCGGGAGCGGCCAACGGGATGATGATCTTGCGGAACGCCTGCCACGGCGTGCAGCCGTCGACCATGGCGGCCTGCTCGAGCTCCTGCGGCATCTGCCGGAAGAACGCGGTCAGGTTCCACACCGACAGCGGCAACGCGAACGACATGCTCGGCAGGATCAGCGCCTGGTAGGTGTTGATCCAGCCGATGTCCGTGAAGATCTTCAGCAGCGGGACGACGAGCGCGATGCCCGGGAACATCGACGTCGCGATGATGGCGCTCAGGGCGAGGTTCTTGCCCTTGAAGTCCAGCCGGGCCAGGG
Organism: uncultured Actinomycetota bacterium; assembly: GCA_963827435.1. Classification (GTDB taxonomy): domain Bacteria; phylum Actinomycetota; class Actinomycetes; order Propionibacteriales; family Nocardioidaceae; genus Nocardioides_B. The sequence continues at coordinate 38,990 of CAWHAU010000010.1, forward strand.
CGTAGGCCGCGAACGTACCGATGATCAGCACGGCCACGGTCGTCGTACCGGCCACGATGATGCTGTTGACCAGCGCCCGCCCGAAGTTGTTCACCGGGTCGAACACTGCGCTGTAGTTCTCCATGGACGGCGGCGACGGCACCGCTGACTTCTCGAAGACCTCCGCCGTCTTGCGGAGGCTGGAGACGATCATCCAGTAGAACGGCGCCAGGCAGTAGACGATGATCACGCCGATGCCGACGTAGATCGACCAGGCCTTGGCACGGTCGCCGCCCTTGGTGGCCGGCTTGACCTTCCGCGGCGGCGCGGCGCCGACGGCGGAGTGGTCCACCTTCGCGGGAGCCGAGGTTTCCTGCGCGCTCACGGCGTGTCTCCCTTCGCGGTGCTCCGGCCCACCTTGGACCTTCGCTGGCCCTTGACCTTCTTCGCCGCGCTGCCACGCGCGTCACCGATCACGTCGGCGCCGAGCAGCTTGATGAAGGCGTAGGCCACGACCACGAGGTAGAGGAACAGCAGCACGGCGTACGCCGCTGCTGGTCCGTACCTCGTGTTGACGCTCTCCTGCTGCGCCAGGATCGACAGCGTCTCGACGCTCGGCTTGCCCTTGCCGATGAGCACGTAGGGCAGGTCGAACATGCGCAGGTTGTCGAGGATGCGGAACAGCACCGCCACCAGCAGCGCCGGCTTCACCAGCGGCAGCGTGATGTGCACGAAGGAGTTCCACGCGCTCGAGCCGTCGATCTTGGCCGCCTCGTAGACCTCCTCGGGGATGACCTGGAGGCCGGCGAGCACCAGCAGGCCGATGAACGGAGCGGTCTTCCAGGTGTCCGCGATGATCACGGCCATCTGCGCCTGGAGACCGTCGGTCGACCAGAGGATCTGCTTGTTGAGGAGGTCGTTGGCGACGCCGTTGGCGTTGAAGATCCACTTCCACAGCACGGCCGAGACCACGGTCGGGATGGCCCACGGCACGAGGATGCTGGCCCGGATCAGGGCCCGCCCCTTGAACGCGCGGTTCATGATCAGCGCCATCGCGACCCCGATCACCACCTCGATCGCGACACAGATCACAGTGAAGAAGTTGGTGACGTAGAAGGCGTTCCAGAAGCGGTCCGCACTCGCTCCGTGGAAGATCGCCGTGTAGTTCTTGAGACCGTTGAACTGGTCACCCTCGACGACGAAGCCGTTCGCGTCGAGACCGCCCGAGGTGTAGAAGGACTGCCGGATGCCGAGCAGGATCGGCAGTCCGATCACCAGGATCAGGACCAGGAAGGTCGGCGACAGCATGATCGCCGCCAGCCTGCCCTGGCCCTCGTCAGGTGACTTCCACTCCTTGACCTTCTTGGGGCCTTTGGTCCCCGCTTGCGCGGGTGCAGCAACTGCCATGTTTCCCTCCTAGGTCCGGTCGTGGGGCGGCGGTCCTGATGACTCAGGCCCGCCGCCCCACCACCTGGGACGCGAATCCGAGCTGGATCAGGGACCCTTGGTGATCTCTTCCAGCTGGGACTGGAGGCCCTTGAGCGCGTCGGCCGAGCTCTTGGTCCCCGTGAGCGCGGCGTACGCCGCGTCCTGGATGGCCGTGGAGGCGTCGCCGTAGCGGACCACCTTGGGCCGCGGCACCGCGTTGTTGATCGAGTCACGCAGGGTCGGCAGGTAGGGGAACTTCTCCTGCAGAGCCTTGTCGTCGTAGAGCGACGCGATCACCGGTGCCTGCGAGGCCAGCTGCAGGTTCTTCTTCTGGCGCTCCTCGCTGGTCATGAACTTGATGAACTCAAGAGCGGTCTTCTTGTTCTTCGAGTACGTCGAGATCCCGAAGTTGTGCCCGCCGAGGCTCGAGGCGCCCGGACCGTCGAGGCCCGGGAGCGGTGCGACGGCGAACTTGCCCTTGACCTTGGTGCCCTCGTCACCGTTGGCCAGGTTGTACACGTACGGCCAGTTGCGGTGGAAGATCAGCTTGCCGGCCTGGAAGGCCGCGCGGCCCTCCTCCTCCTTGTAGGTGATGGCCTCCTTGGGGATGTACCCCTCCTTGAAGCCGTTCGCCAGGAAGTCGAGGCCCTTGGCGGCCTCGGCGGTGTCGACGTTCGGCTTGCCCGAGTCGTCGGTCACCACGCCGCCGGCGCCGTTGATCACCTCGGAGGCGTTCACGGTCAGGCCTTCGTACTTCTCGAACTGGCCGGCGTAGCAGCCCATCCCCTTGCCCTGCGGGGTGGCCTGGATCTTCTTGCAGTCGTCGACCAGCTCCTGCCAGGTCTGCGGCGGGGCGGAGATCTTCGCCGCCTTCAGCAGGTCGGTCCGGTAGTAGAGCATGCCGCCGTCGGACGTGGAGGGCGCCGCGTAGAGCTTGCCCTGGTACTTCGTGGTGTCGACGACGGGCTTGAGCATCTTGTCGAGCGGGAACTCGCTCTCGGGGAGCGGGATGAGAACGCGGTTGGCCGCGAACTCCGAGGTCCACACCACGTCAGTGGAGAGGACGTCGTAGGCGTCGGACTTGGTCTGGGCGTTCTGCAGCATCTTCTCGCGCTGCGAGTCGGCGTCCTGCGGAAGCTCGATCAGCCGGGCCTTCTCGTCCGGGTGGTCCTTGTTCCAGTCATCCAGGACGCCCTGGACGAAACCGGAGGTGTCCTTGCCCTGGACCAGGGTGATCGGACCGGTGCCCTCGATCTTGGTGGAGGTGGAGGAATCGGATCCTCCACCCCCACCACAGGCCGCCAGCCCGAAGAAAGTGGTGGCTGCCACCGCGACAGCCATTGCCTTGCGCCGCATGTGCGGCTCCCTTCGCTCGTGTCGGGTGCGCACCCCGCATGGCATGTGATCGCGACCACACGGGCTGAACAGGCTTTTTCTACCGCTCAGGGGGACAAGGTGTCCACGACTGGCCCAGCCGGACTGTCGTGACAGATGCCCGATGTCCACCAGGCGAGACAACGCATGTCCACCTGGTCACATAGCCAGAAAAACGCAGATCTTCCCGTCGTCCCACCCTCGACGGGCCTTTCACCGGCGCCACAGGGGTCCCAGGCACAAAGTTCGACGGCCCTCCCCGACGGCGGTGTCACCGCCGGGGAGGGCCGCGGGTGCCGTCGGGTGCCGCGGGCGTGGCCGGATCGTTACAGGACGACGCTCTCCAGCATCTCCGTGACGAGTGCCGCGATGGGCGAGCGCTCGGACCGGGTGAGGGTGACGTGCGCGAACAGCGGGTGGCCCTTGAGCCGCTCGACGACCGCGACGACGCCGTCGTGCCGGCCGACCCGGAGGTTGTCGCGCTGGGCGACGTCGTGGGTGAGCACGACCTTCGAGTTGGCGCCGATCCGGGACAAGACGGTCAGCAGGACGTTGCGCTCGAGGGACTGCGCCTCGTCGACGATCACGAACGCGTCGTGCAGGGACCGGCCGCGGATGTGGGTCAGCGGGAGCACCTCGAGCATCCCCCGGTCGAGCACCTCGTCGATGACGTCGGGCGTGGTGAGCGCGCCGAGGGTGTCGAACACCGCCTGGCCCCAGGGCGACATCTTCTCGTTCTCGTTGCCAGGCAGGTAGCCGAGCTCCTGGCCGCCGACGGCGAACAGCGGGCGGAACACCACGACCTTCTTGTGCTGGCGGCGCTCCATGACGGCCTCGAGCCCGGCGCACAGCGCCATCGCCGACTTGCCGGTGCCGGCCCGGCCGCCGAGGGAGACGATGCCGACCTCGGGGTCGAGGAGCATCTCGAGCGCGATCCGCTGCTCCGCGGAGCGTCCGTGGATACCGAAGGCGTCGCGGTCGCCGCGCACCAGGTGGACCCGCTTGTCCGCCTTGACCCGGCCGAGGGCGCTGCCGCGGTCGGAGAGCAGCACGAGCCCGGTGTGGCAGGGCAGGTCGCGGGCCTCCTCGAGGTCGATGACGCCGTCGTCGTACAGCTCGTCGAGCTCCGCGGCGCCGACCTCGATCTCGGCCATCCCGGTCCAGCCGGACTCGGAGGCGAGCTCGGCGAGGTACTCCTGCGCCTGGAGACCCACGGCGGACGCCTTGATCCGCATCGGCAGGTCCTTGGAGACCAGCGTGACGTCGGCACCCTCCTGGGAGAGGTTGTTGGCGACCGCGAGGATCCGCGAGTCGTTGTCGCCGAGGCGGAAGCCGGACGGCAGCGACGTGGGGTCGGTGTGGTTCAGCTCGACCCGGATGCTGCCCCCGGCGTCACCGACCGGGACGGGCTCGTCGAGCCGGCCGTGCAGGACGCGCAGCTCGTCGAGCGCCCGCAGGGCGGCTCGGGCGAAGTAGCCCAGCTCGGGATGGTTGCGCTTGCCCTCCAGCTCGGTGATGACCACGACCGGGAGAACGACCTCGTGCTCGTCGAAGCGGCCGAGCGCGCCCGGGTCGGCGAGCAGGACGCTGGTGTCCAGGACGAACGTGCGGGTTCCCGGCTCGGAAACGGTGGTGCTCCTCTTTGCAGCCACGGTTCAACCCCTCGCAGACCGACACGCGCACTCGCGCCCGGTCCTGTCAGTTCACTCTGGCGGACCGGGATCGGGCCCGAACGTCCGAGTGCGGACGTCCGGAACTCGAGTGTCGAGCTAGGTCGCGATTGCTCACGAACGGGCCTCCCGAAACGGCGAGCTTCCCTTCTCACCGTCCCTGGAAAAGTAAGCCTCCGACGGCGTCCGTCCGGGCCGACACGCCAGGACGCGGGATGACGGCTGGGTTAAGAAATCGGGTGTCCAGACTTCGTCGCGGGTCACCCGAAGTCTGCCCCGGGTCGGCGGGAACTATGTCCCGGGTCGGCGGAAAATTTGTCCCGGGTCGGCGGGTCAGGAACCGAAGCGGCGCTCGCGCTCGGCATAGGCACGGACCGCCCGAAGGAAGTCGACGCGGCGGAAGTCGGGCCAGTAGGCCTCGCAGAAGTAGAACTCGCTGTGCGCGCTCTGCCAGAGCAGGAAGCCGCCGAGGCGCTGCTCCCCCGAGGTCCGGATCACCAGGTCCGGGTCGGGCTGGCCCTTGGTGTAGAGGTGCTCGGCGATGTGCTCGACGTCGAGGATCTCGGCGAGCTCCTCGATCGACGTACCCCGGGAGGCGTGCTCCTGCAGCAGCGAACGTACGGCGTCCGCGATCTCGCGCCGCCCGCCGTAGCCGACGGCGATGTTCACGATCACCCCGTCGACGTCGCGCGTCTCGTCGGCGGCTTCCTTGAGCTTGCGGGCCGTCTCGGCGGGGAGCAGGTCGAGCGCGCCGACGGGGTTGAGGCGCCACCGCTGCTCGGCCGCGAGGCTGGCCACGACCTCCTCGATGATCACGAGGAGCCGGCGCAGCTCGGCGGCGGGGCGGTGCAGGTTGTCGGTGGAGAGCAGCCAGAGCGTGACGACCTCCACACCGAGCTCGTCGCACCACTGGAGCAGCGGGGAGATGTTCGCGGCGCCGGCGCGGTGGCCGTGCTCGGCGTCCTGTCCGACGGCCTTCGCCCACCGTCGGTTGCCGTCGAGCATCACGCCGACGTGCTTGGGCAGCCGGTCCGCGGGGAGCCGACGGACGACCCGGGCCTCGTAGGCGGGGTAGAGCACCCGCCTGAGTCCCTTCTTCCAGTCCGCCACGGTGAGCAACCTTACTCGGAGGACCGGGCCCCTCGCCGGGCCCGCGCCGCTACCGTTGAGTGATGAGTCCGAGGACCGAACGCCTCGCCAACGCCACCGCGGGGGTGACCGAGCGACTCGGCGAGCAGGTCCGCGAGACCCTCGACGAGGTCAAGCCCAAGCTGCGCGGCTGGATGCACGCCGCCAGCGCTCCGCTGACCCTGGCCGCAGGCATCGTGCTGGTCGTGCTCTCCCCCACCGCGTCGACCCGGATCGGGTCGGCGGTGTTCGCCACGTCGGCGCTGGTGCTGTTCACGGTGTCGGGGATCTACCACCGCGGCACCTGGAGCCCCAAGGTCTGGCGGTTCCTGCGGCGCTTCGACCACGCGAACATCTTCCTGCTGATCGCCGGGAGCTACACGCCGTTCACCCTGCTCCTGCTGCACGGCACGGACCGCGTGGTGCTGCTCAGCGTCGTCTGGACCGGGGCCGTGCTGGGGGTGCTGTTCCGGATCTTCTGGAACGACGCGCCCCGGTGGCTCTACACCCCGATCTACGTCGCGCTCGGCTGGGCCGCGGTGTTCTACTTCGGCGACTTCGTCGACACCGCGAGCACCGCAGTGCTGGTGCTGATGGCCGTCGGCGGCGGGCTCTACACGCTGGGCGGCGTGGTCTACGGCTTCAAGCGACCCGACCCGTTCCCGCGCTGGTTCGGCTTCCACGAGGTGTTCCACACGCTGACGATCGCCGCGTTCGTCACCCACTACGTCGGCGTCTCCATCGCGACGTACTCCCTGCGCTGAGGGGTCAGCTCCGCAGCAGCGCCTCGAGGTCGGCCGTCGTGGTGACCGGACGGTCGCACACCATCCCGCGGCACACGTACGCCGCAGCCCGGCCGTCCACCAGCCCGCGACCGGCAAGCAGCGGCACGGTCTCCGGGTCGTCGGTCTCGCCGGGCGGGGCGTCGGACGGCTCGCCCACCACGACCACCAGCCCCGGTGAGGACGAACGCCGCGCGGCCTCGGCGAGGGCGTCGCGGTCCGGGTCGCCGGGCTCGCCGACGACGGCGACCTCGAGCGGGCCGGCCAGGGCCGCCTCGGCGGCGGCCAGCGACCAGCCGGCGAACCGAGGCACCCGCTCGGCCAGCGTGCGCACGTTGCGCAGGGCCGCCTCGGCCGCGTCGCGGTGCCGGCCCGACCCGGTGACGGCGGCGTAGGCGAGCAGCGCGTGGACCAGCGCCGACTGCCCCGACGGGCTGGCGTTGTCGGAGGGGTCCCGCGGCCGGGAGACCAGCCGCTCGGCGTTCTCGCCGGTGTCGAAGAAGCCGCCGTCGCCGGCGGGGAACATCGCCAGGGCCTCGTTCAGCAGGGTCCGCGCGGTCCACAGCCAGGTGACGTCGCCGGTCGCGGACAGCAGCGCGAGCAGACCGTGGGCGACGCAGGCGTAGTCCTCGAGCACGCCCGCGTGCCGGCCCACGACCCCGTCGCGGGAGACCCGGCGCAGCGTGCGGCCGTCGAGGTGCCGGTCGACCAGCAGCCGGGCCGCGCCGACGGCCGCGTCGACGTACCTCGGCTCGTGCAGCAGCACGCCGGCCTCGGCCAGCGAGGCGACCGCCAGACCGTTCCAGGCCGCCACCACCTTGTCGTCGCGAGCCGGGCGGGTGCGGGTGGCGCGGGCCGCCAGCAGCCGCTGCCGGACGGACTCCCAACGCACCGGGTCGTCGGGGTCCGCGAGCAGCTGGAGCGTGGAGGCGCCCTCCTCGAAGGTGCCGGTGTCGGTGACCTCGAGCAGCCGCGCGGCCCAGGCGCCGTCGTCCTCGCCGAGCACCTGGGCCAGCTCGGCGGGCGTCCACACGTAGAAGCGACCCTCGACGCCCTCGCTGTCGGCGTCCAGCGCGGAGGCGAAACCGCCCTGGTCGGTGTGCAGCTCGGCCAGCAGGAAGTCGGCCGTCTGCCGCGCGACGCGCTCGGCCAGCGGGTCGCCGCTCTGCCGCCACCAGCGCGCGTAGACGCCGAGCAGCTGCGCGTTGTCGTAGAGCATCTTCTCGAAGTGCGGCACCACCCAGCCGCGGTCCACGGAGTAGCGCGCGAAACCGCCGGCGAGCTGGTCGAAGATGCCGCCGCGGGCCATCGCCCGCAGGGTCCGGTCCGCCATCCCGGAGGCGTTCGGCGCCCCGGTCCGGGCCGCGTGCCGGAGCAGGAACTCCAGCACCATCGACGGCGGGAACTTCGGGGCTCCGCCGAAACCGCCGGCCGTCGCGTCGAAGTCGCCGGCCAGCGAGCGGACCGCCGCTGCGAGCAGGTCCTCGTCGAGCGGCTCCTCGCCGGCCAGGGCGACGTCGCGGCGCAGGTGCTCCGACACGTCCGCGGCCACCGTGCTCACGTCGTCGCGGCGGTTGGTCCACGCGTCCGAGAGCGCCTCGAGCACCTGCCGGAACGCCGGCTGCCCCTGGCGCGGCCGGTCCGGGAAGTAGGTGCCGGCGAAGAACGGCGCGCCGTCCGGGGTGAGCACCACCGTCATCGGCCAGCCGCCCTGGCCGGTCATCGCGGTCGTCGCCTGCATGTAGACCGCGTCGACGTCGGGCCGCTCCTCGCGGTCGACCTTGACGTTGACGTAGTGCTCGTTCATGTACGCCGCGGTCGCCTCGTCCTCGAACGACTCGTGGGCCATCACGTGGCACCAGTGGCACGCGGCGTACCCGACGGAGAGCAGCACCGGCACGTCGCGCTCGCGGGCGTCCTCGAACGCCTCGGGCGACCACTCCCACCAGTCGACGGGGTTGTCGGCGTGCTGGAGGAGGTACGGCGACGTGGCCTCGCGCAGACGGTTCGGCATGCCACCACCGTGGCACAGCGACCCAGGAGGTCAGGCCGGACGATGGCCGAGGTCGAGCAGGTGCGCGCCGCGGTGCGCCTTGGCGGCCAGGTAGCGGGCGTTCGTCGGGGAGCGGTGCACGCCGGTCGGGACGCGCTCGCTGACGGTCAGGCCGAGCTGCTCGAGCTGGGCGGCCTTGTCGGGGTTGTTGCTGAGCAGCCGGACCCGCTCCTCCCCCAGCGCCCGCAGCATCTGCGCGGCCACCGTGTAGTCGCGGCCGTCCGCCGGGTAGCCGAGCGCGAGGTTGGCCTCGTAGGTGTCGAGGCCGGCGTCCTGCAGCGCGTAGGCGTCGATCTTGGCGTAGAGGCCGATGCCGCGGCCCTCCTGCCGCAGGTACAGCAGCAGGCCGCCCTCCTCCGCGATCCGCTCGACCGCCTCCCGCAGCTGCGGGCCGCAGTCGCAGCGCTGGCTGCCGAGGACGTCGCCGGTGAGGCACTCGCTGTGCAGCCGCACCAGCGGGGTACGTCGTCCCGGGTGCTCGCCGAAGGCGAGGGCGAGGTGCTCGCGCCCGTCGGCCAGCCCCTCGAACGTGGTGACCCGGGCCGTGGCGGCGTACCCGTCGGCGAGCCGCAGCGGGACCGTCACGGAGGTCCGCACCGTCGCCACCGGGAGGGCGCTCACGACTCGCACCTCGGCGACAGCGCGTAGCGCAGGAGCACCACGTCACCGATGGGCCGGACCTCGGCGAGGGTCGCGCGGCGGCCGGGGTTCCAGGGGAAGCGCCCGTCGCCGACGAACCGGCTGGCCCGCGAGTCACCGACGAAGAACGGCGCGACGACCAGGTGCAGCTCGTCGGCCAGCCCCTCGGTGAGGAACTGCGTGTGCACGGTGCCCCCTCCCTCGACCATCAGCCGGCGCACCCCGCGCTGCCGCAGGTCCTCGCTGACGTGCCGGACGTCGACCGGCTCGCCCCCGTCCACCACCGTGGCCACCCGGCCCAGCCGGGAGCGGGCGTCGCGGACGGCGGGGCTGGCGCAGTAGACGAGCTTCTCGCTCTCGCCGGTGGCGAAGAAGTTGCAGCGGGCGTCGAGGTCGGCCCGGTGGGTCACGGTCACCTTCATCGGGTTCGGGCACTGGCCGCGGGCGACCCGGGCGCGCTGCCGTGCGGGGGTGCGGACCAGCAGCCGCGGGTTGTCGTTGCGGACGGTGGCGGCGCCGACCAGGATCGCGTCGCACTCCGCCCGCACCGCGTCGACCCGGTCGAGGTCGGCCTCGTTGGACAGCACCAGCCGCTCGCCCGAGGCCGCATCGAGGTAGCCGTCGAGCGAGATGCCGCAGCTCAGCAGGGTGTAGGGACGCTCAGCCATGGGACGCACCCTCCAGGACCGGCTCGGGCTCCGCGGGCCGGGCGCGGGACCGGCCGGCCAGCAGGACGACGACGCCCGGCAGGCTCGCGACGAGCACCATGACGCCGTACACGACGGCGGTGGCCACCCCCGCCCCGGCGCCCAGCCCCGCCGCGCCGAAGACCCAGGCGGCGACACCCTCGCGCGGTCCCCAGCCGGCGACGTTGGCCGGGATGCCCATCGCCACCAGCACCAGCAGCGCCAGCGGCAGCAGGACGGCCACCGGTGCGGTGACCCCGGCGGTGCGGGCGGCGACGAGGAACGTCGCCACGTGCCCGACCACCGCGAGCAGCGACGCCGCCACGACGCCGAGCCAGGGGCCGAGCAGGCCGTGCCGCACGTCCCGGTGTACGGCGCGCCCGCCCCGCGTCCCGCCGGCCAGCGACATCGCGACCCAGCCGAGCCAGCCCGAGCACCAGGACGCCGGTGACGACGACGGGCAGCGACAGCCGCACCGGCGAGGGCAGCAGGACCAGCACGACGAGAGCGACCGCGACCTGCACGACCTGGCCGGCGAGCCGCTCCCAGCCCACGGCACGGAGCCCGCGGCCGGTGTGCCCGGCGTCGCGTCCGTGCCGCACCGCGCGGTGCACGTCGCCCAGGACGCCGCCGGGCAGCGTGGTGTTCAGCAGCTGCGAGCGGTAGTAGGCGGCCACTGCCGTGGGCAGCGCGAGCGGCACCCTGAGGCCGCGGGCGACCAGCGTCCACCGGTAGGCGCAGCAGATGGTGACGGGCACGGCGAGCAGCACTCCCGCGAGAAGGGCGGTGGCGTCGACGGTGCGCAGGCCCTCGACGAACGGCCCGGAGCCCAGCCGCCAGAGCAGCACCGCGAGCACCGCGACCCCGCCGGCGAGCCGGAGCCGGGCCCAGCCGGCCCGGCTCACGACGCGACCTCCTCGAGCACGTGCCCGACCCGGTCGGTGGTGACCTGCCAGCCGGCCAGCGACTCCCGACGCCGTGCCGCGGCGTCGCGCAGGGCGGCCCGGTGCCGGTCGTCGGTGAGCCAGCGCCGCAGCGCCGCGGCCAGCGCGCCGGCGTCGTCAGGTGGGACCAGCACCCCCGGGACGCGCCCGTCGGGAAGCCTGCCCAGCGCCTCCGGCAGCCCGCCCGCGGCGGTCGCCAGCACCGGGAGGCCGCGGGCCAGGGCCTCGGCGACGACCATGCCGTAGCTCTCCGCCCGGGTGGCGAGCACCATCGCGTCCGCGGAGGCGTAGGTGGCGGCGAGCCGGTCGCCGGTGCGTGGCCCGGTGAACCGCACCCGGCCGCCGATGCCGCCGTCGTCGGCCTGCCGCACCAGCCGCGCGAGCCGCTCGGGGTCGGCGGGTCCGACGCACCGGCAGGTCCAGGTCAGGTCGGTCAACGTGGCGAGGGCGTCGAGCAGCACGTCGTGGCCCTTGTCCGGGCGGACGGCTGCGACGCAGAGCAGCTCGCCGCCCGCCGGGGTGCCGGTCGCGGCGTCCGCCGGGTCGGCGCCGGGGTGGGCCACGTGCACCGCCGCCGGGTCCAGGCCGTAGTGGTCGAGCAGCCAGGACCGGCACCAGTCGCTGGTGGTGACCACGGCCGCGGCCGCGGACAGCACGGCGCGCTCGCCGTCCCGGGCCGCGGGAGTGCGCTCGCCCAGCGGCATGTGCAGCAGGACCACGACGCGCAGCCACCCGGTCTCGGGGGCCAGCACCTCGGGGGCCGCCGACGCCACCAGCCCGTCGACCAGCACGACCGCTCCCGGGGGCAGCTCCGCGAGCACGCCGGCCAGCGCCGTACGGGCGGACTGGTCGGGGTCCGGCCAGGCCCCGGCCACCGGGTGCTCGACGACCTCCCAGCCGGCGGCGACGAGCCCGTCGCAGACCCGGCGGTCGTAGGCGTTGCCCCCGCTGGGCCGGTCCGGGTCGTCGATGCCGTCCGGGACGACGGCGTGCACGGCGGTCACAGCGCCCGCTCGTAGCTCGCCCACGCGACGTGGGACTCGTGCAGCGTGACCGCCACCCCCGCGAGGTCGCGGGCGGTGTCCCCGAGGCCCCCAGCGCGGGCCGCCTCGGCGAGCCGGTCGGCGACGTGCCGGGCGAGCACCTCGGTGGTGGTGTTCGTGCCGGCGAAGACCGGCTCGTCGTCGAGGTTGCGGTAGGTCAGGTCGCCGACCAGCCGGCTCAGCTCGGCGGCGGCGCGGCCGATGTCCACGACGATGCCGTCGTCGTCGAGGGACTCCCGCCGGAAGGTCGCGTCCACGACGAACGTGGCGCCGTGCAGCCGCTGGGCCGGTCCGAAGACGTCCCCGCGAAGGCTGTGGGCGACCATCATGTGGTCGCGGACGGTCACGCTGAACACGGCGGCTCCTCGGGTGCGTAGGCGACGGTGTGGCACAGAGCGCGCAGCTGCCCCGACGCCAGCCGGGGCAGCACGGTGGGCAGGTCGTCGAAGGACGACTCCCCGGTCAGCAGCACGTCGAAGGCCGGGTCACGCAGCAGGTCGAGGGCCAGCGCGAGCCGATCGGCCGTCGTGCGCCGGCCCCGCCGCGGGCCCGCCACCGCGCCGACCTGGCTGGCCCGCACCGTGAGCCGCCGGGAGTGGAAGGCGCCGCCGAGCGACACCCGGGTCTCCGTGTCGCCGTACCAGCTCAGCTCGACGACGGTGCCGTCCGCGGCGAGCAGGTCGAGGGACGTCTGCAGCCCGGCCGAGGTGGCGCTGGTGTGCACCACGAGGTCCCGCTCGCCCGGCGCGTCCTGGGGCTCGGCGAAGCCGGCGCCCAGAGCGGCCGCCACGTCCTTGCGCGTGGGATCGACGTCGACCAGGGTCACCTCGGCCCCGGGGATCCGTGCCAGCAGCCGGGCGACGCAGCAGCCGACCATCCCGGCCCCGACGACCGCGACCCGGTCGCCGAGCAGCGGGCCGGCGTCCCAGAGCGCGTTGACGGCGGTCTCGACGGTGCCGGCCAGCACCGCGCGTCGGGCGGGGACGCCGTCAGGGACCACGGCCACGGCGGTCGCGGGGACGACGTACGCGGTCTGGTGGGGGTGCAGGCAGAAGACGGTGCGGCCGACCAGGTCGTCCGGACCCTGCTCGACGACGCCGACGCTGAGGTAGCCGTACTTCACGGGTCCGGGGAAGTCGCCCTCCTGGAGCGGCGCGCGCATCGCGGCGTACTGGCTCTGCGGCACCCGGCCCTCGAAGACCAGCGTCTCGGTGCCGCGGCTGACTCCCGAGTGCAGGGCGCGCACGAGCACGTCGCCCGGGCCGGCTGCCGGCACGGGCGCCGGCCGGATCTCTCCGGCGCCTGGTTCGCGCACCCAGAAGGCGCGCGCCACCTGCGTCATGTACCCACCTTGTCCCGCCCGGCCCACGTTGAACCGGAACGCCGTGTCACCCGTTCCCCTTCTCGTCATCCGCATGAACGGAGGAGCGGTGCGACCGGTTCAACGCGACCTGCTGACGGCCCTGGCGGGGCAGCTGCTGCTGCTCACCGTGCTCGCCTCCGCGGCCGGGCTCGGCACCGCCGGCTGGGCGGTCGGGCTCGCGCTCGCCCTCGTCGGCGACCTCGTCCTCGGCGCCGCCTTCGCCCGGGCCGGGCGCAGCGCGCTGGGCCCCGCCGACCGGGTGACGCTCACCCGTGCCTCGCTGGTCTGCGGCGTGGGCGCGCTGGTGGCCCAGGGCGCGCCGCGGGTCACGCTGCTGGTCACCCTCGCCGCCGTGGCGTTGGTCCTGGACGCCGTCGACGGCAGGGTGGCCCGCGCGACCGGTACGACGTCCCGGCTCGGCGCCTGCTTCGACATGGAGGTCGACGCCGTCCTCATCCTCCTGCTCAGCGTGTACGTCGCCGGGTCGGTCGGCCCGTGGGTGCTCGTGGCCGGCGTCGCGCGCTACGCCCTCTGGCTGGCCGCGCGGCTGCTGCCCTGGCTGCGCCGGGAGTCTCCGCGGCGGTTCTGGGCCAAGGTCGTCGCGGCCCTGCAGGGCGTCGTCCTGCTGGTGGCCGCCGCGGACGTGCTCCCCCGCCCGCTCACCGTGCTGCTGCTGGTCGCGGCGCTGGTGCTGCTGGCCGAGTCGTTCGGCCGCCAGGTCCTCTGGCTGTGGCGGCACCGCGAGCCGAAGCCCGCCGCAGCCCGCGCCCGCACCGCACCGGGTCGCCGCATGAGGCACCGGCCGGTCGTCGCCGCGACGCTCACCGGGCTCGCCGTCCTGCTCGTCTGGTGGGGACTGACCGGACCGAACCAGGTCGACGGGATCACCCCGTCGGCGTTCGTGCGGCTGCCGGTGGAGGCCCTCGTCCTGGCTGCCCTGGTGCTCGTGCTGCCGTGGCGCGCGGGCCGGGTCCTCGTGGTCCTCGCGGGCGTGCTGCTCGGCCTGCTCACCGTGTTCCGGGTGCTCGACCTGGGCTTCCACGAGGCGCTGAACCGCCCGTTCGACCCCGTCATCGACTGGAGCTACCTGGACTCCGCCGTCGGTCTGGTCGACGACTCGCTGGGCCGCCCCGCGGCGGTCGCGGCCCTGGTCGGAGCCGCCCTCCTCACCGTGGCGTTCCTGGTGCTGATGCCGCTGGCCCTGCTGCGGGTGACCCGGATCCTGCGTGCCCACCGGCGCACGTCCTTCCGGGTCGTCGCAGCCCTCGTGGTGCTGTGGCTGGCGTCCGCCTCGGTCGGCGCGCACGCCGGCGACGGCGAGCCCCTCGCGTCGACCAGCACGGCGACGTACGCCTACGGCCAGGTGGCCCGGATCCCCACGGAGCTGCGCGACCAGCGGGCCTTCGCCCGCGCCGCCGAGCAGGACCCGCTGCGCTCCGTCCCGTCCGCGGACCTGCTGACCGGACTGCGCGGCAAGGACGTGCTGCTGGTGTTCGTCGAGAGCTACGGCCGGTCCGCGGTGCAGGGCTCCTCGTTCTCCCCCGGCATCAACCGGGTGCTCGACGAGGGCACGAGACGCCTGCAGGCCAGGGGTTTCGCCGCCCGCAGCGCCTTCCTGACCTCGCCGACCTTCGGTGCGATCAGCTGGCTCGCGCACTCGACGCTGCAGTCCGGGCTGTGGGTCGACAGCCAGCAGCGGTACGACGTCCTGGTGACCAGCCCGCGTCTGACGCTCAGCCAGGCCTTCGGGCGGGCCGGCTGGCGCACCGTCGCGGACGTGCCGGCGAACACGCACGACTGGCCGCAGGGCGCGTTCTACCACTACGACCAGATCTACGACTCCCGGGACGTGGGCTACCGCGGGCCGCGCTTCGGCTACCCGACGATGCCCGACCAGTACACCCTCGACGCGTTCCACCGGCTCGAGCTCGCGCAGCAGGACCGCCGGCCGGTGATGGGCGAGATCGACCTGATCTCCAGCCACGCGCCGTGGTCGCGGACGCCGCACATGATCGACCAGGCCCGGGTCGGCGACGGCTCGGTCTTCGAGGGGATGCCCGAGCAGGCGCCGTCGAAGACGGTGATCTGGCGGTCCCCGGAGCGGGTGCGGGCGGCCTACGGGCAGTCGATCGAGTACTCCCTCGACGCGCTCGTCACGTTCCTCGAGACCTACGGCGACGACGACACGGTCGTCGTGTTCCTCGGCGACCACCAGCCGGCGACGATCGTGTCCGGCGAGGACGCCGACCACGACGTGCCGGTCACCGTCGTGGCCCGCGACCCGAAGGTGCTGGACCGGATCGACGGCTGGGGCTGGGACCCGGGGCTCCGGCCACGCCCGGACGCGCCGGTCTGGCCGATGGACTCCTTCCGCGACCGCTTCCTCGCGGCGTTCGGCTCGTGACCGCCCGCCGACGGGAGCACACTGAACCGTCCAGGCTCCGCGTCCGTACCACCGGGAGAGGAGGTCCGATGTCCGGCCACGACGTGGCGCTGATGCGGCAGCTGCACGACGAGCACGCGGGTGCCCTGTGGGGCTACTGCCTGCGGCTGACCAGCCACGACCGCTCCCGCGCCGAGGACGTGGTGCAGGAGACCTTCCTGCGGGCCTGGCGGCACCGCTCGGTGCTCGACAGCCCGCCGGCCGCCGTACGCTCCTGGCTGTTCACGGTCGCCCGCAACATCGTCATCGACGAGTGGCGCACCAGCCGGGCCCGCAGCGAGGTGACCGTCGCCGACGTCCCCGAGGGCGAAGGCACCGACGACCACACCGACCAGCTCCTGCTGTCCTGGGTGGTCGGCGAGGCACTCACCCGGCTCTCACCGGAGCACCGCGCCGTCCTGCTCGAGTGCTACTACCGCGGCCGGCCGGTGTCGGAGGCCGCCAAGCGGCTCGGCGTGCCGGAGGGCACGGTCAAGTCACGGACGCACTACGCGCTGCGGGCGCTGCGGCTGGCGCTCGAGGAGATGGGGGTGGGGGCATGAGCTGCGACCTCGCCGACCGGGACGCCTCCTACGTCCTCGGGGCTCTCTCGCCGGCCGAGCGCAAGGAGTTCGAGCAGCACCTCGCCGTGTGCGAGGAGTGCGCCCGGAACGTGCGCGAGCTCGCGGGCCTGCCCGGCCTGCTGGCGCGGGTCGACCGCGCCGTCCTGGAGGACCCCGACGTCGCCGTGCCGGTCCCCGACACGCTGCTGCCCGCCCTCGTCCGCGACGTACGACGGGCCGGGCGCCGTCGCACCCTGGTCACCGCCGGCCTCGCCGCGGCGGCCGCGGTCGTGGTGGTGGGGGTGCCGCTGGCGGTCTCCGGGGTGCTCGAGGGCGACCGCACCCCGTCGGCCGCGCCGTCGGCGCCGGTCACGTCCACTCCTGCTTCGCCCGTCGCGCAGCCGATGGTGCCGCTGGGTGGCGCGCCGGTCCGGGCCAGCCTCGCGTTCGCGTCCGTCACCTGGGGCACCCGGCTGGACCTGACCTGCACCTACGCACCCGGCGGGGAGCACTACCACCTGCCCCGCCGGGTGACCTACGCGCTGGTCGTGCGCACCCGCGACGGCCGCACCGAGCAGGTCGGCACCTGGAGGTCGCTGGAGGGCCGCACGATGCGGCTGACCGCGGGGACGTCCTCCCCGCGCAACCAGATCGCGTCAGTGCAGGTGCGCACGACGGAAGGACGGCCGGTGCTGGAGCTCACCGGCTGAGGACGCGGGCAGGTCGCGCACCAGCAGGAGCGAGCCCACCACGATCGCCACGACCTCGGAGAGGGCCGCCGTCCAGACCGGCCAGCCCACCCACTGCTCGTGCAGGCCGAAGAGCCCGACCGTGGTCGACAGGATGAACGCGCCGAGCGTGCTGACGCCGAAGCCGGCGGTCAGCAGGGCCGGCACCCAGCTGCGCCAGGTGACGAGCAGCACCGCGATGACCGCGCCGCCGACGGCGTTGAGCAGGAAGGCGGGCCCGACGATGTTCAGGTCCCGGAACCCGTCGAACCACAGATAGAGGTGCACGGCCGCCGAGACCAGCACTGCCGCCGCACCCACGATCCGCATCCACATGGCGCACTCCGTCCGTCACTAGAGGCGCCCGGTCGGGGCCTCACTCCGGGTAGACGGTCCGGCCGGGTCGTCGGTTCACGGTCGCGGAACATCCGTGCGACGGTGGTTGTTACGCAGCCTGACCGAACACACCCGAGACAGAGGGAAACCCATCGTGGCAACGACCACCCTGACCGCCGAGGCCTTCGAGAAGACCGTGGCCGACAACGACATCGTGCTCGTGGACTTCTGGGCGGAGTGGTGCGGGCCGTGCAAGCAGTTCGGACCCACCTTCGAGAAGGCGTCCGAGACGCACCAGGACGTCGTGTTCGCGAAGGTCGACACCGAGGCCGAGCAGGCGCTCGCCGCCGCCGCGAACATCACCTCGATCCCCACGCTGATGGCGTTCCGTGAGGGTGTGCTCGTGTTCTCGCAGCCCGGCGCGCTGCCGCCGGCCGCGCTCGAGGAGCTCATCGGGGCCGTCAAGGGCCTCGACATGGACGAGGTGCACGCGGCCGTCGCCGCCCAGCTGGCCCAGGAGAAGGCGGCGGAGAAGGCACCGGAGAACGGCGGCGCCGCCCAGGCATGATCTAGCCTCGCGCCATGGACGCCCGCGCGTGGGACGAGAGGTACGCCGCGAGCGAGCTCGTCTGGTCGGCGACCCCGAACCAGTTCGTCGCCGCCGAGCTCGCCGACCTGGCGCCGGGGCGTGCGCTGGACCTCGCGGCCGGCGAGGGACGCAACGCGCTGTGGCTGGCCGAGCGTGGCTGGGACGTGACCGCGGTCGACTTCTCCCTGGTGGGCCTGGACAAGGGCCGCGCGCTGCTCGAGCGGCATCCGGGCGGGCGGGACCTGCACGTCGACTGGGTGCACGCCGACGTGCTCACCTACGAGACCGGGCCGGTCCCCTACGACCTGGCCCTGGTGGCCTACCTCCAGCTGGTCGCGGACGAGCGCCGGACCGCCGTACGACGGGCGTTCGGGGCGTTGCGCGAGGGCGGCACGTTCTTCCTCGTGGCCCACGACGCGACCAACATCGACGAGGGCACCGGCGGGCCGACCGACCGCGCGGTGCTCTACTCCGCCGAAGAGGTGCTCGCCGACCTCGACGGCGAGCGTTTCGAGGTCGAGGTCGCGGAGCGGGTCCCGCGGCTGGTGCCGCCGGCCGACGACGCGGTGCACACCCACGAGGGGGACGCGTCGCGGACGGCCTGGGACGCCCTCGTCCGCCTGGTCCGGACCGGCTGACCGTGACGCCCACGCAGCTCAAGGCTTTCGCGTGCGTGGTCCGCCTGGGGTCGGTCAAGGCAGCGGCGGACGAGCTGGGGGTCAGCGAGGCGGCCGTCTCGATGCACGTCGCCCAGCTCCGTCGCGAGCTCGAGGACAAGCTGTTCACCCGGACCGGCTCCGGGCTGGCGTTCACGCCCGGGGGCCTGCGCCTGGCGAGCCGCGCGGTGGAGATCCTCGGCCTCCAGGACCGCACCGTGCGCGAGGTCAGCCAGGCCGGCCAGGGCCGACGGCTGCTGCGGATGGCGGCGTCCGCGATGTTCGCCGAGCACGCGGCTCCCGGCCTGATCGAGCTGTTCGCCGCCCGCGCGGCCGACCTCGACGTGGAGCTCAGCGTGCACCCGGCCGCCCAGTTCGTCGCCCTGCTCGCGGGTCGCACCGTCGACATCGCCATCGGGCCCGCACCGAGCCGGCTGCCTGCGGAGCTGCTGAGCAAGCCCTTCCTCAACTTCGACGTGCTGGCCGTGGTCCGGCCGGAGCATCCCCTGGCGGGCCGCTCCGTCACCGCGGCGCAGGCCCGCGCGCAGACCTGGATGCTCGGGCCGTCCGCGGCCGGCGACGACGGCGTGGTGCCCGGCATGGTCCGGCACCTGGCGATCCCCGAGACGCAGCAACGGATCTTCCAGAGCGAGGCGGCCGCGCTCGAGGAGACCAAGCGCACGGACGGCATCGCCCTGGCCGTGCGCTTCGCGGCCGCCGCCGACCTGGCCGCCGGCCGGCTGACCGCGCTGGACGGGCCCGGGATGCGGGCCCAGGGACGCTGGGCCGCCACCGCCCTGCCGGCGCACAGCCAGCTCCCGGCGACCGCCGAGCTGCTCCGCTTCATCACCACGCCCCGCGCCACCCAGGCGATGGTGCACGGCGCCGGGGTCACCCGCGGACGGTTCAAGCCGTCGGTGCACGTCACGCTCTGGAGCTAGGGTCCAGCAGCACCTCCCACGCCTCGCGCATCGCCCGCGCCGTGTGTGCGGGGAGGAACGCGTCGCAGAAGGGCAGCGCCGCAGCCATCGAGCCCACCAGCGGCTCGAACCCCGGCGCCGCCGCCCGCGGGTTGAGCCAGACCACCCGGTGCGCCCGCAGCCGGATCCGGGCGAGCGTCCGCACCAGCATCGCCGGGTCGTCGCTGTCCCAGCCGTCCGACGCCACGACCAGGACGCCGCCGCGCAGGGCGTTCCCGTGCCGCGACGCGAGCAGCCCGGCGAGGCTGCTCGCCAGATGGGTGCCGCCGTACCGGTCGACGACCTGCTCCGTGGCCCGTTGCATCGCCACCGTCGCCGAGCGGTGCCGCAGCGCCGGCGTCAACCGGGTGAGCGAGGTGGAGAACGCGAAGGTCTCGGCCCGTCCGGTGCGCGCCAGGGCCCGCATCAGGTGCAGGTACGCCCCGGCGTACGGCTGCATGGACTGGCTGACGTCGACGAGCAGGGTCAGGGGCCGTGGTCGAAGCACACCCCGGGTCCGGCTCAGCTCCAGGGCCTCCCACCCGGTGCGCCGGGACGCCGCGATCGTCTCCCGCAGCGCCACCACCCGCCCGGACGGGTGCACCCGGCGCCGGCGGCTCGGGCGCGTCGGCCAGCGGAGCCAGGCCCGCTCCAGCCACGCCCCGATCTGCGCGAGCTGCTCGGCGTCCAGCTCGTCGAACGGTGTGTCCGCGAGGCTCTCCAGCGCACTCGGCAGCAGCTCGGGCACGCCGCGCGTGACGTCGTCGGCAGGCGACCGGTCGTCCGTCCCGACCACGTGGGGCAGGGTGTGCCACGGCAGGCCCTTCGACGTCTCGGCGGGTGCCGAGGAGAGCGAGGCGAGCACGTCGTCGACGTGGTCCTGGCGCGGACCGGAGGCCTGCCCCTCCGCGGCGCGGGCGGCGTCGCGGAACACCGCCGCGAACACCGCGTCGAACGCGGCGAGGTGGGCGACGTCGTCCACCAGCGTGACCCGGGCGGCCCAGTAGAGCCCGGACATGTCGGCGGCGGGCACAGGCCGAGGGCCTCGGTGAACGCGCCCAACGCGGTGAACGTCACGGGCACCCCCGCGCGGCGCAGCCGCTCTCCGAGCCCGACGGCGAACGCGGCGCGGTCGACCGAGCGCAGCAGCGGGCCCGGCGCCCCCATCGACGGGGTCACCCGAACCCGTAGGCGTCGGCGGCCGCCAGCACCGCGTCGCGGTCGTCCGGTGTCTTGGCCAGCACCCCGAGGGTGTCCAGCACGTCGGACCGGCCCAGCTCGGTGACCCCCAGCACGGAGAGGGCGGCGACCCAGTTGATCGCCTCGGCGATCCCGGGTGGCTTGTCGACGTCGAGGGTGCGGACGTGCCCGACGAACCGGGTCGCGGACTCGACGAGCGCGAGGTTCGCCTGCGGGACCGTCCGGCGCAGGATCGCGACGGCCCGCCCGGCGGCCGGGAACTCCAGCCAGTGGTAGAGGCACCGCCGGCGCAAGGCGTCGTGCAGGTCGCGGCTGCGGTTCGAGGTGAGCACGACGACCGGCTTGCGCTCCGCGGTGAACGTGCCGAGCTCCGGCACCGTCACCGAGGCCTCGCCGAGGAACTCCAGGAGCAGGGCCTCGAACTCGTCGTCCGCCCGGTCGATCTCGTCGATGAGCAGCACGGGCGGACGCGGGCCGCGATGCCGCACGCAGGCGAGGATCGGCCGCTCGATCAGGAACTCCTCGGTGAACAGCTCGGCCTCGCTGAGCCGCTCGTGGGTGGCCTCCGCCAGTCGGATCGCGAGCAGCTGGCGCTGGTAGTTCCAGTCGTAGAGCGCCTCTCCCGCGGACAGCCCCTCGTAGCACTGCAGGCGGATCAGCGGGACGTCGAGCACCCGCGCCAGCACCTTCGCGGCGGTCGTCTTGCCGACGCCCGGCTCACCCTCCAGCAGCAGTGGCAGCCCGATCTGGAGGGCCAGGAACACGGCGGTCGAGGTGCCCTCGTCGGCGAGGTAGTCCTGCGCATCGAACCGCTCCCGTACGTCGACCGCGCTGGTCAGGCTCACGGGTGCGCGGCGCTCACGGGGTGCTCACGGGGTCAGTGTCGCGGCGAACGCGTCGCGACAGCCCGGGTTGCAGAACCAGTGCTCCACCCCGTCGACGACCAGGTGCGGTGTGTCCGGGGCGACCGTGACGGTCATGCCGCACACCGGGTCGACCGCTTGCACCGGGGCGGCGGCCGGCTCGCCGGTCGCCGCGGCGCTCAGGCCCTCGAGCCGGATGCCGCGCACGATCGCCGCCATGATCGAGAGCGCGATCTCCGGCGGTGTGCGCGCCCCGATGTCGAGGCCGACGTGCGGGTGCACCCGGCGGAGCTCGTCCTCGGACAGGTCCAGCTCCTCGAGCAGGGCCTGCCCGCGGGTGTGGCTGCACACCAGCCCGACGAAGCCGACCCCGGCGTCCAGCGCCGACCGGATCGCCCCGGCCTCGTCCCCGCCGTGGCTCGACACGACCGCGGCGGTGGCTCCGGCCGGCCGGGCGCCCTCGGAGGCCCGTTCGACGACGAACCCGAGCGTCGGGGCCAGGGCCGCCACGGCCTCGGCCGTCGGCGACGAGCCGACGAGGTACAGCGCGGGTGAGGGCAGCAGCGGCTCGAGGTAGATCTCCAACGCACCTCCCGACAGGCAGGGGTTCACCACGATGGTCGCACCCGGCGTCTGCGGGAAGGCGTCGGCGGTGCCCGGGAGCACCCGGAGCAGCACCCCCACCCCGGTCTCCAGGGCACCGAGCGCGGCGGTCCGCACGGACCCGGCGGCGCACTGTCCGCCGACGAACCCCTCGATGGACCCGTCGGCGAGCACGATGGCGCGGTCGCCGGCACGTGCGGACGTCGGCTCCTCCGCACGCACGACGGTCGCCCGCACGAAGGGCGTGCGGGACCGGATGAGCTGGTCGACCCGGTCGGAGAGCTCGGTCGTCAAGAGGAGTCCTAGATGGGTGGGGTGGGGTTGCCCTGCATGGCCTCCCACACCCGCGACGGTGTGAGCGGCATGTCGGCGTGCCGGATGCCGAACGGCTTGAGGGCGTCGACGATCGCGTTCACCACGGCCGGCGGTGACCCCACCGTCGCGGACTCGCCGACCCCCTTCGCGCCGATGGGGTGGTGCGGCGAAGGCGTCACGGTGTACCCGGTCTCCCAGTGCGGGACCTCGAGGGCCGTGGGGATCAGGTAGTCCATCAGCGACCCGGCGATGCAGTTGCCCTCCTCGTCGAAGGAGATCATCTCCATCAGCGCCATCCCGACGCCGTCGGTGAGCCCACCGTGCACCTGGCCCTCGATGATCATCGGGTTGATCCGCGTGCCGCAGTCGTCGACCGCCACGAAGCGACGGACCTTGACCTGGGCGGTGCCGGGGTCGACGTCGACGACGCAGATGTAGGCACCGAACGGGTAGGTGAGGTTCACGGGGTTGTAGCAGATCTGCGCCTCGAGACCGCCCTCCAGACCGTCGGGCAGGTCACCCGCGCCGTGTGCGCGCATCGCGATGTCCTGGATGGTGACCGAACGGGTCGGGTCGCCCTTCACGTGGAAGGCGCCCTTCTGCCACTCCAGGTCGGCGACCGACACCTCGAGCATCCCGGACGCGATGATCTGCGCCTTGTCACGCACCTTGCGCGCGACCAGGGCCGCGGCGGCGCCCGAGACCGGGGTGGACCGGCTGCCGTAGGTGCCGAGGCCGAACGGCGTCTGGTCGGTGTCGCCGTTGACGACCTGGATGTCGGCCGGCGGGATGCCGATCTCCTCGGCCACGATCTGCGCGAACGTCGTCTCGTGCCCCTGCCCCTGGCTCATGCACGACACGCGTACGACGGCCTTGCCGGTGGGGTGCACGCGCAGCTCGCAGCCGTCGGCCATGCCGAGGCCCAGGATGTCCATGTCCTTGCGGGGGCCGGCCCCGACCGCCTCGGTGAAGAACGCGACGCCGATGCCCATCAGCTCGCCCCGGGCGCGCTTCTCCTCCTGCTCCCGGCGCAGGTCGTCGTACCCGGCCAGCTCGAGTGCGTGCCGCATCGCGCGCTCGTACTCGCCGGAGTCGTAGACCCACCCGGTCTTCGTCGTGTACGGGAACTGCTCGGGCCGGATGAAGTTCTTCAGCCGCAGCTCGACCGGGTCCATCTCCAGCTCGTAGGCCAGGCAGTCGACGATCCGCTCGACGAGGTAGACGGCCTCGGTGATCCGGAACGAGCAGGCGTAGGCGACCCCACCGGGCGCCTTGTTCGTGTAGACCGCCGTCATCTTGCAGAAGGCGGCCTCGAGGTCGTAGCTGCCGGTGAAGACGCCGAAGAAGCCGGCGGGGTACTTGATCGGTGCCGCGGTCCCGTTGAACGCGCCGTGGTCGGCGAGCACGTGGGTGCGGATCGCGAGGATCTTGCCCTCCTTCGTCGCCGCGATCTCGCCGCGCATCACGTAGTCGCGGGCGAAGCCGGTGCTGAGCAGGTTCTCGGTGCGGTCCTCCATCCACTTGACCGGCTTGCCGATCACCAGCGACGCGACGATCGCGCAGACGTAGCCGGGGTAGATCGGCACCTTGTTGCCGAACCCGCCGCCGATGTCCGGCGAGACGACCCGGATCTTGTGCTCGGGCAGCCCGGACACGAGCGCGTAGACGGTCCGGTGCGCGTGCGGCGCCTGGCTGGTGGTCCACAGCGTCAGCTGGCCGCTGACCCGCTCGTAGTCGGCGACGCAGCCGCAGGTCTCCATGGGGGCCGGGTGCACCCGCGGGTAGACGATGTCCTGCTCGACCACGACGTCGGCCTTCGCGAACACCGCCTCGGTCGCGGCCTCGTCACCGGTCTGCCAGTCGAAGCAGTGGTTGTCCTGCTTGCCCTCCAGGTCGGTGCGGATCACCGGGGCGTCGGGCGCGAGGGCCCGGCGTACGTCGACGACGGGCTTCTCGATGTCGTACTCGACGTCGATGAGCTCGAGCGCGTCGCGCGCGGAGTACCGGTCCTCGGCGACGACGAAGGCGACCTCCTGCCCCTGGAACCGCACCTTGTCGGTGGCGAGCACCGCCTGCACGTCGTTGGACAGCGTCGGCATCCAGGCCAGGCCCTTCTCGGCCAGGTCGGCGCCGGTGATCACCGCCTTCACCTTCGGGTGGGCCTGGGCGGCGCTGGTGTCGACGCTGACGATCCGGGCGTGCGCGACCGGCGACCGGAGGATCGCGAGGTGCAGCATGCCGGGCAGCTGGATGTCGTCGACGTACCTGCCCATGCCGCGGATGAAGCGCGGGTCCTCCTTGCGGAGCATCCTGCCGTGCCCGACCGGGTGCTGGTCGTTGTCCGCGCGCTCCAGGTCCTCGGGGCCTTCCACCACGGTCATGAGGAGCCTCCTGCTGCCTCGGCCCCGGACTCGGCCCGGGAGTGTGCCGCCGCCCACTGCACGGAGCGGACGATCGTCGTGTAGCCCGTGCACCGGCAGATCTGCCCGGAGATGGCCTCCCGGATGGTCTGCTCGCTGGGGTCCGGGTCGCGGTCGAGGAGGGCCCGGGTGGTCATCAGCATCCCGGGCGTGCAGAACCCGCACTGCAGCCCGTGGCACCGCATGAAGCCTTCCTGGATCGGGTCCAGCACCCCGTCCTGCTCGAGGTCCTCGACGGTGCGTACGGCGTGCCCGCCCGCCATCGCGGCCAGGACGGTGCAGGTCTTCACGGGCTCACCGTCCAGCCAGGCGACGCAGGTGCCGCAGTTGCTCGTGTCGCACCCCCAGTGCGTCCCGGTCAGGCCGAGCTCGTCGCGCAGGAAGTGCACGAGGAGCATCCGGCCCTCGATCTCGCGGGTCACCAGCTCGCCGTTGACGGTCATCGACACCTGCATGTCAGCTGCTCCTCGTCTGGTCGCCGGCGACGCCGGCCTGGATGCGGGCGACCGCCGTACGCAGGGTGCGGCGGGTCAGCTCGTCGGCGAGGTGCCGCTTGTACTCGACGCTCCCGCGGTTGTCCGTGACCGGTGAGCAGCTCTCCGCCGCGATCGCCCCGGCCCGTGCGTAGAGCTCGTCGGAAGGCTCCTGTCCTCGCAGCGCCTCGGAGATCGCCGGGATGCCGGTGGTGTTCGGCCCGACCGCGGCCAGACCGACCCGCGCGTCGGCGATGACCGGACCGTCCATCCACACCGCCGCCCCGGCCGACGTGACCGCCCAGTCCCCGGCGCGGCGCTCGACCTTGGCGTAGGCGCTCGAGCCGTTCGGCCGGACGGGGATCCTGATCTCGGTGAGGATCTCGCCGTGCTCGACGGCCGTCTCGTAGGGCCCGCGGTGGAACTCCTCCATCGTGACGCTGCGCTCGCCGCCGGCACCGCGGATGACGCAGGACGCGTTCAGCGTCGTACAGACCGCGGAGAGGTCCTCCGAGGGGTCCGCCTGGCAGAGCGAACCGCCGATGGTGCCGCGGTTGCGCACCACCGGGTCGGCGATCACCGCCTCGGCGTCCGCGAAGATCGGGAACAGCGCGGCGAGCTCGGCGGACTCCAGCAGCTCGCGATGTCGGGTCATCGCCCCGATCCGCACCTCGTCGACCCCGACCCGGACGTAGCCGAGCTCGTCGTGGAGGTCGTTGATGTCGATGAGGTACTCGAGGTTGGCCAGCCGCAGCTTCATCATCGGGATCAGGCTGTGACCCCCGGCCACCAGCCGGGCTTCTTCGCCGAGCCGGTCGAGCAGCTCGATGGCGTGCTCGACGCTGGTGGCTCTCTCGTAGTCGAACGGTGCCGGAACCTGCATGCGCTGCGCTCCTCGCTCGCGGACGCACGACGATGTGACCGTGGTCACGTCACGATCGGTCCGCGGCGCAGCGGCGTCAACAGCGGGCTAAGCAGATTGTTGATTCGGGCATCACGCCCCCACCGAGAGGTGGTAAAGGACCAGGGACGGCTCAGGACGGGGTCGGGCTGGCTCCGTCGTCCGGCCGCTTCGAGGTGTCCTCACCCTCGACCGGGAAGTCGACCCGCTTCAGGTGCTTGCGCAGGCTCAGCCACAGCAGCACCGTGGCGACGGCGAGGAAGACGAAGATCCCGAACCAGTACCAGAGCGGGTTCACGTCCTGCGGGCTCGGGTCCTTCGCGGCGAGCGGCAGGACGGCGACGAGCGTGTTCATGCCCCCAGTGTCTCAACCTGCTCCCGGACGCCGGCGAACAGGTCGTCCTCGGGCACGTCGGAGGCGACCAGGCTGCGGGCCAGCTCGTAGTCCTCGGTCGGCCAGGCCTCCTGGTGCACCTCGAGCGGGCAGGCGAACCACGCGCCGTCCGGGTCGATCTGCGTCGCGTGCGCGAGCAGGGCCTGGTCACGGATCGGGAAGTACTCCGCGCACGGCACCCGGGTGGTGATCCGCGCGGCGTGCACCGGGTCCGGCTTCCACTCCTCGAGCCGCTCGGCGTAGGGCGACTCCAGCCCGCGCGCGATCATCGCGTCGTGCAGCGCCTGGGTGCGCTCGCGGTGGAAGGAGTGGTGGTAGTAGAGCTTCAGCGGCTGCCAGGGCTCCCCCGCGTCGGGGTAGCGGTCCGGGTCTCCGGCCGCCTCGAACGCCGCGACGCTGACCTGGTGGCACATCACGTGGTCGGGGTGCGGGTAGCCGCCGTTCTCGTCGTACGTCGTCATCACGTGCGGCTTGAACGAGCGGATCAGCCGCACCAGCGGCTCGGCGGCCTCCTCGACCGGGACCAGCGCGAAGCAGCCCTCGGGCAGCGGCGGCTTGGGGTCGCCCTCGGGCCAGCCGGAGTCGACGAATCCGAGCCAGTCCTGCCGGATCGCCGAGGATCTCGCGGGCCCGGTCCATCTCCTCGCGGCGGATCGCGGAGATGTTCTCGAGCACGTCGGGGCGCTCCATCTTGGGGTTGAGGATCGAGCCCCGCTCCCCGCCGGTGCAGGTCGACGACGTGCACGTCGACGCCTTCCGCGACGTACTTGGCGGTGCTGGCCGCGCCCTTGCTCGACTCGTCGTCGGGGTGGGCGTGGACGTGCATCAGACGCAGCATGCGGGCAATCTTAGGATGAAGGTATGACCGATCTGGCCGCGCGCTACGGGACCCCGTCGCGGGCGCGTCGGCCGCTGGTCGTCGGTCTGGTCGTGCTGCTGGCGGTGGCGGGGCTGGCCTGGCTGTTCTGGGTGATCTCCGTCCACGGCCGCCCGCAGGTGACCTCCGAGATGGTCGGCTTCGAGGTCGACGGCCAGCACGCCGTGGTGGCCCGGTTCACCGTCGTACGCCGCGACGCCGACGTCCCGGCGTCCTGCCTGCTGCGCGCCTACGCCGACGACCACTCCGTGGTGGGCGAGGTCACGGTGCCGGTGACCGGTCCGGAGACCAGCCGCAGCATGTCGGCCTCGGTGCGCACCGAGCGACGCGCGACCACCGTCGACCTGGTCGGCTGCACGGCACCGGGGCAGAAGCAGGCCCGCTGAAACGATTGGGGACCGCCGGGCCTCGTTGGTAGACTCGTCCACTTGCCTCAACGACCGGCAGCGCACCGCTGTGC
Organism: uncultured Actinomycetota bacterium; assembly: GCA_963827435.1. Classification (GTDB taxonomy): domain Bacteria; phylum Actinomycetota; class Actinomycetes; order Propionibacteriales; family Nocardioidaceae; genus Nocardioides_B. Next base: position 66,838 of record CAWHAU010000010.1, read on the forward strand.
GCGCACCCGGTCCCCGACAAGCACAGGAGCACTCCACCGTGACCCAGGCCAGCAGCGAGCCGAACACCATCTGGCTGACCCAGGACGCCTACGACAAGCTCCAGGCGGAGCTCGAGAACCTCAAGGGTCCCGTCCGGAGCGAGATCGTCGCGCGGATCAGCGCCGCCCGCGACGAGGGGGACCTGAAGGAGAACGGCGGCTACCACGCCGCCCGCGAGGAGCAGGGCAAGACCGAGGGCCGGATCCGTCAGCTCGAGGACATGCTCCGTCGCGCGCAGGTCGGCGAGACCCCGGCCGACGACGGCATCGTCGAGCCCGGCATGAAGGTGACCTACAAGTTCGCCGGCGACGCCGACGACGACGCCGAGACCTTCCTGCTCGGGGCCCGCGAGATGGCCGACACCACCAACATGCAGGTGTTCTCCCCGCAGTCCCCGCTCGGCTCCGCGATCATCGGCAAGCGCACGGGCGAGACCGTCCCCTACACCGCCCCGAACGGCAAGACCCTCGAGGTCGAGATCCTCGACGCGGTGCCCTACACCGGCTGACCGGTCACGACGTACGACGGCCCGCGGTGTGCGCACCGCGGGCCGTTCGCCGTCCCGACCGTTCACGCCGACCCGGGGCAAAGTCCCGCCGAGCCGGGTGAAAGTCCCCGCCGACCCGCGACAAAGTTCCATCGAGCCGCCACGCGGTCAGAACTTTGTCCCGACCCGACCAGAAATTTCACCCGGCTCGCCCAGAATCTCTCCCGGGTCGGCGGGTGGGGCTAGGTGGTCACCGTGTAGCCGCAGCCGCGCAGGTGCGTGAGCACCCGCTCGGCGTGCTCGACGCCGCGCGTCTCGACCTGGAGCTGCACCTCCACCTCGTCGAGGTGCAGGCTCGCCGAGGTCCGCTCGTGCACCACGTCGAGCACGTTGGCCTCCACGCCGGCGAGCTCGTTGAGCAGCCGGGCCAGGCCACCGGGCACGTCGGGGATGCGGGCCCGGAAGTACAGGTAGCGACCGGCCGCGGCCATGCCGTGCCGGATGATCCGCATCAGCAGCAGCGGGTCGACGTTGCCGCCGGAGAGCACCACCACGGCGGGCGTCTCGTAGGCCGTCGGGTCGTCCAGCATGGCCGCCACGGCGGCCGCGCCGGCCGGCTCGACGACGAGCTTCGCGCGCTCCAGGCACATCAGCAGCGCCCGCGACAGCGACTCCTCGCTGACCGTGACGAAGTCGTCGACGTACCTCTGGATCGCCGCGAACGGCACGTCCCCGGGGCAGCCGACCGCGATGCCGTCGGCCATCGTGGCCATCGACTTCAGCGCCACCGGTGCACCTTCCTCCAGGGAGGTGGGGTACGCCGCGGCCCCCTCGGCCTGCACGCCGACCACGCGCACGTCGGGCCGCAGCCCCTTGACCGCCGTCGCGATGCCGGCGATGAACCCGCCGCCGCCGCAGGAGACCAGGATGGTCTTCACGTCCGGGCACTGCTCGAGGATCTCCAGGCCGGCGGTGCCCTGGCCGGTGACGATGTCGACGTGGTCGAACGGGTGGATCAGCACCGCCCCGGTCTCGGCCGAGAACGCCTTGGCCGCGACGAGGGCCTCGTCGACGCTGTGCCCGTGGAACCGGACGTCCGCGCCGTACCCGCGGGTGGCCTTCTCCTTGGGGATCGGCGCCCCCTCGGGCATGAACACGGTGGCGTGGATGCCGAGCATCTGCGCGGCCAGCGCGACGCCCTGCGCGTGGTTGCCGGCGCTGGCCGCGACCACGCCGTGCGCCTTCTCGTCGTCGGAGAGCCGGGACATCCGCAGGTAGGCGCCGCGGATCTTGAACGAGCCGGTGCGCTGGAGGTTCTCCGCCTTGATCAGCACCTGGCCGCCGGCCAGGTCGGACAGCCAGCGCGACCCTTCCATCGGGGTGTAGATCGAGACACCCTCGAGCACCTCCCGGGCCGCCACGATGTCGTCGATCGTCGGGATCCGTACGGCGCCGCTGCCGCTCGTCTCAGCCGTCATGGCGATCACCCTAGGACCACGGACCGCTCGCTGGTCGAGGCGCCCGAGCCCCTGGGCGAGGGCCTCGAAGCCAGCGGCGGCGCGGCTTCTGTGGTCACCACAGCGCGCCGGCGCGGTGGTTTCGAGGCTCGTTCCGCTCGCACCTCGACCAGCGGGGGCGGCTCGCGAGCTCGCACCTCGACCGGCGGGTCGCCGGTGTGGCCGACATCTCGCCGATTTAGATGCATGACGCACGCAAAGAGATATATGCTTGACGCATGCAATCTTCTCCGTTCGTGCTCACCGAGCCGATCCCCGCGCCGGAGACGGCCGAGGACGCCTTGATGAGCCTGATGATGGCGCTCGGCCGGCGGATGCGGCAGCGCCAGCCCGGCGACGTGATCGACTACTCCGCCTTCCCGCTGCTCAAGCTGCTCAGCCACCAGGGCCCGATGCGGGTCTCCGCGATGGCGCACGTGCTCGGCCTCGACGCCTCCACGGTGAGCCGGCACGCCAAGCAGCTCGAGGACCGCGGCCTGCTCGAGCGGACCGAGGACCCCGACGACGGCCGCGCCAGCCGGGTCACCGTGTCCGAGCGGGGCAACACCTGCCTGGCGCAGGCCTTCGAGACCCGCCGGCACGTCATCAGCAGCGCTCTGGACGGCTTCTCCGACGACGAGCGCGAGACCCTGCGCGACCTGCTCGGCCGGCTCGTGCAGACCCTGCTCAACCCCGCCGACTCCGGCGACGCCGACGACGCCGACGACTCTGCAGACTCCCGCACCACCGACACCCAGGAGCACTCCGCATGACCCCCGACTCCAACGGCTACCTGAGCCACAAGCAGATCCTCGTGGTGATGGGCGGCCTGATGGTGGGCATGTTCCTCTCCGCTCTCGACCAGAGCATCGTGGGAACCGCCCTCCCCCGCATCACCTCCGACCTCGGCGGCCTCGACAAGCTGTCGTGGGTCGTCACGGCGTACATGCTCGCCGCCACCGCCTCCACCCCGCTGTGGGGCAAGATCTCCGACCTCTACGGCCGCAAGCTGCTGTTCCAGATCGCGATCATCACCTTCCTGGTCGGCTCGCTGCTCGCCGGCTGGTCGCACAACATCGAGGAGCTGATCGCGTTCCGCGCGATCCAGGGCCTCGGCGGCGGCGGCCTGATGGCGCTGGCCATGGCCACCATCGGCGACGTGATCCCGCCGCGTGAGCGCGGCCGCTACCAGGGCTACTTCGCCGCGGTGTTCGGTACGTCGTCCGTGCTCGGCCCCGTGCTCGGCGGCTGGTTCGCCGACGGACCGGGCTGGCAGTGGATCTTCTTCATGAACATCCCGATCGGCCTGGTGGCGCTGGTGGTCACCTCGGCCGCCCTGAAGATGCCGCACGTGCGCCGCAACCACAGCATCGACTACCTCGGCGCCGCCGTCGTCGTCGCCTCGGTGTCCTCGTTCCTGCTCTACACCGCGTGGGCCGGCCCGGACCTGGGCTGGACCTCCGGCACCAGCCTCGCGCTGCTGGCCGCGGGCGTGCTGCTCGCCGCGCTGTTCGTGTTCGTCGAGAACCGGGCCGCCGAGCCGATCATCCCGATGCGGCTGTTCGGCAACTCGATCTTCTCGATCGCCAACCTGTTCGGCTTCCTGATCGGCATCGCGATGTTCGGCTCGATGATCTTCATCCCGGTCTACCTGCAGGTCGTCGACGGGATGAGCCCGACGAAGTCCGGCCTGGCCATGGTGCCGATGGTGATCGGCATCTTCACCACCTCGATCACCGCCGGCCAGCTGATGAGCCGCAACGGCCGCTACAAGATCTACCCGATCCTGGGCGCGACCATCGTGATCGGTGCGCTGGTCATGCTCTCGTCGCTGACGCGCGCGCTCGCCGTACTGGTACGCCGGTCTGTCGATGTACGTCCTGGGCGCCGGCCTCGGCTTCACCATGCAGGTGCTGATCACGGTCGTGCAGAACTCCGTGGACCGCAGCGACATGGGCGTCGCGACCAGCTCGGTGGCGTTCTTCCGGCAGATGGGCGGCTCGTTCGGCACCGCGCTGTTCGGCGCGATCCTGTCCAGCCGACTCACCGTGCACATCGCCGACTCGCTCCAGGGCGTGCCGGCCGGCCAGGTCCCGGCGAACGTCGGCGACGCGGCGAACAACGTGCAGGCCATCAAGGCCCTGCCGGAGCCGGTGCACACGCTGGTCACCGGGGCGTTCAGCTCCTCGCTGCACGACGTGTTCCTGTCCGCGGTACCCCTCGTGGCGGTGGCCCTGCTGGTCGCGTTCTTCCTCAAGGAGAAGCCGCTCGCGACCCGCGACACCACACCGCCGACGGCCGACGACCGTCGAGCCCGAGGTCGTCGTCACGCACTGACGTCCCGTCGCACCGAAGAGAGCCCGGACCCCCGTGTGGGGTCCGGGCTCTCGCATGTCCAGAAGCGAGGGTGCCTAGGGAGGGTCCCCGACCGCCAGCTCCTCGGCGTCGCGTTCGGCCTGCCCGGAGTCGGCGAGGTGCTGCACCACGGCGTTGAGCGAGGCGACCAGCGGGACGGCGACCAGGGCACCGGCGATGCCGGCCACCAGCACGCCCATGGCGATCGCGACGATCACGCCGAGCGGGTGGACGGAGACCAGGCGGCCGAGGAGGAACGGCTGCAGCACGTGCGCCTCGAGCTGCTGCACGGCGACCACGCCGCCGAGCATGATCAGCGCGACGACCGGGCCCTGGGCGACGAGCGCCACGAGGACCGCCACCGAGCCGGACAGCAGCGCGCCGATCATCGGGATGAAGGCACCGATGAACACCAGCACGCCGATCGCGAACACGAACGGCACCCGCAGGACCGCGGCCACCAGCATCACCCCGAGCGCGTCGGTGAACGCGACCAGCATCGTGGCCCGCACGAACGCGGTCAGCGACGTCCACGCGACCCGGCCGGAGGAGTCGGCCCGCTCGCGCGAGGCCCGCGGGAAGATCCGCACCACCCAGGACCAGATGCGGTTGCCGTCGGCGAGGAAGAAGTACGTCGCGAACAGGATGATGAAGAACCCCGCGACGATGTGGCTGACCGCGCTCGTCACCTCGGTCAGCCGGGAGACGATCTCCTTGTTGCTCGACGTGACGGCGTCCTGGGCGGACTTGATGTAGCCGTTGATCTGGCTGTCGCTCGCATGCAGCGGCCCGGTCTTGAGCCACACCCGGATCTGCTCCAGGCCGCTGACCACCTGCTTGGCCAGGTCGTTGGCGCCCTGGGCGATCTGCTGCCCGGCGAACGTCAGCAGCAGCACGATGATCGCGATCGAACCGAGCACGGCCAGCAGCGACGCGACCCCTCGCGGGACCCGGGCCCGGTGCAGGACCTGGACCAGCGGGACGAGCAGCGCGGCCAGGAGCAGCGCGATCACGAGCGGCAGCACCACCACCGCGAACATCCCGATCCCGCGGGCCACGACCAGGCCGGCGAGCGCCACCACGAGCAGCCGCCAGGACCACTGGGCCGCGAGGTCGACGCCGTACGGCACCCGTGCGGCCGAGTAGTTCGACTTCCCCGCGTGGATGCTCACCGGCTCCTCCACGCGGGTGGCCCGCATCGCGGTCCACTGCTGCGCGAACCGCTCCGCGAACCGCTCGTCGGACTTGCGCTGCTGCTGCCGCTTCAGCCGGGACATGCCCGACGTCACCCTGCTCCCGACTCCCATGGGCTCAGGCTATGTCGCCGCACCCACCGCTCCGGTTCGCCGACCCGTCAACTCGACGGCAGTTTCGCCGGCGTGTCACGCAGGAGGTGACGGGTCGACGGGCGGTGTTCATCGCAGCCGGGCGAGCAGCCCGTACGCCGCAGCCGGGTGGCTCTCGGCGAGCAGGCCGGCCGGCGCGAGCACGTAGTCGCGGTCCACGACCACGCGGGGTGCGCGGGGCAGCTGCCACCCCCCTGGTACGTCGTCCCCGGTGACCGACCCGAGCACCCGGGCGGCGAGGTCGTCGCCGTTGCTGCGCAGCACCCCGCCGGACCCGACCAGCAGGTCGACCTCGCGCAGGTCCTTGCCGCTGCGCTCCACCACCCGGTCGCCGGCGTCGAAGGCGACCTGGCGACGCCCCGCGTGCCGGCGCAGCGCGACCCCGACCGCGGCGGTCGCGATCGCCTCGTCGTCGCGTCGCTCGTCCTCGTCCCGCGGCAGGAAGGCGGGGTCCTCGTGCCGCGTCTCGGCGGCCCGGTGAAGCCGTTCGGTGTCCTCCAGCAGGCCGGCGGCGGCACCCTCCTCGACGGTCGGCACGGCGCTCCACCGCATCCCGAGATCGCCCTCGACGGTGCGGCTGACCGGGAGGGTGGCGACCACCTCGCGGGCGAGCCCGGAGTCCTCGGGGTCCGTCTCGACCACCGAGTGCACGTCGGTGGTGGCCCCGCCGACGTCGACGACGACCACGTCACCGGCCCCGGGGTGCTCCTCGTCGAGGCCGCGGGCCAGCAGCTCGACGGCGGTGAGCACGACGTCAGGGGTTGCGCCGCGGACCATCGCGATGAAGTCGGCCCGCTTCGACAGGTGCTTGCCGCCGATCACGTGCCGCAGGAACATCTCGCGGATCGCGGCCCGCGCGGACCCGGGTGCCAGCACGCCGATCTGCGGGACGACGTTGTCGGCCAGCACGTGCGGCGTGCCCGCCTCGTCGAGCAGGGCGGCCACCTCGTCGCGGGCGTCCACGTTGCCGGCCACCACGACCGGTCCGCGCCAGCGCGCCTTGGCCAGGGCGGTGGCGCAGGCCAGCAGCACCTCCGCGTTGCCGCCGTCGGTGCCGCCGACCAGCAGCAGCACGTCGGGCTTGGCGGCCCGGAGCTCCTTGACGCCGTCGCGGCTCAGCCCGCCGCTGGTGACGTGCACGACCCGGCCGCCGCTCGACAGGGCGACCCGGCGCCCGGCCTCCGCGGTGACCAGGGCCTCGTTGCCGACGACCGCGATCCGCAGCCCGCCGCCGGCCGACGAGCAGGCGAGCACCTCGGCGTCCGCGGCCCGCGGGTCCGCCGCGGTCAGCTCGGCCAGGCAGGCGTCCCAGCCGTCGAGGACGTCGGCGTCGACCGTGGTGCGGTGCGCGGCGACCGCCAGCAGGTCACCGCTGGTGGTGTCGACGAGCGCCGCCTTGGTGAAGGTGGAGCCGAAGTCCACGCAAGCGACAAGGCGGTCCCGCGTCGGTTGAGGTGCCGAGCCGCTAGGCGAGGCCTCGAAACCAGCGACGCCTTCGCGCCCGGAGGAACCGGGTTTCGAGACGGGCTCCGCTAGCGCTCCGCCCTCCTCAACCAACGGGGGCACCTCAACCGGCGTGGGTGTGCAGGGCGCGGTCGAGGTCGGCGAGCAGGTCGTCGGCGGTCTCGATGCCGACCGACAGCCGGATCAGGTCGCTGGGCACCTCGAGGTCGGTGCCGGCCACCGAGGCGTGCGTCATCCGGCCCGGGTGCTCGATGAGCGACTCGATGCCGCCGAGCGACTCGGCGAGCGTGAACACCTGCGCCTGCGCGCACGCGTCCAGTGCGGCCTGCTCCCCTCCGGCGACGCGGAACGACACGATGCCGCCGTACCTCTTCATCTGCTTGGAGGCGACCGCGTGCCCCGGGTGCTCCTCGAGGCCGGGGTAGATCACCTGCGAGACGGCCGGGTGCCCGGTGAGGAAGTCGACGACCTTCTCGGCGTTGTCGCAGTGCCGGTCCATCCGGACCGCGAGCGTCTTGAGGCCGCGCAGGGTGAGCCACGAGTCGAACGGCCCGGACACCGCGCCGATGGCGTTCTGGTGGAAGGTGATCCGCTCGGCGAGGTCGAGGTCGCGCACGACGATCGCGCCGCCGACGACGTCGGAGTGGCCGCCGCAGTACTTCGTGGTCGAGTGCACGACGACGTCGGCGCCGAGGGTGAGCGGCTGCTGGAGGTACGGCGACGCGAACGTGTTGTCCACGACCAGCAGCGCACCGGCGTCGTGGGCGACCGACGCGAGCGCCTCGATGTCGCCGATGTTGAGCAGCGGGTTGGTGGGCGTCTCGACCCAGACGACCTTGGTCTCGCCGGGGCGGATCGCGGCGCGCACCGCGTCCACGTCGGAGACCGGCGCCGGGGTGTGCGCGAGGCCGCGCGGGTCCTCGACCTTGGCGAAGAGCCGGTACGTGCCGCCGTACGCGTCGTCGGGGATCACCACGTGGTCGCCCGGCTTCGTGACCGACGCGAGCAGGGTGTGCTCGGCGGCCAGGCCGCTCGCGAACGCGAAGCCCCGCTCGCCCTCCTCCAGCGCCGCGATGTTGCCCTCCAGGGCGGTGCGGGTGGGGTTCGCGGAGCGGGAGTACTCGTAGCCGCCGCGCAGGCCGCCCACCCCGTCCTGCTTGTACGTGCTGGTCGCGTAGATGGGCGGGATCACCGCTCCGGTCGTGGGGTCGGGCTCGTAGCCGGCGTGGATCGCACGCGTCTCGAAACCGGACTTCTGGCTGTGCTCGCTCATGCCGGGCAGCCTATCTGCGGGGAAGTTTCCGGCCGTCCGGGGCGTTGTGCAGACCGAACCACCCGTGACTGGAGGAGTTGCCGTGCTGTTCAACCGCCACAAGCTCGAGATCCCCACGCCGGACCAGGCCCTCAAGGGCCGGACCGAGCAGTGGTTCACCCTCGCCGAGGAGCACCTGGTCCTCGGCACCCCGCTGGTGACCAACGACGGCAACATCCCCGAGGGCTTCGAGGTCGCGGTGTTCGGGCTGGGCTGCTTCTGGGGCGCCGAGGAGGTCTTCTGGCGGATCCCGGGGGTCTGGTCGACGTCGGTCGGGTACGCCGGCGGGTCGACCCCGCACCCGTCGTACGAAGAGGTCTGCTCGGGCCAGACCGGCCACACCGAGGCCGTGCGCGTCGTGTTCGACCCGGCCAAGGTGGCCTACGCCGACCTGGTGAAGGCGTTCTTCGAGTTCCACGACCCGACGCAGGGCATGCGGCAGGGCAACGACGTCGGCACGCAGTACCGCTCGGCCGTCTACACGCTCTCCGACGAGCAGGCCGAGACCGCGAAGCGGCTGCGCGGCTGCCTACGAGCCGCTGATCATGCAGCGCGGCTACGGCCCGATCACCACCGAGGTCAAGCCCGCGCCGACGTACTACTACGCCGAGGACTACCACCAGCAGTACCTCGCGAAGAACCCCAAC
>CAWHAU010000011.1:0-44228 GCA_963827435.1 uncultured Actinomycetota bacterium
GGAGGTGTGTCAGTCGGTGGTGATGCCCATCGACCGGGCGGTGCCGGCGACGATCTTCATCGCTGGTCGAGGTCGTAGGCGTTCAGGTCGGTGAGCTTCCGCTCGCTGGCGATCTCGCGACCTGGTCCTTGGTCAGCTTGCCGACCTTCTCCTTGTTCGGGACACCGCTGCCCTTGGCGATGCCGGCAGCCTCTTTCATCAGGACCGCGGCGGGCGGGGTCTTCACGATGAACGTGAAGGTCTTGTCCTTGTAGATCGTGATCTCGACCGGGATGACGTTCCCGCGCATCGACTCCGTCTGCGCGTTGTACGCCTTGCAGAACTCCATGATGTTCACGCCGTGGGGACCGAGAGCGGTACCCACCGGCGGGGCAGGAGTGGCCGCCCCGGCCTGGAGCTGCACCTTGACGAGTGCAGCGATCTTCTTCTTGGGAGGCATTTCCTTGTTCCTTCTTTCTCGTGGTCATGACGGGAAATGGGCTTTCCCTGCCACCTGTCAATCGGTTCCCGGCACCTGCTGCTCAGGTTTCGAGACGCGTCACGCATTCCCTCGCTTCGCTCGGGTCTGCGTCGACGCTCCTCAACCTCTGAGGCCGTCCTGGTCCTCGCACGCTCGGACCAGGGCCTCAGACCTTCTGGATCTGGCTGAAGCTCAGCTCGACCGGGGTCTCCCGGCCGAAGATCTCGACGAGGGCCTTGACCCTCTGCGACTCGGCGTTGATCTCGGTGATCGTCGCGTGCAGCGTCGCGAACGGACCGTCCACCACCATGACCGAGTCGGACACGTCGAAGTCGGCGACCTCGACCTCCTTCTTGGTGGCCCCGGCGACGCCCACCTGCTCGGGGGCGGCGGCCTCGGCGGCCGCGGCGACGGCCGGCGCGAGCATGCTCTCGACCTCGTCGAGGCTCAGCGGCACCGGCTGGTGGCTGTGGCCCACGAAGCCGGTCACCGACGGGGTGTGCCGCACAGCGGCCCAGGACTCGTCCGTGAGGTCCATGCGCACGAGCACGTAGCCCGGGAGCACGGTGCGCTTGACCAGCTTGCGCTGGCCGTTCTTGATCTCCGCGACCTCCTCGGTCGGGACGATCACCTCGTGGATGTAGTCCTCCATGTTCAGGGAGGTGATGCGGTTCTCGAGGTTCGCCTTCACCCGGTTCTCCATGCCGGAGTAGGTGTGCACGACGAACCAGTCCCCGATCTTGGCGCGCAGCGCCTCACGGAACTCCTCGAGCGGGTCGCCGGGGGCGTCCACGTCGGTCTCGTCGGTCGCGTCGGGGGCATCCTCGTCGGCAGGCTCCTCGTCACTCGCCTCGTCGGCGGGCGACTCGGTGGCGGCGTCGGCGTCCTCGTCGGCGGCGGGCACGGTCTCGGAGTCGGCCGCGGCCTCCTCGTCGACGGCCGGAGCGGCATCCTCGGGCAGGTCGGTCGGCGCGTCCACGGACGGGTCGACGACACCCTGCTCGGCGGCGTCGGCCGAGGTAGCGCCCTCGAGCTCTTGGTCGTACTGCTGCGACACGGTTACTCAGTCACCTTCATCGTTGTGGAACGGCCTGGGGCGGGGCCCGGGGTGGGGCCTCCGGCTAGCCGAAGACCTTGAAGACCAGCCGTCCGAAGCCCAGGTCGAGCAGGGACACGATCGTCATGATCACCAGCACGAACACCAGGACCACGAGGAAGTACGTGATCAGCTGCTGCTGCGTGGGCCACACGACCTTGCGGAGCTCGGCCACGATCTGCCGGTAGAAGGTCGTCGGACTCGTCCGCTTGCCGCTGGACGACGAGGTCGAGCCCACGGGGCGGCTCTGCGTCACGGTCCTCCACCTTCCTGTTCTGCGCCGGTTCGGTCTGCCCGACCGGCCGGCCGGGCGCCCGCACGGAACCTGGTCCGTCCGGGGTGCTGCAGGGCACGAGGGACTTGAACCCCCAACCTTCGGTTTTGGAGACCGATGCTCTGCCAGTTGAGCTAGTGCCCTCCGGGGGACCTCGATCGAGGAGCGGGCATGCCGATCAAGGGTGAGATCCACCAAAGGTGAAGCATACGGGGAGCGCCCAGACGAAGTCGAACCGAGACGGACCCGACCGCCACGCCCACCCGGGGAGTGCGAGCATAGGTGCATGAGCGACAGCCTCCCCAGCAAAGGCCCCAGCACCGGCCCCAGCACTGGCCGAGCGAGCAGCGGCCCGGCCGCCCGGATCTCCGCTCGCATCGGCGGGATCACCGAGTCCGCGACGCTCGCGGTCGACGCCAAGGCGAAGGCCCTCAAGGCGGCCGGCCGGCCGGTGATCGGCTTCGGCGCCGGCGAGCCGGACTTCCCCACCCCGGACTACATCGTCGAGGCCGCGGTCGAGGCGTGCCGCGACCCGAAGAACCACCGCTACACCCCCGCGGGCGGCCTGCCCGAGCTCAAGCAGGCGATCGTCGACAAGACGAGGCGGGACAGCGGGTACGTGATCGAGCCGGCCCAGGTGCTGGTCACCAACGGCGGCAAGCAGGCGATCTACGAGGCGTTCGCGACGATCCTCGACCCGGGCGACGAGGTGCTGCTGCCGGCGCCGTACTGGACGACCTACCCGGAGGCCATCCGGCTGGCCGGCGGCGTGCCGGTCGAGGTGCTCGCCGACGAGACCCAGGACTACAAGGTCACCGTCGACCAGCTCGAGGCGGCGCTCACCGACCGCACCAAGGCGCTGCTGTTCTGCTCGCCGTCCAACCCGACCGGCGCGGTGGACTCCCCGGCGGAGGTCGAGGCGATCGGCCGGTGGGCCCTCGACCAGGGCCTGTGGGTGCTCACCGACGAGATCTACGAGCACCTGACGTACGGCGACACGGAGGCGACGTCGATGCCGGTCGCGGTGCCCGAGCTCGCGGACCGCTGCATCGTCGTCAACGGCGTGGCGAAGACCTACGCGATGACCGGCTGGCGGGTCGGCTGGATGATCGGCCCCAAGGACGTCGTGAAGGCGGCCACGAACCTCCAGTCGCACCAGACCTCCAACGTCAACAACGTGGCGCAGCGGGCGGCCATCGCGGCGCTGACCGGTGACCTGACAGCTGTGGCCGAGATGCGCGAAGCGTTCGACCGGCGCCGGCAGACGATCGTGCGGATGCTCAACGAGATCCCCGGCGTCGAGTGCCCGGAGCCGACCGGCGCCTTCTACGCCTACCCCTCCGTCAAGGGCGTGCTCGGCAAGCAGGTCGCCGGCCGCACACCGACCACGTCCGCCGAGCTGGCCGAGGTGATCCTCGACGAGGCGGAGGTCGCGGTGGTGCCGGGCGAGGCCTTCGGCGCCCCGGGCTACCTGCGGCTGTCCTACGCGCTCGGCGACGACGACCTGGCCGAGGGCGTGGGCCGGATGCAGAAGCTGCTCGGCTGAGTGGTCCCCCGTCGAGGCCCCTCGGGGCGGGACCTGCACGCGCTGCCCAAGGCGCACCTGCACCTGCACTTCACCGGGTCGATGCGGCACAGCACGCTCGTGGAGCTGGCCGGCCGTGACGGGATCGTGCTGCCCGACGCCCTGGTCGACCAGTGGCCGCCGCAGCTGTCCGCGGCCGACGAGAAGGGCTGGTTCCGCTTCCAGCGGCTCTACGACGTCGCCCGGTCCGTGCTGCGCACCGAGGACGACGTGCGCCGGCTGGTTCGGGAGGCCGCCGAGGACGACGTCGCCGACGGCGGCCGCTGGCTGGAGATCCAGGTCGACCCCAGCGGGTACGCCGCGCGGTTCGGCGGGATCACTGCCTTCACCGACCTGGTGCTCGACGCCGTGCGGGAGACCTCCCGCGACACCGGGCTCGGGATCGCCGTGGTCGTCGCGGCGAACCGCACCCGGCACCCCATGGACGCGCGCACCCTGGCCCGGCTCGCGGCGCAGTACGCCGACCGCGGGGTCGTCGGCTTCGGCCTGTCGAACGACGAGCGGCGCGGCACCGTCGCGGACTTCGCACCGGCCTTCCGGATCGCCGAGCGGGCCGGGCTGCTGCTCGCCCCGCACGGCGGCGAGCTGCTCGGCCCCGAGAGCGTGCGGGCCTGCCTCGACGACCTGCACGCGGGCCGGCTGGGACACGGCGTGCGCGTCGCCGAGGACCCGGCCCTGCTCGACCGGGTGGTGGCGCAGGGCGTGCCGCTGGAGGTGTGCCCGGTCTCGAACGTCGCGCTCGGCGTCTACAGCGACCTGACCTCGGTGCCGCTGCCGGTGCTGCTCGAGGCCGGCGCGACGGTGGCGCTGGGTGCCGACGACCCGCTGCTGTTCGGCTCACGCCTGGCCTCGCAGTACGCCACGATGCGCGCCGCCCACGACCTGTCCGACGCCACCCTCGCGGAGCTCGCGCGGATGTCCGTCCGTGCGTCGCGTGCCCCGGAAGACATGCGCAAGACGACGCTGGCCGACATCGACGCCTGGGAGTCCGGCACGCTCTAGGGTGGGCGCATGACGAACACACCGGGGGACGAGCCGCAGCGACAGCCGCAACAGCCGTCACAGGACCCGTCGGGCCAGCAGCCCGGCTACGGGGAGCAGCAGCCGCCGCAGGGATCGCCGTACGACGAGGGCTCGACCCCGCCGCCGTACGGGGAGCAGCAGTACACCCCCGCCGGGCAGTACGCCCCGCAGTACGGCCAGCAGCCGGGCTACCAGCCCGCCTACGCCGCCGACCACCCGAAGGCCACCACGGCACTGATCCTCGGCATCCTCGGCATCGTGGTGTGCGGGTTCATCGCGCCGTTCGCGTGGCGGATCGGCAAGCGCACGGTCGACGAGATCGACGCCTCGCAGGGCCGCCTGGGTGGTCGTGGCTCGGCCCAGGCCGGCTACATCCTCGGTCTGATCGGCACCGTGCTGCTCGGGCTCGGTCTGCTGTTCCTCATCGGCTTCGTCGTGCTGGCGCTGTTCAGCACGGTCAGCAGCAGCACCACGTCGTACTGACGCTCAGGCAGGGCAGGGCAGGGAGCAGCCGACCAGGGTCGGCTCGTTGACCAGCCAGATGCCGTAAGCCGCGTGCACGCCCGCCTGCACCTCGCTCGCGAGGGCGAGCAGGTCCTCGGTGCGGGCGCTCCCGCGGTTGGTGAGCGCCAGCGTGTGCTTGCCGGACAGCGCGACCGTGTCGTTGCCGTAGCCCTTGGCGAAGCCGGCGTGCTCGATCAGCCAGGCGGCGCTCGTCTTCACGGTGCCGTCGGGCTGCTCCCAGCGCGGTGCGCCCTCGGGCAGCTCGGCCGCGTCGTCGACGAACGGGTTGGTGAAGAACGAGCCGGCGCTCCACGTGTCGTGGTCGGCCTCGTCGAGCACCATGCCCTTGCCGCCGCGGAGGCCGAGGACGGCGTCGCGCACCTCCTTCATCGGGGCGCGGTCCCCGCTCTCGATCCCGAGCGTGCGAGCCAGCTCCGCGTAGCGGACCGGTGCCGACAGCGTGCCGAGCGGCAGCTGGAAGGTCACGCTGAGCACGACGTGCCGGTCGGGGTCCTGCTTGAACCGGCTGGTGCGGTAGCCGAAGCGGCAGTCGGCGGCGAAGAACGTCCGCTGCCCTCGGAGCACCCGGTCCCAGCAGCGGACGGACGCAATCGTCTCGGCGACCTCCTGGCCGTAGGCGCCGACGTTCTGGATCGGGGTCGCGCCGACGCTGCCGGGGATGCCGGACAGCGCCTCGACGCCGATCCAGCCCTCCTGCACGGCCCGCTCGACGAACGCGTCCCACGACTCCCCCGCAGCGACCGTGACGACGGCACCGCCGCAGGTGTCCTGGGCGGGCTCGACACCCGAGGTCTCGACGAGCACGACGGTGCCGTCGAAGCCGGCGTCACCGACCACCAGGTTGCTGCCTCCGGCGACGAGCAGCAGCGGTGTGCCGGACTCGTCGGCGGTGCGTACGGCGTCGAGCAGCTCCTGCTCGGTGCGGGCGTGCACGACCTCGCGGGCGGGGCCGCCCAGGCGCAGCGTGGTGTGGTCGGCCAGCAGCTCGGGCCGGTCAGCCACGCAGCACCGCCTTGGGCATGCCGAGGACCTTCTCGCCGTTGCTGGTGACCTCGAGGGCGACCTTGACGCCGTCGTCGGTGACCTCCTTGACGGTGCCGCGGACGACCACGTCGACGCCGCGGTCGTCGTCAGGCACGACGACGGGCTTGGAGAACTTGGCGCCGAGCTCGACGACGTGGCCCGGCCCGCCCGCCCAGGTGTCGAGGGCCCGGGCGGCCAGCGCGAGGGTGTACATCCCGTGCGCGATGACGCCGGGCAGCCCCACCGAGGTGGCGACGCGGTCGGACCAGTGGATCGGGTTGAAGTCACCGCTGGCGCCGGCGTAGCGCACCAGGTCGGCCCGGGTGACGGTGTAGGTCTGCTCCGGCAGGGTGGCGCCGGCCTCGAGCCCGGCGAGCGTGCTCATGCGCCCTCCCCCCGGTGCATGAGGGTGGCGAACGCCGTACACACGTGCCGGCCGTCGGCGTCGGTGACCTCGCTGCGGGTGCCGATGATGTCCGCGCCGCTGATCTGACGCAGCGAGTCGACGGTGAGGGTCGCGGTCAGGGCGTCACCCTCCACGACCGGCCGCGTGTAGGCGAAGCGCTGCTCGCCGTGCACGACCCGGTGCAGCGAGATGCCCACGGACGGGTCCTCCATGAGGGCGGTCATCGCCCCGAAGGCGACCACGATCGGGAAGGTGGCGGGTGCCGCCCCTCCGTCGTACGTCGACCCGGTGGCCGCGGCGAACTCCGCCAGCCGCTCGCGGGTGACGACATAGGGCTCGGTCGGCGGGAAGGTCCGCCCTGCCAGCGAGGCGTCGACAGTCATGCCTGGGAATCTACGCGAAACGGCCCCGGGGGTGTCCCGGGGCCGTCTCGGTGGAGTGGGGTGCGATCAGCGCGTCTCGCGGTGAGCGGTGTGCGTGCGGCAACGCGGGCAGAACTTCTTCAGCTCCATGCGGTCCGGGTCGTTGCGGCGGTTCTTCTTGGTGATGTAGTTGCGCTCCTTGCACTCCACGCAGGCCAAGGTGATCTTGGGGCGAACATCTGAGCTCTTGCTGGCCACGGGACTGCCTCTACTTTCGGTGCTGCGATCGGTGCTGGCGTGCTGCGCTGGTCAAGTCTGCCCTACGGCACAAGCCGCGGGCGACTCGAGACTGGTGAGCAGTAGCGGGGGCGGGGGTCGAACCCGCGACACCACGATTATGAGTCGTGTGCTCTAACCACCTGAGCTACCCCGCCTCCAGGGAACGGAGCCCCCACCCGAGCGGGTGAGGATCCACAACCCAGAGCCCCTTTACGGAATCGAACCGTAGACCTTCTCCTTACCATGGAGACGCTCTGCCGACTGAGCTAAAGGGGCAAGCAGCAAGGAAGGATACACACGGGCTCGGGCGAACATGAAATCGGTTCGACGACTGTGTTCCGGGCCACCTCGGAGCAGTCCCGCCACCCCGGGCATGATGGCTCGGATGCAGCCCTTCTACCGTCCCGACGGGCCTTCCCGCTTCCTGTCGACAGCCTCCACCGCGGGCCCCTGGGGACCCGAGAGCCAGCACGGCGGACCGCCCGCGGCGCTGCTCACGCGAGCCGTCGAGTCGCTGTCGCGGCCGGACGACGACCGCGTGGTCGGGCGGCTGACCATGGAGCTGCTCGGCCCCGTCCCCGTCGGTCCCCTGCGTGTCGAGGCGTCGGTCGTCCGACCCGGCCGGACCGTCGAGATGTGCGAGGCGTGGGCGTACGACGTGCGGCGCGACCGCCCCTGCGCGCGGGCCACGGCGTGGCTGTTCCCGGTGCACGACGACGGACCGGTGCAGGACGACGAGCCGCCGTCGCACGGCCCGGACGACGGGGTGCACAAGGACCCGCCGGCCAGCTGGTCGGCGGGCTACCTCGACGCCGTCGAGTGGCGCTGGATCCGCGGCGCGGTCACCGAGCCGGGACCGGGCCTGGTCTGGATGCGACCGCGCGTGGACCTGGTCGAGGGTGAGCTGATGAGCCCGGTGCAACGGCTGATGACCTGCGTCGACTCCGCCTCCGGCGTCTCCGCCGCGCTCGACCCCGCGACCTGGGGCTTCCTGAACACCGAGCTCACCGTGCACGTGCTGCGGCCGCCGGTCGGCGACTGGGTCTGCCTGGACGCCAGGACGACGCTCGGCCCGGGCAGCGTCGGCATCGCCACGTCGAAGGTGTACGACGAGCGCGGTCTGGTCGCCCGGTCGGCGCAGGCCCTGCTGGTCGCCAAGCGCTGACCGCCAGCCCCGTTGTTGAGGTGCGAGCCTGCGAGCCTCGAACCCAGGCAGGGACCCGCGGTTGCCACGGCGCGTGTCTGCGGAGGTTCGAGGCGGTTCCGCTGGCGCTCCGCCGCACCCTCAACCAGCTGGGGCAAGCTGCCAGGTGGCGACGAACCAGCTCACGCCGTAGGGGTCGTCCCGGTAGGACAGGGACGCCGCGGGCTGCGCGCCCTGGGCCAGGGCGACCCCGCCGAGCACCCGGAGCACGGTGGCGCCGAGCACCATCAGGTCGGCGGCGAGGTCCGCGTCCAGGTCGGCCAGCGCCCGGGCGTCCCCCGTCGCAAGGGCGACCGCGACGGCGTCGTCGAACGGGAACGCCCGGTCGTCGAGGTAGCCGGGCGCCTTGTCGCCGCGCCGCGTGCTGCCGTCACCCAGCACCAGAAGCACCGTGCCGTCGGGCTTGGCGGCGAGGTCGCGGGCCACCCCCTCGACGATCGCCCGGTCCGCGTCCCACGGCACGGCGAGCAGGTCGGTGGGCCCCGACCAGCCCGCCTCGTGGAGCAGCCGCATCCCGACCCCGAGCGACAGCGGCAGGCCCGGGCGGGACGGCGGCGGGTCCGTCGTACCGAAGCGACGGACGTCGGCGGGGGGCGACGGGTCCCAGCGGGCGCCGGCGTCGTGGCCGCCGACGACGACCACGTGCGAGGCGCCGGCGACCCCCTCGGAGACCGCCGCGAGGGCGGCCTTCCGGAGGTCGACGGCCGGGTCCTGCTCGCCGCCGAGCTCCCGGAACAGCAGGGGCGGGTGCGGGCACAGGACGGCGGTGCGGATCACCTGAGGGAGCGTACTCAGCGCGACGGCGTCAGCGGCTTCACCTCGGTGTCGACACCGGGCAGGCCCGTGCCGCGGATCGAGGCGCGGGCCGTCTCCGGGACGAACACCAACGCGATCGCACCGATCACGCAGGCCGCCATCATCGAGAACGCCGGCGCCAGGTCGGTGCCGGTGACCGCGATGAGCTGCTCGTTCACGGCCGGCGCCGTGCCACCGAACAGTGCGGTGAACACGTTGTAGGAGATCGCGAAGCCGGCGAACCGCACCTGCGTCGGGAACATCGCCGGGAAGGTCGCGGAGATCGTCGACAGCTGCAGCACGTAGAGCGCGCCGAGGATCGCGAAGCCCAGCAGCGCGGGCGCGAAGCCCTTCGCCATCAGCACGTAGGCCGGCACCGCGGCGACGAACAGACCGACCAGGGACACCCACCAGACCGGCTTGCGGCCGAAGCGGTCGGACAGCCTCCCGGAGAACGGGATGAGCGCCATCATCACCGTCTGCCCGACGATCAGCAGCACCAGCGAGGACGTCGACGAGAGGCCGATCTTCTGCGCGAGGTAGGTCGGCATGTAGGCCAGCAGCGTGTAGTTGCAGACGTTCAGCGCGATGACCAGGCCGCCGAGGGTGAGCAGCGGCTTCCAGTACGACGTCAGCAGGTCCTTGAGCGCGCTGGTCGCGGCGTCCTCGACCTGGTCCTGCTCCTCGAGCTCGCGGAACACCGGGGTGTCCTCGAGGTGGCTGCGCAGGTAGAGACCGACGAGGCCGAGCGGGCCGCCGAGCAGGAACGGGACCCGCCAGCCCCAGTCCTGCATGGCCGTCGAGCCGATCACCAGCTCGACGACGAGCACGACCGCGGCCGCCAGGGTGAAGCCGGCGAGCGTGCCGAACTCCAGGAAGCTGCCGAAGAAGCCACGCCTGCGGTCGGGGGCGTACTCCGCCATGAACGTCGCGGCACCGCCGTACTCACCGCCGGTCGAGAAGCCCTGCACCATCCGCAGGACGACCAGCAGCACCGGTGCCCACATCCCGATGGTCGCGTAGCCGGGCACGAGGCCGACGCAGAACGTCGACCCGGCCATCAGCATGATCGTGGTGGCCAGCACCCGGCGCCGTCCGAGGCGGTCACCGATCGGACCGAGCACCAGCCCGCCGACCGGCCGCAGCACGAACGAGACCGCGAACACCAGCAGCGTGTTCAGCGTGGCCGCAGCGTCGTTGCCGGTCGGGAAGAAGGCCTTCGCGATGTACGTCGCGGCGTACGCGTAGACGCCGTAGTCGAACCACTCGGTCATGTTGCCCATCGCCGACGCGCTGATCGCGCGGCGCAAGGTGCCGGGCGCGCTCGGGTCGGTCGTCCGGGACGGCTGGGGTGCTCACGGGCGCTCCTCGCTCCGAGTCATCATGCGATGTGCCGCATGGTCAAACGGCCCGAGGCAACCGCAAACCGGGACGAAAGTAAAGTCAGGCGAGCCCGCGAATGACCCGAGCGGGAGGTCTGGTCCCCCGGATCGAGGCCACCATGTCCAGCGTCTGCCGGGTCTCGGCGACGTCGTGCACGCGGAACATCCGCGCCCCCTGCCAGGCGCTGACGGCGGTCGCGGCGAGCGTGCCGACGAGCCGGCCGTCGAGCGACCGGTCGAGGGTCTCCCCCACGAAGTCCTTGTGGGACAGGGACACCAGCACCGGCCACCCGGTTGCGACCATCTCGTCGAGGCGGCGGGTGAGCTCGAGCGAGTGCCAGGTGTTCTTGTCGAAGTCGTGCGCGGGGTCGATCAGCACGCTCTCGCGGCGGACACCCAGGGACACCGCGCGCTCGGCCAGCGCCACGGTTGCCTCGATGGCCGCGGCCACCACGTCGTCGTAGGACGGACGGTGCGGGGGGGTGCGCGGGGTGGCACCGTTGGTGTGCGTGCAGACGAGCGCGACGTCGTGCTCCGCGGCGACCTCGGCGAGCTGCGGGTCGTAGCCGCCCCAGGCGTCGTTGAGCAGGTCGGCGCCGGCCCGGCACACCTCGCGGCCCACCTCGGCGCGCCAGGTGTCCACGCTGATCACCAGGTCCGGGAACTCCTCGCGCACCGCGGCCACGAACGGCACGGTGCGCCGGATCTCCTCGGCCACGTCGACGGTCTCGCCGGGACCGGCCTTGACGCCCCCGATGTCCACCAGGTCGGCGCCCTCGTCGACCACCGCGCGCACGCGGTCGCGGGCGGCACCGTCCGCGTAGGTCGCGCCGCGGTCGTAGAAGGAGTCGCGGGTGCGGTTGACGATCGCCATCACGAGCAGGTCGGTGTCGGCGAAGGTCCGTCGTCCGAGGGTCAGCACGACCGCGAGGCTACTCGCGGTGACAACACACCCGGGCTAGTCAGAAAAGGTCACGACAAAGCCGCGGTTGTTCGCCATTCTGGCCGCGGGGCTCACTGGGGGTCCTCTCGGCACCGTGCGCACCCATCCGGATCGGGGGCGCCCCTTCAGCAGAGGAAGACAGGAAGATGAAGACTGCATACCGCGTCCTGGCCGGCCTGACCTGCCTGCTGGTCCTCGTCCAGGCGGCCGGGGTCGCCTACGGGACCTTCGGGATCATCAACTTCGTCGAAGGCGGCAACGACTACACCAAGGCCATCGGCGAGGAGCGCGCGGCGGACGCCGGCGGCATCGGCCAGAACATCCACAGCATCGGTGCCATGGCGGTCGCGCTGGTCGCGATCCTCCTGCTCATCGTGTCGTTCTTCGCCAAGATCGAGGGCGGCGTGAAGTGGGCCGGCATCGTGTTCGTCGCCGTCCTGCTGCAGTGGGTCTTCGCGATCGTCGCGTTCGGCGCCCCGGTCGTCGGCCTCCTGCACGGGGTCAACGCGTTCGTGATCTTCGGCACCGCGATGACGGCGATGCAGAAGGCCAAGGCATCGACGGCCGCGCCGGTCGAGCCCGCGGCGGTCTGACCGGGACGAGGGTGGCGACGCAGTGAGCAGGGACCGGGTCCGGCTCCTGCTCGCCTGTGTCGCCACCCTCGCCATCGTGCTGCCCCTGGGCTACCTCTGGCAGCAGAGCCGGATGCCGTCGACGTACTCCGTGATGGACATGGGGTACCTCGACTACGGCGGCGGCTCGCGGACCGGGCCCGCCCTGCACGGCGGGCAGAGCATGGCCGCCCTGCACACCGACGACGCGACGCACGGCACCCGCAGCGTCAAGGACCTGACCGTGGGCACCGACCGGGCGGCCGACAAGGTCGTGGACCTCGAGGCCCGCCAGGGCACGGTCCGCCTCGCGTCGGGCCGCACCGTCGACGGCTACACGCTGAACGGGTCGTCCCCGGGCCCGCTGATCGAGGTGACGCAGGGCGAGCTCCTCGAGGTGCACCTGCGCAACGCCAACGTCCCGGACGGCATCACGCTGCACTGGCACGGCCTGGACGTCCCGAACGCCGAGGACGGCGTGGCCGGCGTGACGCAGGACGCCGTGCAGCGCGGCGAGAAGCACACCTACCGGTTCGTCGCCGACCAGGCCGGGACGTACTGGTACCACTCCCACCAGGTCTCGCACGAGCAGGTGATCGGTGGCCTGATGGGGCCGCTCGTGGTCCGCCCCGCGAAGCCGCTGCCCCAGCCGGTGGACGTGGTGGCGCTGGAGCACACCTACGACGCGGTCGCCACCGTCAACGGCACCTCCCTGTTCTCGGTGGTCGCGCGTCCGGGGCAGCAGGTCCGGGTGCGCGTGGTGAACACCGACAACGGCCCGACGCGGGCCTGGGCGAACGCGCCGTACCGGGTGCTCGCCGTCGACGGGCACGAGGTCAACGAGCCGACCGACGTGACCCGCAAGGGCGTCGTGGTGACGGCCGGCGGACGCGTCGACCTCGGCGTGGTCGCACCGGAGGACGGCAGCGGCGTGCGGATCCAGATCGGCTCGTCGACGGCTGTAGTGGTGGGACCCGAGGGTGTCGACGTGAAGGAGCCGGCCACCCCGCCGACCAAGGACGACGTCGACCTGCTGTCCTACGGCTCCCCCGCACCGCTCGGCTTCGACCCCGGGCAGGCGGACCGCTCGTTCCGCTACGCGATCGGCCGCCGCCCGGGCTTCGTCAAGGGTCTGCCGGGGCTGTTCTGGACCGTCAACGGGCACCTGTTCCCGAACATCCCGATGTACGTCGTCCACGAAGGTGACGTGGTGAAGGTGCGGATCTCCAACGGCAGCGGCGACGTGCACCCGATGCACCTGCACGGGCACCACGCGGTCGTCCTGTCCCGCGACGGCGTGAAGGCCACCGGCAGCCCCTAGTGGTTCGACTCCCTCAACGTCGAGGACGGCGAGACCTACGACGTGGCGTTCGTGGCCGACAACCCGGGCATCTGGATGGACCACTGCCACAACCTCAAGCACGCCAACCAGGGGCTGCTCGCGCACCTGATGTACGACGACGTGACCGAGCCCTACCGCGTCGGCGGCGAGTCCGGCAACGAGCCGGAGTAGCCCCGGGGCCCCGGGAATGCCTGGGGCGGTTCCTGGGTTGAGCCGTATAGTTGAAAGTTGAATGACCAGGAACGGGAGCCTCACATGCAGTTCGGCATCTTCACCGTCGGCGACGTGACCACCGACCCCACGACGGGACGCACCCCGTCCGAGCACGAGCGGATCAAGGCCACGGTCGCGATCGCGAGGAAGGCGGAGGAGGTCGGGCTGGACGTCTTCGCCACCGGCGAGCACCACAACCCGCCGTTCATCGCCTCGGCGCCCACGACGACGCTCGCCTACATCGCCGCCCAGACCGAGCGGATCGTCCTGTCGACGTCGACGACCCTGATCACGACCACCGACCCCGTGCTGATCGCGGAGAACTACGCGAAGCTCCAGCACCTGTCCGACGGCCGCGTCGACCTGATGATGGGCCGCGGCAACACCGGCCCGGTGTACCCGTGGTTCGGCAAGGACATCCGCGACGGCATCCCGCTCGCGATCGAGAACTACCACCTGCTGCACCGGCTCTGGCGCGAGGACGTGGTGAGCTGGGAGGGGAAGTACCGCACGCCCCTGCAGGGCTTCACCTCGACGCCGCGGCCGCTGGACGGGGTCCCGCCGTTCGTCTGGCACGGCTCGATCCGCTCCCCCGAGATCGCCGAGCAGGCGGCGTACTACGGCGACGGGTTCTTCGCCAACCACATCTTCTGGCCGGCCTCGCACACGCAGCAGATGGTCGGGCTGTACCGCCGGCGGTTCGAGCACTACGGGCACGGGTCCGCCGACCAGGCCATCGTCGGCCTCGGCGGGCAGGTGTTCATGCGCAAGAACAGCCAGGACGCGGTGAACGAGTTCCGGCCGTACTTCGACAACGCCCCGGTCTACGGGCACGGGCCGTCGCTGGAGGACTTCACCGAGCAGACGCCGCTGACGGTGGGCAGCCCGCAGCAGGTCGTCGAGCGCACCCTCGGCTTCCGGGAGTACGTCGGCGACTACCAGCGCCAGCTGTTCCTGATGGACCACGCCGGCCTGCCGCTCAAGACCGTGCTGGAGCAGCTCGACCTGCTCGGCGAGGAGGTCGTGCCGGTGCTGCGCAAGGAGTTCGCGGCCCGCAAGCCGGCGCACGTGCCGGACGCCCCGACGCACGCGTCCCTCGTGGCCGCCCGCGACGCCGAGGAGGCGACCGTATGACGCGCACGATCGCCGTGGTGACGGCCGGCCTGAGCCAGCCGTCGTCGTCGCGCCTGCTCGCCGACCAGCTCGCCGCTGCCACCGACCGGGCGCTGCGGCTCGACGGCGAGGACGTGCGGGTCGAGGTCGTGGAGCTGCGCGACCTCGCGCACGCGGTCACCGACCACCTGCTGACCGGCTTCGCCTCCGGCGCACTGGCCGACGCCATCCGGCTGGTGCGCGACGCCGACGCCCTCGTCGCCGTGACGCCGGTGTTCTCCGCGTCGTACAGCGGGCTGTTCAAGTCGTTCTTCGACGTCCTCGAGGAGGGCTCGCTCGACGGCAAGCCGGTGCTGCTCGGCGCGACCGCGGGCACGGCCCGGCACTCGCTGGTGCTGGAGCTCGCCCTGCGGCCGCTGTTCGCCTACCTGCGCGCCGACGTCGTCCCGACGGCGGTGTTCGCGGCCAGCGAGGACTTCGGCGCGACCGGTCCCGGCGGCGGCCTCTCGGCGCGTGTCGAACGGGCCGGCCGCGAGCTGGCCGACCGGGTCCGTGGGCGCACCCGCACCCCCGTGGTCGACCCGTTCGAGAACCCGACACCGTTCGAGCAGCTGCTCCGCGGTTGACCGCCTGGCGGCAACCGAGACCAGCAACGCCCGGCTCAGTGGGCGATCGCCGGCCGGATGAAGGTCGGCCGCGCCCACAGCCGGCGCCGCGGCTTGGCGGTGCTGTCACCGCCGCGGGGCTTGGCCTGCCGGGTCCGCCGGGTCTCCTCGGCGAAGCGGATCTGGTCGGCGCGTGCGGCGTGGGCGATCCGCAGGGCGGTGGCGGGGTCGATGTAGGTGGTCATGGTGTCCTCCGGGTCTCTCGGCACCCTCAACACTCGCTCTAAGGCGCCGTCCGGACATCGGGAGAACGCCTTAACCTCGCGGGCGCGGACACCTCAGACGGGGTGGTTTGCGGGGTTTCCTCCACCGCGGATCGCGGTACCGGGTGGTTGACCCATGAACCACTCGGGAAGGGCACCCATGGCCGACTACGTCGAGGACGACTTCGAGCGCGACACCGACTACATCGAGGACCGGATCACCCGGGACGGGCGCGACTGGCCGGTCGAGCCGGACCGCTACCGGCTCGTCGTGGCGCGGGCCTGCCCGTGGGCCAACCGCGCGATCATCGTGCGCCGGCTGCTCGGACTCGAGGACGTGCTCGGCATGGGCGTGTGCGGCCCGACCCACGACGAGCGCAGCTGGACCTTCGACCTGGACCCCGGCGGGCGCGACCCGGTGCTCGGCATCGAGCGGCTCCAGGAGGCGTTCCTGGCCCGCTACCCCGACTACCCGAAGGGCATCACGGTCCCGGCGATCGTGGACGTGCCGACCGGGAAGGTCGTCACCAACGACTTCGCGCAGATGACCCTCGACCTCTCGACCGAGTGGACCGACCACCACCGCGAGGGTGCGCCGGACCTCTACCCCGAGGCGTGGCGCGACGAGATCGACGAGGTCAACGCGTGGGTCTACACCGACGTGAACAACGGGGTCTACCGCTGCGGGTTCGCCGGCAGGCAGGCGTCGTACGAACGCGCCTACGACCGGCTGTTCGCCGCGCTCGACCGGCTGGAGGAGCGGCTGACCGACCGCCGCTACCTGGTCGGCGACCACATCACGGAGGCCGACGTCCGGCTGTTCACGACCCTGGTGCGCTTCGACCCCGTCTACCACGGTCACTTCAAGGCCAGCCGCAACAAGCTCGTCGAGATGCCGGCGCTGTGGGGCTACGCCCGGGACCTGTTCCAGACGCCCGGCTTCGGCGACACCGTCGACTTCGAGCACATCAAGCGGCACTACTACGTGGTGCACAACGACATCAACCCGACGCGGATCGTCCCGAAGGGCCCGGACCTGACCGGGTGGCTGACCCCGCACGGTCGCGAGGCGCTCGGCGGCCGGCCGTTCGGCGACGGGACCCCGCCGGACGCCCCGCGCGAGGACGAGGTCGTGCCGGAGGAGCACCGGGCCGCCTGAGGAGGCGACGGCCCCCTTGCCGGATTCCCAGGGTCCCCTGTGAAACCGGCACACCCCCGGCGTTGCAACGTTGGGGGTGTGCCAGTTTCCCTGGGGACCCGGGAATCGTGTGACGGAGGAGCCGCCTGCTCAGCCCACGGCGCGCGCGGCGGCCCGGCCCGCCTGCCGCCCGGAGAACAGGCAGCCGCCGAGGAACGTGCCCTCGAGCGAGTTGTAGCCGTGCATCCCGCCGCCGCCGAAGCCGCTCACCTCGCCCGCGGCGTACACCCCGGCCAGCGGTTCGCCGCTCGCGGTGAGCACCCGCCCGTCGAGGTCGGTCTCGAGGCCACCGAGGGTCTTGCGGGTCAGCACGTGCAGGCGTACGGCGATCAGCGGGCCGTTCCTGGGGTCGAGCATCTTGTGCGGGGAGGCGACCCGGATCAGCCTGTCGCCGCGGTAGGCGCGGGCGCTGCGCAGCGCGGCGATCTGCAGGTCCTTGGTGAAGGCGTTGTCCATCTCGCGGTCGCGTGCCTCGACCTGGTGCTGCAGGGGCGCGAGATCGATGAGGTCGTCACCGGTCAGGGCGTTCATCCCGTCGACCAGCTCGGCCAGCGTGTCCGCGACGACGAAGTCCGCGCCGTGCTGCTTGAACGCCTCGACCGGGCCGGGCGCGCCGGAGCGGACCCGGTTCAGCAGCAGCCGGACGTCCTTGTCGGTGAGGTCGGGGTTCTGCTCGGAGCCGGAGAGCGCGAACTCCTTCTCGATGATCTTCTGGGTGAGCACGAACCACGAGTAGTCGTGGCCGGTGCCGCGCAGGTGCCTGAGCGTGCCGAGGGTGTCGAAGCCCGGGTAGTACGGCGCCGGCAGCCGCCGACCGGTCGCGTCGAGCCACAGCGACGACGGACCGGGAAGGATCCGGATGCCGTGGTTCTCCCAGACCGGGTCCCAGTTCGAGATGCCCTCGACGTAGTGCCACATCCGGTCCGGGTTGATGATCCGGCCGCCCGCCTCGGCGGTGATGGCCTGCATGCGCCCGTCGACGTGCGCGGGGACGCCGGCGACCATCGTGCGCGGCGGCTCGCCGAGCCGCTTCGGCCAGGCCTTGCGGACCAGGTCGTGGTCGCCGCCGATGCCGCCCGACGTGACGACCACCGCCTGTGCCGGGATCACGAAGTCGCCGACCTCCACCCGTGAGCTGGGCCGGCCGCGGTCCACCGCGCTCGGCTCGAGCACCGCACCGCGGACGCCGGTCACCACGCCGCCGCTGGTGACCAGCCCGTCGACGCGGTGCCGGAAGCGCAGCTCGACCCGGCCCTCCGCGACGGCGGCCCGGACCCGTCGCTCGAACGGTGCGACGATGCCGGGACCGGTGCCCCAGGTGATGTGGAAGCGCGGGACCGAGTTGCCGTGCCCGTCGGCGCGGCCGTCGCCGCGCTCGGCCCACCCGACGACCGGGAACAGCCGGTGCCCCATGGCGTGCAGCCAGGACCGCTTCTCGCCGGCTGCGAAGTCGACGTACGCCTCGGCCCAGGCACGTGGCCAGTAGTCCTCGGGGCGGTCGAACTGGGCGCTGCCGAACCAGTCCTGCCGGGCCAGGTCGAGGGAGTCCTTGATCCCCATCCGGCGCTGCTCGGGGCTGTCGACGAGGAACAGGCCGCCGAAGGACCAGAACGCTTGCCCGCCGAGGCTCTGCTCGCCCTCCTGGTCGACCAGCACGACGCGGCGACCCGCCTCGGCGAGCTCCGCGGTGGCGACCAGTCCGGCGAGTCCGGCACCCACGACAACGACGTCAGCGTCCATGCTGAGCAGTCTCGCGCGCGACGTCCGGTACGTCGTCCCCGGGGCGCTCCGCCCGGCGCCGGGCCACCCGCCACACGACGAGCGCGACCACCACGAAGGCCGCCGCGGCCACCGCCCCGCCCTGGCCGAGGTAGCCGGCGACCTGCTCGTAGGAGCTGCCCGCGACGTACCCGGCCACGACGCAGCCGATGCCCCAGACCAGCCCGCCCGCGGCGTTCCAGGCCAGGAAGCGGCGGTACCGCATCCCGCTCAGTCCCGCGAGCCCCGGCGTCACCGCGCGCAGGAACGCGGTGAACCGGCCGATGAAGATCGCCGAGGCGCCGCGTCCGTCGAGGAACGCGCGGGCCCGGTCGACACGAGCCTGGTGCCGCTGGAACATCCGGGTGCGCAGCAGCCGTGGGCCCAGCCGCTTGCCGACCTCGTAGCCGACGGAGTCGCCGACGACGGCGGCCATCACCACCACGAGCGCGAGCACCACGACGGACACCCGGCCGGTGGACGCGAGGAAGCCGCCGAGCAGGACCGCGGTCTCGCCGGGGATCACGAAGCCGAGGAAGACCGCGGCCTCGCCGAACACGAGCGCGGCGACGGCGGAGAGCACGACCGGCGCCGGCACGTGCAGGAGGCTGTGCAGGAAGCCGGTCACGATTTCACGCTAGACCGGCGACCTGAACACACCATGAAGCCTCGGGCAGAGGGCCCTTTGTGCTCAGCCGCGCTCGGCGAGCGCCTTCAGCTGCTCCATGGCGTCGGTGGTCTGCTTGGGCAGGGTCTTCTTGATGATCGGCGTGAAGAGCTTGCCGAACCCCTTCGTCTTGATGTCGATCGAGTGGGTCAGGCTGGTGCTGCCGGCGTCGGCGCCGGGCGCGGTCTCGAAGTTCACGGTGACGTCGGTCATCGCGTCGACGAAGTTCATCGCGAACCGGCGGCCCGGCTCGTGCGTGATGATCTTGCCGTCCATCTGCCCGGTGCGACGGCCGTCCTTGTAGTGGTAGGTCAGCGGCGTGCCCACGGTGTTGTGCCCGTTGGCCGGGTTGTCGATCTTGGTGCAGCGCCGCAACCACTCGGGGGTGCGGTCGGTGTCGTCGATGATCGCGTAGACCGCCTCGGGGGCGGCGGCGACCTGGACCGTGTGGGCGAAGGAAGGCATGGCGCACATCATGCCGGTGGCAGACTCGCGTCATGTCATTGCGTACGTCGACCGTGCAGATCCGGACCGCTGACGGGACCGCCGACGCCTTTCTCGCCGTCCCCGACGACGACGGCCACCACCCCGGTGTTCTCTTCTACATGGACGCCTTCGGGCCACGACCGCGGCTGGAGGAGATGGCCGCCCGGATCGCCGACGAGGGGTACGTCGTCCTGGTGCCGCACGTGTTCTACCGGCACGGCCCCGCGCCGCTGGTCGACACCTCCGACCTGATGGATCCCGAGGCCCGGGGCGCGAAGTTCGACGTGATCATGCCGATGATCAAGGCGCTGACCCCGGACAAGGCGATGGCCGACGCGGACGCCTACATCGACTACCTGCGCGACCACGACCAGGTCGCCGACGGTCCGATCGGCACGACCGGCTACTGCATGGGCGGCGCCCTGGCCCTGCGGACGGCCGCGCACCGGCCCGACGACGTCGCGGCCGCGGCCGCCTTCCACCCGGCACGGCTCGCCACCGACGCCCCCGACAGCCCGCACCTGCTGGCCGACCGGATCCGCGCCGAGGTCTACGTCGCGGCCGCCGACCAGGACCAGGGCCTGCCGCCCGAGCAGCAGCAGCGGCTCGACGACGCGCTCACCGAAGCCGGCGTCACCCACGTGTGCGAGCAGTACGACGGGGCGGCCCACGGCTTCACGATGGCGGACACCGCGGTCTACGACGAGGCGGCGACCGAGCGGCACTGGCAGGCCCTCCTCCCGCTGCTCGCGCGCACGCTGAAGGCTTGACGGTTCATCTGGTGCGTACATGGGTATCCGTGCGCCCATGTCATCGAGCCTCACGCGCACGAAAGACGTCGACGACGTCATCCGGCAGAACGACGACCCGGTCGGCGGTGAGACCCATCACACCCGGCTGAGCAAGCGACTGTCCGCCTGGGACCTGATGGGCTTCGGGATCGGCATCGTGATCGGCACGGGCATCTTCACGCTGACCGGTGTGCAGGCGAAGAACAACGCCGGCCCGGCCATCGTGATCTCCTTCGCCATCGCCGGTGTGGTGAGCGTGCTCGCCGCGATCTGCTACGCCGAGCTCGCGGCCGCGGTGCCGACCGCCGGCTCGTCGTACACCTACGCCTACACGACCATCGGCGAGATCTTCGCCTGGATCATCGCCTGGGACCTGATCCTGGAGTTCGCGCTCGGCGCGGCCGTGGTGTCGCGGGGGTGGTCCGGCTACCTCCAGGACGCGCTGAGCCTGCCGACGTCGGTCTTCGGCGAGGAGTCGACGGTCAACCTCGGTGCCATCGCCATCGCCCTGGTGCTCGGCGTCGTCGCGATGATCGGCATCCGCGAGTCCAAGTGGGTCACCAACGCGCTCGTGGTGATCAAGGTGTCGGTCTGCGTGTTCGTGGTCGTCGTCGGCATCTTCTTCGTCAAGGCCGCCAACCTGGCGCCGTTCGTTCCGCACTCCAAGCCGGTGCCCGAGAGCGAGGCCCTGAGCGGACTTCAACAGCCGCTGTGGCAGTGGATCAGCGGAGCCGACCCGACCGCGTTCGGCTTCACCGGCGTCTTCGTCGCCGCGGCCGTCGTGTTCTTCGCCTACAGCGGTTTCGAGGCGGTCGCCAACCTCGGCGAGGAGACCAAGGACCCGGCCAAGGACATGCCGCGCGGCCTGCTCGGCACCCTGGCGATCTGCACGGTGCTCTACATCCTGGTCTGCTTCGTGATCACCGGCATGGTGAAGTACACCGGCCTCTCCGAGGGCGCCCCCATCTCCGACGCGTTCGACCAGGTCGGCATGGGCTGGGCCAGCATCCTCATCGCGGTCGCCGCCATCGCCGGCCTCTCCTCGGTGATCCTCGTGGACATCGTCGCGATGGGCCGGATCGGCTTCGCGCTCTGCCGCGACGGGCTGCTGCCCGGGTGGATCGGCGAGGTGCACGAGAAGTGGGAGACGCCCTACCGCGTGACCATCGGTACGACGGCCGTGGTGATGCTGCTGGCCGGCTTCGTCCCGCTCGACGCTCTCGCCGAGATGGTCAGCATCGGCACGCTCTTCGCGTTCTTCGTCGTGTCCATCGCGGTCATCGTGCTGCGTCGCACCAAGCCCAAGATGAAGCGGCCGTTCCGCGTCCCCCAGGTCCCGATCCTGCCGATCCTGTCCGCGGTGTTCTGCGTCGGCCTGATGACGAACCTCGCGCTGGAGACCTGGCTGCGGTTCCTGGTCTGGCTCGTGCTCGGGCTGGCGATCTACTTCTTCTACGGCCGGTCGCACTCGCGGCTCGCGCAGCAGGAGAAGGAGAAGACGCCCGTCTCCGCTGGTTGAGGTGCGAGCGGAGCGAGCCTCGAAACCAACCCGGCGCCCGGTGGCTCAGAAGCCGATCGGTAGCCCCGCGTAGTTCTCGGCCAGCCCGGCGGCCCCGGCCTCGGAGCCGGTGACCCACCGCAGCTGCGAGAGCTGGAGCTGCGCGTCGAACGGGTCGCCGGACGTGTGCAGCATCGAGGTCATCCACCAGGAGAAGTGCGTGCAGCGCCAGACCCGGCGCAGCGCGTCGTCGGAGTAGGACTCGACCAGCGACGGCGAACCGTCGACCAGCCAGGCCTTCAGGGCGCGGGCCAGCAGGGTCACGTCGGCGATCGCGAGGTTGAGCCCCTTGGCGCCGGTGGGCGGCACGATGTGCGCGGCGTCGCCGGCGAGGAACAGCCGGCCGTGCCGCATCGGCGTGGCCACGAAGCTCCGCATCGGCAGCACGCTCTTCTCGGTGATCGGCCCCTGCTGCAGGCTCCAGCCGTCCTGGCCGTGGCCGAGGCGGGTCGCGAGGGCCGTCCAGATCCGGTCGTCGGACCACTGGGCGACGTCCTCGTCGGGCGGCACCTGGAGGTACAGCCGCGACACGGTCGCCGAGCGCATCGAGTGCAGCGCGAAGCCGTCCGGGTGCCAGGCGTAGATCAGCTCGTCGGTCGACGGCGCCACGTCCGCGAGGACACCGAGCCAGGCGTAGGGGTAGGTGCGTTCCCACGTCCGTCGTACGCCGTCGGGGATGGTGGGACGCGAGGGGCCGTGGAAGCCGTCGCAGCCGGCGACCGCGTCGGCCTCGACCCGGCGGGCCACCCCGTCCGCGTCGGTGAAGGTGACCGACGGACGGTCGGACTCGAGGTCGTGCAGGGCGACGTCCGAGACCTCGTAGTAGGCCGCGCGGCCGGCCTGCTCGCGCGCGGCCATCAGGTCCTTGGTCACCTCGGTCTGCCCGTAGATCCACACCGAGCGGCCGACGTGGTCGACGAAGTCGACGTGGTGCCGCTCGCCCTCGCCCTCGTGGGTCCACTGCAGGTAGATGCCGCGGTGCTCGTCGCCCTCGCGGGCGATCCGCTCCCCCAGCCCGACCGACGTGAGCAGGTCCACCGAGGAGGACTCCAGGACGCCGGCGCGGATCCGGCCGAGGACGTAGTCGGGCGCGCGGTTCTCGACCAGCACCGACTCGATGCCCTCGAGGTCGAGCAGGTGGGACAGCAGCAGGCCGGCGGGGCCCGCGCCGACGATGACGACCCGGGTGCGCTCGGTCGCAGGCGTGCTCACTGCGTCCTCGACAGGTCGGTCTCGATCTCCTGGACGCAGCGCAGCAACGGGGGCAGCAGGTCCCGTCGGGCCTTGTCCCGGGTGACCCGGCTGACGTGCGAGGAGACGTTCACGGCGGCCACGACCTTCCCGTGCCGGTTGCGGACGGGCGCGGCGATCGAGCGGAGCCCGTGCTCGAGCTCCTGGTCGACGAGGGCGTACCCGTGCGCACGGGTCTCGTCGATCCGCGCACGCAGGTCGTCGAGCGAGGTGACCGTGCGGTTGGTGAACTGCTCCAGGTCGAGCGTCGCGAGGTGCTCCTCGAGCGCCGGCGCGTCGAGGCCGGCCAGCAGCACGCGGCCCATGGAGGTGGCGTACGCCGGGAAGCGGGTGCCGACGTTGATCGCGACCGTCATGATCCGCGAGGTCGGGACCCGGGCGACGTACACGATGTCGTGCCCGTCCAGCACCGACATCGACGACGACTCGTGCACCTCGCGGACCAGCTGCTCGAGGTGCGGCTCCGCGATGCCGGGCAGCGACAGGCTGGACAGGTAGGCGTACCCCAGCGTCAGCACCCGCGGCGTCAGCCGGAACAGCTTGCCGTCCTGCCGGACGTGCCCCAGGTCCACGAGCGTGAGCAGGAACCGCCGGGCCGCCGCGCGGGTCAGCCCCGTCGCGCGCGCCACGTCGCTCAGACTCAGCTCCGGCGTGTCCGGCCCGAACGCGCCGATCACCGAGAGCCCGCGCGCCAGGGACTGCACGAAGTGGCTCTCCCGTTCCTCGGGCATGTTCGCCATCGTAACTTGACGTACGCATGACGAACGCTCTCACGCTGACTTGGCGCATCTGGTTGCCCATCCGACGCTGACTTGGCGCGTCTGGTGGGCCTGTGGACGAGCACCGACGCCGGCCGACCGTTCCGGCGATCCTTGGTCGGCATGACCCCATGGCTTCGACCCGGCCTGGCGCTGCTCGGCCACGACTTCCCGCTGCCGCTGGACCGCCCGTTCACGTTCAGGCAAGCGGAGGCGTCGGGGGTCAGCCGGCATCACGTGCGCGTCATGACCGCGGCAGGCTTGCTCCGGCGGATGGTCAAGGGTGTGTACGTCGCGGCACAGGTCCCCGACTCGATCGTCCTGCGCGGCCAGGCGCTCTCGCTGGTCGTCCCGTCCTACTCGGTTGTCACGGACTGGACCGCCTGCTGGTTCCACACCGGATACGACCGCCCGGGCTCTCATCTGGTCGAGCCGGAGCTGTCGCTCTTCCGCGAACTGGGCCACGACCGGTTGCGCAACGGGCTGTGCAGGAGTGGCCAGCGCACGTTCAGACGCGACGACGTCTGGCAGGTGGCCGGCCTCGCCGTGACCTCGCCGCTCCGGACGGCCTGGGACCTCGGTCGCCTCGCGTCGCGCGACCGAGCCATCGGTGCGCTCGACGCCCTTCTTCGGGACGGGTCGTTCACCCACGACGAGCTGCTCGAGGGCGTCGACCGGTTCAAGGGGATGCGAGGCGTCGTCCAGCTCAGATGGCTGGCCCCGCTGGCGGACGCGCGGTCCGAGTCCCCCGGCGAGTCGGCGCTGCGGCTTCGCTGGCTCGACCTGCCCACGCTCCCGAGACCGACGCCGCAGGTGTCGGTGACCGTGGACGGGGTCGAGGTCTACCGCATCGACCTCGGCGTCGAGGAGCTCCGCTACGGCTGCGAGTACGACGGCGCCGAGTTCCACACCGATGCCGCCCTTGACCAGCACCGGCGGCAAGATCTGCTGCGTCGCTTCTCCTGGGACGTGGACGGAGTACGGCGCGACAACGTCTGGGGCCCGCGCCGCGACGTGGACGAGATCCTGGTGCGCGGGATCGACCGTGCTCGCAAGGCGCTCGGTCGTCCGACGTACCTGATCTGAAACCAGATGCGCCAGGTCAGCGGTCGAAGCGCAACCAGATGCGCCAAGTCAGCGTGAGCGCGCAACCAGATGCGCCGGGTCAGCGGCGGCCGTTGCGGGAGCGAAGGTAGTCGGCGACGACGTACTCGCCGAGGCGGGAGAGGTCGGGGGTGAAGACGCGGCCGCCGGCGCGGCGGGCCATGGCGTCGACGAAGCGGGCGAGGCCGGGGTCGTCGCCGAGCATGAAGAAGTTGATGGCGGCGCCGTAGCGAGCCAGCTCGTCGACCTGGCCGACGGTGGCACGCAATGCCTCGCGGGTGGTCGGCCAGTGGAACTCCGGCAGGCCGTCGGGGCCGATGTGCGCGGTGGGTTCGCCGTCGGTCACGACGAGCACGACCGGCTCGGCGTCGGGGTGCCGGCGCAGGTGGCGCTGGGCGATCATCAGTGCGTGCTGGAGGTTCGTGCCCTGCACCCACTCGGGCTCGACGTCGGCGAGCTGCACCGGCGTGAGCTGCCGGGCGGTGCGGTCGAAGCCGATGATCTGCAGTGCGTCCTGCCGGAACCGCGTCTCGACCAGGTGCGACAGCGCGAGCGCGGTCTGCTTCATCGGGCCCCAGCGGCCCTCGGTCACCATCGAGAACGACAGGTCCACGCACACCGCGACCGCGGCCGTCGTGCGTCGCTCGGTCTCGACGACCTCGAAGTCCTCGACGAGCAGCCGAGCCGGGCACACCGGCGCCGCGACGCAGCGCGTTGGACACGGTCCGGACCGCGTCGATGGGCAGCTCGTCGCCGAACACCCACGGTCGCGTCGTCCCGACCAGCTCGTCGGCCGACCCGGTGCGGTGGTCCTCGTGGTCGCCGGCGCCGGCCGCCTCGATCTGCGCGAAGACCCGCTTCAGGGCACTCTCCCCCAGCCGGCGTACGGCGCGCGGGGTCATCCGCAGCCCGTCGTCGCCGCGGGTCACGAAGCCCTGGCGCTCGAGCTCGCGCTCCAGCTGTCGCAGCGCCTCGAACTCGGCCGCGGCGCCCGCGCCGAGGTGCTTCTCCAGCGTCTCGACGTCCACGTCGTCGAGGGTCGACCCGGCGTACGACTGGGACATCGACTGCTCCAGCGCCTCCAGGTCGGCGAGCTCGGCGACGGCCTCGACCGCGTCGCTGTACCCGAGCGACTCGCCGCCCTCGCGCATGTTCACCGGCCCCCGCTCGAGCCCGGGTCGCAGCGCCCGCAGGTTGTCCGACAGCTGCGCCATCTGCGAGGCGAGGTCGGGGTCCTGCAGCGCGTCGCTCATCAGCTGGCCCAGCTGGGCGCGCTGCTCCGGGGACAGCGACGCCATCATCCGGTCGGCCGCGGCCTGCCGCCGGGCCAGCGCGTCGATCAGCTCGTCGACGTTCTCGGGGTTCTCCGGGAACAGGTCGCCGTGCTTGTCCATGAACTCCCGGAACCGGTCCTCGGTGTCCTCCCCGCGCGCGTGCGCCGCGAGCAGCCCGTTGAGGTCGGCCAGCATGTCCTTGACCGCCTGCATGGCCTCGGGGTCCGGGTCGTCGAGCGCCTGCTTCAGGCCGGCGAACTGCGCGTCCAGCACCTCCCGCTGCAGCATCTGCCGGATCGAGTCGTAGGTCGCGCGGGCCTCGTCGGAGTGCCAGTCGTACGACGCCAGGGCCCGCACCGCGCCGGCCGTGTCGTCGGGGACCGTCGCGAGCTCCATCTCGGCCCACCGGGCGTCGTCGTCGTCCTCCGCGGCGAGGGTGTCCCGCTCCTGCGCCAGCGCCTGGTCGAGCGCGGCGCGGACCTGGTCGAGCGTGCCGCCGAGGTCGCCGCGCCGCCGCGCCGCGTT
Source organism: uncultured Actinomycetota bacterium (assembly GCA_963827435.1). Classification (GTDB taxonomy): domain Bacteria; phylum Actinomycetota; class Actinomycetes; order Propionibacteriales; family Nocardioidaceae; genus Nocardioides_B. The sequence continues at coordinate 26,875 of CAWHAU010000011.1, forward strand.
GCGCATCCGCCGGACCCGGGCGGCGAGGTCGTCGAGGCCCCGGTTGCCGTCGAACCCCCGCCGCAGCAGGTCGGACAGCGCGTCCCGCATCGACCCGCCGGCGAGCACGTCGCGGCCCAGCTCGTCGAGGGCGGCCCGGACGTCGTACGGCGGGGCCAGCGGGTCGGGACCGTCGCTCCAGGGTCCGTAGCGGAACCGGCTCATCTCAGGCTCCGTACACCGATCGGCCGCCCAGGGACTCCTTGTCGATGCGGCGGGTGAGGTGCAGGCCCTCGAGCACGAACTCGACGGCCGCGGCCACCTCGCCGGGGGTCGCGTCGTCGCCGTGCCCGAGCCGGTCGAGCACCTTGGACAGCCCCGGCACGGTGCCGACCTCGTCGAGCAGGTCGGCGGCCGGGACCAGCTCGCCGGTGACCACGGTCGCGCCCTCGGCGAACAGCTGGGTGAAGCCGGACAGGTCGAGGCCCTGCAGCCGCGAGCGGAAGGTCTCCGCGACCGCGACCCGCAGCAGGTGCTGGACGATCTCGGCCTCGCGGCCCTCCTCGCCCATCTCGAACTCGATCTTGCCGAGCAGCGTCGGGACCACCGTCGGCACGTCGCAGACCCGCGCCACCGCGATGCCCTCGCCGACGCGCGCGCCGCGGCGCAGGGCGGAGGCAGCCACGCCCTCCGCGGCCGCGATCGCGAACCGTGCGCTGACACCGGACCGGTGGTCGACCGACGGCGACTCCCGCAGCCCGCGGGTGAGCCGGGCGATGACCTCGATGAGGTGCTCGGGGACATCCGCGACGAGCATCGCCTCCTGCGCGACGAGCTCGACCTCCTGCTCGACCTCGTAGGGGTAGTGCGTGCGCAGCTCGGCGCCGAACCGGTCCTTGAGCGGGGTGATGATCCGGCCGCGGTTGGTGTAGTCCTCCGGGTTGGCCGACGCCACGAGGAGCACGTCGATCGGCAGCCGCAGCGAGTAGCCGCGGACCTGGATGTCGCGCTCCTCCAGGACGTTGAACATCGCGACCTGGATCCGCTCCGCCAGGTCGGGCAGCTCGTTGATGCCGAAGACGCCGCGGTTCGTGCGCGGCAACAGGCCGTAGTGCACGGTCTCCGGGTCACCGAGGGTGCGGCCCTCCGCGACCTTGACCGGGTCCACGTCACCCACGAGGTCGCCGACGCTCGTGTCCGGGGTGGCCAGCTTCTCGACGTACCGCTCGTCGCGGTGCTTCCACCCGACCGGGAGCTCGTCGCCGAGGTCCTCGGCCAGCTTGCGGCAGCGCGTGCACACCGGCGCGAACGGGTCGTCGTTGATCTCGCAGCCCTCGACCACGGGCGTCCACTCGTCGAGCAGCCCGTTGATCGTGCGCATCAGCCGGGTCTTGCCCTGGCCGCGCTCGCCGAGGAGCACCAGGTCGTGGCCGGCCAGCAGCGCGCTCTCGAGCTGCGGGAGGACGGTGTCGTCGAAGCCGACGATGCCGGGGAAGGCGTTCTCGCCGGAGCGCAGCCGGTCGAGCAGGTTCTCGCGGATCTCGGACTTGACGGTGCGGGAGCGGTAGCCGGTGTCGCGGAGGGCCCCCCGGGTCGTGGCTCCGGGCGTGGGTTGGCTCATGCGAACGAGCCTAGGACGGGGTCTGAAAACGTTCCGCGCGTCGAGGGGGCGTGACGTTTACCAGGGGATGCAGGAGAACTTCCCCTTCCCATGGCTGATTCACCATGGGAAGCGCCAGAAATCCGGCATCCCCTGGTAATCAGCCACCCCGGGACTCAGCTCCCCGAAGTCGAACCGCACCCCGGTCAGGTCCTCGCTGACCGACCAGAGCTTGGCGGCGAGCGTCTCGTCGCGGGCCAGCCGGCTGGCCCGGGCCGGGCCGGGCTTGCCGCGGGACTCGCGCAGCGACTGGGGGCCGGTGTAGGAGCCGGGGGTGGCGTCGGTGGCGGCGTACAGCGTGGGCAGGGCACCGGCCTGGGACGACTGGAACACCAGCTTCGCGAGCAGCGGCGCGACCTGCTTGACGCCGGGGATCGACCCGAGGCCCTGCTCGCTGGTGAACAGGCCGGTCGAGGCCACCCCCGGGTGGGCGGCGGTCGAGGTCAGCGCGACGCCGGCCAGCGCCGCCCGCCGCTGGAGCTCGACGGCGAAGAGCAGGTTGGCGAGCTTGGAGTTGCCGTAGGCCGGCGACGGACGGTAGCGGTCGGACGGGTTGCCCTCCACCACGTCGGCGCGGCCCTGGTGGTGCGCGATGGAGGAGACGGTGACCACGCGGGACGAGGGCGCGGCGAGCAGCGCGGGCAGCAGCCGGCCGGTGAGCGCGAAGTGCCCGAGGTGGTTGGTGCCGAACTGCAGCTCATGGCCGTCCTCGGTCTGCCGGTAGCGCGGCGGCGTCATCAGCCCGGCGTTGTTCACCAGCAGGCCCAGCGGGCCCTCCCACGCCTCGGCGAACTCCTGGACGGACCTCAGCGAGCCGAGGTCGAGCCGTGCCACCCGGAGGGTCCCGGCCGCGCCCTCACGCATCCGCGCGGCGGCCGCCTCCCCCTTCTCCAGGTTGCGTACGGCGAGGGTCACGTCCGCGCCGTGCCGGGCCAGCTCGGCGGCGGTGTGCCAGCCGATCCCGGAGTTCGCACCGGTGACGACGGCGGTCGAGCCGGCCAGGGACGGGATGTCGGACGGGCTCCAGGCGTACGCGGACATGCCCCCAGCCTACGAAACGTCCGGAAACGTCAGCTCTTGCGGGGTTTGCGCAGCACGACCACGGACCGGCCGGCGACCTCGAACTCGAGGCCCGGCAGGAACGGCACCGCGTCGTCGAAGAACGACACGCTGCCGGCCTCGTCGTCGTGGGTGTCGAGCACGACGACCCACCCCTCGCCGTACACCTCGTCGGGGATCGTGAACTTGAGGTTCTTCTCGCTGGCGTTGAACGCGATGACGAACGAGTCGTCGAACACCGGCTCGCCGCGCCGGCCGGGCTCGGGGATGCCGTCGCCGTTGAGGAACACCATCAGGGCCTTGGCGTCGCCGTCGGACCAGTCCGCGTCGGTCATGTGCTCGCCGGACGGGCTGAACCACGCGATGTCGGCCACCGCGTCCCCGGCGCGGGTCACCTCGCCGGCGAAGAACCGGCGGCGCCGGAACACCGGGTGCTCGTTGCGGAGCTTGACCACCCGCTTGGTGAACGCGAGCAGCGCCTCCTGCCAGTCCTCGAGCTCCCAGTTCATCCAGGAAAGCTCGTTGTCCTGGGCGTAGACGTTGTTGTTGCCCTGCTGGCTGCGACCGAGCTCGTCGCCGTGCAGGATCATCGGCACGCCCTGCGACAGCAGCAGGGTGACCAGGAAGTTGCGCTGCTGGCGGGCGCGCAGCGCCTGCACCTCCGGGTCGTCGGTCGGACCCTCGACGCCGCTGTTCCAGGAACGGTTGTGGCTCTCGCCGTCGTTGTTGTCCTCGCCGTTCGCGTCGTTGTGCTTCTCGTTGTAGGACACGAGGTCGCGGATGGTGAACCCGTCGTGCGCGGTGACGAAGTTGACGGACGCGAACGGCTTGCGGCCCGAGTGCCCGTAGAGGTCGGAGGAGCCGGACAGCCGGGAGGCGAAGTCGCCGATGGTGCCGGGCTCGCCGCGCCAGTAGTCGCGGACGGTGTCGCGGTACTTCCCGTTCCACTCGGTCCACAGCGGCGGGAAGTTGCCGACCTGGTAGCCCCCGTCGCCGATGTCCCACGGCTCGGCGATCAGCTTCACCTGGCTGACGACCGGGTCCTGCTGGACGAGGTCGAAGAACGCCGACAGCCGGTCGACCTCGTGGAACTGGCGGGCCAACGACGAGGCGAGGTCGAAGCGGAAGCCGTCGACGTGCATGTCGAGCACCCAGTAGCGCAGCGAGTCCATGATCAGCTGCAGCACGTGCGGGTGCCGCATCAGCAGGGTGTTCCCGGTGCCGGTGGTGTCGTAGTAGTGCTGCTTGTCGTCGTCGACGAGCCGGTAGTAGGCGGCGTTGTCGATGCCCCGGAAGGCCAGCGTCGGACCGAGGTGGTTGCCCTCGGCGGTGTGGTTGTAGACGACGTCGAGGATCACCTCGATGTCTGCCTCGTGCAGCGCCTTGACCATCGACTTGAACTCCTGCACCTGCTGGCCGCGCTGGCCGCTGGCGGAGTAGGCGTTGTGCGGAGCGAAGAAGCCGATCGTGTTGTAGCCCCAGTAGTTCGACAGTCCCTGGTCGACCAGCGTGGTGTCCTGGACGAACTGGTGCACCGGCATCAGCTCGATCGCGGTGACCCCGAGCTCCTTGAGGTGGGCGATCGTGGCCGGGTGGGCGATGCCGGCGTACGTCCCGCGGATCTCCTCGGGTACGCCGGGATGGGTCATCGTCAGACCCTTGACGTGCGCCTCGTAGACCACCGTCTCGTAGTACTCGTGCTCCGGGTGCCGGTCGCTGCCCCAGTCGAAGAACGGGGTGACGACCACCGACAGCATGTTGTGGCCGAGGCTGTCCTGGTCGTTGAACGTCCTGCGCTTGTTGAACTTGTAGGAGAACAGCGACTCGTCACCGTCCATCTGCCCCTCGACGGCCTTGGCATAGGGGTCGAGCAGCAGCTTCGCCGGGTTGCACCGGTGCCCCTGCTCCGGCGCGTACGGGCCGTGCACGCGGTAGCCGTAGCGCTGGCCCGGCTGGATCCCGGGCAGGTAGGCGTGGTGGACGAAGGCGTCGGTCTCCACCATCTCGACCCGCGTCTCCGTGCCGTCGTCCGCGATCAGGCACAGCTCGACCTTGTCCGCCACCTCCGAGAAGAGGGCGAAGTTCACCCCGGCCCCGTCGTACGTCGCGCCCAGGGGGTACGGATGTCCTGGCCAGATCTGCATGCAGCTCCCTCTCGTCGCCCGGTCGCTCCCCGGGTCGCCCTGAACCGTACCGACTCCCGGTTACCGGTCGATGTCAGGTGACCCGTGGGCGGGCTGCCTACACGCCCCCGCCCCGAATGCGTGCCGAATTGACCCGAAAGGACCATGTTCCGGACGATCTGGTCCTCCGTACCCTCGTCGTCCACGGATGTCTTGGGGGAGGACACACGATGATGCGACGACGCGTCTCCACGCTGGCCACCGGCACGCTGCTGGTCACGGGATCACTGGCAGGCACGCTGGCCGGGCCGGCCGACGCGGCCGACGGCACGCTGTTCCACCCGTACACCACGTCCAACCCCGCCCCGTGGGCCGAGAGCGTGGCAACAGGTGACGTCACCGGCGACGGCCGGGCGGACGTGCTGCTCACCACCGGGCCGGCATCCACGGCCGGCGCCTACAGCCTGTGGGTCTACCGGCAGCGCACCGACGGCGGCCTCGACCCGGTCCCGGCGCAGATCCGCACCGGCGCGAACTCGGGCAGCATGGCCGTGAGCCTGGCCGACCTGGACGGCGACGGCCGGCTCGACGCCGCGGTCGCCACCGCGGCCGGCGTCCTCGTCTACAAGCAGGGCGACGCCGGGCTCGGCAGCCCGGTCACCATCGACGTCCCGGGTGGCGCTCGACCTCGAGGTCGCCGACGTCTCCGGCGACGGGGCGACCGACCTCGTCGTCAACACCGACCGCGGCGTGCGGGTCTGGAAGCAGACCTCCACCGGGCCGGCGACCGGTGTGCTGGGCACGCTGACGTCCACGCGGGCAACCGAGGTGGAGACCGGTGACGTCACCGGGGACGGCCGCACCGACGTGGTCGTCGCCGAGGGCAGCACCGTCTCCGTCCTCGCCCAGACCCCCGACGGCTTCGCGGCGCCGGTGACCTACGCGTCCGGGGGCACCGCTCCCTGGGACGGCGTCAACGGCCTCGCGGTCGGCGACACCGACGGCGACGGACGCGCGGACGTCCACGTCTCCGTCGGGGGGAACCGGCCGAACAGCTGGGTGGTCACCCGGCTGCAGCGGGGCGACGGGACGCTCGGTGCGGCGCAGGCGAACGGCTCGTACGACATCCCGGAGAGCCTGGAGTACGCCGACGTCACCGGTGACGGCCTCGGCGACCTCGTCGTCGCGCACGGCGGCTGGAACAGCCTCGGCGTCTACGACTCCGCCCAGACACCGGGCACCAACCCGGAGACGCGCTTCGCGATCCCCTACGCGTCGCACTACGACGTCGACGGGCTCGCGGTCGGCGACGTGACCGGCGACGGCCGCGCCGACGTCGCACTCGCCGACTACAACAACGGACTCGTGCTGCTGCGGGGCGCCGCACCCGGCGAGGACATCACCTCGCCCGACACCACGATCACCAACCCGCCGGCCTCGTCCCTGCGTTCGCGGACCGCGACGCTGTCGTTCACGGGCAGCGAGGCCGGCAGCACCTTCGAGTGCTCGCTGGACAAGAGCCCCTGGGCCGCCTGCGCATCACCGATGACCTACGGCGACCTGGCGGTCGGCCCGCACTACGTCCAGGTCCGGGCCACCGACCAGGCCGGAAACCCCGACCAGTCCCCCGCGACGGCGAGCTTCTCGGTGGTCGGCCCGGACACCACGATCACCTCGGGGCCGACCGGCGCGATCCGTGCGACGTCCGCGACCTTCGCGTTCGGTGCGAACGAGAACCAGGCGACGTACCAGTGCGCGTTCGACAGCACCACGTTCACCGCGTGCACCTCGCCGGCGACGTACGCGAACCTCGTGCCCGGCAGCAACCACTCGTTCTCGGTGCGTGCCCTGGCGAACGACGGCCGCCTGGACACGACCCCGGCGACCCGGTCGTTCTCGGTCGACCCGGTGGTCGACCTCGGGGTCACCGCGACGGCGGCCCCCGACCCGGTGAAGAAGGGCGGCACGCTGACCTGGACGACCCAGGTGCGCAACCTCGGCGCCTCCTCGGCCACCGGAGTACGGCTGACCCAGACCGTGCCCGCCGGCGTCACCGTGACCAGCACGACGACCAGCGACGCCCGGGCCGTCTGCTCCTCGTCCGCGGGCAGCGTCCGCTGCGACGTCGCCGACCTCGCAGCAGGAGCCACCTGGACGATCACCGTCCGCGGGACCGTCACGGCCACCAAGGGGACCCTCCCGGCGACGGCGAGCGTCTCCTCCACGACGTGGGACACGAATGCCGCAAACGACACCGCCTCCACGACCGCGAAGGTCGGCAACGGCAGGTAGACAACTGATTCCGCACTTTTTCGGGGCCGATCCGCGTGGAAACATGAGCGCATGCCCATCGCGACCACAGACCCCCGGACCGGCGAGGTCCTCAAGACGTTCGACGAGCTCACGGACGAGCAGCTGGAGGAGCGCCTGGCGCGGGCCGCGAAGGCGGCGGACTCCTATCGGCTGACGACCCACGAGGAGCGGGCCGGCTGGCTGCGCGCGGCGGCGGACGTCCTCGACAAGCGCACCGACGAGGTCGCCGAGCTGATGACCCTCGAGATGGGCAAGACCAAGAAGGCGTCGGTCGCGGAGATCGGCAAGTGCGCCAACGTGCTGCGCTACTACGCCGACAACGCGGCGGGCATGCTGGCCGACGAGCCCGTCGACGCGGCGTCGGTGAACGCGTCCAAGGCCTACGCGCACTACCTGCCGATCGGCGTGGTGCTCGCGATCATGCCGTGGAACTTCCCGCTGTGGCAGGCGATGCGGTTCGCGGCCCCGGCGCTCGCGGCCGGCAACGTCGGGCTGCTCAAGCACGCCAGCAACGTCCCGCAGACGGCGCTGTTCATGGAGGAGCTGTTCCGCGACGCGGGCTTCCCCGACGACGTCTTCCAGACCCTGCTGATCGGCAGCTCGAAGGTCGACCGAGTCATCCGTGACGAGCGCGTCGCGGCCGCGACGCTGACCGGCAGCGAGGGCGCCGGCGTCGCCGTCGCCAAGACCGCGGGCGAGGTGCTCAAGAAGGTCGTCCTCGAGCTCGGCGGCTCCGACCCGTTCGTCGTGATGCCGTCGGCCGACCTCGCCGCCGCGGCCAAGGTGGCGACCACGTCGCGCTGCCAGAACAACGGCCAGTCCTGCATCTCCGCCAAGCGGTTCATCGTGCACACCGACGTGTACGACGAGTTCCTCGACCTCTTCGCCAAGGAGATGTCGGCGCTCGTCGTGGGCGACCCGATGGAGGAGGGCACCGACGTCGGGCCGCTCGCCAACGAGCAGGGCCGCGAGGACGTCGAGGCGCTGGTCAAGGACGCCGTCGACAAGGGCGCGAAGGTGCTGGTCGGCGGGGAGCGCCCGGAGCAGGACGGCTGGTGGTACCCCCCGACGCTGATCGCGGACATCACCGAGGACATGGACATGTACCTCGAGGAGGTCTTCGGGCCGGTGGCGCAGGTCTACCGCGCGAACGACCTCGAGGACGCCGTACGCATCGCCAACGTGACGCGGTTCGGCCTCGGCTCCAACGCGTGGACCAACGACCCGCAGGAGCAGGAGGTCCTGATCCGCGACCTGCAGGCCGGTCAGACCTTCGTCAACGGGATGGTCGCGTCGTTCCCGGCGCTGCCGTTCGGTGGCATCAAGGCGTCCGGCCACGGCCGGGAGCTGGCGACGCACGGCATCCGCGAGTTCACGAACGTCAAGACGGTCTGGTTCGGGAAGTAGGCGCCGGGTCAGCGGCGGTCCAGCAGTCCCCGGACGTACGCCGCCTGGCCGGCGTGCTGGGTGGCGTCGTCGAGCACGCTCACCAGCCGGACGGCCAGCGTCACCGGCGGGTCCCAGCGCTCGTCGACCACGCGCGCGTAGTCCTCGTCGGTGAGCGTCGCGAGGTAGTCGACGGTGGCCCGGTGCACCGCGTCGTGGTAGCCGGTGAGCATGTCCGCGGTCACCTTGAGGAGGCCCACGTCGTCGCTGCTCTGGCCGTAGCCGGTGGCGTCGACGTCGTAGGGCAGCCGGAAGCGCTCGACCCAGCCGCCCACGGTCCACAGCTGCGCAGACTCGGCGGCGTGGGCGACGTGGTCGTCCTGGATGCGGGTCAGGTGCCAGACCAGCCAGCCGATCGAGTTGGCCTCACCGTCGGGGCGGTACGCCAGCCCGTCCTCGTCGAGTCCGGCGACCACCTCGTGCACGGTCTCCCGGACCCGGCCGAACCCGTCGATGAGCAGATCGTTCGCGACAGTCATGGCTCCGAAACTAGCCGAGCCGCGAGCCGCGCGGGTGACGCCGAGAGCGAACACGTGCCGGCCCACCGCCACCGGTAGTCCGTGACGAAACGGCTGAGATCAGGCCGCCGGACGAGCCACTCCGTCACGGACTACCCGGAGGGGAAGCTCAGGTGCGGGGGCCGCCGGCGACGTAGAGCACCTGGCCGGAGACGAAGCCGGAGCGCGGGGAGCAGAAGAACGAGACGGCGTCGGCGACGTCCTCGGGCTGGCCGGCACGGTTCACCGGGATGCCGGCGACGCGGGCGGCGCTGAACTCCTCGAAGGTCTGCCCGACCCGCTCGGCGGTGGCCTTGGTCATCTCGGTGACGATGAACCCGGGCGCCACCGCGTTGCAGGTGACGCCGAACTTGCCGAGCTCGTGCGCGACGGTCTTGGTGAAGCCCTGGAGGCCGGCCTTGGCCGCGGCGTAGTTGGCCTGGCCGCGGTTGCCGAGCGCGGAGGTGGAGGAGAGGTTCACGACCCGGCCCCACTTCGCGGCGGTCATGTGCTGCTGGGCCGCGCGGGTCATCAGGAAGGTGCCGCGCAGGTGCACCTGCATCACGGTGTCCCAGTCGGCGCCGGACATCTTGAACAGCAGGTTGTCGCGCAGCACGCCGGCGTTGTTGACCAGCACCGTGGGTGCGCCGAGGGTCTCGACGACCTGGCCGACCACGCGCTCGACGGCGTCCTCGTCGCTGACGTCGGCGGCGAACGCGGCGGCCGGCACGCCCTGGGCGACCAGCCGGTCGGCGGTCCCCTTGGCGGAGGCCTCGTCGATGTCGAGGCAGGCGACGGCCATCCCGTCAGCGCCGAGGCGCTCGGCGATGGCGGCGCCGATGCCGCGGCCGGCGCCGGTGACGATCGCGACGACCTGCTCGGGTGGGGTGTAGGTGGTGTCGGCAGTCATGCGGCTCTTTCTACCCTCAGCCCTGCGCGGCCAGCCGGGCGCGTCCCGCGTCGGTGATCACCCGGTCCTGCTTGTCGGTGGCCAGCAGCTGCGGCTCGTCCTTGTAGAGCCGCGCCAGGTCGGCGCGCTCGAGCCCGACGAGCCGGGCCACCTGGTGCACCTCGAGCTTGTGCATCCGCCCGTTCGGGGCGTCTGCGACGCGCTGCAGCAGCGCGACGACCGGGTCACCGTCAGGTACGGCGGCCCCCTCTGGCTCCGTCTCCTCGATGCCCTGCCAGGTGCGCTTGGGGAAGCGGCGGAGGTACTCCTGCTCGAGCTCGAGCATCCGCGTCGTGTGCGTCTCGAACTGCGCAGCGGAGCCGTGCAGGAACACCCAGTTGCGGCTGTCGTGCAGCTGCTTGCCCTGGGTGGCGAGCTCCTCGTCGGACAGCTCGGCCGCGGGGCGGCCGGTGGGGATCTCGGTCATGGTTGGCCTCCTGTGAGTCCGGCGTACACCTTCAGCGCGTTGCCGCCGAGCACCGCCGCGGCGGTCTCCTCGTCGAGACCGAGCCCGACCACGTCGCGGGCGTTGCGGGACGTGCTGGGGACCCCGGGCCAGTCGGTGGCGAAGATCCACTTCCGGGCCAGCCGGCCGAGGTCGTAGCGGCGGTAGTAGTCGGGCAGCCGCTTCGGGGGCAGCCCGGACAGCTCGATCCACACGGTCGGGTTGGACAGCGCCATGAACGCCGCGGCGTCGTACCACCAGCCGCGGCCGCCGTGCGCGAGCACGACGTCGAGGGTCGGGAAGTCGCGCACCACCGGCAGGAGGTACGCCGGGTCGGCCAGCTCGTTCATCGACCCCGGGAAGGTGCTGGTGCCGCAGTGCACGACGAGCGGCACACCGCGCTCGGCGAGCACCTGGTAGGCGGGGTAGAGCATCGCGTCGTCGCAGCGGAACCCGCCGTGCACGGGGTGCAGCTTCAGCGCCGCGGCGCCGTGGTCGAGCTGGCGCCGCACCTCGTCGGCGATCGGGAAGTGCAGGTGCGGGTTCACGTTCGCCACCGGGCGGAAGCGCACCGGGTTGTGCTCGACGATCGGCAGCAGGTCCTCGAAGCGCTGGTAGCCGGTGGCCTTCGGGGAGTACTCGCAGAACAGGAGCGCGTGGTCGACGCCCTGCTCCTCGAACAGCGCGTCGAGCCGGCCGGGACGCGGCACCCCGTCGGCGTCCCACAGGTCCTCGAGGATGCCGTCCGGCCCGAAGTCCCGCGCCCAGTCGACCCACGCCTGCGCGAGCGAGCCGAGCACCGGGACGTGCACGTGCGCGTCGACGAGCAGGGTGCCGTCGAGGGTCATGCCCAGCCCTGGACGAGCGGGGTGTCCGTGCCGAGCTCGCCGACCTTGCGGGCACCGCCGGGTGCGCCGAGCGGCTGGTCGCGGCCGTCGAGGACCTCGGTGAAGAACGCCCGGTTGTCGGCCACGAACTGCTCGTCGTCGGGATCCACCCGCCGGTCCTGGCTGATCGCCTCCACCGGGCAGACCGGCTCGCAGGCGCCGCAGTCGATGCACTCCTTGGGGTTGATGTAGCTCTTGCGCTCCCCTTCGTAGATGCAGTCGACCGGGCACTCCTCGACGCACGACTTGTCGTTGACGTCGATACAGGCGCTGGCGATGACGTAGGGCATGCGGGGCTCCCTCTCGGTCGTGGTCTCAGGCGGGGACGGGTACGTCGTGCGGCAGGTCGGTCGAGTGGCCGGGGAACACGTGCGCGTGGGGGTCGATGTGCACCGCGGCGTTGTTGACGGCGGTGGCGACCTCGCCGAACCCGACGGAGATCAGCCGCACCTTGCCGTCGTAGTCGGTGATGTCGCCGGCCGCGAAGACGCCCGGGAGGTTCGTGCGCATGGCAGAGTCGACCACCAGGTGGCGGTTGTCGCGCAGGTCGATCCCCCACTCGCGCATCGGACCCAGGTTGGCGGTGAACCCGAGCGCCGCGACGACCCGCTGGCACGGGACGACGTACGGCTCCTGGCCCTTGACGGTGATCTCGGCCTTCTCCAGGAGGGGCCCGCCGTCGAGCGCGGTGACCTGGGCGTTGACGACCATGTCGACGCCACTGGCGCGGACCTGCTCGACGGAGGCGCTGTGCGCGCGGAACTGCTCGCGGCGGTGCACCAGCGTCACGTGGGACGCGAGCGGCTCGAGCATCAGCGCCCAGTCGAGGGCGCTGTCGCCGCCCCCGACGATGACGACGTCCCGGCCGACGTACTCCTGGCTGCTGGGTACGAAGTACTCCAGCCCGCGGCCGAGGAACTCCTCGCCGGCGGGCAGCGGCCGAGGGGTGAACGTGCCGATGCCGCCGGTGACGATGAGGGCGCCGCAGGTGACCTCGGTGCCGTTGCTCGTGGTGACCCGCATCCGGCCGTCGTCGAGACGGTGCAGCTGCTGGGCCTCCTGGCCGAGGAGGTACGTCGGGTCCATCTGCGCGGCCTGCGCGACGAGCCCGCGGACCAGGTCGCGGCCGGACACGGCGGGGAAGCCGGCGACGTCGTAGATCTGCTTCTCGGGGTACATCGCGGTCACCTGGCCGCCGACCTCGGAGAGCGAGTCGACCACCGCGCAGGACAGGCCGCGGACGCCGGTGTAGTAGGCGCCGTAGAGCCCCGAGGGGCCGGCACCGACGATCAGGATGTCGACCTCGGTCACGGGGTCACCCCCGCCGACGTCATGCCTTCCGGCTGCGCGGGCTGGGCCTCGGGCTCGGCGGCCGGGTCGTGGCCGACCATGTCGCGCACCTTGAACCGCTGGAGCTTGCCGGTCGCGGTCTTGGGGAGGTCCTGCACGAACACCACCTTGCGGGGGGCCTTGAAGTGCGCGAGCCCCTCGCGGCACCAGGCCACCAGCTCGTCCTCGTCGGCACCGTCGCCGACGACCACCACGGCGACCGGCTTGTCGAGGCCGTCGGCGTCGGCCACCCCGACCACGGCCGCCTCGCGGACCGCCGGGTGCTCCAGCAGCCGGCTCTCCACCTCGGCGGGCGAGACCCAGATGCCGCCGGCCTTGAGCATGTCGCTGTTGCGGCCGAGGCACGTGTAGTAGCCCTCGTCGTTGCGGACGTAGGTGTCGCCGGTGACCAGCCACTCGCCCTGGAACACCTGCCGGGAGGCGTCGGTGCGGTGCCAGTAGCCGAGCGCGATCGACTCGCCGCGCACGTGCAGCGCGCCGGGCTGGTTGTCGGGCACGACGTTGCCGAGCGCGTCGCGCACCTCGACGTCGTAGCCGGGCACCGGCAGCCCGGTGGTGCCGGGCCGGATGTCGCCCGGCCTGTTGGACAGGAAGATGTGCAGCGCCTCGGTGGAGCCGATGCCGTCGAGGATCTCGACCCCGAACTTCGTCGGTGAACCGGCTCTGCAGCGGCGCCGGCAGCGGCTCGCCGGCGGACGCGCACATGCGCACGCTCTCGAACGCGGACGCCCGGGACGTCGCTGGCGGTGAGTGCCGCGTAGAACGTCGGCACTCCGAAGAACAGCGTGGGCCTGGCCTGCTCCAGCCGCTCGCGTACGACGTCCGGGGTCGGCCGACGCGGCTCGAGGACGGTGGTCGCGCCGACGGAGAACGGGAAGAACACGGTGTTCCCGATGCCGTAGGCGAAGAACATCTTCGCCACCGAGAACGTCGTGTCGTCGGGGGTGATCCCGAGCACCTGGGCGCCGTACGTCTCGCAGACGTGCCGGATGTTCGCGTGCCGGTGCATGGCCGCCTTGGGCAGGCCCGTCGTGCCGGAGGTGTAGAGCCACAGCGCCCACGAGTCGTCGACGGTCGGCGCGACACTCGTGTCGCCCTGGTGGCCGAGGGTCGTGAGGTCGTCCCAGGTGTGCCCGGAGACGGTGCCCGGGAGGTCGAGCGCCCCGTCGCCGGCCAGGACGGCGTGCTCGACGTCCGGGGCCACGGCGAGGGCCTGGCTCACCGTGCCGGCGAACTCCGGGGTCGCCAGGACCGCCCGTGCGCCCGAGTCGGCCATGATCTTGCCGAGCTCGGCGCCGGTGAACATCGTGGAGACCGGGACCGCGACGAGGCCGGCACGGAAGGCGCCCAGGAGGCCCGTGAGCATCGGGATCTCGTCGCTCATCACCAGCATCACCCGGTCGTCGCGACGCAGGCCGAGGGCACGCAGCCCGGCCGCCACCACGCCCACCCGCTCGTCGAGGTCGGCGTAGGTGAGCGTCTCCGAGGCGAGGACCGCGGTCCGGTCCCCGGACCCGGAGGCGACGTGCCGGGTGACGAGGTACTCCGCGGCGTTGAACCTGTCGGCCATGGTGCTCACACCCGCTTGTAGTCGTAGCTGCCGCGCTGCCCGGAGCCGTAGCGGCGCAGCGCGCCGTCCGGCCCGGAGGCGTTGGGCCGGATGAAGATCCAGTTCTGCCAGGCGGTGAGCCGACCGAAGATCTTGGTCTCCATCGACTCGGGCCCCACGAACCGGTGGTTGGCCTCCATGCCGGTGAGGGCGTCGGGGCTCAGGGACGCACGCTCCTCGAGGACGATGCGGATCTCCTCCTCGAAGTCGATGTCGTCGAGCGCCATCGTCACCAGCCCGGCGGCGTCGGCCGCCTGCGCGTCGAGGCGCTCGCCGAGCCGCTTGCGCGCCGACTCGAGCTCGTCGTCGTGGCCCCAGAAGCGGGACTCCAGCCGGGACAGCTCGTTCCCCATCGGGAAGCGGCCGTCGTTGCTCACGGTGAGCACGACCACGGCCGGGTCGGCGTCGGGGTCGACGTCCTCGTAGACGCCCTCGAGCATGTACTGCCGGTCGCAGGCCAGCATCAGCTCGGCGAGGAAGCCCGCGAAGCAGCTGCCCGGCTCGACCACGGCGACCAGGCTGCGGCTGGTCACGTCGAGCCGTTTGAAGGTGCGCTTGAGGTACTGCGTGGTCTCGTGCACGAACCACGCGTCGGTCTCGCTGTCGGCGAGGTCGCCGAGCTGGTCGTCGTACGCCAGGACCTTGTCGACATCGCCCTGGGTGCGGAACACCCACGTGCCGAGCTCCTGCTCGTTGGTGCGCAGCCGCAGGACCAGGTCGTCGAGGGCGCGCGCGACGGCGAAGGGGTACCAGTCGACGCCCTGCTCGACCGGGCGGGCCGGCGGCTCGTCGGTCGGTCCGGAGACGGTGATGTCGACCCGGCGGGCGTCCCGGTGGATCGTCGCGGACACGTGCGGGTAGGTGACGGTGTCGCCGTCCTCGGTGCGGTCGATCGGGGTCAGCGTGATCCCCTCGCCCGACCGTCTCTGCGAGGCGGCGGCGGCCTCGCGCGCCCGCCTGCCGATCTGCTCGTCCCAGGCGTTACGCGGGACCGTGGCGTCGACGAGACCCCAGTCGACGGCTGTGGCGCCGCGGTAGCCCTCGGACTTGGTCGCGAACAGGTCGGCGCGGTCCTTGCGCACGTGCCGCTTGTCGACCACCCGGGTCAGCCCGCCGGTGCCGGGGAGCACGCCCAGCAGCGGCACCTCCGGCAATGACACGGTCGAGGAGCCGTCGTCGATCAGCACGATCTCGTCGCAGGCCAGCGCCAGCTCGTAGCCGCCGCCGGCCGCGGTGCCGTTGAGCGCCGCGATCCAGGTCTGGCCGGACTCGTGTGCCTCCTCGATGGCGTTGCGGGTCTCGTTGGTGAACTTGCAGAAGTTCACCTTCCAGGCGTGGCTGGACCGGGCGAGCATCCGGATGTTGGCGCCGGCGCAGAACATCTTCTCCAGCCCGCCGGTCATGACGACGGCCTTGACCTCGGGGTGCTCGAAGCGCAGCCGCTGGACGGCGTCGTAGAGCTCGATGTCGACACCGAGGTCGTAGGAGTTCATCTTCAGCGCGTAGCCCTCGACGAGTCCCCCGTCCTCGTCGACGGTCAGGGTGACGGTGGCGACATCGCCGTCGACGTCGAGCCGCCAGTGCCGGTAGCGGTCGGGGTGGGTGTCGAACTCGACGACCGGCACGGCGACCGACGCCTCCTGGGATTCCTCGAGCACGGTCATGCGGCACCTCTCGTCGCGTCGTGTGATCGCCAACACTCTACGCTTCACTGATAGACCGTCAAGACTTTGTAGCATGTTTGTACGACGATCCGACCCCGCCAATGGGACACTTGCCGCATGGCCGAACAACCCGCCGTCACCACGCGCCGCCGCGAGGTGGGTTCCGCCAGCGCGCGCTCGCTGCTGCTGACCGTGCTCGGCGAGTTCGTGCACCCGCGCGCCGAGCCCGTGTGGACAGCCACGCTGCTGGAGGCCCTCGGCGCCCTGGGCGTCGAGGAGAAGTCGGCCCGCCAGGCCCTGACCCGGACCTCGTCCGAGCACCTGCTCACCTCCACCCGGCACGGCCGCCGGGTGCTCTGGGAGCTCACCCCGGGCGGCGCGCGGCTGCTCGAGGAGGGCACCCGGCGCATCTACGGCTTCATGCGCGAGCGGCACGCCTGGGACGGCCGGTGGCTGGTGCTCAGCGTGCCGATCCCGGAGACCCAGAGGCAGCTGCGGCACCGGCTGCGCACCCGGCTCACCTGGCTCGGCCTCGGCTCCCCCACCTCCGGCCTGTGGGTCACCCCGGACGCCACCAAGGCCGCTGAGGTGCACGCCGTCGTACGCGACCTCGGCCTGGAGACGCAGGCGTTCGCGTGGGTCGGCCCGGCCAGCGGCATCGGCGACGAGAGCCGGCTGCTCGCCGACGCCTGGGACCTCGCCGACGTCGAGGACCGCTACCTCGGCTTCCTGGCCGCCTTCGAGGCCCGGCACGCCGGCACCCCCGCGGAGGCGTTCGTCGCGCAGGTCGAGATGGTCCAGGAGTGGCGGCGCTTCCCGTTCCTCGACCCCGACCTGCCGGCCGAGCTGCTCGACCACGACTGGCCCGGCCCCCGAGCGGCCGCGGCGTTCCACGACCGGCACGCCGCCTGGCACCGCCAGGCGCAGGCCGAGTGGGACCGGATGGACCGGGCCGCGGGACCGCGGGCCTGATCGCCGCGGGCAGCAGGTCCCTGCCCGCCGGGCCGAAGGGCTCTTCACCGACCGGGCTCCCGACCGCCATCGTCGGTAGTGGAAAGGAGTCGGAGATGACGACCACCCCCGCCGACGACAGCACGCAGGACACCGGACTGCGGGACCGGGCCGTGAAGCGACTCAAGAAGCGCCGCGACTTCCGCGGCCACCTGCTGGTCTACACGCTGGTCAACGCGTTCCTGGTCCTGATCTGGGCCATGACCTCGCCGAACCACTTCTTCTGGCCGATCTTCCCGATGGTCGGCTGGGGCATCGGCGTGGTGATGAACGCCTGGGACGTCTACGTCGCCCAGGACTTCACCGAGGAGGAAGTCCACCGGGAGATGCAGCGGCTGCAGCACGGGCACTGACCCGCCGGT
>CAWHAU010000012.1:0-152621 GCA_963827435.1 uncultured Actinomycetota bacterium
ACGCCACGGCGGTGCCCGGCCACGACCGCCTTCCCCGAGAGGGATGGAGGTGCTGGCAGGGGGCGGGGCTACCTGCCCATCGGGTGCCATTGCTGCGCACCTGCTACGAGGCGCTCATCCATGGTCGGACTCGGTGCTTGACCAGCACGTCAGGTAGCTGGAGACGACACGGGCCTGCGCCTCGGACGGTCTGCCGTCGACCGCGGCGGCGGTGACGCTCCACGGCTTGCGGACATCCGCCGCAACGACCAGGACGACGGAGCTCGCTCACAGACACCCGTCGGCCTCTCAGGCCGGCACCCGGATTCCCGCAAGTGGGTGCATTCCGAACCTCAGCCGGGCGGGCCAGCCCTGCCCGGCTGCCACCGAGGCGGGGCGCGGCGATGTCGTCGCGCGAGCGTGCGAGACCTGCGTCTCAGGGCCCACCCCCAACCGGTGGACTAAGGGTTTCGGGGATTTCACGCCGTCCACCACGCCCTAGCGTCGTTAGCGAGTGCTCCAGCACAGCCCGATGACATCGGGATCACACCACCTAGTACAGGAGAGACACAAGACAATGACGACCACGACCACGATCGACAAGAAGTCCGGCGGGGGTCTCAGCGACGGAGTGGTTTCCGAGCTGGCCACCTTCTGGAACGTCCTGCCCGGCCACGAGGACGAGCTGCGCGCAGCGACCCAGCGGTTCGCCGAAACGCTGAGCTCGGTCCCCCGTGACAAGAACCTCCACACCGGCCTGCGGGACCAGCGCCACGTGATCTTCGACGGCGGGACACGAATGATGTGGGCCACGACGTTCGAGAACGACTGGGACCCCTACTTCGAGGACTTCGTCCAGATCGGCATTCACCACTTCCTGGACTGGATGCAGCACACCACCCAGTACACGCACGTCGCGGAGTGGCTGCAGGAATCCGGCGGCGCGGACAAGTTCCGCCTGGACAACCCCGACATCGAGGCACAGATGAAGCGCAGCGTCCCCGGACTCAAGGCCATCGTCCAGTCGGTGCGAAGCCCGGCGACTGGCTACTTCAACAACCTGCGCGAGTTCACGATGCCGGAGATCGTCAAGGGCCAGCGCGTGAACGCGGCATTCCAGCGAGTGCTGGACGATCCTGCCGCCGAGGAGGCGCTGGCACATCCGGCGCTGGAGCCGCTGCTCGAGCAGGCCGCTGACTGACGCGCTGGGCTGCGGGGGCGGCGGCGTCGCCCCCGCGGCCGGGGGGCCAAGTGCGGCGCTGCAAGAGGCCGCCGACTGAACCGGCCCGCGGACCGCGGGGCGACGCCGCCCGCGGACCGCGGCGCCCACCACTTTCCTCACTGCCTGAAGGGACACCATGACCACGCAGAACGACACCTCGCTGGAGCTGGGCGACATCCAAGCCGCCGCCCTGATGCCCCGGCCGCATCCGTACGCCGGCTCCTACGTGGCCGTGCGCATCGACGATCAGAAAGCGGGGCGGGAGCTGCTGCGGCGGCTGATCCCCCTGCTCGAGCCGGTCTCCTCCTACGACCCCACCCGGCCGGTCTCCCTCGGGGTGGCACTGAGCTACGCCGGGCTCGAGGCGCTCGGCGTGCCGGAGCAGTCCCTGGCCACCTTCCCGGCCGAGTTCCGGCAGGGCATGGCTGCCCGCGCCGACTACATCGGCGACGTCGGGGAGAACGCGCCTGAGCACTGGGAGGCGCCGCTGGGCTCGAAGGACGTGCACCTGGTGGTGGCCGCGCTGGCCCGAGACACCTCCCTGATGCAGACGCTGGTCATGCTGGCCGAGAACGCCGTGCGCGACCTGGGCGGCGTCACCGCCATCTGGTCGCTGGACGTGCACGTGCCCCCGGACGGGCGCGAGCAGTTCGGGTTCAGAGACAGCATCAGCCAGCCGGCGGTGGAGGGCACCGGCATCCTCGGCAGCAACCCGCACGAGGCACCGCTGCGGCCCGGTGAGTTCGTGCTCGGCTACGAGGACGAGAACGGCGACCTTCCTCCGATCCCACAGCCGGACCTGCTCGGCCGCAACGGCACCTACGTAGCCTTCCGCAAGCTGCACCAACGCGTCGCCGCCTTCCGCCGCTACCTGCACGAGAACGCCGCCGACCCGGCCGAGCAGGAACTGCTCACGGCCAAGTTCGTCGGACGCTGGCCCAGCGGCGCGCCGCTGGCCCTGGCCCCGGACAAGGACGACCCCGAGCTCGGCGCAGACAACGAGCGCAACAACGCGTTCATGTATGGCGACGATCCACGCGGGCTGAAGTGCCCGGTCGGCTCGCACGCACGGCGAATGAACGCGCGCGACGCGGTCATCACCGGCGAGGTTCGGCTGCACCGGATGATCCGCCGCGGCACGAACTACGGCCCCTCGCTGCCCCCCGGCGTTCTCGACGACGACGGCGCCGATCGCGGGCTGATGTTCGCCTTCGTCGGCGCGCGCCTGGACCGGCAGTTCGAGTTCGTCCAGCGGGAGTGGATCAACGACGGCAAGTTCATCGGCGCCCCCGACGAGCGCGACCCGCTGATCGGCGTACAGGACCGCGCAGAGTTCACCATCCCGAAGCGCCCGATCCGGCGCCGGATGACCGGACTGCCCGACTTCGTCGTCAACCGCGGCGGCGAGTACTGCTTCATGCCCGGTCTGCGCGCACTGCGCTGGCTTGCCGACCTCGACACCTAAGCCCTCCGACCCGGTACATCGATACCCGAAGGAGCCACGACATGGCAGACCACTTCTCCGGCCCGCGGGCCCTCGCGGACCCCGCGTCCGACATCACGGACGTCTTCACGTTCCCCAGCCCGGAGCGACCCGGCCATCTGGTGCTGGTCATGAACGTTTTCCCGATCGCCGCGCCCACGGCGCTGTTCTCCGATGCGCTCAGCTATCGCTTCCGACTCCGGCCGGTCACTGCCAGGACGGCTGCCGGCGCGCCGTTCGTGGCCGGGGCCGACGAGTGGACGATCGACTTCGGATTCACCGCTCCTGTCGCGAGCCTCGGCGGTGCCACGGTGCAGGCCGGCACGTGCACCCCGCCCTCGGGAGCGCAGGTCTCGTTCCGGGTTGGCGACGAGCAACCGACCGAGAGCACTGGACTGCGGATCTTCGCCGGCCAGCGCCTGGATCCATTCTTCATCGACCTGGCCGCCGAGTCGGCCAACCACGCGCTGGAACGGCTGACGTTCAGGACTCAGGGCGTCAACACAGGGGAAGGTGCCAACTGCCTGAGCATCGTCGTGGAACTCGACGTCGCCACGGTGCTCGGCCCGGGCGCCGGGCCACTGCTGGCCGTCGTCGGCGAGACGCTCACCTCCGGTCACCCCGTCCGACTGGAGCGCATGGGCCGACCGGAGATCAAGAACTTCACCCTGCAGGACAGGAAGTTCGATCGCCTCAACAGCGACCTGGAGCTCCGCGATCTGTACAACGCCGAGGACGCCTTTCACCTGAGCGGGGACTACGTCGAGGCCTACCGCGCCCGACTCAACGCGAACCTGGCCTTCTTCGACCGCCTCGACGACAGGACCGACTGGCCTCCGGACAAGCATGGCAACCACCCGTTGACCGAGCTGCTGCTGGGCGACTTCCTCGTCGTCGACACGTCCAAGCCATTCACCGACGGCGCCTTCCTGGAGATCGAGCGCGCCCTGCTCGCCGGCCGCCCACACACCACCTGCGGCGGCCGGCCGCTCAACGACGACATCGTCGACATCTTCTACACCCTGCTGGTCGGTGGCGTCGACGGAGCTCCGATCAGCGACGGCGTCGACCACGCTACCCAGCCGGCCGGCCGCAGCTTCCCCTACCTGTGCAGCCCCAGCCTGGAGCCGCCGGACTTGGCCAGCGTGCTCGCCGCGGCGGCTGCCCCCACGGAGGAGGCGGCGCCCTCGTGACCGCGCTAACCCAGGTCGGCCGCGACCTGACCACCAGCGGCGGCATCGCCGTAACGAACCTGAACGCCCAGATCGATGGCCTGACGGCGCGGCTCCACAGCGCGCGGTCCACGCGGGCAGCAATGGCAGTCCTGACGGCGGCCGCCATCACCCCCCTCGTCGACCTGCTACTGCTACGAGGGCAGGTGCTGGGTCGGATCGCCGACTACGAGCGCGCCGCGGGATTGGCCGAGGCACTGGTGCGCGACGCGGCGGACGACGGCGCAGCCTGGCTGGCCCGGGCTAGGACGCAGGCCACCTTGCACCGCTTCGCCCAGGCTCTGGCCGACCTTGACGCAGCAGGGCGACGCGGGGCCGACCCGGCCGCCCTGGACTCCGAAAGGGCGGCGATCCTTCAAGCCGTCGGCTGCTGCGCCGAAGCCCTGGTGCTGCGTCGAACCGCAGTGGAGCGCCGACCCGACTTCACAACGCTGGGTGCTCTGGCCGTGCTCCAGGCCGAGCGCGGACTGGTCACCGAGGCGGAAAGGCTGTTCACCGAGGCGCGGCGCCGCTACCGGAGTGTCTCGCCGTTCCCCATCGCCGACCTCGACTTTCGGCGCGGCCTGACGTGGCACGGCAGGGGTCAACTCCGCGCAGCCCGTGTCTGGTTCGGCGCCGCCGTGCGCCGGGTACCTGCCCACGCTCCGGCGCTGGGCCACCTCGCCGAGGTCGACGCGGCCCTCGGCGCCCACGGACCCGCCATCGACCGTTTGCGCCCGCTGACCGTGTCCAGCGACGACCCCGACTATGCGGCCACCCTCGCCCGCGTCCTGCGGAGCGCGGGCCGGCTGCAGGAGGCCGAGCAGTGGCGCGTCACCGCCGCGGCGCGCTACCACGAACTGGTGGCCCGCCATCCGGAGGCCTTCGCCCATCACGCGGCCGGCTTCTGGCTCACCGTGGGCGGTGACCGATCGGCAGGACTCCGGCTACTAGAGCTGGACCGGGCGAGCCGCTGCGCCACCGCCACATCGCTGGATCACGCCGCCCGGGCCCGCTGACGGGGTCGGCGCGCGGCGATCGTCACGGCGCCGGCGCGCGGTGCCCGGCGCTCCGCGGTCCGCCAGTCCCATCAGGAGGCTCAGTTGCATGAGGCCGTCGACGGCAGCGTCGTGGTACGCGTAGCCGTAGGTCGGCGTCGCGAGCGCCAGGGTGAGGAAAGATTCCACGCTGCCCCTGCTCTGGACGACGACGTGGCCCAGGTTGACCACCTCGGAGGCGATGTCACCAAAGCAGTGGACGCCGAGCAGCGTGCGGTCATCGGCACGGATGATCAACTTGAGCAGACCTCCGTGCCCGGCGATCGCCCCGCGCGCGGTGAGGGCCAAGTCGCAGCGGCCGACCACGTAGGCGGTTCCGGTGGCGCGCACCTCCTCCTCGGTTGCCCCGACGCCGGCGACCTCGGGCAGGCCGTAGACGGCGATGTTGGAGGTCCGATCGACCACCACGCCGAACATCAACCCGCAGGCGTGGGCCGCCGCAGCCCGTCCCTGCTGCATCGCGTACGAGGCGAGGCCGGGGTCAACCACGTCACCCGCGGCGTAGACCCCCTGCGCGGTCGTCCGGTGGAAGCCGTCGATCACAATCCGCCCGCGGGCGTCGAGCCGCACACCGGCCTCCTCGAGGCCGAGCCCTTCGGTGTTGGGCGTACGGCCGGCGGCGACGAGCACGGCGTCCGTGACGAGGCCGGCCCCGGTGGACAGCGTCACGGTCAGCCGGTCGTCCACCCGGCGCACCTCTTCCACGTCGGCGCCAAGGACCAGCCGTACGCCGCGCCGCTCGAACTCGGCGGCGGCCAGCCCGGCCAGCTCGCCGTCGACGGCCGGCAGTAGGCGCTCCGACCGGCTGACCAGCGTCGCCGGGATGCCGAGCGCGGTGAGCACTGTGGCGAACTCGACCCCGACCGGGCCACTACCGACGACGACGACTTCCTCGGGAACCCTGTGAAATGAGTAGATCTCGTCGGAGTCGTAGACGTCGGGATCGTCGAACGGGACGCCCGCGTGGTGCGTCGGGCGGGACCCCGTCGCCAGCAGGATCGCACGCGCCGCCGGCCGGTGCTCCTCCCCGTCGGGTGAGGTGACGCGGACACTGCGGTCCGCGCCGAGGCGGGCGGTCCCCCGGAGGTACGCGATGCCCCGGGCGGCGAGCCGTTGCTCGACAGCCCCCTGCAGGAGGTCACGCACCCGTTCGACCCGGGCGCGGAGGATCGGCACGACCTCGTCGAGCGGCACCGCCGCTCGGACGCCGTACACCTCCTCCTGGCGATAGCCGGTTAGGTACACCGCCGCCTCGCGCAGCGCCTTCGTGGGCGCACCGCCGGTGGTCGTGACCACCCCACCGGGCTTGCTCCGCTCGACTACCAGCGCCCGGCGACCGAAGGACGCCGCCAACTCGGCTGCCACCTCCCCCGCCGGGCCCGCGCCGATCACCACCAGGTCGTAGATGTCGTCCATGGATGAACGCTCCGGTCGTGCGGTCGAGGGCGGCTGCCCATGGTCAGTATGCGGTGAAGTCGGCGATCGATACAGGCATCCTCGCCGGCCGAAGCCGGCGCTGCGGTGACGCAACCCAGATCCGGCTCTGCTCCCCTGTGAGCTGGCAGTGACTGCCCCGGCCCCTGCCCGCCGCCCCCCTTTTCCTTGACGGGCAGCCGACGTGAGAGAGCCAACCCGTCGGACACCTGGACCGAGTCTGGCCAGACGCCGATCCTGACGCGAAGTTCTAGTAGCCCACTAAGACGCACTACCTTGGAGACTCACTCGCAATGAGAAGACCAGGGTTCGAGCGCCCTCAGCCACCGCCGAGGCGAGCCGCCTTGTCACCGTGCAGCGTAGGCGCATGGTGGATTCCGCCGGTCTGACTCCGGCTCCGGGCCCGCGGTCCGCGACACAGGTAGATTCGCGCCATGGAACTGCGACACCTTCGCTACTTCGTCGCAGTTGCCGAGGAATGCCATTTCGGTCGAGCGGCACGTCGCCTGCACATCGCGCAGCCGCCGTTGTCGCAGCAGATCAAGCAGCTCGAGGCCGAGCTCGGGGTTCAGCTGCTGACTCGTTCGACTCGCAGGGTCGACCTCACGCCCGCTGGCGAGCGGTACCTCGAGCGTGCTCGGTCGATCCTTGCGAACGTCGACGCTGCTCGTGACGAGGCCCGGCTGATCCGCGACGGACGGATGGGACGGGTCACGATCGGTTTCACCGGGTCCGCCACGTACGAGCTACTCCCGCGCATGAGCCGCATGCTGCGCACCGAGCTTCCGGATCTCGAACTGGACCTCCGGGGCGAACTGTTGACACCCAGCCAGGTTGCCGGCCTCGTCGACGGCACCCTCGACATCGGTTTCCTTCGTCCGCCGGTGCAGGTTCCCGAGGTGGAGGTCCACCCGCTTCGACGCGAGCCACTCGTGGTGGTGCTTCCTGAGACGCACGCCCAGGCCGGACATGCCCGGGTGGTCCTCGCTGATCTTGCCGAGGAGCCGTTCATCACCTACCCGTCGCAGCATCGCTCCGTCGTGCACGACGCCGTGCTCGACGCCTGCCAGGCGGCCGGGTTCACCCCACGCGCCACGGAGGTGGCCGAGACCTCGACTCTCGTATCGTTCGTCGCTGCGGGGCTCGGCGTCGCCCTCGTTCCCGAATCGGTGCAGCACCTGCGCATCACCGGCGCGACCTACCGCCCCCTGGCCGACGCCTCACCCACCGTGGAACTTGCCGTCGCCACGCGCCGGGGCGAGACCTCCCCCGCCGTGCGCCAGGTGCTGGTCGTGGCGCGGAAGCTGTTGTTTGCGGCAGAAAAAGACGTCTGAGGTCTCAATCGAGACCGATCTTGTACTTCTCTTGACCGGATCTTCGTGTGACGCTCGTCGCATGAAGATCGCGCGGATCGAGGCCATTCCCTACGCCATCGACTACCGCAAGCCTCTTGTGTTCGCCAGCGGTGAGGTGCGCGCAGCTGAGCACGTGCTTGTCCGGGTGCACACCGACGACGGTGTCGTCGGCACCGCGGACGCTCCCCCGCGACCGTTCACCTACGGTGAGACGCAGGCGTCGGTTCGGTCGATCATCGCTGACCACTTCGCCCCCGCGATCGACGGCGTGGGCATCCTCGAACGGGAGGTGGTGCACGCACGCCTGAACCGCACGGTGGGCAACCCGGTCGCCAAGGCCGCTGTGGACATGGCGATCTGGGACGCGATCGGTCAGACCCTCGGCACCTCGGTCAACGAGCTGCTCGGCGGCTTCACCGACCGGATGCGCGTCTCACACATGATCGGCTTCGCCACACCCGAGGCGATGGTCTCCGAGGCCGAGCAGATCCGCGCCGCCTACGGCATCACGACCTTCAAGGTGAAAGTCGGGCGGCAGCCCTACCGGCTGGACGTCCAGGCTTGCCGCGCGCTGCGGACCGCCATGCCCGACGTGGAGATCTACATCGACGGCAACCGCGGTTGGACCCCCAGCGAGTCAGCTCGCGCGCTGCGGGAGATGGTCGACCTGGACCTGGCCTTCGCCGAGGAGCTGTGCCCCGCAGACGACGTACTCGGCCGCCGGTGGCTGGTCGAACACTCCGCCATCCCGATGTACGCCGACGAAAGCGTGCCGACCCCCGCCGACGTCACTCGCGAGCTGCTGGCCGGGGCCGCGACGGGCATCGCCATCAAGACCTCGCGCACCGGGTTCACCTCCAGCCAGCGCATCCTCGGCCAGTGCGAGGGCATGGGCGTGGAGGTCTACCTCGGCAACCAGATCGACACCCAGATCGGCTCACTTTGCGCCGCCGCGTTCGGCGCGGCACACCGTCTCACCGCCCGCCGCCCCGCGGAGCTGTCGAACTACCTCGACATGAGCGACGACCTGCTCGCCGAGCCGCTCGTCATCGAGGACGGCGAGCTCCGGGTGCGTCAGGGCCCCGGGCTCGGTATCGCGATCGACGAACAGAAGCTCGCCCACTACCGCACCGACTCCTGACCGAGAACCACCACCTACCGAGGAGAACCACGATGAGCCAGACTCGACCAGCCCACCGAGTTCGACGCCAAGGCGGCCGACTCCGGCGCCAACGCCACCCGCGTGTTCCAGAGCAAGGGGAGCACCGCGCGCCCCGAGATCAGCAAGGAGCGCGTCGACGAGGTGGCCACCGCAGCGATCAAGGCACTGCACGAGGTGATCCGTGACAAGCAGGTGACCTACGAGGAGTACGACGCCCTCAAGGCCTGGATGATCCAGGTGGGTCTGGACGGCGAGTGGCCACTGTTCCTCGACGTGTGGATCGAGCACGTGGTCGAGGAGGTCGCCAACGCCGACCGCGAAGGGTCCAAGGGAACGATCGAGGGGCCGTACTACGTGCCCAACGCTCCCGCGCTCCCCGCCGAGTGCACGCTGGAGATGCGAGACGACGAACCCGGCACCCCCCTGCTGTTCCAGGGTCAGGTCCGCGCGCGTCGACGGCACCCCGCTCGCGGGCGCCATCGTCGACATCTGGCACGCCGACGACGCCGGCTTCTACTCGCAGTTCGCACCAGGACTGCCCGAGTGGCTCTTCCGGGCACGCGTCACGGCCGACAGCGACGGTCGGTTCTACATCAACACGATGCAGCCCGCGCCGTACCAGATCCCGACCGACGGCTCGTGCGGCAAGCTCATCGCGGCAGCCGGCTGGCACGCCTGGCGCCCCGCCCACATCCACCTGAAGGTCTCAGCCCCCGACCACCGGCTCATCACCACGCAGCTGTACTTCGAGGGCGGCCAGTACGTCGACAATGACATCGCCGACGCAGTGAAGCCCGAGCTCATGCTGGCACCGACACCGAGAGCCGACGGCAGCGGGAACGAGGTCACCTACGACTTCGTCCTGGACCCCGCCTGATGCTGTTCGCCGTGCGCATGGACGTGGACCTCCCGCCCGACACCCCCGGCCGGGAGGACCTGCTCGCCCGCGAGAAGGCCTACAGCCAGGAACTTCAGCGGGCCGGCACGTGGGCTCACATCTGGCGCGTGGTCGGCGCCTACTCCAACCTCAGCGTCTTCGACGTCGCCGACAACGAAGAGCTGCACCAGTTGTTGTGGGACCTCCCGCTGTTCCCCTTCATGGCCATCACCATCACACCGTTGACGGAACACCCCTCGTCCATCAAGACCACCTGACCACGGGCCCGAGAGGTCTTGGACGCGAAGCCTCTCGTTGCCATCGATTTAGCGACTTCGCCATCACGTCCCGTTCCACGGAAGGAGTTGAAGTGAGTGTGTACAAGGTCGGCTACTTCGTCGGCAGTCTCTCGTCCACTTCGATCAACCGCGTGCTCTCCAGGGCGCTGATACGCCTGGCACCCGAAGACCTCGAGTTCACCGAGATCGGCATCGGAGACCTCCCGCTTTACAGTCCCGACTTCGACCCCGAATACCCGCCCGAGGCGACGGCGCTCAAGGACGCGATCGCAGCGGCGGATGCTGTCCTGTTCGTGACTCCGGAGTACAACCGGTCCATCCCGGGAGCGCTGAAGAATGCCATCGACTGGGCGTCGCGGCCGTGGGGGAAGAACTCCTTCCATCACATCCCCGCCGGTGTGATCGGCGCGTCGATGGGCGCGATCGGCACCGCGGTGGGTCAGCAGAGTCTGCGCGCCGTGCTCAGCTTCTGCAACGCGCGGCAGATGACCTCGCCCGAGGCGTACATCCACTTCTCGCACGACGTGTTTGCCGAGGACGGTGAGGTGAGCGACTCCTCGACCGAGGCGTTCCTGCGTGACTACATGACCGAGTTCCGGGACCACGTGGAGCGGGTTCTGACCGTTCTTCCGCGGCCCTGACCGTTCGCGACGTCCCCTACTCAGAGCAGTGGGCGGATCCAAGGACGCCCTGTCCACTCGGTCGCGGAGCTTGCGAAGCAGTCCAACGGCGAGCGGCTAGGTCGTCGTCCTCTCCGTGCGCGAGGTAGACCGATCCGTTGCCATCTGCCGATGCTGACTATGGAGGTGATCCGAATGGACACGGAGAAGGATGAGGAGATGGCGCGATGGGTGAGCTGCACGTCAACATGAACATCACGCTCGACGGCGTGATCCAGGCCAACGGCGGCCCCACCGAGCAGGACGGCGACTTCGAGTACGCCGGCTGGGAGCGCCCGTTCTGGGATGCGGAGTCCGGCGAACAGATCAATGCGGACGTGCAGGCATCCGACGCGCTGCTGCTGGGTCGCACGACGTACGACATCTTCCGCGACTACTGGCCGGGCAAGACCGACGAGATCGGGCGGGCCTTCGACCGGGTCCCCAAGTACGTCGCGTCCCGCGGCACGCCAGAACTGTCCTGGGACACCAGCATCCAGATAACCGACGTGGGCGCCGAGGTTCGTGACCTGCGTGAGCGGCATGAGCAGATCCACACGTGGGGCAGCGCGAACCTGCTGCAAACCCTGTTCCGCGAGGCCCTGGTCGACCAGGTGAACCTGTGGGTGTGTCCGGTGGTGATCGGGCAGGGCAAGAAGCTCTTTCCCGAAGGCACAACCGCCACCCGGTTCGAGCAGGTCGAGCCACCGAAGTCCTATCCCGCAGGGGTGATGCTGCTGCGCTACCGGCGCCTCGAGGGCCCCCCGGAGACGGTGACCGAGGCCGTCAACGCTGAGGACTGACTGTTCCGGCTCGTGCCAGCGGACGGGCAGGCGTCGTTGGTAACCGCCCTTGGGTGCGTGACAGGCCCATCCGCAGGTATCGACAGTTCGCGGCACGGAGCGCCCAATCGTTGACAGTCAGGTGGGCCTGGGCGGGCAGGTGCTAGTGCGTCCCTTTTCGCCGCAAGAGGGACCAGGTCGCTTCGCCGCTAGCGCCGGTGTGGCTTTCCGGCGCGAGGCGCTCCAGAGCCCTGCCGCCTTTCTGCGGGGTGCGCTGGGCGAAGGTCCCGGGCGCCACTAGCCCTCGACGCTGTTTCCCGAGCTCGGCATCGCGGCGAACAAGATCCGTCGTAAGGACGTCGAGTCGTGCTGGCCTCGTTCGTCTCGGACCAGCATGCCGCGCGCGTCCTAGGTGCGTCGGCACCCCGGGAAAATACTTTCGTAGGCGATGTCGAAGGCGAAGGATGTCGTTCGACGTATGGGTGAGTCGGCCACCGAGCAGCGGTGGGCCCCGAAGCTGAGGAGCAAAGCAATGCCGCGGTTCATGGGTTTCGTGAAGATGGAAGAGGGCATCGGCGCGCCGCCGCAGGCGTTGTTCGACGCGATGGACACCTACATCGGTGAGCAGGCGCAGCAGGGTCACTTCCTCGACGGGGGCGGTCTGTTCGGCACCGAGGACGCGGTGAACTTCGTGGTCCGCAAGGGTGAGACGACGCGGGTCGACGGCCCGTACGCCGAGGCCAAGGAGGTCGTCGGTGGGTGGGCCCTGCTTCAGTACGACAGCCTGGAGGCCGCGATCGCCGGGCAGCAGGAGTTCGCCGAGCTGCACGCCAAGTACTGGCCCGAGTGCGAGATGGTCGCCACTCTGCGTCAGATCTCGGAGGCGCCGCCTGAGGCGTCCGACGCCTGAGCACTCCCTCAGATGCGGCCGTGCGGCCGGCCCTAGGCTGGCCGCATGGCCGAGACCACTGGCGAGACGATCACCGCCACCTGGCGTGAGGAGTCCGCGCGGCTGGTCGGCGCTCTGACCCGGATGACCCGGGATCTCGACCTCGCCGAGGACCTGGCGCAGGACGCGCTGGTGAGCGCGCTTGAGAGCTGGCCCACCCACGGCATTCCCGACAACCCCGGCGCCTGGTTGATGACGACTGCCAAGCGTCGCGCCGTCGACAGCTTCCGGCGGGCTGACAACCTGCGTCGCAAGACCGAGGAGCTCGGTCATGGCCTGAGCGAGGAGGACGGAATGCCCGACCTCACAACGCAGGTGGACTTCATCGAGGACGACGTCCTCCGACTGATCTTCCTGTCCTGTCACCCGCAGCTCACCCCGGAGTCCCGGGCCGCATTGACGCTTCGCCTGGTCGGCGGGTTGGCGACCGCGGAGATCGCTCGCGGCTTCCTGGTCACCGAGACCGCGATGGGGCAGCGGATCTCCCGGGCCAAGAAGACGCTCAGCGAAGCCCGCGTGGATTTCGAGCTCCCCGTCGGTGCCGAGCGCACTGACCGGCTCGACGATGTGATGGCCGTGGTCTACCTGATCTTCAACGAGGGCTACACCGCGACCGCGGGCGACGACTGGATGCGCCCCGAGCTGACGAACGAGGCCATCAGGCTGGCCAGGATGCTCGCCGAACTGATGCCGGACGAGCCGGAGGTGCATGGGCTGCAGGCGCTGCTGGAACTGCAAGCCTCTCGCGCCGCTGCCCGCGTCGACGCCGAGGGCCGGCCGGTGC
This sequence comes from uncultured Actinomycetota bacterium, assembly GCA_963827435.1. GTDB lineage: Bacteria > Actinomycetota > Actinomycetes > Propionibacteriales > Nocardioidaceae > Nocardioides_B. Next base: position 13,255 of record CAWHAU010000012.1, read on the forward strand.
TGCTCGATGACCAGGACCGCAGTCTGTGGGACGAGCTCCTGATCCGGCGCGGGCTGGCCGCGTTGGAGCGCGCGGAACTGCTTGCCGCGCGCGGGAAGGCCGTCGGTCGGTACTACCTGCAGGCAGCGATCGCGTCCCGGCATGCCCGCGCAGCGACACCCGAGGAAACCGACTGGCGTGCCATCGCGAAGCTGTACGACGTGCTCGCCGAGGCCGCACCCGGCCCGATCGTGGAGGTCAACCGCGCCGTCGCGCACGGACGGGCATTCGATCCGGATTCAGGCCTCGCCATTCTCGATGGCCTCCCCGAGCGTGCGCTCGCCGGGTCGCACCTCCTGCCCAGTGTGCGCGCCGACCTGCTCGCACGGGCCGGTCGCCATGCCGACGCGGCCGCGTCGTTCCGCGAGGCAGCGTCGCTGACCTGCAACGAGAGCGAACAATCGTTGCTGCTGGGCCGCGCCGAGGAGTCCCAGAAGGCGGGCGCAAAGGCGAAGGTGACCCGTTCGGTATCGGCCATGACTCGAGCAACACGAAACGCCCCCGGTCATTGGCCGGGACGCTTCTCGAGCGTGTCAACAGGGGCCATGCCCCAGCCGCGTCCGCGGCAGCCCGATGATGATCCGGATCGCCAAGGCCGCCGGAATTCCCCGCCACATCAGCCCGCACTCGCTACTGCACGCTGCGATCAGCAACGCGCTCGATGCCGGAGTTCCTTTGCGTGACGCACAGATCCTGGCCCGACATGCCGACCCGCGGACGACTGAGCACTACGACCGCGCCCGCGGACACCTAGACTTCTCCACCGCGTGCATTTCCTCACCGCCAACGTCCTGGCCGGGTACATCTAGGAGCGGGGAGGCACGCCAATTGTTTTGGACGGACCCGCCTGCACGTGCTGCATTCCGCCGCGAGCCGGACGCGCGGACTTGCAGAGGTCCGTGCGCCAGCGCCTTGCTCCATCTAGTCGTCCAGGTCGTGGCTAGACCCGCGTTCAGCCATACCGCTCTGTTGGTTGGACGGAAACTGCCGAGCGCAAGGCGGCGATGGGTGCTCCACTCCATGCGTGACCGAACAGCAGGACGATGATGGCGCAGAGGGCTCGGCCCGGGGCGGGTTGACGCTCACCATCGGAGCAGACCGTGTGGAGAAGGGCCGGCTGCTCATCGCCGGTTTGGGTGAGGAGATCCGCGGTTTGTGGGACACGCTCTCGCGAATCGACGCTGCCCCCGCTCCCAACGGTCACCTCGATTTGAGCGGCGACAGCGTCTTCGACGTACTGAACTGGCTTCGCCGCGCCCTCACGTCGATCCGCTCGCTCGACCTCGAGGTCTTCGAAAACTCCGACCCGCAGCGTTATCTCGACGCTCGGGCAGCTGACCGGCGGGGCATGGCGGTCCGCGGGCTTACGGCCCCCCGGAACAATGCAGTCCATCACCCGGAGGTCGTCGACCCCGGCGTCGATCGCGCCATCGGCCCGCTCGAGGACGGGTGCTACCTCATCTTTCCTGTGTGGGTCCAGCGCACCAGTCGCCTCGACCCGATGTTCACCACGCAGAACGGCAGTTTCTCTACGTCATACGCGCAGGCGTACGACAGCCAAGTCGCGGGGCGCTCGCTCCCTCCTCGACCCGCTCCTCGACGCCTTCGACTTCTTCGACTCGTTGGCACCGAGCCTGGCGCGCCGCGACGCCGACGGGCAGCTCGCACACTTCCCGCTGCCCCCGCCACCGATCGCCGAATCCCATCTCTAGTTCCGGCTCACGCCCTCCTCGCCCAATGAGGGCAAACAACGAGCAGTGCTCGACGTCCAACTCCGCTTCATGCTCGAGAACTCGGTTCCGGAAGGCCACGAGCGAGTCATCACCGGGGCCTACCGGACCGATGACGACGAGGTGGTTCTGACCGGACACACCGTCGTGAGCGACACGTACTCACACCAATTCCTCGACCTTCTCGCCCAAGTGCAGGCAGACATCCGAGGCGGGTTCCGCTACCTGCTAGTGGTGCCGCAACCGTCGCCGGCGACCGGCACTGAGGCCGTCGAGGTGGCAGCCGACCTGACCCTTCTGGACGGGCGGCCACTGCCCACGGCTGAACTGCTGACCGACGGGGCCGAGGATGCGGAGGTCTCCAGCGGCCGGTGGGAGCTGTGTCGACAGGATGCGAGCTACTACATGCGCGCTTCCGGTAGGCCACGCGGGTGACGGTCCTTGCGGGCGGTCTCGCTCGCCGACCCGCTCGCGCCGAACCGGAGGACTCTTCGCAAATAACTTGCCGAGCGACGCCCTCGACACGACAACTCGCGAATCCTAACCGCCTGAACCCGCACACCGACCCGCGCGTTTCGCAAGGCGCGTCATACCGCCGCATTGGGGAGCTGGTCGATTTGGCCTCGCATCGCAGCCCGCTGCCGCGCTGGCCCAGTATGGGGTCGTTGTTGCACAGGTCAGCGCAGCGGGCGCGACAACCGGCGTGCGGCCAGGTGGCTGGCTTCACTGGCGGAACGAACGGGGTCGAGTAACCTCGGAGGACCCAGTGGATTGGCGAACGTAGTCGCAGTGAGGTCCAGTGGGAAGTCGTCTAGCGCGCTAACGCGGTGAGCCGGCCGGCGACGCTGCTGGCGGGAGTTGACGCCGATGTCCGAGAGACCATCCCTCTATCAGATCCAGCCGATCGGCTGGGTCCAATCCTCGCTGAGAGAAGTCGCGGAAGCCCCGAACCAGGCCGACCGGGGCGCCCCCAGCGCCTGGCTGGTCCTGGCACCGGAGATCCGCGAGGGAGCTCGTGACATCGAAGTCGGCCAACAGCTCCTCGTGCTGACCTGGCTGCACCTGGCACGCCGCGACGAGCTCGCGACCGTGCCCGGCGACGATCCCGGCGGTCCCGAGCGCGGGGTCTTCAGCACCCGCTCGCCGAACCGTCCCAACCCCATCGGCCTGCACCCAGTGACGGTGCTCGCTGTCGAACCGGAACGCATCCAGGTCGATGGCCTGGAGGCAGTCGACGGGACGCCGGTCATCGACCTCAAGCCACCCATTCGACCCGCCGAGCGCTGAGTGTCGCCCGCGGACAGCCATGACGTTGACCTGGCTGTCCATCACGATGGGGCAGCCCACGCAGTCGAACGGGTCAACGTGCGCCAACCACCATGCAACCCGCGTCAATCCGCCGCAATCGACGCCTGCGTTCACAGCCTTCTCCGGAGCAGCCGATGAGCGGGCGTGTGGCGCACCGCATCTGCCGCGCAGCCAGCGCTTGCGTCCTTCATTCGGTCTTGGGGGACGGCACACCGTCCGCCGCGTCGCTTGTCGATTGCGGTACGCCGAGGTTGTCGGCGGGCGCGGCCCAGCTGGCCAGCAGGTTCAGGGCGTCCTGGGTGGGGGATCCGGGCTCGGCGGTGTAGGTGAGGAGGCTTTGGCTGGGGTCGGCGGGCAGGGGGAAGGACTCGAAGGGCAGGTCGAGGTCGCCGACGACGGGGTGGTGGAGGAGCTTGACGCCGCTGGTGTGGATACGGACGTTGTGGGCGGCCCAGCGGCGGCGGAACTCCGCGCTGCGGGTGGAGAGCTGCCCGATCAGGTCCGAGAGGTCCCGGTCGTAGGGGTCGCGGCCGGCTTCGGCGCGCAACAGGGCGACGGTGTCGTTGGCGGCCTTGTCGTAGTCGCGGAAGAACTCGGTCGCCTGCGGGTCGAGGAACACGAACCTGGCGTTGTTGGCCGGTCGGGCGGGGTCGGCGTAGACCGGTGAGTACAGCGCGACCCCGAGGTCGTTGGCGGCGAGGATGTCGAGTCGGCCGTTGAGCACGAAGGCAGGTGCGCCGGTCATGGAGTCGAGGATGCGTTGGACGGTGGGCCGGACCCGCTGGCGGGCGGGGCGGCGACGCGGCGGGCGGGTGCTGCCGGCGGTGCGGAGCAGGTCCTCCAGGTGCGCTCGCTCCGCCTCGTCGAGCTGCAGGGCGTGCGCGAGTCCCTCGATCACGCTGTCGGAGACGCCGGTGGCGTTGCCGCGCTCGAGCTTCGTCATGTACTCCGGGGAGATCCCGGCCAGGCTTGCGACCTCGGAGCGGCGCAGCCCGGGCACCCGGCGGCGGTCGCCGCCGTACACGGGCAGCCCGGCCTGCTCGGGGGTGATCCGGGCCCGGCGGGTGGAGAGGAACTCGCGGATCTGGGCGCGGACGTCACAGGACATACCACGGACGTCCTGGTGGTCGTTGCCCTCTGCCATGTCCTCGACCATACGGGCGGTTCGGTCGGGCTGGGGGTCCTTGTCAGTACCCCTCTCGCAGGGGCTCCCACCCTCCTCTGCCGGCTGGTTCCGTAGTGAGTGCCACCGCCGACGCGGCGGTGGTCCTACAGGCAGAAACCCATCCCACCCAGCCCCAGCCAGAGAAGGAACACTCCATGAGCGAGAAGAAGGTTTGGTTCATCACCGGCGCCGGTCGTGGCCTCGGTGTCGACATCGCCAAGGCGGCCCTGGCGGCCGGCCACGCGGTGGTCGCGACCGCCCGCAACGCCGAGTCCGTCAGCAAGGCGCTCGGCGAGCACGACGACCTGCTGGCCGTCGACCTCGACGTCACCGACCCGGCCGCCGCCGCGGCCGCCGTGAACGCGACCGTGGAGCGGTTCGGCCGGCTCGACGTGCTGGTCAACAACGCCGGGAGCTTCCAAGCCGGCTTCTTCGAGGAGATGGCGCCGGAGGACTTCCGCTCCCAGATCGAGACCACCCTGTTCGGACCGGTCAACGTCACCCGCGCCGCCCTTCCGCAGCTGCGCGCCCAGCGCTCCGGTCTGGTGATGACGATCTCCTCCACCGCCGGCATCACGGCCGCCGGTGACTTCCTTACCGCGTACGCCGCCTCGAAGTTCGGCGTCGAGGGGTTCATGGAGGGCCTGGCTCCCGAGGTCGCACCGTTCGGCATCAAGACCATGCTCGTCGAGCCCGGCTTCTTCCGCACCGAGCTCCTCAGCCCGCAGTCCACGCAGTACGCCGCCCCTTCCATCGAGGACTACGCAGAGCGCACGACCGCGACCGTGGAGGCGTGGAAGGGCATGGACGGCAAGCAGGGCGGCGACCCCGCCAAGCTCGCCCACGCCCTCGTCGAGCTCGCTGCCCTCGAAGAGCCGCCGGCGCGCTTCGCCGCCGGCGCCGACGCCGTGGCCACCTTCGAGCAGAAGGCCCGCGAGCTCCTCGCCCAGGCCGACGCCCACCGCGAGCTGTCCACCAGCCTCGGCCACGACGGCGCCTGACCCCACCCACGGGCACATCCACCCCGCAAGGAGACACCACCTCCCATGACATCGAATCTGACCGGAACCATCGCCCTCGTCACCGGCGCGAGCAGCGGTATCGGCGAGGCCACAGCCGGCCGGCTCGCCAAGGACGGCGCCTCCGTCGCGCTCGTTGCCCGCCGCCGCGACCGCCTCGAAGCCCTCGCCGCCGAGATCGAGCAGGCGGGCGGCACGGCGCTGGTCGTCGAGGCCGACATCACCGACCGCACCCAGGCCGAGGCGGCCGTGCAGCAGACGTTCGAGCGGTTCGGACGCTTGGACATCCTGGTCAACAACGCCGGGCTGATGCTCCTCGGCCCCGTGGTCGGCGCGGACCCTGACGAGTGGGACCGGATGATCGCCATCAACGCCCAAGGGCTGCTCTACACCACCCACGCCGCTCTGCCATACCTGCTCAAGGCAGCCGAGGACGGCCCCCGTCAGGTCGCCGACATCGTCAACATCAGCTCCATCGCCGGTCGGGTCGCGTGGAACGGCTACGGCGTCTACAACATGACCAAGTTCGGCGTGAACGGATTCACCGAGGCCCTGCGCCAAGAGGTGACCAAGCGGCACGTGCGCGTCGGCGTTCTCGAGCCCGGCGGTGTCACCACCGAGCTCGGCTCACACAACACCGGGGCGGTCCGCGAGGAGATCGACGCCTTCTACGCAACCACCGAGGCCCTCGCACCCGAGGACATCGCCGACGGCATCACCTACATGGTCACCCGACCGCCCCACGCCTCCATCGGCGAGCTCTGGATCATGCCCACTGACCAGGTCTGACCTGGCCGAGCCCATACGGACGGCTCTGAGCGGCGGAAGCACGCACAGGGCCGGCCCCCAGCGCACTCCAAGTCAGGAGTTGCCATGACCGGGACAGTGCGCAGGGACGCCGGATCCAGCGGCAATCCGGGCACGGGCAGGGGTGAGTCATTCCGCCGCGAACGGGCGCACACGAAGTATTCAGTCTTCGGCTTCGTTCGCCGATCAGTTGATGATTTCGCCGCGTTCATCTGCGCGGATCGCCGCCAGGCGGTCGCGCCATGCCTGTAGCGCCTCGGGGCTTTGGCGTGTCCAGTCGGCCACTTCGCCGACGACTCTGAGTGGTTCCCTGCTCCGGTAGGACCGGGTGGGGTTACCGGGGAACTTCTTGTCGGTTACGTTCGGGTCGTCCTCGAAGGCTCCTGTTGGCTCAACGGCGTACACGCGCGGAGCACCCTCGCCCGCCGCGAGCTCCGCGGCGAGCCCGGCGCCGTCAGGCAGCGCGGTGAAGTAGATGTGGTTCATCACGACCTCGGGCCGGTAGTTCGATCGGAAGCCCGCGGTGAGGAACTCGCCCACCCGCAGATCGGCTTTCGTGCCGTGGAAGAACGGCCCCTCGTCCAGCACGTCACTCACCGCCCCAGCCTATGTGGACTGGACTACGGCGGGCTGGGACCGGCGCTCTATCGCGAGGGCGTCATTTCGCCGCGTGCCGGCGCGCATCCATAGCACTAATGAGCGGAGGTCGCTGCAGGGTGTTCAGCACGCCCTGCCCGGGCTCGACGTACTCCTGCTGCAGCTCGAGGGGGTGGTCCGGAAGAACTCCAGCCCCATGATTGTGGGCTCACCGCCCTGGAACCCGAACACCACCTCCGGGTTGCCCCGCCGGGCCGCCAACAGCTGGCCGACGTAGGCCTCGTGGACCTCGGCGTCCATCCGGAACCCGTTGCCCGGGTACAGCTCGTCCTTGGACAAGAAGAAGCAGTACTCGCAGTCGAGGTTGCGGATCGCGCCGTGGGTTTGGACATCACGTGGAATGCCCGCGGGGCCGATCGCCCCGCATCGCAGTGCCACCGGCGAACTCAACCACGTCCCGGACCGACTCCCGACGTCTTGCCACGGGCGGTGCTGGGGGTGCCTTCGTTCTGGGTGAGGTGACCCGGCAGATTCAGACGGGGCGTTGGACGTCAGACATCTCCACCAGGGTGGGAGGTCCTCCCCCACACTAGAGCCCGACCGATCACCAACGTCACCGACGAGTTCAGCTAGACGACGATCAGGCTCAGCAACATCACGAACGCCAGCCCGACGACCGAGATCGCGGTCTCCATCACCGACCAGGACTTGATCGTCTGTCCGATGGTGAGTCCGAAGTACTCCTTCACCAGCCAGAAGCCGGCGTCGTTGACGTGGCTGAAGAACAGCGAGCCGCAGCCGATCGCCAGCACCAGCAGCGACAGCTCCGAGGACTCCAGCCCTGAGGCGACGCCGGTGACGATGCCGGCGGCCGTGATCGTGGCGACGGTGGCAGAACCGGTGGCGAGCCGGACGCCGACCGCGACCAGCCAGCCCAGCAGCAGCACGGAGATCCCGGTGCCCTCCGCCCAGTCGCCGATGACATCACCCACTCCCGCGTCGACGAGCATCGCCTTGAAGCCACCCCCCGCAGCGACGATGAGCAGGATGCCGGCGATACCGGGCAACGCGGAGCCTGTCGACTTCTCGACCTGGCTGCGGTTCATGCCGGAGCCGAACCCGAGTGCGAACATGGCGACCAGCACGGCCGCAAGCAAGGCGACCGCCGGGGTCCCGATGAACACCAGGAACTCACGCAGACCGTTCTCCTCGTCGTTGATGGTCAGTTCGGCGATCGCGCGGGCGAGCATCAAGATCACCGGCAGCGTGATGCTGATGACGGCGGCGAAGAACCCCGGACGGTGGGTGACGCCCTCGGCGAGCGGCGACTCGCTGTGGATGCGGTCGTCACCCTCCGGTGCCTCGGCCGAGGGCAGCCCGGCCCCGGGGCCCTCGACGGTGCTGATGGCGGGGCTGCCGGCGGGAACGTCGGAAACCATGCCCGCGGCGACGGTGGTGGCGTGCGTCGGCACCCACTGCTCGACGAACCTGGCGAGCAACGGGCCGCAGATGACAAGGGTCGGCGCCGCGACAAGGAGCCCGAAGATCAGGGTCAGCCCCAGGTCGGCCTTGAGCGCGTCGATCGCGACGAGCGGCCCGGGGTGGGGCGGCACCAGGCCGTGCAGGATCGACAGGCCGGCTAGCGCTGGGATCCCCACGCGCATGATCGGGATGTCCAGGCGCAACGCGACCAGGATCACCACGGGGACGAGCAGGACCACTCCGACCTCGAAGAACAACGGGAGCCCGAGGATCGCGGCGATCAGGGCCATCGCCCACGGCAGCCCGGTCGCGCCGACGCGGCCGATGATCGTCTCCACGATCGTGTCGCTGCCGCCGGAGTCCGCCAGCAGCTTGCCGACCATCGCACCCAGCGCGATCAGCAGCCCCACCGACCCCACGGTGGCGCCGAACCCGAGGGTGAAGCTGTTGACGATGTCGAGGGGCGCGACCCCGGCGACGGCGCCCATCACCGCCGTCCCGAGCATCAGCGCCAGGAACGGGTGGAACTTCGCGAGCGTGATCAACAACACCACGGCGGCGATGCCGAGGATGGCGGCCAGGATCAGCTGAGTGTTGGGGGCGTCGGTGAGATCCACCACCTCGTCGGCGGCGACGGTCACGGTGTGGAGGGTCACGAGCTTTCTCCTTCTGGATGCAGTTGCAGGGCGGCGACGGCACGGGCGAGGACCTCGGCTGCACTGCCGGCCACCGAGACCTCGACACCCGGCTCGTCGGGCTCGAGCGGCTCGAGCGTGTCGTACTGGCTGTGCAGCAGCGACGGGGGCATGAAGTGGTCCTGGCGCGCGTCGATCCGGTTCGCGACGAGGTCCTCTTCCGCAGTCAGGTGGCAGAAGACGACCTCGGGCCGTCCCTCGCGCAGCAGGTCGCGGTAGGCGCGTCGCAACGCCGAGCAGGTCACGATCCCGGAGCGGCCAGCCGCGATCTCCTGCGACATCCAATCCCCGAGGGTGCTCAGCCAGGGCCACCGATCCTCGTCGGTGAGCGGCTGGCCCGAGGACATCTTGGCGAGGTTGGCCTCCGGGTGGAAGGCGTCGCCCTCGGCGAACTGCCACCGCATCAGCGTCGACAGCCCCTTGGCGATGGTGGACTTCCCCACGCCCGAGACGCCCATCACGACGACCTGACGCACACCGCTGGACGGGGTCATGTTTCGGACGATACCGGCTTACCCGCGCGGGGCGCATCCAGGCACCGGCGGCTCCTGGGCTCGGGCGCGGAATCACTCTCCTGGTGCCGCGCGGCGTTCGCGTCCGCGATCGTGAGCCGACTGGCGGTTCCACGCGAGTCGTGACGGATGTCGGCACCTGCGTGACCGACGTCCGGGAGGGCGACCGCGTCACATCGAGCGGACTACTGGTCGCGGCGAGTGCCGACCCAGCAAGACCTGCCCGTCCCCGAGCCCGCGCCGGAGTGGGAGCGAATCAAGGTGATGACCTTCGGCCCTGAACCGCGAGCTGCACCAGGCTCGCATACGCCGAAGGCGTCCCCCACCGCGTGTTCGGAATCGAAGCCATCGGCGTAGTCAGCGCGGCCCCGATGGAGACCTTGCCCACCGGCCAGCACCCGGCCATCTTGATGAGCGTCATGGGACGGGTCTTCAAGCGTTGAAGGAGGAGACCACCGGCAGAAGACATCCCCCGACTCGGATGAGCCGTCGACCCACGCACCGCGCATTGACGTCCCGTGGGCCCGTTGAACGGCCTACTCAGCGGGGCCGGACTCCCGCTCTACGGCACCAACCGACGGGTGGCGGGCCTGCGGCGTGAGGAGGTCGCCCTGCTTGCCGGTGTCAGCACCGACTACTACACCCGGCTCGAGCGCGGGAATCTCAGCGGTGTCTCCGAGTCGGTGCTGGAGGCACTGGCCGGCGCGCTCCAACTCGACGAGTCCGAACGGACACATCTGCTCGACCTCGCGCGCGCCGCCAACACCGGCGGCCGCCAACGACGCACCGCCCCCAGGCCCCACCTCCGACCCGGCGTGCAACGCATCCTCGACTCGATCAGCGCTCCCGCGTACGTCCGGAACAACCGGCTCGACCTGCTCGGCGTCAACCGCCTCGGACGGGCCCTGCTCTCCGACCTCTACAGCCACGACGCGAGCCGCCCGAACCTCGCGCGCTACCTGTTCCTCGACGCACGATCCCAAGAGTTCTACTCCGACTGGGCTGCCGTCGCCAGGGACGTCGTCTCGGCGCTCCGCATCGAGGCTGGGCGCAACCCCTACGACCGCGGCCTGACCGATCTCATCGGCGAACTCTCCACACGCAGCGAGGAGTTCCGAACCTGGTGGGCCAGCCACAACGTGCGACTCCACCGCACCTCCACCAAGCAGATGCACCACCCCGTCGCCGGAGCACTCGAACTCACCGGCGAAGCGCTGGAACTACCCGGCGGCACCGGGCTCACCATCATCACCTACACGGTCGAGCCCGCCTCCCCGTCGGCGCAGGCCCTCCAGTTCCTGGCCAACTGGGCGAACGAAGAGGTCCTCGAGAGTTCCCTGAAGCCCAACTGAGCTCGACCTCGACCAAACCGGCACCGACCCGCCCCTCGGCCGCCAACGGGCTCCTCGCGAAGGCGTCAAGAGGAGCGACATCTGGGTCCGCCGTGATTCGCGCACGAGAAGACGGCCCCGGCGGCCCCCGTCAGCAATGGCGGACAGGAGCCGCTCTGGCCTCCCGGGCGAGCGTCCCGGTCAGTCAGTCGGTCGTCGCGAACGCCGAGTCGAACGCCGCGTCGGGCGGGTCGAAGGCCAGCGACCGCACGAAGTCGAGTGCCTCGGGCGCCCCACGGAGACGGTCCATCCCGGCGTCCTCCCACTCGACCGAGATCGGTCCCGCGTAGCCGATGGTGTTGAGCATCCGGAAGCAGCGCTCCCACGGCACGTCCCCATGACCGGTCGAAACGAAGTCCCAGCCGCGGCGCGGGTCGGCCCAGGCCAGGTGCGACCCGAGCCGGCCGTTGCGGCCGTTGCCGACCTGGAGCTTCGTGTCCTTGCAGTCGACGTGGTAGATCCGGTCCCGGAAGTCCCACAGGAACGACACGGGGTCCAGGTCCTGCCAGACGAAGTGCGACGGGTCCCAGTTCAGCCCGAACGCCTCCCGGTGGTCGACGGCCTCGAGCGCCCGCACGGTCGTCCAGTAGTCGTAGGCGATCTCCGAGGGGTGCACCTCGTGGGCGAAGCGCACGCCCTCGGCGTCGAACACGTCGAGGATCGGGTTCCACCGGGTGGCGAAGTCGTCGTAGCCGGCGTCCACCATGGCCTGGGTGGCCGGCGGGAACATCGCCACGTACTTCCAGATGGAGGAGCCGGTGAACCCGACCACGGTGTCGACGCCCAGGCGTCGCGCGGCCCGCGCCGTCATCTTCATCTCCTCGGCCGCGCGCTGCCGCACGCCCTCGGCGTCGCCGTCGCCCCAGATCCGGCTCGGGAGGATGTCCCGGTGCCGCTGGTCGATCGGGTCGTCGCAGACCGCCTGGCCCTTGAGGTGGTTGGAGATCGCCCAGACCTTCAGGTCGTACTTCGCGAGCACGTCCCGCTTGCTCGCGAGGTAGGCGTCGTCCTCCACGGCCGCCCAGACGTCGAGGTGGTCGCCCCAGCAGGCGATCTCGAGCCCGTCGTACCCCCAGCCGGAGGCCAGCCGGCAGACCTCCTCGAACGGCAGGTCGGCCCACTGCCCGGTGAAGAGCGTGATCGGTCGCGTCATCTCGGTTTCCTTCCGGTCCGGGTGCTCAGCGTGCGCCGAGCAGGTGTTCCATCGCGAGCTGGTCGAGCGCCTCGAAGGCCAGTCCCTGCTCGGCGAGGGCGGTGACGTCGTGGCGCTCGGCGCGTAGGTCCTCGATCGTCTCGCCGTCGCCGAGGGTCGGCACCCCGAGCTCGCCGACCCGGGCCGCGGCCAGGGCCTCGTGCACCGCGGGGTCGGCGCGGAAGGCCCGCGTGCGCTCCCGGAGGAGCAGGTAGTTGCGCATGCAGGCCTCGGCGGTGACCCAGACGCCCTCGTCGTCCTCGGTCCGCGCCGGCTTGTAGTCGAAGTGCCGGTAGCCGTCGTACGCCGCGCCGCCCGGACCGCCCTCGAGGACGTCGACGGTCCAGAAGGCGCCGCGGAGGTTGCCGGCGCCGAAGCGGAGGTCCTGGTCGAAGCGGGGACCGTGCTGGCCGTTGAGGTCCACGTGGAAGAGCTTGCCGTGCCAGAGCGCCTGCGCGATGCCGTGCGCGAAGTTCAGGCCGGCCATCTCCTCGTGGCCCACCTCGGGGTTGAGGCCGACCCGGTCGGGCTCGTCGAGCTCGGAGATGAAGGCCAGCGCGTGCCCGATCGTCGGGAGAAGGATGTCGCCGCGGGGCTCGTTGGGCTTGGGCTCGATCGCGAAGCGAAGGTCGTAGCCCTGGTCGCGGACGTAGGCGCAGAGCAGGTCGAGCGCCTCCTTGTAGCGGGCCAGCGCCGACTGGACGTCCTTGCTGCCGCCGGACTCCGAGCCCTCCCGGCCGCCCCAGAGGACGTAGGTGCGGGCGCCGAGCTCGGCGGCGAGGTCGACGTTGCGGAGCACCTTGGCCAGCGCCAGCCGGCGCACCCGCCGGTCGTTGGCGGTGAACCCGCCGTCCTTGAAGACGGCGTGCCCGAACAGGTTGGTGGTCGCCATCTCGACGACCAGACCGGTCTCGGCGATCGCCTTCGCGAACCGGTCGAGGGTCACCTGTCGCGTGCCGTCGTCGGGCACGAGGTCGTCGTCGTGGAAGCTCAGGGCCGCGGCCCCGATCCCGGCGAGCCGCTCCACCGCGTAGACCGGATCCATCGGCGGGCGCACCGGTCCGCCGAAGACGTCGACCCCCTGCCACCCGACCGTCCAGAGGCCGAACGAGAAGCGGTCATCGGCGGTGGGGACGGGACGTGCTGCTGGCATCGGGACTCCTCGGGGTCGGTGCGGTCTCGGACCGGGTCAGGCGGCGGCGACGGGGACGGCGGTGGGCTCCCAGGCGCCCAGCTCGGCACTGCGCTCCACGGCGGCGAGCACGCACTGGACCTGGAGCCCCTCGCGGAAGGACGGGAGCGGCTGGTCTCCGCGGCCGAGCGCCCTGACCAGGTCGACGACCTGGTGGGTGAAGCCGTGCTCGTAGCCAAGGCCGTGGCCGGCCGGCCACCAGCTTCCGACGTACGGGTGCTCGGGCTCGGTGACCAGGATCCGGCGGAAGCCGGCGGTCTCGGCGGGCTCGTCGGCGTCGTAGAACTCCAGGACGTTCATGTCCTCGAAGTCGAACGCCAGGCTGCCTCGGGACCCGTTGATCTCCAGACGGATCGCGTTCTTGCGGCCGGTGGCGAACCTGGTGGCCTCGAAGACGCCGACCGCTCCGCCGGTGAAGCGGGCCAGGAAGGTCGTGGCGTCGTCGACGGTGACCCGGCCGGTCCCGTGGCCGGAGCCGCTCACGGCGTCACCGCCGAGCAGCGTCGCGGAGGAGCCGTCGGACAGGGGGCGCTCGCGGACGAAGGTCTCGAGCAGGCCGTTGACGTTGACGATGTGCTCGCCGGTGATGTGCTGCGCCAGGTCGACGATGTGCGCACCGATGTCGCCCAGGGCGCCCGAACCGGCCTTGTCCTTGTCGAGCCGCCAGGTCATCGGCGACTGCGGGTCGGTCAGCCAGTCCTGGAGGTACTGCGCGCGGACGTGCCGGATGTCGCCGAGCCGGCCCTGCTCGACCAGCCGCCGGGCCAGGGCGACGGCGGGCACCCGGCGGTAGGTGAAGCCGACCATGGCGCGGACGCCGTGGGCGGCGGCCAGGTCGGCGGCGTCGGCCATCGCCTGCGCCTCGGCGACCGAGTTGGCGAGCGGCTTCTCGCAGAGCACGTGCTTGCCGGCCCGGAGTGCGGCGATGGCGATCTCCGCGTGGGTGTCCCCAGGGGTGCAGACGTCGATCAGGTCGATGTCGCTTCGCGCGAGGAGGCGGGTCCAGTCGGTCTCCGTGGACTCCCAACCGAGCCGTCGGGCGGCCTCGGCCACGCGGGCCTGGTCCCGTCCGCACAACGCCCGCAGGCGCGGGTGCAGCGGGAGGTCGAAGAAGTGCGGTGCCGTGCGCCAGGCGTGGGAGTGGGCGGCGCCCATGAAGGCGTACCCGACCAGGCCGACGCCGAGGTCCGGGGCGATCGGATCCATTGGTTGTCCTCGGATTCTGTGCCGGAGGGCGGTGGTGGCAGGAGACGGACCGGCCGGGGCAGTCCGTCCCGGCCGGCCCAACGGCTCAGGACTGGAAGCAGAGATCCGTGTAATCGTCGACGTTGTCCTTGGTGACCACGGGAGCGTTCAGCACGATCCGCTTGGGCACCTCGACCTGCACCAGGTCGGACATGCCCTTGTCCTGAGCGATCAGACGCGCCAGCCGGATGCCGTCGGCAGCCTGGGTCGGCGGGTAGATGACCGTGGCAGCCATCGAGCCGTCCTTGATCCAGCTGCATCGCGTTGCAGGAACCGGCGCCGCCGATGAACGCGAACTCGTCGCGGTTCGCGTTGTCGAACGCAGCCTTCACGCCGACGCCCTGGTCGTCGTCGTGGTTCCAGATGACGTCGATCTTGGGAGCGGACTGGAGCAGGTTGGAGGCGGCCTTCTCACCGGACTCCACCGTGAACTCGGCGGCGACCCGGTTGTCGACGTTCTGGCCGCAGGCCTTGAGTGCGTCCTTGAAGCCCTTCGACCGGTCCTGGGTCAGCGGCAGCGAGTCGAGACCGGCGATCTCGGCGATCACCGGCGTCGTCGAGGCCCTTGTCCTCGACGACCTTGCAGGCGTAGGTGCCGGCCGAGACGCCCATGCCGTAGTTGTCGCCCAGGATGGTGGTCCGCGCCGCGAACGGCGAGGAGAACTCGCGGTCGACGTTGATGACCGGGATGCCGGCCTCCATCGCCTTGGTGGCCACGTCGGTCAGCGCCGCACCGTCCGTCGGCAGCAGCACGATCGCGTCGACCTTGTCGTTGATGAACGTCTCGATCTGGCTGATCTGCAGGTTGGCGTCGTTGGTGCCCTCCGCGGCCTTCAGCTCGACGTCCTCGTACTTCTTCGCCTCCTCGAGAGCGGAGCTGTTGATCGCCGCGAGCCAACCGTGGTCGGCAGCAGGACCGGAGAACCCGATGACGACCTTCTCCCCCGGGTCGTCGTTGGCGGAGACGGCCTTGGTGTCGGTGCCGCCCGACGAGCTGTCGGCCTCCGGGGTGTTGCTCGTGCAGCCGGCCACGAAGAGCAGGGCGGCGAGCGCTCCTCCGGTGACCAGCCGGAACCGGCGGTGCTGGTTGGGTCGAGACATGTTCTGCTCCTTGGTTGCCGGGAACACGCGTTCCTGGGGGTTCTGGACGTCCGAGACAGAGGCGGTTCGGGTGGAGCTAGGTGCCGCTGTTGCTGCGCGTCGCGAGCCGCTGCTGGAGCAGGACCGCGGCGACGATGATGAGTCCCTTGGCGACCGACTGGGCCGAGCTGGACAGGTTGTTCTGGGTGAAGACGTTGGAGAGCGTCGTGAAGATCAGCACGCCGAGCACGGTGCCGACGATGGTGCCCCGACCGCCCGAGAGGAGGGTTCCGCCGATGACGACGGCGGCGATCGCGTCGAGCTCGTAGAGCGTGCCGTGGGTCGAGGACCCGGTCGTCGTTCGCGCCACGATCATCACCGCGGCGATCCCGCAGCACAGTCCGACGATCGCGTAGAGGGCCACCGTGTGCCGGCGTACGTCGATGCCGGCGAGCCGGGCAGCCTCGGGGTTTCCGCCCACCGCGAAGGTACGACGGCCGAACGTGGTCCGGTTCAGCACGACCCAGCCGACCGCCGCGACGAGTGCGAAGATGAAGACCAGCAAGGGGATCCCGAGCACCGAGTGCCGGAAGAAGCTGCTGAAGCCGGGGACGTCGACGATCTGCGTCCGGCGCTGGGCGATGATCTCCGCGAGCCCGCGGGCCGCCGCGAGCATGGCCAGGGTGGCGATGAACGGGACGACCCTGCCGTAGGCGATGAGCAGCCCGTTGACGAGACCGCAGGCCGTTCCTACCAGGACCGCGGCGAGCACGATGATCGACCAGTGGTAGTCCCGCGCCATCGTCTGCGTGGCCAGGGTCGTCGACCAGACCGAGGCGAGTGCCACGATCGCACCGACGGACAGGTCGATCCCGCCACCGGTGATCACGAACGTCATGCCCACCGACACGACACCGATCACGGCGGCGAGCCGGAGGATGGTGAGCGCGTTGTCGATGCTGGCGAACTGCTGTCCGGCGGTGGCGATCCCCACCAGACAGAGGACGAAGAGCGCGACGACGAGGCCGAGGTTGCGGCCGACGGACGAGCCCATCAGCCCGCCGAGCGCTCCGCGCGACCGGCTCGTGCCGCTACCGGACAGTGGCTCCTGGACGATGTGCTCCTGCGCCGCCACCGGGTGGCTCGTGGCGGCCGTGCCCGTCGGGGGAGACGTCTCCTGTTCCGGGTTCATGCGGCACTTCCTTCCATGACCAGGTCGAGTACCCGGTGCTCGTCGATCTCGTCGGCCGGCCCCTCGTGCACGACCAGCCCTTCCCTGATGACCAGGACCCGGTCCGCGAGACCCAGGACTTCTTCCATCTCGCTGGAGACCACCACGACCGCGACCCCGCGTTCGGACAGTGACCTGATGAGCGCGTAGATCTCGCTGCGTGCCCCGACGTCGACGCCACGCGTCGGCTCGTCGAGCAGCAGCACCCGGCAGTCCCGCATCAGCCACCGCGCCAGCACGACCTTCTGCTGGTTGCCGCCGGACAGCGTCCTCACCGGCCGGGTGACCCCGGACGGGCGTACGTCGAGCGCCTTCGTCAACTCGAGGGCGGAGGAGCGCTCGGCCGACCCGTCGAGGAAGCCGGCCCGCGCGAAGCGCCCGAGACTGGAGACCGTAATGTTCTGGTAGATCGCCTGGTCCAGGAGCAGCCCCTGGCTCTTGCGCTCCTCGGGCGCGAGCCCGATCCCGGCCCGGACTGCCGCGGAGACCGACCCACGCCGCAGGCGCCTCCCGTCCACGGCGACTGTGCCGCTCGCCGGCTTCCGAGCGCCGTACACGGACTCGAGGATCTCCGAACGTCCCGAGCCGACCAGGCCGGCCAGCCCGACGATCTCGCCGGCGCGCACGGAGAAGGAGACGTCGGCGAACGACTTCGCGAGGCCGAGGCCTTCGACCTCGAGGACGGTCGGCGCCGCAGCGTCGAGGGTGGCGCGTGGAGGGAAGACGTACTCGATGTCGCGTCCGGTCATCAGCCGGATCAGGTCGGAGGTGGGGGTGTCCCGCGCCTGGAGGTCGGTGGCGACGGTGCGGCCGTCCTTGAGCACCGTGACCCGGTCACCGACCTGGCGGATCTCCTCGAGCCGATGGGAGATGTAGACGACCGCCACACGCTGCGAGGTCAGGTCGCGGATCACCCGGAACAGCGACTGCACCTCCTGCTGGTCGAGCGCGGCCGAAGGCTCGTCCATCACAATGAGCTGTGTGTCGTGCGACAGGGCCCGGGCCATGCTGACGATCTGCTGCCCGGACGCCGGGAGCGTTCCGACCTCGCGGTCGACGCGGATCTCCTCGTGGCCGAGACGGGCGAGCAGAGCGCGGGCCGCGCGACGGGTGTCGCCCCGGCGGAGCAGCCCGCCGCGGGACTTCTCGTGCCCGAGGAAGATGTTCTCGGCCACGCTCAGCCCCGCGACGAGGTCGAGCTCCTGGTAGATCGTGGAGATGCCCAGCGAGATCGCCGTGTCCGGGGTGCTCAGGGCCACGGCCTCACCGCGCCACTCGATCTCCCCCTCGTCCGGACGGTGGGCGCCCGCCAGCACCTTGATCAGCGTGGACTTCCCGGCGCCGTTCTGGCCGAGCAAGCAGTGCACCTCACCGGGCCGCACCACCAGGTCTACGCCGTCGAGCGCACGGACGCCGGGAAAGGTCTTCACGATCCCGCGCATCTGCAGCAGAGGCGCGGCGCCGTCGAGCGATGACGTGCCGGACGGGCTGCTGGTCGGGTCGCTGTCCACCTGGACTCCTCGGCTGGCGACGTGACGGGCGTCACGGCGGCATGCAGAGAAACCTAGAATGCCAAACGAAAGTTGGCAAGAGTATTTCGCAAGTTAGTTGCGAAAGTCCCCGGGCGCATAGACCGCGTCGCTGATCAACCGGGCCGCGCCAACCACCCCGGCGTCGCTACCGAGCTCGCTGAGCACGACCGGGAGGTTCCCGGTCGCGAGCGGCAGCGACTGCCGGTAGATCGCGCTGCGAATCTCCGCCAGCAGCGTGTGGCCCAGACCGGCGACGCCACCCCCGATGACGATCAGCCCCGGGTTGAAGAACGACACCAGGTTCGCGAGCACCGTTCCGACCCGACGGCCGCCGTCGCGGGTCAGCTGGAGCGCCGTCGCGTCGCCCCGCCCGATCGCCCTACCGACGTGCTCAGCCGTGAGCCGACCGTCCGACTCGAGCATCTCGGCCAGGATCTCCGAGCGTCCCGCCCGTGCCGCGCTCGACGCGTCGCGGGCCAGCGCCGCTCCACCAAAGAACGCCTCCAGGCAGCCCTGGTTCCCGCAGGCACACACGGGGCCGGACTGCTCGATGCGGATGTGCCCGATGTCGCCGGCGCACCCGTCGGCCCCCCGGTAGAGATGCCGGTCCACAACGATGCCGCAGCCGATGCCCGTGCCGATCTTGACGAACAGGAACGCGGATGCGGACCGGGCCACGCCCGTGTGCTGCTCCCCCAGCGCCATCACGTTGACGTCATTGTCCAGCAGCACCGGGGTCCCGAGCTCACGCGAGAGCGCATCGCGGACCGGATAGCCGTCCCAGCCAGGCATGATCGGTGGCGAGACCGGCACACCCGCGTGGAAGTCCACTGGGCCCGGCACCCCGATGCCCAGGCCCGCGGGACGCTCCACGCCCTGCTCCGCCAGGAGCTTGCGCGTGAGCTCGATCGCCTCCGCCAGCACGGGCTCAGGGCCACGCCGGATGTCGGCATTGGGCGCCGCAGCCCGGGCCAGCACGCCGAGCCGGCCATCCGTGACGGCGATCCTCATCGACGTGGCACCGAGCTCGATGCCGACGAAGCGAAGCCCCGCGTCCAAGTCGACCAGCGTCGAGCGCCGCCCGCCCCGCGAGGCAGCCGGCCCGCCGTCTTCGGCGAGACCAAGCTCGACCAGGCGCCCCACCTCGACGGCGACCGTCGTCCGGGATACCCCGAGCCGGGCGGCCAGGTCCATCCGCGAGAGCGGCCCCTCGTCCCGCACGTACGTCAGGATCTTGGACTGGGTGGGAGTTTCGGCCCGGCCGGACAGAACGTGCGCCATGGTTCCGGATCTTGCCACGTCCGCTCACGCTCTGCGATCTTTCGCAGACGGATGGCTCAAGTGCCGGCGGCTGAGGGGCCCCTGCGAAAGGGACGGCCCCACTGGTCCGGGAGGCCCTGGCGCAGGCCCACCGCGCGCGAACACAAGCTAGCGACACGCGTACATCGTCGCCCACCGGACCCGGGGGGCTCACTGGCCGAGTTGTGCCCGGCCGGGACATTGGCAGCGCGGTTGATGTCTGACGTGGGATGCGCCGCGATCCGCGCGCTCGCGAGGTGGGTCTTTCCGCCGCGGGTGACGCCGGCAGAGTGTTCGCGCGCGCCGCGACGGCTCAAACGCACCAGCGGACGGCCTCGGCGTACAAGTCGGCGGGTAGGTGCACACCCGTCAGGTCGGGGCGCTGCTGCAGGAGGGCGGTCAGGTCGCGGGCCCGAGCGGCCTCTCGGCGCTGCCGCGCCGCATGGTCGGTCGCGTCCCGCGAGGGGCTCGTGGACAGGGCGGCGTGACGGGGACGTACCGTCGTGGCCTGCAGAATCGTCATAACGGGGCCTCCCTTCGCTGCCGCGGGCCCACGGGCCGGTCGCCCTGCAGGGTGATGCGGCGCATGACCCGGGTCTCGGTGTAGTCGCGGTTGGCGTAGTGCGAGGTGCTCCGGTTGTCCCAGAGGCCGACGTCGCCGACCTGCCAGCGGTGCCGGATGGTGTGCTCCGGCTTGGTCAGGTGCGCGTAGAGCAGGTCGAGTATCGCGCGGCTCTCGGAGTCGGACACGCCGACGACGTGTGAGGTGAAACCGGGGTTCACGAACAGGCCTTTGCGCCCGGTCTCGGGGTGCACCCGGACCACCGGGTGCTCCACGGGCGGGAGCTCCTTGACCCGAGTCCCGTCCCAGACGTTGCCCTGACCGCCGCGGCGTCGGAGGTAGGCGCCCCACTCACGGTTGCCGTCGTGCACGGAGCTGAGTCCGTCGACGAGGTCGCGTACCGGCGCGGACAGTGACTCGTAGGCGAGCTGGCTGTCGACCCAGCTGGTGTCGCCGCCGTACGACGGCAGTCGGACGGCCCGCAGGATGGAGCCCAGCGGCGGGCGCTCCATGAACGTCACGTCGGTGTGCCAGACGTCGGAGAAGGAGAACTCCGGGTCGGCGCTGTCGATGTTGTAGATCTCCGGGTGCTCGACCTCGGTGCTGGTCGCGACGGGGTGGCCGGCGGTCACGTCACCGAGGCGTCGGCCCAGGTCGACCTGGGCGGCGTCGTCGAGGTCCTGCCCGCGGAAGAAGATCACCTTGTGCTCGACCAGGGCCGCACGGACGGCGGCGACCTGGTCGTCGTCCAGCGTGCGCAGGTCGAGGCCGGGCACCTCGGCCCCGAAGGACGGACCGAGGCGGTCGACGGTGAGCACGGACGGACTCTGCTGCGTGGTGGTCATGACGTCCTCCTGTGGGTCGGGTCGAGCCGGGAGTGGAGCAGCCGCAAGAGGCTGTCGAAGGCGATGCCGAGGATCGAGATCGTGACGATCCCGCTCAGCACCAGGGGTGTCTGCAGGTTCACGCCGGCGTTGTTGATGAGGTAGCCGAGCCCGCTGGTGGCGGCGATCAGCTCGACCGCCACGATGCTGGTCCAGGCGCCACCCATCGCGAGCCGCATCCCGGTGACGATCTGCGGTAGGGCGCTGCGGAGCCGGACGGTGACCAGCGCCCACAGCGGGGACGCGCCGAGGCTGCGTCCGGCCTGCACGAGCTCGTCGGGCACGGCGTCCAGCGCCGTCACCGTCGCGATGATCATGATCGGCACGACGCCGACGAGGATCAGCAGGAACTTCGACGTCTCGCCGATGCCGAACCACACGATGAACAGCGGGATGAACGCCAGGGGCGGGAGCGGCCGGGTGATCTCGATGAGCGGGTCGATGAGATGACGCACCGGCTGCATCGACGCCATCACTCCCCCGACGGCGATCCCGATGAGCACCCCGACGGTCCACCCGGCACTGATGCGCCCGACGCTGACGAGCGCGTGCTGCCACAGGGTGTCACCGGTGGCGGCCGGGTACTTCGTGCCGAGGTACTGCACGAAGGTCCGTGCCGTCTCCTGCACGGTCGGCAGGATCACCGGGTCGCCCTTGACGTAGGACGCGAGCTCCCAGAGCACGAGCGCGAGCATGAGGCCGAGCGCGCCGTACGCCGTACGCCGCGCGGAAGGTCCGCGACGAGCGCCCGGGAGGTTGAGCTCCGCCTCCTGGGTGGCTGTCGAATCCGCTGTCGACCCCGTCTGGGGCGGAGCGGTCCGGGCGCTCATGCCGCACTCCCTTCGAGAGCCTCACGGACCTCGCGCTTGAGAGCGACGAAATCCAGGGTCTCGGTGACGTCGAGGTCGCGCGGCCGAGGCAGGTCGACGTCGAAGGTCGCGCGCGTCCGGCCGGGCGTGCCGGACATGACGCAGATCCGGTCCCCAAGCAGCACGGCCTCCTCGACGTCGTGGGTGACGAACACGATCGTGATCCGGTCGCGTTCCCACAGGTGCAGGAGGAAGCGCTGCATGGCCACCCGGGTGATCGCGTCGAGGGCACCGAACGGCTCGTCCATCAGGAGCAGTCGCGGCCGGTTGACCAGCACCCGGGCGAACGCCGCGCGGTGCCGCATCCCGCCGGAGAGCTCGTGGGGGAAGGCGTCCCGCGCGTCCGAGAGCCCCACGGTCTCGAGCAGGTCGAGGGCACGCTCACGGATCTCCGGGGTCAGGTCGTGGCGGGCTCGAGGTCCGTAGAGCACGTTGTCGAGCGTGCTCAGCCACGGGAACAGCATCGGCGTCTGGAACAGCACCCCACGCTCTGGTCCCGGCCCGATGATGCGGTCGCCGTCGAGGAAGACGTCCCCGCTGTCGGGTCGCGAGAAACCGGCCAGCAGGTTCAGCAGGGTGGACTTCCCGCAGCCGGACGGGCCGAGCAGGCAGAGGAACTCCCCTTCCTGGACCTGCAGGTCGAACCCGTCCAGCGCTCGTCGCGGGGCGGCTCGGCGCGAGCGACCTGGGAAGCTCTTGCGCACCCCGGCGATCCGGACTGCGGCCTGGCTGCTCACTTGTCGCACCCGTCCTTCAGCGCCTGCTCGACGTAGCTCGCGTCGATGTGCGAGGCGATCTGTTCCGAGGTCGGCACCGTGGTGACCCGGCCCTGCTCCTTGAGGAACTGGGCGGTCAGCGCGTAGGACTTCGCGATCTTGCCCTGGGCCACGTCCCCGTCGCCGTCGTGGAACCAGGACAGCTCCTCGTCGGCCGGCACGAACGGGATGACCTTGGTCGCGGCGACCGCCTGGTCACCGGCAGCGCCGACCGTCTTGGCCGCTCGGGTGATGTAGGTGTCGGCCTGGTCGCTGGTGGCGATCGTCTGGGCACGCATCACCTGGCACACCACCTGCTGCACGACCTGCTTGTTCTTGCTCGCGAACTCGTCGGTGACCGCGAGCACGTTCAGGGACGGGTAACCGAGCTTGGCGATCTCCTCGGCCGTCACGACCTGGCGACCCTGCGCGCTCTTCTTGAGCTCGAGGGCCTGGGCAATCTCGACGTACGCCGCGTCGATCTTGTGGGCCTTGAACGCCGCCGCGACGGCCGCCTCGCTGGGGAAGCCGACGACCTTCGTCTTGTCGGTCAGCCCCTGCTTCTCGAGCCAGCCACGGACCTCGAAGTCCTCCGACGAGCCCTGGAGGTCCCCGACGGTCTTGCCGGTGAGCTGGTCGTTGGAGCTGATGTCCGGACCGACGATGAGCTGGGCCGCGTCGAAGTACTCGGCGTAGATCACCTTGAGCTTGGTGTCCTGCGCGATCGCCCCCACGACCGGCGGGTTGCCGACGCCGGATACGAACGGGAACGCGCCGCCGCGCAGCTGCGCCAGGCCGGCCACGCCGCTGTCGATGGGGGTCAGCTTGAAGGTGCCGTCGACCTTGTCAGCGAGCTCGGGGTTGCCGGCGACCAGCACCTCGGGGCCGATGGTCGCGCTCTGGAAGTAGCCGACACCCAGGGTCGACCCTTCGCTCGCGCCGGAGGACTCACAAGCGGCCAGTAGTCCCATGGCGGTGACGGCAGCAAGAGGGACGACAAAAGACTTCATGCGCATGCGGAGGTTTCTCCTTGCAGGGTGCGGATGTAATGACAGGTGGGGCCCGAGCCATCCGAGGAATACTGTATTAGATCAGTTGACTTACTCAGATATTGTCCACCATTCGAGCAACAACTGTCGGGTTGGTGGTGGACCGGGGCTACCTGTCGTGACTGGTGACCCAGCCGATCAGCGATGGGGTCGCGTCCGGGTCGGTCGGTGCGTTATCCAAGAGACCGTGCCCGGCGCCGACGAACGTCAGCACGGTGACGTCATGCCCTTGGGCCTTGAGCTCGTCGAGGACCTGGACACTTTCTGGCGTCGGAGTGTTCGTCCGCGGTTCCGAACTCCCACAGGCCGGGCCTCTGAACTGCAGCTTCACCCAGCCCCTGCCAGGGATTCCCCCGGTTCCCACTGGTTTCCCCAGTCAGGGGCTGGCTGCGGTCCGAGGGCACGCGGACCCACGCCTCCCGGATGCCGTGTGCAGCAGCGTGCCACGTCAGCGTGGTCGGGTCCGCCACACCCGTGATGGTTGTTGCTGGAGACCATTCGCCGCTCGACACGGATCACGGCGGGGTCAGGGGCACAGACAGATCAGGGGCGGAAGGCGGAGCCGACCCGATCCAGGGCGCCCTCCGTGGCTGCTACGGCCCCCTGCCGGACGGCTCGTACCAGTTCGGCGTGGTCGGCTTCGGTCTGGTCGGCGTAGGCCCGCGCGAACAGGGCCATGGCCCGATCCAGCTTGTCGGATCGGCCGACATAGCCCGCGATCATGGAAGCGCCACTGGTGCGGGCGTGCCCCTTGGCCAACAGGCGACCGACGATGCCGGCGTAGTCGGCCAACGCCGCGGGATCGATGGCGTCGAGCGGGATGGTGCCCTTCATGTTCCGGAACTGCCGAACGTAATACTGTCGCTCGCCAACGGTGGTCCACCCGAGGAGTGGATCGCTCACCGTCTGCAGGGCCTGCTGGTACTCCACCACTCTCTGGCCCTGGTGAGCGTGCCAGGCGGAGTCGCCGTGCACGTACTTGGCCAGCACAGATCGGCGCGCCTGCTTCAGCTGGAGGAACAACACGTCGTCAGGGCTGCTGCCCTCCAGCAGCGCCACGTAGGCGCGCAAGCCAACGCTGCCCACGCCGACGACCTTGTGGGCTACGTCGACCAGGGTGTAGCCGCCCAGGACCCGTCGCCAGTGCGGCGCCAGCGTGGCCAGATACTCATCGAGCGCGGCCGCGATCAGCTCACCGTCCTGCTCGGAGACGTGGGTGATCAAGGGCGGCTCGTCCACGATGTGCCGACGGCCCTCGTGCTCGCGGGTGAATCGCGGCAGCGCGCGGTCGCTGGTCCGGTTCCGGGCCCGCTTGGCGGACCGCGCGATCTCGGCCCGGAGCGTCTTCTCGGTGGCGGTCCGGTGCAGGCGCTCCACGTCCAGACGGTTGTAGGAACGCATGAGCAGCGGCTGTTCCGCCAAGAAGTTCACTTCGGCCCGATAGGCCGACAAGCACGACGTGACCGCATCTGCGCACTGCTGCTCGCTGGACGAGTTCTCGCGCCCGGCCACCCAGATGCTGGCAACGAGCCGCCGTAGATCCCACTCCCAACCACCGGGATGCGCCTCGTCGAAGTCATTGAGATCCATCACGAGCTCACCCTCGGGCGAGGCGTAGAAGCCGAAGTTGCCTAGGTGCGCGTCGCCGCAGATCACTGGAGTGATCCCGGTTGCCGGCAACCCGGCGACGTCTGCGGCCATCACGATGGCGGTGCCGCGCAGGAAGCCGTACGGCGAGTTGACCATCCGGCTGACCCGGATCGGGATGAGCTCGTCCAGTCGACCCCGGTGTGATTCCTGGATCAGCTGGACCGGGTCCCGGCGCTCCGCGGGCGCCTCCCATCGCGCCAGTGCCTTGCGGGGCACCTGCTTGCGCAGCGCTCGGCCCATGGCGAATCGTTCCCGCCGCGAAGTCGGTCGCTGCCGGAGCGAGCCGAACGCCTCGCCCTCGGTCATGGCCAGGACAGTGTGCGCTCCAGGGCCGGTCGTCACGTCGATCACCTCCACTGCCGGACGCGTCTCGTTCTACCAGAGTTCGGTCTGCTGGTCGGATGGCAAGCGGACGGGGCTCTGGTCCAGCACCAACGGGTCGCTGCGCCGTACTAGCGCCGACTCGAACACTCACCTCCCTGGACTCCACGCGTGGCACACCGCGAGGAGCCCGGGTGGTCAGTCGATGCACGTCGTGTGGTTCCGGTGCCACGCCGGGTCCGGTAGAACTCGAGGATGACCGCTCGCCGATGGAACCACCGGCGTCCGGCGGGGGCGGCGGCCGCGAGCCGCTCGATGGACGTGGTGCCCATGGTGGACAGGGCGTACGGGATGCCCGTGCGCGCCGCGACCCGGGCGACCGCCGGAGCGTCGACGACCTGTCCAGCGCCAAGGTCGACCTCAGGTTCGTCAACCCGCTGACCAGCCCGCGGGCCGGCTCCAGCGCGACGAGGTGGACCGCCGAACCGGTCAGGCACCAGGGAGGAGCGGACCTCGCCGCCGGCGGGAGCCACCCCGACCGTGCCGAGCATCGGCGCGACGGGCAGATCGAGCGTCCATCGGGTGCAAGCCCTGGAGCTCTGCGACCCGGTGGACGAGCTCGGCGTTGCCTATCCGCCAGGAGTCCTCCATCGGGCGGCTCGAGCCGACGGTCATCCAGTGGGTGTCGTCCTCGATCCGGGGCCAGCCCGGCGCCCCGCCCTTGATGAGGTCCACTATGAGGGTGCTGGTCATCGCGCCCTCGACGGCGGTGCCACACGCTTCCCCCTCGGCTACATCAACGGGCTGGCCCTCCAGCTCGCTGCGAAGGGCATCCGAGCCAACACCGTCTCCCCGGGCAACACCTACTTCGAGGGTGGAGTCTGGGCGAGCATCGAGACCGGCGACCCGGACCTGTTCCGGACGGCGGTGGGCCTCAACCCCACCGGTCACATGGGTACCCCCGGGGAGGTTGCCGCACCCGTGGTCTTCCTCGCCAGTCCCCGGTCCAGTCGGGTCAGCGGGACCAACCTCGTCGTGGACGGCGCGCTGACCCGCGGCATCCAGCTGTAGCCGCGGTCCGTCCAGACGTCACGAGACGCGCCCGCGAGCGCGTCTGAAAGATGATCCGAGCCGACCAAGACCTAGGGTCGGCGCGTGAGTCCACTCGACCTGGCCTTTCTCATCGGCCCGCTGGGAGCCCCCATCATCGGGATCCTGGTGATGGTCGCTCTGGCCGTCGCCCGACCGACCACGTGGGCGTTGTGGACCGGAACCCCGCTCTTCGGGCTCACCGCAGCTGCATGGCTGACGTACTGGTTCCTGTGGGGAAGGGCGTTCGACCGGGTGGACGCCGAGCTGGACCCGATTGCCAGCAGCGAGGTGGCCATGAACGCGGCCATCTGGACCTGCGCCGCTGGGTGCATCGCCCTGGCAGTCACGGCGGTCAGCGCATTCGGGTCAGCCCGTCGTCTCAGGACTGACGGCCACTGACCATGGCCTGCCCCGGCAAGAGACGCGGCACCGAACGTCCTGGGCTAGCCGCCAATGCGGGACGAGGCAGCGCCGTCGGTGCCGCCCGAACGCTGTCGCTCAGGACCCGTTCGGCTAGGCACAGCAGGCGGCGGTCGCCCGTCCCCGTGGGTGCAGTCGCTGCCGCAGTGCCTTCACGGATGCGGCGATCCGGGAGGGTCGGCAGCACTTCGCGAGGGCGACGAGCCGAGCGCGAGCGCTGGCGGCCCTGACGTCCCGGTCGCGGCCGGCGACGAGGTGATCTGCGAGGTACGGGTGGGTCATCGAAGGCTCCTAGCAGCAGGCCGTCGTGCTGCCGGCGGTGTTGTCGGTGCAGCAGGCGGTCATGGTGAAGTCGTCGCGGCCGGTGCCGAAGGTGGCGCTGTCGGCGAGCACGGTGTAGATCTCCCAGGTCTCCCCGTTGGGGGCGCCTTCGACCCAGAACTTGTCCTGCTTGGCGTAGCAGCACGTGGTGCCGCGCTGGTCGATCGAGGCGAGCCCGGCGTCCGCGAGCCGGGTCTGCTCAGCGTCCACGGTGTCGACGTCCTCGACCTCGACGCCCAGGTGGTTCAGGGAACCGCCGCTGCCAGGGTTCTCGATCAGCACCAGCTTCAGCGGCGGTTGGGCGATCGCGAAGTTGGCGTAGCCGGGGCGCCGCTTGGCCAGGCTCCGTCCCGAACAGCTTGGAGTAGAACTCGACCGACTCGTCGAGATCGTTCACGTTCAGGGCCAGCTGGACTCGGGACATGGACCCTTCTCCCTTCATATCGATGACTGTCAATGTTTCCGTCGAGTCCGAGGTTGCCACGGACATTGACGGCTGTCAACATAGATGGGTGTCGAATTCTTTGATCGAGCTGACGCCGGTGCAAACGGTGGCGTGCTGCTCCCCGCTGGTGCAGGAGCCGATTTCCGAGGAGCAGGCGGAGAAGATCGCGCCGCTGCTGAAGGCGATCGCGGATCCGGTGCGGCTGCGGCTGCTGTCCCTGGTGGCGTCGCACGCGGAGGGCGAGGCGTGCGTGTGCGACCTCAACGAGGCCTTCGCCCTGTCCCAGCCGACGATCAGCCACCACCTGAAGGTGCTGCACGCGGCTGGTCTGCTGGACCGCAGCAAGCGCGGCGTGTGGGTGTACTACAAGGTCAACGCCGAGGCGATGGCCGGCCTGGCGGCCCTGATCGGCGGCACCGCCCGGTGACTCCCTCGCTGTTGCAGCGCGCCGTGGCGGAGCTGATCGGCACCGCATTCCTGGTGGCGGCGGTGATCGGCTCCGGGATCGCCGCGACCCGGCTGTCCCCGTCCGATGTCGGGTTGCAGCTGCTGGAGAACAGTCTGATCACCGGCGCCGCCCTGGTGGCGCTGATCCTGGCCCTGCAACCGGTGTCCGCCGCCTTCAACCCGGTCGTGACCTTGGTGGAACGCGTGCTCGGGGCCATCGACACCAGGACGACGGCAGTGCTCATCCTCGCGCAGGTCGTGGGCGGCATCCTCGGGGCGGTGCTCGCGAACTTGATGTTCGGGTTGTCTGCGGTCTCCATCTCCGCCCATGACCGTTCGGGCAGCGGGCTGTGGCTGGGTGAGGTGATCGCCACGTTGGGCCTGATCCTGGTCGTCTTCGGCACCGTCCGCTCCGGGCGATCCGTCTCCGTCGCATATGCGGTCGGCGGCTACATCACCGCCGCCTACTGGTTCACCAGCTCCACCAGCTTCGCCAACCCCGCAGTCACCGTCGCCCGGATGTTCTCCGACACCTTCGCCGGCATCGCCCCCGCCTCGGTGCCGCTGTTCGTGCTCATGCAGCTGCTCGGCGGACTCGCCGCCCTCGCCCTGGTCAAGGTGCTCTACCCGCAAGCCAGCCAGCTTGCCGCCCGGCTCGTGGCCGTCGAGCGATGACTCCGTGACACCAACGAAAGGCACCACCATGGCCGACCAGCCCACCGTCCTGTTCGTCTGCGTCCACAACGCCGGCCGCTCCCAGATGGCCGCCGGCTACCTGCAGCACCTCGCCGGCGACCGCGTCACCGTGCTCTCCGCCGGCTCCCAACCCGCCGACCAGATCAACCCCGTCGCCGTACAGGCGATGAGCGAAGACGGCATCGACATCACCGCCGCCACCCCCAAGATCCTCACCACCGAAGCCGTTCAGGAATCCGACGTGGTCATCACCATGGGCTGCGGCGACACCTGCCCGATCTACCCCGGCAAACGCTACGAGGACTGGGACCTCGACGACCCGGCCGGACAAGGCATCGACGCCGTCCGCCCGATCCGCGACGAGATCAAGAAGCGGATCGAGGCACTCGTCAGCGACCTGGGGGTCTGAGCTCCGCGTTTCGATCAGGTCGTGGGTGAGCGCGTGCCACCGTGTTTCGCATGGCATCTCGGGAGACCGTCGACCAGCGGCCGTGCCGGAGGGTCAGCGCAAGAAGATCCCGGCGTACGGCTTCGGGTCGAAGTACGTCGTCTTGGGCGGCATCACCTCGCCGCGGTCGGCGACGTCCATGAGCTGGTCGAGGGTCGGTGGCCGCAGCGCGAAGAGCGCACCGCCGTCCTGGTCGCAGCGTTGCGTGAGCTCGGTCAGGGAGGTCAGGGCCGGGGCGATCTCCAGGCGAGCGGCCGCCTGCGCGCCGACGCCCAGCAGCGGCTCCAGCACCTCGTCGTTCAGGACCGCGATGTCGAGGCCGGCCGCACCCGGAGGGCGCACGCCGTTGTACGACGCGTCGAACCAGCGGCCGTCGACGTACAGCCCGAAGCAGCCGGTTGCCTCGTCGGGGTGGGCGATGTCGCGGACGTCGAACTCGTTGGACAAGAACCCGAGCAGGTGGGAGGCGTGCATCGGGCCGGCGACCCTGCGATGGAAGGCCGACAGACGCAGGCCCTCCAGCGGGTAGATGACGCACAGCACACCGGCGTCGGACGGTCGTCCGGCCAGCTGCCACTCACGCAGGCTGGCGGCCACGCGGTGGTGGCCGTCGGCGATGTAGTGCACGGCCGCACTGAGCTCCTTGGACAGCATCCTGGACACGGATCCGGGCACCCGCCAGACGGTCTGCTCCAAACCGTCCGCTCCGATGAACCGGATCACCGGCTGGCTGCGGCGGGTCTCGGCCACCGCGACGGCGACACCCGGCCCGGCCCGGTGCAGCAGAGCCACCAGCTCCGACCGGGCCGGTGCCCCCGCGAACCGGTGCACGAGGGCCTCGACGCGGTCGGGCTGCACGGCTTCGTGACCGCGCACCTGTCCGTCGACGAACGCCTCGGCCCTGACCTCACCCACCACGCCCACATGCTCGTCGTCACCGCGCCGCAACCGGTAGACGAAGAGGGCCGCCGCCGACTCGGCGTAGGCGTCGGGGTCGACCCCGCGCGGGGGGCCTCGGCGTGCATCGAGAGCCAAGGCATGCTCGGACGGTTGGAGCGCGTCGAACATCGGGGAGACGTTCTGTGCGGCGCACTCCTGACGCACGATCCGGGCGCGGAACGGACGTACGACGCCTCTCGTGCGCTCCTGTCCGGTCGCCATGTCTCTCCGTCAGTCCGAGCCGGCGAGCGTCGCCGCAGACACACCGAGCACGTCCGGGGTGGCGCCGATCTGCTCGAGCAGCTCGTCCGTGATGGACCCGGCGACGTCGATGGAGGCCACCGCTGCCTCCCCTCCTCGGAACACCCGGTTCTCCATGTGCTCGACGTTCAGTCCGGCCAGGCTCAAGAGGTCGAGGACCCGTGCGAGCACGCCCACCCGGTCGAGATGGCGGACGGTCAGCGTCACGGACCCGAGTCTGCGGGGCTCGAGGTTGACGCAGTTGCGCGCCTCTCCGGCGACGAACGCGTCGACGATCTCCACGACACCGGCGGCGATGGCGAGCTGGGCCTGCTGCGTGGAGGCGCCGATGTGGTGGGTTCCTGCGACATTCGGGTGCTGGGCCAGCGCAGACTTCCACTCCGCGGTGCTGGTGCCGGGTTCGTCCTCGTAGACGTCCAGGCCCGCGCGCACCGCACCGGTGTCGAGCGCCTGGAGCAGGGCGGCCTCGTCGATGACCTCGCCTCGGGAGGTGTTGAGCAGGATCGAGCCGGGGCGCATGTGGCTGAGGAACGTCTCGTCCACCAGATGCCGCGTCTCCGGCGAGGACGGCACGTGCAGGGAGACGATGTCGGAGGTCGAGATCAGCTCCGGGAGCGAGCCACGCATGATGATGCCGAGGTCGACAGCACGTGCCTCGACGTACGCCGCACGACCGGGTTTCGCCAGGGTCTGGACCTTGACACCGAACGCGGCGGCCCGCTCGGCCACGCACAACCCGATGGAGCCGAGCCCCACGATGCCCAGGGTCGACCCGAGCAGCCCAGCGGCCTTGCTGTACGTCTTCTTGTCCCACCGACCGGCTCGCAGGTCCGCCACGTTGTCCGGGATACGTCGGTCGATGGCCAGCAGCAGGCCCATGGTCAGCTCCGCAACGGCGGCGGAGTTCCGGCCCGGCACGTTGGCGACCAGCACTCCCCGAGCCGCGGCGGCGGCCGTGTCGATGGTGTTGGTCCCCGCCCCCGCGCGGATGACCAGCGCGAGCCGGTCAGCGGCCTCGAAGACGCTTCGGGGGACCTTGGTGCTGCGCACGACGAGGATGTCGAACCCCGGGATGCGGCCGGCGAGGTCCGCCTCACCCAGGCCGGGATCGACCACACACTGATGGCCACGCGCCTCGAGCTCGGCGATGGTCTTCTGCGGGAGCGAGTCGGCGAACAGTAGCTGCATCCTGCGACCTCCAGCGAACGGGCGGGCAACCGTCGGGCGGTTCTCCTCGTCACGCTATTGCCTCTCCCGGGTCCGCACCATGACCCGATCGCCCCGCCGACCGCGACGGCCTGGTCACGGTGCAACGGCAGGCTAGCGAGGCCTTCAGGTCGTCTTCAGGTTCTCCGACGTAGGTTCGGATCGCGCTCAGCTCGCTGAGCTCTTGCGGATGAAGGTGATCGACGTGCCCAGGGCCGGCTTCGAAAGGCACCACGGGGATCCACACCGGAAGTCCGCGAGACGAGTCGTCATCGGTCTTGGCCTGACCGTGGGGTTCGGCCTGGCCGTGACTGGTTGCACGTCATCCGGCGGACCGCCGACATCTCATGCGTCCCACTCCACGCCGTTGTCGGCCTCGGTGCTGGCGCCGCTGCACGGCAGCTACTCGCCGTCGATCGACCCAGCCGATTTCGTGCGAACCATCGACAACCGCTACTGGCCGCTGGTGCCGGGGACGGGCTACCGCTACGAGGGCGTGCGCGGCAGCACGCGTCAGCTCGATGACGAGGTGGTCCTGCACAGCACGAAGCAGATCCTCGGGGTCACGTGCACCGTCGTTCGAGACACCGTCTCCGAAGGAGGACGCCCGGTCGAACGAACCTTCGACTGGTACGCCCAGGACAGGCAGGGAAACGTCTGGTACATGGGCGAGAAGTCGCTCGAGCTGAAGAACGGGCACATGGTCAAGGCCAGTGACTCCTGGGAGTCCGGAGTCAATGGCGCCAAGCCCGGAATCATCATGCCGGGACACCCCCGGCCCGGGGACGCCTACCGCCAGGAGTACTACCCGCCCGGCGAAGCCCTCGACCAGGCACGGGTGCTGAGACTGGACGGAAGCCTCACGGTGCCGTACGGCGCCTTCCGTCACGTCCTCGTCACGAGCGAACGAAGTCCGTTGGAACCGCAGACCGAGCAGAAGTACTACGCCCCAGGTCTCGGTGAGGTGGCGGAGCGGGTCGTCAAGGGTCACCACGAGGAGTTTCAGCTGGTCCGTGTGACGCGCTAGGGACCCAGCAGACTTCGGCGTCCAGGATCTCACCCCTGGCGGTCCGGCCCCGCCCGGGTAGGCGTGAGGCGAAGGATCACCCTCCGCTCGCGCACCATGGCGGCGCGGTACTCATCCCAGTCCTCGGCCTCGCCCGAGATCCCGCGGTAGTACTCCACCAGCGGCTCCATCGCCTCAGGGAGCGAGACCACCTCGGCCTCTCCCTCGACGTAGATCCAGTCCCCGAAGAAACCATCGTTGAGAACGCACAGCTGCGCCCACGGGTCCTGGCGGAGGTTCTTGGTCTTGAACGCCGTCTCCCGGCTGCTGACGGTGAGCCGCCCTTCGTCGTCGACACCCACGAGGACCGGGCTCTGCTGGATGCCGGAGGAGGTGCGGGTGGCGAGCACCGCCCTGTGGTGGGTGCGTACGAACTCGCGTGCGCGTGTCGAGATCCATGGCCCCAAGTCTCGCTCAGCCGACCTGGAACGGGGCCAGACCTCGACACTCGGAAGAACGGCAGACTCGAGCCGCGGCCCCGGCGTAGGTCGGCGCCCGACGAGACGCGGCCCGTCAGTGCCCTGACAAGCATCCGCACATGATGCATGGCTCCCTGCAGGAGCGAGGCCCGACGACATGTCCGACATGACCCCGCGGGCGATGAACGAAGGGCGAGAAACCCTGTTGCCGGAGGTGGTTCGAGGGACAGTCTCGGTCTCATGAGCGGCGTCGGACTCGTCCTGGGGGCCGGAGGCGTCGTTGGCCAGGCCTACCACGCCGGCGTGCTCGCCGCGCTCGAGCACGACTGCGGGTGGGACCCCCGGACGGCCGAGGTCATCGTGGGGACGTCTGCCGGCTCGATCACCGGGATGCTGCTGCGCGCCAACGTTCCTGCCTCCGAGCTCGCCGCCTGGACCGTGCGCGCTCCGCTGTCCACCGAAGGCAGGGTCCTGCATCAGATGCTGGGCACCGAGATCCCCGAGTTCGAACCGTTCCGTCTGATGCACCTGCTGCGACTCGCACCGAACCTCCCCGGCTGGGAGATGCTCCGGAACGTGGTCATCCGTCCGTGGAACCTTCGCCCGATGGTGGCAGCTCTCGCGTTGCTGGCTCCAGGACGCTTCGACATCGGCACCCGGCTCGCGATGCTCCGGGAGGTGGAGGGCCAGTCCTGGCCCGAGCGTGACTTGTGGATCTGCGCCGTTCGCCGCAGCGACGGCAGGCGGGTGGTCTTCGGCCGTCCCGGGAGCCCAGACGTCCCGTTGCACCTGGCGATCGCTGCTTCCTGCGCGGTGCC
The DNA here is from genome assembly GCA_963827435.1 of uncultured Actinomycetota bacterium. GTDB lineage: Bacteria > Actinomycetota > Actinomycetes > Propionibacteriales > Nocardioidaceae > Nocardioides_B. The sequence continues at coordinate 47,439 of CAWHAU010000012.1, forward strand.
GGGCTACTTCGCCCCCGTGAAGATCGACGAGCACACGTACGTCGACGGGGGCGCGCACTCCCCCACGAATGCCGCGATCCTGCGCCCACGCGCCCTTGATCTCGTGATCGTGGTCTCGCCGATGTCGGGCCCGGCCCGGCTGCCCACGGATCTGTACGGTGCGTCCCGCTGGCACGCTGCCCGCGTCGCCCGGCGCGAGGTCAAGGCCCTGCGTGAGAGCGGCACCGCTGTGGTCGTCTTCAGACCGGGTCGCGCCGAGCAGGAGGCGATCGGCAACAACTTCATGGCACGCGACCGAGTCGACCAGATCGTCCAGGAGGCATTCCTGGGCGCGGGCTCCATCGCCGCGAAACCCGAGATCCGCAGGCTGCTGGCCACCTTCGGCGTGCAGCGTGGCCCCTGAGCACGGCACCGTCCGACCTCCCCGACGACAGGGTCGTCACCGCGCCGACCTTCGCGATGTTCGCGGCGCCCACCCGGCAGGACGGCCGTGCGGTCGGTCCAGCGGCGACGGCCGCTCAGCGCACACGACCTTTGGCCACGAGCGTGTCGGTGGTGCCCTCGTAGCCGACGAACCAGGGCTTCCCGCCCGAGCACGAGCGGTAGATCCGGGAGTAGCCTCCGGCCGCCCCGTCGCCGAACCGGCCGTCGGTGTCGAGCAGTGCGTGGACCCGGGTCTTCGGGTCACCGCGGTGGAGTGCACGGATCTCCCGTGCCGTGGCGCAGCCGGGGCTGCTGCCGCGCCCGACCTCGACGCCCCGGGCGGCGTCCTGGCTCCCGGAGCCGGACACCTTCGCCTTCATGAAGTGCCGCTCCAGGAACGCGTCGAAGTCCAGGCACGTGTGCGGCACCGACACCTCGACGGTGTCCGCGTCCGGGGACCAGGTCGCCGTCATCGTCGTGCAGGACCGTGGCGAGCGGGACTCGGCGGTGACGAGCTCGAGGCGGGTGCCGACCGTGCCGTCGCTCCTGGGCCAGACGGTCGCGTCGTAGAGGACGTCCGAGTCCGGTGCACCGACGACGGCGACGAGCCTTCCCGTCGGCTGCAGGTCGCGGACGTGCACGGTGACGCCGGCGCGCAGCTCTCCGTTGCGATAGGTCACAGATCGGATGTCGACGTTCGCCTGGCGGTCGCGACCGTCGGTCACCTGCTTGGTCTTCGCCGCGGCGGGCGCAGCGACCAGCAGCGTCATGAGGGTGGTCGCGCCGACCAATGCCCAGAGCCCGAGGTTCTGGAGTTTCCTCATCCCAGCAGTGTGGACTGCCACCTCGGCGATGGGTAACCCCCGGGGGCTACCCGGTGGGAGGGGACGGGTCGCGGGGTCGCCGTCGTGGAGCGCGAAGCCGCCCTACTTCACGGCGATGATGTCGGTCTGCCGGATGTCCGGGTCGGACGCGAGCAGGTCCGGGCCGACCTGGGCGAGCGCGGCCGGGATCTTGCCGTTCAGGTGCGCCTGCCGGCCCTCCTCGCTCTCGAACGTGTCGAAGATGCCGTACGTCGTCTCACTGAGCCGGAACGCGTACCAGGTCACGGTGCCGTTCTCCTCGGCCGCGAGGGCGCGACCCTGCTCCAGGAACGCGGCGAGCTCCTCACCCTTTCCCGGCTTGGCCTCAAGCAGCGCGAGCAGTCCTCGGTCGACGGTCATGGCGGTCCCTTTCGTCGGTTGGCGTGGACAGGGGCGACGCGACGCCCTCCTCACCGAATGTAGGACGCGCGCCGCCGTACCGACATGCCGGAAACGCCTTGTCGCCACCGCGCGCACCCGCCCTGGACGACGCCCGCGCCACCTCGTGGGCCCGCCAGCACACGATGCCGACGGCGAACGACGAGAGCGTCGCGAGCAGCGGGTGGTCGTCCTCGAGGTGCGGGTAGACCTGCCAGTGGGTGAGGTAGACGAACAGCGACGAGGCCGCCACCACCCCCAGCAGGCGCACCACGGGCCGCGGCACCGGGATCCGAGGCACCCAGACCAGGAGGGCCACCCCGGCCGCCACCAGCGCCTCACGGACCGGGTCGCCGAAGAAGCCCCACACACCAACGCCCGCCACGAGCGTGGTGATCGTGCGGCGTCGGACGGTGTCGGCCCGGTCGGCCAGCCAGCCCAGCGCGACGCACCACAGGACCACCGGGAGCGCGTAGCGCTCGGTCGGACCGGCCTCCACCCCCACCAGCACGTAGCGCAGGCCGAGCGTGACCGCGACGGCGACGCCGGCCGTCGCGAACGGACGGCGTCGTTCGATCCGGTCGAGGAAGGGAACGGACGCCAGTGCGGCCAGTCCCACCGTCGACCACACCGCGGCCTCGAGGAACCAGAACTGCCATCGGTCGTCCCAGGAGGACGACCCGAGCAGGAAGTTGAGGAGCAGCGCCGTGGAGCCGTCGTACATCCCGGTGACGACCGCCGCCGCACCGATCCACAGGGCCGACGGGAGCGCGACGTTCCGCGCAGAGCGCACCAGACCACGCCGCCGGTCGGTCCGACAGCGGTCGGTGAGCTGGAAGCGCGCGAGGTGGAAGCCGGCGACCGCGAGCAGGATGTGCGCACCGCCCATCACCGTGAGCAGGTTGGCGTGCGTGCCGACGACGAGCACGATCGCGACCGCACGGAGCACCAGCGACGTCTCGACCGGCTGCCGTCGCCAGGTGCGACGTACCGGTCTGGAGGCCGGGGCGGCCGACCCGGACGCCAGCTCCTGGGCGCTCAGCTCGGCCCACCCGGACGGCAGGTCGTCGAGCAGGTCGACCAGCTGGACCGAGGCCTCCACGAACGACAGCGAGTCCCCGTGCAGGCTGACGAAGCTGTCGTCGACGGTCGCGTCGGGGCGGCCGAGCAGCTCGGCATACAGGTCACGCACCCGGTCCGGGGTGACCGGAAGCTCCACGGGGTCCGGGAGGTGCCGGGCGGCCAGGACGGCAGCGTGCCGCTCGAGCGTGGCGTGGTCCGGCTTCCCGGACGAGGTGGTCGGGAAGGACGTGACGACATGGGCCGCGACGGCGTGCGCGGGAAGCCCGCACCCGCCCGCAACGCTTCGGGCGGAGGCCAGGTCGAGGTGCCGGGTGACGAACAGGACGAGCCTGCCGTCGTGCTCGACCGCGCGGGCGGCGACCCCGTCGTCGGCGGCGAGCGCCTCGACCCGGTCGAGGTCGACGCGCAGACCGAAGATCTTGGCGAACCGGCTCTGCCGCCCCACGATCTGCCAGAGGCCGTCCTCGTGCTGGCGAGCCAGGTCGCCGGTGCGCAGCTCCTCGACGGTGTGTCCGCGCGCGAGGTCCGCCGGCTCGGTGGCGTAGCCCAGCATCACGTTCGGGCCGGAGTACACGAGCTCGCCGACCTCCTCGCTGCCGGCCGGTCCGTCGACGGGCTCGAGCCGGAGGCTGCCGCCGGGGACGGGGATGCCGATGCAGTCGGGCCGTGCCTCGGCCAGGTCCGCGGGCAGGTAGGCCATCCGGGCCGTCGCCTCGGTCTGGCCGTACATCACGACGAGGTCGAAGCCGCGCTCGCGGCCGAGACGGGCGTAGTGCCGGACGCGGTCGGGAGCCATGCGCCCGCCGGCCTGGGTGAGGTAGCGCAGGGACGGCAGGTCCCGGGCGGCGAAGCCACCCGCGTCGAGAAGGTCGAAGGTGTAGGGCACCCCGGCGAACGACGTGGCCTCCGCGTCGCGGAACTCGGTCCAGAATCGTTCGTCGGCGACCGACACGTCGGTCAGCAGCAGGCTGGCCCCGACGGCAAGGTGCGAGCTCAGCACCGAGAGGCCGTAGCAGTAGTGCAGCGGCAGCGACGTCGCCGCGCGGTCGTCGGCGGTGAGCCGCAGGTAGGACGCGATGCTCGCCGCGTTGCTGCGCACGTTCTCGTGCGAGAGCCGCACCAGCTTGGGCGAGCCGGTGGAGCCCGATGTGCTCAGCATCAACGCCAGGTCGGGATGCAGGTCGTGCGCGGTGCCCGCATGCCACTCCTCCAGCACGCCGCCCGAGAGGACGACGTCCGGCCGGTAGGTGGACAGCAGCGGCCCGTCCGCATCGGGCGACGCGAGGAGAAGCGGGTGCCCGCCGCGGAGCGCGGCGAGGTAGGAGACGACGGTCTCGACGTCGTTGCCGCCGGTGAGCAGCACGAGTCGCCGCACCGGCCCGAGCGCGTCGACCCGCTCACGGACCCGCTCGTCGAGCTCGGCGTAGGTCACCACCCGGCCGCCGGCGAGCAGGGCCGGCGTGTCGCCGAACCCGGTGAGCGGGAACAGGTGTCGGGCGGCCTCGTGCCCCGTGAGCCAGGTGGTGCTCATGCGTACGCCCGTGCGGCGCCGACGACCTGGACACCGACCCGCACGCCCACGGCCGGGACCCCGGCGGTGGGCACCCGCGCCACGAGCTGCGGCCCGCCGTCCACCGTCAGCCGCACGGTCGCGTAGGGCCCGTAGAACCGGACCTCGTCGACCACGGCGCACGCCCCGCCGGTCTCGGCGGCGACCAGCCGGATCTGCTCCGGGCGCACGAGCAGCGTGACCGCCGTACCGTCGGGCAGGGGCTGGTGTCCGTTGGCCACGACGACGTCGCCGAGCACGCAGGTGGCCGTGGTCCCCCGCACGGTCGCGGGCAGGAGCCCGGCGCCGCCCACGAACGCGGCCACGCGTACGTCGACCGGGTCGGCGTACAACCCGGCGGGCGTGTCGACCTGGACGATCCGGCCGGCGTCCATCACCGCGACCCGGTCCGCCAGCGACAGCGCCTCACCCTGGTCGTGGGTCACCAGCACGGCCGTCGTGCCGGCAGCCCGCAGCACCCGCGTGACCTCGCGGCCGGCGCTGACCCGCAGCGACGCGTCGAGGGAGGAGAACGGCTCGTCGAGCAGGACCACCCGAGGCCGGGGCGCCAGGGCTCGCGCGAGGGCGACCCGCTGCTGCTGGCCGCCGGAGAGCTGGTGCGGGTAGGACGTCGCCACGCTCGCGGGCAGCTCGGCCAGGTCGAGCATCTCCCCCAGCCGGTCGGCGGTCCGCTCCCGTCGCGGCAGCCCGAACAGGATGTTGCGGCGCACGTCGAGGTGCGGGAACAGCGCACCCTCCTGCGGCACGTAGCCCACCCGGCGTCGCTGCGGCGGCAGCGAGCCGCCCGGTCGCGCGACCGGGACCCCGTCGAACGCCACCTGGCCGCCGTGCGGCTCGAGGAAGCCGGCGATGATGCGCAGCATCGTCGTCTTGCCGCAGCCGGAGGCGCCGAGCACGGCCATCATCTCGCCGTCGGCGATGTCGAGGTCCACCTCGCGCAGCACGGGACGGCCGCCGAAGGACCGGCTGAGGCCGCTGACGGTCACCCGGCTCATGGCAGGGTCCCCGGTCGCGACTGCCGGCCGAGCAGGTAGGTCGCCGGGACCGACACGAGCACCAGCAGCAGGGCGTACGGCGCCGCTGCGCCGTACCGCACGGAGGACGAGTTCGACCAGAACTCGGTCGCCAGGGTCGACGTACCGATGGGGGCCAGGAGCAACGTGGCGGTCAGCTCCGTCGACACGGCCAGGAACACCAGCGCCGCACCGGCGCCGAGTCCGGACCGGACGAGCGGCAGCGTCACCCGGCCGAGCACGGCGGCCGGCTTCAGCCCGAGGCTGCGGGCCACGTCGTCGAGGACCGGCGGCGCGTGCTCGAGGCTGCTGCGCACGCTGACCAGCGCCCGTGGCAGGAAGAGCACGGCGTAGCCGAGCAGCAGGAGCGGCACGGTCTGGTAGAGCGGTCGCACCATCCGCACCGACACCGCGACCAGGGCGAGCGCCACGACGATGCCCGGCAATGCGTGCGCGGCGAACGTGCACCGCTCCAGGACAGCGGCGGTCACGCCGCGGTGCCGGACGGCCAGCCAGGCGACGGGCAGGGCCAGCACGGTGGCCACCACAGCGGCGGCCAGCCCGAGCGAGACCGTGGTGGTCGTCGCCGCGGCCAGCTCCCCGAGCGGGAATGCCGTCGAGGACCCGACGGAGAGCCAGTGCACCAGGCTGTAGACCGGAACGCCGACCGCGCAGGTGACCAGCGCCAGCATCCCGGCGAGCGCTGGGGCCGTGAGCCGGCCGAGCCGCACCCGCTCGGCCGGGCGGGCCGCGCCGGCGCCGATGCGCGCCAGTCGGGCGTCTCCGCGCAGCCGCAGCTCGGCGAGGAGCAGCAGCAGGCAGAGCAGCACCAGCACGCCGGCGAGCATGTTCGCTGGGGCGCTGTTGAAGGCGGAGCGGTACTGGTCGTAGATCGCGGTGGTGAACGTCGGGAACCGCAGCATCTGCAGCGCGCCGAACTCGGCGAGCACGTGCAGGCCGACCAGGAGCGCGCCGCCGAGCACGGCGGGTGCGGAGCCGCGCAGCACCACCTGGCGGAAGGTCGCCCAGCGGGATCGGCCGAGCGAGAACGCGACCTCCTCGAGCGCCGGGTCGAGGGTTCGCAGCACCGCAACCGTCGGCAGGTACACGAGCGGGAAGTAGGACATCGTGACGACGAGCACGGCTCCGGGGTACGTCTGCACGGCGTGCGTCAGGGACACCCACCCGTAGCTGTTCACGAACGCCGGGACGGCCAGGGGCGCCACGAACAGGACGTGCCACAGCGACCGGGCCGGCAGGTCGGTGCGCTCCACCAGCCAGGCGCAGCCGACGCCGAGGACCGTGGCGCTCACGACGACCCCGAGCAGGAGGGCCAGGGTGTTGCGGAGCAGCTCGGCGACCCGGGGCCGGACGAGCATCTCCCACGCCTCGCCCGGACCGAGGGCGACGCAGTACGACGCGATGTACCCGAGCGGGACGAGGACGACCGCCGCGACCGCGGCAGAGACCAGCACCAGCAGCACCGGCGGGACCCCGTCCCGGTCCGGCACCGTGCGCCCGCCGCCCGTGGTGGCCGAGGTCGTGCTCAGAGGAACCCTGCTTCCTGCATCAGGCTGACCACCTTCGGCCCGTTCAGGTCCGAGACGTCCACCGTCGGGGGCTGCAGCTCGCTCAGCGGCTTCACGTCGCGGTCGAGTGCGACCTGCGGGTTGAGGGTGTACTCCAGCGCGTAGCTGTCGGCGATGACCTGCTGGCCCTCCTTGCTGGTCAGGTAGTCGACGAACTTCCGGGCGTCCGCCGCGTCGTCGCTGGACTTCAGCACACCGGCGCCGGACACGCTGATGAACGCGCCCGGGTCCGACTTCTCGAAGAAGTGCAGCCGCGAGCTGTCGCTGTTCTCGCCGGACTCCTCCTGGTCGCGGTACCAGTAGTAGTGGTAGATGACCCCGGCCGGGACCTCACCGGAGTTCACCGACTCGAGCACGACGTTGTTGCCGTCGTACACGGCGCCGTTCGCCTTCAGACCCGCCAGCCAGTCCTTGGTGGCCTGCTCCCCCTGCGTCGCGAGGACGGCGCTCACGATGGCCTGGAAGTCCGCGCCCGTCGGGGAGAACGAGATCCGGTCCTTCCACGCGGGCTTCGCGAGGTCCATGAGCGACGTCGGCAGCTCGTCCTCGCCGAGCTGGTCGGTGTTGTAGACCAGGACGGTCGACCGCGCGGCGAAGCCGGTCCACTCACCGTCGTCGGGGCGGTACTGGTCGGGGATCCGGTCGAGCGTCGTCGACGGGAGCTTCGCGAACATCTGCTTGCCGTCGACCAGCGTCATCGCCGGAGAGTTCTCGGTCAGGAACACGTCGGCCGGCGAGGCGTCCCCTTCCTCGACGAGCTGGTTCGCCAGCTCCAGGTCCGAGCCGTTGCGCAGCTCGACCTGGATGCCGGTCTTCTTCGTGAACGCCTTGGCGACCTCGTCGATGAGCTCCTCGTGCTGGGCGTTGTACACGACCAGCGACGGCCCGGAGTCGCTGCTGCACGAGACCAGCAGCGGAAGGGTGACGGCGGCGGTGGCCAGCCCGGCCACCCAACGACGAACGTGCAGCATTCGGACCATCGCTCTCTGATAAGGGTTGCCTTACCTAATCACAGGGGCTGCCGAGGTCGTCAACCGGTCCGCGCCCCGGTCAGGTCCCCACTGGTGGGCAGGTCCCGACCGCGGTCGGCGCGTCTCGACCCGGCCCGGCGTCCAGCCGGCGCCGGAAGGGCGCCGAGGACGGGTCAGGCCGGGATCGACCTGACACGCGCCCTCACCTGCACGGTCACGGAGTACGGCCGCTGGTTCCCGCGGGCGTGGGAGGTGACGCCCGGAGCAGCTCCGCCGAGCTACCGCGGGCACCGAACTCGGCGCGTGATGCGACTGCCCGACCACGGAGCGCGAGCGACGGCTCGGGGACGCCGAGGAGCTCGTCGCCCGCGTGTGCGCGGAGACCGGCCGGCCCACCGCGGCCCTGCACCAAGCCGCCCTCTGCTTCCGCTGGCGACCGGCCTGACCCCACCCCCCGGTAGTCCGTGACGAAATGGCTCGGAATCGGCCGGAGAACAGCCACTACGTCACGGACTACCCGGACGGGGCGGTCAGCTGGCAGGGCGGCGGGGCGAGCGTCCGACGGACGCCGTCGTGCAGGTAGACCGGGTGCCCGCACGCGTCCGCGACCTTGCGGTAGTGCATGGCGAGCGCGAGCCGGATGCGGTCGTGGGCGTCGATGTGCCAGGCGTTGAGGTCGCTCCACACCACGACCCAGGTCGGTGCCTGGGGTCCGGTCAGCACCGCGCGCAGCCGGGTCAGGTGCGGGTCGAGGGTGCGCATCGGCAGGGTCCAGAGCTGCGGGTACGGCGAGGGCATCCCGGAAGCCTGCTGCACGTCGGCGTTGCCGTAGAGAACCGTCGCGGTGTCCCCCGGACGGGCCGAGCGGGCCAGGAACACACCCACCCGCGGGCCGGAGTGCGGGAACGCGGCGCCGGCCGTGCTGACCACCACGGTCGCCGCCAGCGCCGACGCGACGACGAGGACGACCGCCGCGCGCAGCCGCCCCGCGTCGGGTGCCCACAGTCCCGCGGCCAGCGCCAGCACCGGCGCGAGCTGGAGCAGGTAGTGCGGCCAGTAGCTGCCGCCCAGCGCGATGCTCGCGCCGTCGAAGACCACGGTGGCGCCGACGGCCCAGGCCACGGGCGGCCCACGGAAGTGGCAGCGCACCGACTCCGAGACCAGCACCGCCATCAGGGGCAGGGCTCCGGCGAGGAGGCCCAGCCCGACCAGCGCGGCCGCGCGCAGCAACGGGGCGTGCAGGTTGTGGTCCGTGATGACGTCGAGCGCGGTGCCACGGAAGCCGAACACCGTCAGCCACGCCGTGGCGAGGCCGACGCGGCTCCAGGCCACGAACGCGAGCGCACCCGCGACCACCACGGACCCACCCAGGACTCCCCCGGCCCCGACGACCGCCGCGTCGGTGCGAGCGAGCCGGCGCTGCACCAGCGAGGCGACCAGGAGCGCGAGCGCGAACACCACGCCGTCCCCGAAGTTCTGCTTGACCATCACCGCCGCGCCCGCCGCGAGGCCCGCGCCGGTCGCCAGGCCGAAGGCGGGCCACCCCGTCCGTCGTACGGCGGCGAGGGTGAGGGCGAGCGCGAGCATCACCAGCGGCGCGGCCAGGATCTCCCCGTCGGCCTCCTGGGCCATCAGCACCGGGGTGACCGCGAACGAGGCGGCCACCATCGCGGCCCAGCGAGCGCCGCGCGCCCCCACCACCTCGTACGCCGCCCAGGCCGCTGCCACGACGAGCACCAGGGCCAGAGCGGTCGCGAGCACCCGGATGCTGGGAGCCCAACCGGTCAGGGCCGCCAGCCGGTAGAGCAGCAGCAGGCCGGGCGGCCGGTCCACGAAGTAGTGCCCGTAGAGGTTCGGGCCGCCCGGGTGCAGGGTGCGCGCCACCACGAGGTAGCCGGCCTCGTCGGCGTGCAACGGCCCCACGAGGTACGTCGTCCGGAGCACCACCACGACCGCGCAGACGACCAGCACGAAGCGCCGGGTGGAGCGCCCGCGCGCGAAGGGGAAGGGCCACGCGAGCGTCACGATCAGAAGTGAACGCCGCCCACCTGAAGGCAGCATGAACGCTCGGATCCGTGCGACTACTCAGCCGTGGAAGTGAGTAGGTGCGCCGATGCGGCGCCCCCGGCCCGGCCGCGAGGCTGGTCGCATGAACCTTCCGACCAAGACCACCACCGCCTTCTACGCCCAGGCCGGCATCGCCTTCGCGGTCGCCGTCGTGGCCCTGGCGTTCGGCATCGCCTACCTGCCCGTCGACCCGTGGATGCGGGCGTTCCTCGCGCTCGGCAGCCTGTTCCTGGTCACCTCGACGTTCACGCTCGCCAAGTGCGTGCGCGACGCGCAGGAGAACTCCGGGCTGACCAGCCGGCTCGACCAGGCGCGGCTCGACAAGATCCTCGCCGACCACGATCCGTTCAAGGAGCCGGTCTGAGCGTCCCGCGACCGAGGTACTAGCACCATCAGTCGATACGCCACTCCACCCTCGGCGGCCTAGCCTTCTCCGCAGAGAACAACGCACCACGGCGGACGGGACCCCCAGTCCCCGCCCCTGGACGTCCCCGCGTCCCCGGCGGGTCCCGTGCGGCGTCGTCCCCCAGGTGACGCCCGGGGCCGGAGTCCCAGCTCCGGCCCCGCCGTCGCGGCCTCAGCCCCAGAACACCCGCTCGACGACCTGCCGCGCCCTTCGGGTGACCCGCAGGTAGTCGTCGACCAGCCGGTCGGACGCCCCCGGCGGGTAGCCCCGGATGTGTGCCACCGCCGCCCGCTCCCGGGTGTCGCGGGGCAGCTGGTCGGCCTGCCGGCCCCGCACGTGCGTGATCGCGTTGCGCAGCCCGCTGGCCAGGCGCCAGGCGTCCGCCAGGGACCCCGCGTCCGCCGGCGAGAGCAGGTCGGCGTCGACCGCGGCCCGCAGCGCGTCCAGGGTGCGGGTCGTGCGCAGGGCGGGTACGGCGCCGGCGTGCTGCATCTGCAGCAGCTGGACCGTCCACTCCACGTCGGCCAGGCCGCCGCGTCCGAGCTTGAGGTGGGTGGCCGGGTCCGCCCCGCGGGGCAGCCGCTCGGCGTCGACCCGGGCCTTGATCCGACGTACCTCCAGGACGTCGCCCTCGGAGATGCCTTCGGCGGGGAAGCGCAGCGGGTCGATCAGCTCGGTGAACCGGCGGCAGAGGTCCTCGTCGCCCACCATCGCGCTGGCCCGCAGCAGTGCCTGCGCCTCCCAGACCGCGGACCACTGGGCGTAGTAGCGGGCGTAGGACTCGAGGGTGCGGACGAGAGGTCCCTGCTTGCCCTCGGGACGCAGGTCGGCGTCGACGACGAGCTCCGGGTCGGTGCCCGGAAGCGACAGCAGCCGACGGAACTCGTTGGCCACGTCCCGGGCGGCGCGCGATGCCTCCTCGGGGTTCGCGCCGGGGGGCGGGTCGTGCACGAACATCACGTCGGCGTCGCTGCCGAAGCCCATCTCGTAGCCGCCGAAGCGACCCATCGCCACGATCGCGATGCGGGTCGGCATGGGCGTGCGCCGCTCGGCCTCGATCGCCAGCACCGACGCCGTGAGCGCCCCCTCCAGGGTGGCCGCGGTGACGTCGGTGAGCGCGGAGCCGACCTGGGCGACGTCGACCACCTCGAACAGGTCCGCGACCGCGATCCGGAACAGCTCACGACGCCGGATGGCGCGCACCGCCTTGACCGCCTCCACCGGGTCCGTGTGCCGGCGCGCCGCGGCGGTCATCTCCTTCTGCAGCGCCGCCCGACCCAGCGGCTCGAGCGCCTCGTCGGTGGCCAGCATCCGCACACCCTCGGGCGCGCGCTGCAGCAGGTCGGTGGCGTAGCGGCTGGACGCGAGGACGGTCGCGAGCCGCTGGGCGACCTGGCCCTCGTCGCGCAGGGTCTGGAGGTACCAGTGCGTGGAGCCGAGGGCCTCCGAGATCTGCCGGAAGCCCCACAGCCCGGCATCCGGGTTCGGTGCGTCGGCGAACCAGCCGAGCATCGCCGGGAGCAGGGTGCGCTGGATGTTCGCGGTGCGCGACACCCCGCTGGTCAGTGCCTCGAGGTGCCGGAGCGCACCCTTCGGGTCGTCGTACCCGAGCGCCGCGAGCTGCTGCTCGGCCGCCTTCGGGGACAGCCGCGCCTGGTCCGACGGCAGCTTCGCGACGGCCGCGAGCAGCGGGCGGTAGAAGAGCTTCTCGTGCAGCCGCCGCACCTCGCGGCTGTGCCGGCGCCACTCGCGGTCGAGCTCCGCGACCGGCTCCTTCAGCAGCCCCATCGAGCGACCGAGGCGACGCAGGGACCGCTCGTCCTCGGGCAGGACGTGGGTGCGGCGCAGCTGCCAGAGCTGCATGCGGTGCTCGAGCGTGCGCAGGAACCGGTACGCCGCGTCGAGGGCTGCGCCGTCGTCGCGTCCGACGTACCCGCCGCGGGTGAGGTGCGCCAGCGCGGACAACGTCGTGGGCGCGCGCACGGCCTCGTCGGCCCGGCCGTGCACGAGCTGCAGCAGCTGTACGGCGAACTCGACGTCGCGCAGCCCGCCGGAGCCGAGCTTGATCTGCCGCCCCGCGTGCGCGGCCGGGATGTGGTCGATGACCCGGCGGCGCATCGTCTGCACCTCGGTCACGAAGCCCTCGCGCTCGGACGCCGACCACACCATCGGCGCGACCCGCGTGCAGAACTCGCGGCCCACGTCGAGGTCGCCGGCGACCGGCCGCGCCTTGAGCAGCGCCTGGAACTCCCAGGTCTTCGCCCAGCGCTGGTAGTAGCCCTCGTGGCTGGCGAGGGTCCGCACCAGCGGCCCCGACTTGCCCTCCGGGCGCAGCGCCGCGTCGACCGGCCAGATCGTGCCCTCGGCGGTGTGGTCGGAGCAGACGCGCATCAGGTTCGAGGCGAGCTGGGTGGACGCGCGCAGCGAGGCCTGCTCGTCGCAGCCCTCGGCGGGCTCGGCCACGAAGATCACGTCGACGTCGCTCACGTAGTTCAGCTCGTGCCCACCGCACTTGCCCATCGCGATGACCGCCAGCCGGGTGTTCGCTGGCGGCGTCACCGACCCGTGCCCGGGCGATGGCCAGCGCGGCGTCGAGCGTCCCCGCCGCGAGGTCCGACAGCTCCGCGGCCACGTCGTCGACGCCGACGGCGTGCGACAGGTCGCGGGCGGCCAGCCGGAGCAGCAGCCGCCGGTAGGCCACGCGCAGCGCGTCCACCCGGTCGGCGTCCGCACCGCTCGCCACCGGTTCGTCGGAGGTGGGGTCCGCCCCCACGGCGGCGAGCAGGGCGGCCCGGACCGCGTAGGCGGCCGGGCGCGTCGACCCGAGGGCCGGGTCGGTGAGGTCCTGCCAGTGCTCGGGGTGCCGCAGCAGGTGGTCGCCGAGGGCCGAGCTGGCGCCGAGCACCGACAGCAGCCGCATCGCGGTGCCTTCGTCCTCGACGAGCTCCGTGAGCAGCGCGTCGCGGTCCTCGACCCGCTCGGCCAGGTCCGCGAGATAGCCCACCGCCTGGTCGGGGTCCGCGGTGGTGGCGACCATGTGCAGGAGCTCGTCCGCGGCGGGGCCGAGCCGGTCGAGCACGGCGGCGACCCGCCCGGCGTCCTCGAACCCGAGCCGGACCAGCCGACCCGTGGTGGTGCTGACCCGCCCGTCCGTCACCGGCGGGCCACGTCCGGCACCCGGGCGCGGCACACGGCCGCGAACCCGTCGGCGAGCACCCGCCAGGTGCGCCGGAGCCGCTCGCCTGCGGCGGCGACGTCCCCGACGTAGCCGTCCACGTCGACGCCGCGCTCCACCGCGTCGTCGCGGTCGTGCTCGGCCCACGGCCGGATGATGTCCACGCCGGCCTCCGGGTGCCACTGCACGCCCCAGGCGGCGGACCCGAACCGGGCGGCCTGCAGCTCGCCGCGCGCCGTGCGGGCCAGCACGACGGCGTGCTCCGGCAGCCGGGTGACGACGTCGTTGTTCCACTGCACGGCGGGCACGTCGTCGAGCGCCGCCACCGGTGCGAGCAGCGGGTCGACGTACGCCTCGGGGGTCCAGCCCACGTCGAGCACGCCGATCTGCTGGCCGTGCGGGCCGGGGCCGATCTCCCCACCCAGCGCCACCGCCAGGAGCTGGTGGCCCAGGCAGATGCCGAGCAGCGGCGTGCCGTCGGCGACGGCGCCGCGGCACAGCGCCTTCACGTCCGTCAGCCAGGGGTGGTCGGCGTCGTCGTAGGCGCCCATCTCGCCGCCGAGCACCAGCAGCCCGACGTGGCCGGTCAGGTCCCCCGGCAGGGAGTCACCCGCATACGGCCGGCGTACGTCGATCGCGAGACCGGCCTCCACCAGCCACTCCCCCATCCATCCGGGAGGGCACTGCGCCTCGTGCTCGACGACCAGCAGGGGAAGGGTGCTCACCCGGCGAATCTATCGCCCGTCCCCCGCGGCGGACGGTCCGCGTAGGTCAGGCGTCCTTGCGGGCCGCCGTGGCGGCCACGGTCACGAGGACGGCGGGGAGGAGCGCCACGGCGAACGGGTGGTAGACGAATGCGAAGACGCCGGCCGACAGCACGCCCAGCACACCGGCTGCGAGCGCCCAGTCCGCGGCGTGCGACCGCTTCTGGAGTGAACGCCACAGGGCGACCGCGGCCACGGTCCCCGGGACTCCGACGAGCACGAGGATGGCCAGACCGACCAGCACGCCGACACCGTCGAGGAACTCCCCGCTCTGGTCGGCGTCCTGGGCGATGAAGTACGACGCGAACAGCGCGCCCGCGCCGACGAGCACCAGGACGAGCCCGAGGAAGGTCTGCAGCAGCCGGTCGACGGCACGGAAGGTCATGCATCCAGGGTCGTCGCGCGACACCGGGGTGCGCATCCGCGCAGGTACTCAGAGTGCGTCAGAGGAGCGGCAGCATCCGGTCCCGCTCGAAGCTGGAGACCTGGACGCGGTACTCCTCCCACTCCGCGCGCTTGTTGCGCAGGAAGAAGTCGAAGACGTGCTCGCCGAGCGTCTCCGCGAGGAGCTCGCTGTTCTCGGCGACGGCGATCGCGTCGTACAGGCTCTTCGGCAGCGGGTCGATGCCCAGCGACTTGCGCTCCCGCTCGGTGAGCGACCAGACGTCGTCCTCGGCCTCGCGCGGCAGCTCGTAGCCCTCCTCGATGCCCTTCATGCCGGCCGCGAGCAGCACGGAGAAGGCGAGGTACGGGTTGCACGCGGAGTCGATGGTGCGCAGCTCCATGCGGGTCGACTGGCCCTTGTTGGGCTTGTACATCGGCACCCGCACCATCGCGGAGCGGTTGTTGTGGCCCCAGCAGATGTACGACGGCGCCTCACCGCCCCACATCAGCCGCTTGTAGGAGTTCACCCACTGGTTCGTGACGACCGCGATCTCGGCGGCGTGCTTGAGGACGCCGGCGATGAACTGCCGGCCGGTCTTGGACAGCTGGTACTCCGCGCCGGCCTCGAAGAACGCGTTGGTGTCGCCCTCGAACAGCGACACGTGGGTGTGCATGCCGGAGCCCGGGTGCGTGGTGAACGGCTTGGGCATGAACGTCGCCCAGATGCCCTGGCTCAGCGCCACCTCACGCACCACCGTGCGGAAGGTCATGATGTTGTCCGCCGTGGACAGCGCGTCGGCGTAGCGCAGGTCGATCTCCTGCTGGCCGGGCCCGCCCTCGTGGTGGGAGAACTCCACCGAGATGCCCATCGCCTCGAGCATCGTGATGGCCTCACGGCGGAAGTCCGAGCCCATGCTCTGCGCGGTGTGGTCGAAGTAGCCGCTGCGGTCCACCGGCACCGGCTCGCCGCCGGGCGTCGGGGTGTCCTTGAACAGGTAGAACTCGACCTCGGGGTGCGTGTAGAAGGTGAAGCCGTTCTCGGCGGCCCTCGACAGGGTGCGCTTCAGGACGAACCGCGGGTCGGCGTACGACGGGGAGCCGTCGGGCATCACGATGTCGCAGAACATCCGCGCCGTGCTCGGGCCCTCGCCGCGCCACGGCAGGATCTGGAAGGTCGACGGGTCCGGCTTGGCGAGCATGTCCGCCTCGTAGACGCGGGCGAACCCCTCGATCGCGGAGCCGTCGAACCCGATGCCCTCGGCGAACGCGCCCTCGAGCTCGGCCGGTGCGATGGCGACGGACTTGAGGTAGCCGAGCACGTCGGTGAACCACAGCCGCACGAAACGCACGTCGCGCTCCTCGAGTGCGCGGAGCACGAAGTCCTCCTGCTTGCCCATCAGGGGCGCCTCCCTCTCTCCTCGTCGTCCGCCGCCGGGGTGGACCGCAGGCCAGTCTGACCCGCCCATGTTTCTGGGAAGTAAACGCCTAGGCCCTGCCCCGACGGAGCCTCTTCAACCGGGTCCGGACGGCCGCGCGACGCCGCAGAGCCGCCACCTTCCGGCGCGCGGTGCGGGTGGCGCGCTGGCGCCGGTTCATCGGCTTGAACCCGTGCCCGATGATCCGCGGCGGGTCGAGCACCGCCACCACCTTCACGCGCTCGAGACCGTCGAGGAACACCTCGCGGACCGCCCGCCGGCTGAAGCGGTAGTAGTCGAACCGGTAGTGCACGTGGAAGGTGTTCGTGAACTGCCCGTGGTCCGTCGGCTGCTTGACGAAGCCCGGGACGCAGATCACCAGCAGGCCGCCTGGCCGGAGCACCCGCTGCATCTCCGCCACCGACAGCCAGAACTTCTTGTCGTGCTCGTGCACCGCGCACGACATCACCAGGTCGAAGGAGTTGTCCTTGAACATGTGCATGTCGTTGGAGCTGCCGACGACGTGCTTGATGCCCGTGCCGTCCGGCTGCTCGACCAGGTTGATGCACCAGCGCTCGGCCTTGCGGATCTCCTTGGAGCGCAGCAGCGACTTGTCGCCGACGTAGCCGCCGACCTCGAGCGCGCGCTCGGGACGGAGGCCGCTGCGGCGCACGATCCGGTGCATGCGTCGCTGGATGTCGGGGTTCGCCATGCGTGCGTTCTCCTGTACGTCGACCGGGCAGTCCGCCGACCGTAGCAGCGAGCGCACGGGCCCGGGCCAGGACGCGACAGGTCCCACCGGCGACCCCGTGGGTAGCGTCGAGGCCATGGCCGACGAGCTGCTGGACACGCTGGAGACCCTCGAGAGGCAGGGCTGGGACGCGCTGTGCGACGGCACGGCGAGCGAGTTCTACGGGTCGCTGATGACGTCCGACGGGCTGATGGTGCTGGCGAACGGCGCCCGGATGACCCGCGACGACGTGGTCACGGCCCTGCACGGCGCACCGACCTGGGACGGCTACGACCTGGCCGACGTCCGTCTCGTGACGACGGGTCGGGACTCGGCCGCGGTCGTCTACCGCGGCACCGCACGTCGCGACGGCGAGAGCCCGTTCACCGGCGAGATGGCGAGCGTCTACGTGGTCGTCGACGGCAGCTGGCGGCTGGCGCTCTACACGCAGACGCCGGTGGCCGGCTGAGCCGTCACTCCTCCGGGACGTTGCGGCGCAGCTCGTCGAGCCACACCCGCGCGTTGCCGTCCGAGGGCGCCCGCCAGTCACCGCGCGGCGACAGCGAGCCACCGGCCGCCACCTTCGGGCCGTTCGGCAGCGCGGACCGCTTGAACTGGCTGAACGCGAAGAACCGCTGGACGAACACCTCGAGCCAGTGCCGGATCGTGGGCAGGTCGTAGGCGGTGCGCCGGTCCCGGTCGAACCCCGGCGGCCAGTCCCCCGCCTCGACGTCGGACCACGCGTGCTGCGCGAGGAACGCGATCCGGCTCGGCGGGAAGCCGTAGCGGAGGACGTGGAACAGCGTGAAGTCCTGCAGCGCGTAGGGGCCGATGGCGTCCTCGGTGCTCTGCGGCCGGGCGCCCTCCTCGACCGGCACCAGCTCCGGGGAGATCTCCTGGTCGACGATCTCGAGCAGCACCTTGCCGGTGACCGCGTCGACCTGGTCGGTGCTGGCCACCCACCGGATGAGGTGCTGGATCAGCGTCTTGGGCACGCCGGTGTTCACCGCGTAGTGCGACATCTGGTCGCCGACCCCGTAGGTGCACCAGCCCAGCGCGAGCTCCGAGAGGTCGCCGGTGCCGAGGACGATGCCGCCGCGGTGGTTGGCGAACCGGAACAGGTAGTCGGTGCGCAGCCCCGCCTGGACGTTCTCGAACGTCACGTCGTAGACCGGCTCACCGTCCGCGAACGGGTGGCCGAGGTCCTCCAGCATCTGCCGGGCGGCCGGCCGGATGTCGACCTCCTCGAACGTCACGCCCAGCGACTCGGCGAGCCGGGTCGCGTTCGAGCGGGTCGTCTCGCTGGTCGCGAACCCCGGCAGCGTGAACGCGTGGATGTCGGTGCGCGGCCGGCCCAGCCGGTCCATCGCGTTGGCCGCCACGATCAGCGCGTGCGTCGAGTCCAGGCCGCCGGAGACCCCGATGACGACCTTCGGGTGGCCGATGGCGTGCAGCCGCTGCTCGAGCCCGGACACCTGGATGTTGTAGGCCTCGTAGCAGTCGAGAGCGAGTCGCTCGGGGTCGTCCGGCACGAACGGGAAGCGGTCCACCCGGCGCAGCAGCCCGATGTCGCCGGTGGGCGGGTCCAGCGTGAACTCGACCTGCGTGAAGTCGGCCGGCCGCACCTGCCCGTCGCGGAGGTTGTCGTCGAAGGTGCCCTGGCGCAGCCGCTCCTGGCGGATCCGCATGAGGTCGACGTCGACCGTCGTACGCCGCGGACCCTCGGGGAAGCGCTCGCTCTCGCCGAGCAGGTCGCCGACCTCGTAGACCATGGTCTGCCCGTCCCAGGACAGGTCCGTGCTCGACTCCCCCTGACCGGCGGCGGCGTACATGTACGCCGCGAGGCAGCGCGCCGAAGCGGAGCGCACCAGCAGCCGACGGTCCTCGGCCCGGGCGACGGTGATCGGCGAGCCGGAGATGTTGGCGAGCACGGTCGCGCCGGCCAGGGCGGCGTTCGCGCTCGGTGGGACCGGGACCCACATGTCCTCGCAGATCTCCACGTGCAGCACCAGTCCCGGCACGTCCTTGGCCGTGAACAGGAGGTCGTAACCGAACGGCACGTCGTGACCGGCCACCGGGATGACCCCGCCGGCCTGGTCGAGGCCCGAGGCGAAGTGGCGCTTCTCGTAGAACTCGCGGTAGGTCGGCAGGTGCACCTTGGGGGCGACACCGAGGACGGTGCCGCGGTGGATCACGACGGCGCAGTTGTAGATCCGGTGCAGGCTCCGCAGCGGTGCGCCCACCACGATGACCGGGCGCAGGTCGCGGCTCGCCTCGACCAGCGTGGCGATCGCGTCCTGGACCGCGTCGAGCACCGTCTCCTGGAGGAAGAGGTCGTCGATCGCGTAGCCGGTCAGGCCGAGCTCGGGGAAGATCGCCACGGCGACGCCGTCCTCGTGGCAGGCGCGCGCCTCGGCCAGCACCGCTTCTGCGTTCGCCGCAGGGTCGGCGACCGAGACGGGCACGGTGCAGGCAGCGACCCGCGCGAAGCCCTGGGCGTAGGCGGAGTTGAAGTCCACGGTTCGAGTCTGCCGCATCGGGCTCGACGCCGCGGACGTGACCACCGACACAGGTCGCAGGTCGCGGCGGCGGGTCTAGCCTGAGAGACGGTCCGGGGACTCCACCCAGGGAGCCTCGAGAACACGTCGGAGGTCAGGCATGAGTGAGACGACGGCGCCCTACGGCAGCGGAGCGGCAGGCGGCGGCACGGACCCGAAGCCCGCACGGCGGGTGCGCACGCACCACCTGCGCGAGATGAAGGAGCGCGGCGAGAAGTGGGCGATGCTGACGGCGTACGACATGTACACCGCGGCAACGTTCGACGAGGCCGGGATCCCGGTGCTGCTGGTCGGCGACTCGGCGTCGAACAACGTCTACGGCAACGAGACCTCCCTGCCGGTGACCGTCGACGAGCTCATCCCCCTGGTGCGAGCGGTGACCCGCTCGGCGCGACGCGCGCTCGTCGTGGCAGACCTGCCGTTCGGCTCCTACCAGGGCTCGCCGGAGCAGGCGTTCCACACCGCGGTGCGGTTCATGAAGGAGGCCAACGCGCATGCCGTGAAGCTCGAGGGCGGCGCGGAGATGGCGCCCCAGGTCGAGCTGCTCACCCGCTCCGGCATCCCGGTGATGGCGCACATCGGCTTCACGCCGCAGTCCGAGCACAACCTCGGCGGCTACCGCGTGCAAGGGCGCGGCGAGACCGGACGGCGGCTGCTCGCCGACGCCCAGGCCATGGAGGCGGCGGGGGCGTTCTCGGTGGTGATGGAGATGGTGCCCGGTGACGTGGCCGCCGAGATCACCAAGACGCTGAGCATCCCGACCATCGGCATCGGCGCCGGTGTCGACTGCGACGCACAGGTGCTCGTCTGGCAGGACATGGCGGGTCTTCGCACCGGCCGGATGCCGCGTTTCGTCAAGCAGTACGCCGATCTGCACGCCGTGCTCCTCGGCGCTGCGCAGGAGTACGCCGCCGACGTCGCGGCCGGGACGTTCCCCGGACCCGAGCACACGTTCTGACGCGGGCTCAGCCGAAGGCCAGCAGCAGCACGAACCAGAGCAGCGCCGCGACGACCGGCAGCACCACGACGGCGCGTGGACGTCGCGTGAACCACCGACAGGCGAGCACGAAGATCGCCAACCACAGCAGCGGCATCACGACGCTGTGCAGCACGCTCGCGAACGCGATCGCGACGTACGCATAGAGGAATGCGACGACGACGACGCCTCCGATACCGATGAACGGACCGGTCTGTCGAAGATCGTTGCGCTGCCATGGAACCTCTCTGGCCAGTCGTCGCCTGCATCGCGTTTCCCCTTGTACGCAAGGGGATCCGAGGACACTGGAGGGTTGTCGGTTATCCGATGCGGCATCGACATGCAACAGCGACACGCACACCGACTTTGTCGAATTGATTCACTTCACGCCGCAATGTTGCCAAGATCATAGGCGGGGCGACCACTTCGGCCGCCACGCCTCATGAAGACCGGCGACCAAGTCGGCTCTTAGGAAACGGGAGGGCCCTCGTGGCTGCAACGAAGAAGGCGACTGCCAAGAAGTCGCCCGCGAAGACGACGACCGCCAAGAAGGCGCCTGCGAAGAAGGCGGCGTCGACGGCGAAGAAGGCGGTCAAGAAGACGACCGGCACCGCGAAGAAGGCCGTCAAGAAGACCACCGCCAAGACGACGCCGGCGAAGAAGACGGCCACCAAGAAGGCCACGGGCGCGAAGAAGACCACCGCCGCGAAGAAGACCACCGCCAAGAAGGTCGCCGCCAAGAAGGCGCCCGCGAAGAAGACCGCGACCAGGAAGGTCGCCGCCAAGAAGGCACCCGCGAAGAAGACCGCGCACCAAGGCCACCAAGGCCCCCGCCAAGAAGGCGTCGTCGACGAAGAAGACCGCGACCAGGACGGCCGTGAAGAAGGCGCCGGTCAAGAAGACCACGAAGGCCCGCGCGATCGGCACCGCCGCCGCCAAGAAGTCGTCGGCCAAGAAGACCGCGACCAAGGCCACCAAGGCACCTGCACGCAAGACGTCGGCCGCCAAGAAGACGGCCACGAGGACTGCCAAGAAGTCCTGACCCGCACACGCCACGAGGCCCCCGCCGAGATCGGCGGGGGCCTCGTCGTCTGTGTCGACGGCCGTCAGTCCTCGGCGGCGGCCTCGTCGTTCCACTTCGGGTCGTGCTCCCACTCCTCGTTGCGCTGCTCGACCTTCTCGAGGGCGTGCGCCGCCTCGTCCGCCGTCGCGTAGGGGCCGAGTCGGTCCTGGTTGCGGCAACCGTCCTTGCCCTCGACTTTGTGGTGGGTCAGGCAGAACCAGAACTGTCCGTCGTCACTCATCGGTCGTCCTCCTCGCTCCGGCGGTCCGGGCTCGCGCGGCCCGGTCACCGCGACCGTGCCCTCACCTTCGGAAACTACACTCGCCGCGTGAGCGCCGTCGCCCCTGCTGTCCTGTCACCGCGCCGTCCGGTGCCCGCGTCGATCCCGCGTCCCGAGTACGTCGACCGGCCGGCCCCGGCGCCGTACGACGGGCCCGAGGTCAAGGACGCCGAGACGATCGAGCGGATGCGGGCAGCGGGACGTCTCGCGGCCCGGGCGCTCCGGGAGGTCGGCCGGCACGTCGCCCCCGGGGTCACCACCGACGAGCTCGACCGGGTCGGCCACGACTTCCTCTGCGACCACGGCGCCTACCCGTCCACGCTCGGCTACCGCGGCTTCCCGAAGTCGTTGTGCACCAGCGTCAACGAGGTGATCTGCCATGGCATCCCGGACAGCCGCGTGGTCGAGGACGGCGACATCGTCAACGTCGACATCACGGCGTACCTCGACGGCGTGCACGGCGACACCAACGCGACCTACCTCGCCGGTGACGTGGACGCGGAGGTGCGGCTGCTCGTCGAACGCACCGAGGAGGCGCTGCGTCGCGCGATCAACGCGGTGAAGCCGGGCCGCGACGTCAACGTGATCGGCCGGGTCATCGAGTCCTACGCGAAGCGGTTCGGCTACGGCGTGGTCCGGGAGTTCACCGGCCACGGGATCGGCACGGCCTTCCACTCCGGGCTGATCGTGCCCCACTACGACGCGGCACCGCTCTACGACATCCCGATCCAGCCCGGCATGACCTTCACCATCGAGCCGATGCTCAACCTCGGCACACCCGACTACGACATGTGGGACGACGGCTGGACCGTGGTCACCCGCGACCTCCGGCCGTCCGCGCAGTTCGAGCACACCCTGCTCGTCACCGCCACCGGCACGGAGATCCTCACCCTGCCCTGACGCCGGGTGCCGCCGGTCAGGTCAGGTCGTCGTAGGACCCGCCGACCTCGGCGAGCCGCCGCTCCACCCGCAGCATCCCCGCCTCGTGCTCGGGGTCGCCCGACATCACAGCGGCGAGCCGCATGTGCGGGAGGGCGTCGGCGTACTTCGACTGACGCTCCAGCACCCGGCCGAGGGCGTACCTCGCCCACAGGTCGGTCGGGCAGTCGTCGACGAGGCCGGACAGCTCCTGCTCGGCCCTCTGGAGCTGGGCACTCTGGAAGTACGCCCAGGCGCGCAGCGTCCGCAGACCGGTCGAGCCGGGCTCGGCGGCGATCGCCGGGTCGAGCAGCGCGATGGCCTGGCGCGGGTCGCGCTCCTCGAGCAGCTGCCAGGCCCGGTGGTAGACGTCGGCGGGGTGGTGCTGGCGGACAGGTGGCTGAAAGCTCACGGTCATCTCCAATCCCCTCGACAACGCGGGGCGCTGGTCCCGGATTCCCCGGGCCCCGGTCGTCCGGCGCGACGCAACGCCCACTCGACTGTGCCACGCCGGCGCGCACTTTCCCGGTGGATCGACCGATTTGGCTGCGGAGGACGGGCACGACGCTCGTGGCCACCCGGACGAGGGAGCTGAGTCGCCGGCCTGGGCCGCAGCCTGTGCAGTCGAGGGCCCGGCCGGCATCGCTCGCAGCAGGTGTACCCGCCGGATCGACGGGCGTAACCCCGGTGGGCAGCCGAACGATTACACGAGCGGCGGCGCGTCTCGGTCACGCCACCCCTCAGGGCGCGGGACGCGCCGTCCTGGGCCGCACCGTCCGCCCGCGGGCGGGTTGCGGGGCGAGGGATGAGCCGGCCTGTAGGCCGGGTTCTGTCTCCGCGCGCCTTGCGGCAACGCGGTCGGCGACCATCCATCTAGGGCTGCCGTTGCCGACAGCCTCGTGCGGTCTACCCGCGAGCTCGGGCGGGCCGCCCTCGAACGCTCGCGCGAGAGCCCGGTTGCCCGCGCTCTCTTCTTGACCTTGCTCCGGGTGGGGTTTACCGAGCCGCTCCGGTCACCCGGAACGCTGGTGGTCTCTTACACCACCGTTTCACCCTTACCGCCCCGCCGAGGCGGGACGGCGGTCTGTTCTCTGTGGCACTGTCCCGCGGGTCACCCCGGGTGGGTGTTACCCACCACCCTGCCCTGTGGAGCCCGGACCTTCCTCGACGGGTCTCCCCGCCGCGGCCGCCCGGCCGGCTCATCCTCGAGAAGTGTAGGGCCTGCTCAGAGCTCGAAGCGCACCGTGCGGGTGGCGACGTCGGCCTGGACGAGGCGGACGGACACGTCGGCGCCGAGCGGCAGGTCCCTGCCCCGACACCGATGCCTCGATCGCGGGCTCCTGGACGACGACGTCGCCCTGGTGCGGGTCCCCCTCGTCCACCTGTACGACGACCCCGGCGAACGTCTCACCGACGTGCGGGTGGAGCACCGCGGCCTCGACGAGGTCGAGCACCGCCTTCTCGTACTGGCGGGCGAGGTGTCCGGAAGCCTGGAGCGTCTTCGGCAGGGTGTCGAGCCGGTCCAGCACCCACCCGGGGACCTCGGTGCCGGCGCACAGGGCGAGGCACACCTCGCCCGCGTAACGGTCGCCGAGCCGGCGCAGCGGAGCGGTGACGTGGGCGTACTCCGACGCGAGCGCGGCGTGCTCGGGCTGCTCGGGCACCTCGCCGTCGAAGGCGACGTACCCGGACCCGCGCAGCAACCGGGTGCAGGCCACCACCATGGCGGCGTGGTTCGGCTTGCGGGGGTCGAGCGTCCGGATGAAGTCCGGGTACAGCAGCTCGGCGGGCCAGTCGATGCGCAGCGCCTTGGCCGTGCGGTGCAGCCGCTGCACGTCGCGCGGGTCCGGCGGCGGAAGCGTGCGCAGCAGGCCGACCCGGGCGTAGACCATGAGCGAGGCCGCCGCCATCCCGGTCAGCAGGGAGATCTGGGCGTTCCACTCCTCGACCGGCAGCATGCTGCGGAAGCTCAGCGTCCACCTCTCGTCGCGGATGTCGACCACCTGCTCCGGGAGCGGCAGGGACACACCACCGCGCGCGGCCTCCCGGCGCTGCCGCCGCTCGCCGACCTCGCGCAGCAGGGTGAACACCTCGTCGGCAGTGCCGTCGTCGATCTGCTTCTGGACGGTCTCGTAGTCGAGCTTGGCCCGGCTGCGCACCCGCGCCCGCACCACGTCGACGTCCGTGCCCTCGCCTTCCGCGTCGACCCTGATCGTCCAGAGCAGCGCCGGCCGGTCCTGGTCGGCGAGCAGCGACGCGGCGTCCTCGGACAGGACCTTGGGGTGCAGCGGCACCTTCGAGTCCGCGGCGTACAACGTCTCGCCACGACGGTTGGCCTCCTCGTCGACCGGGTCACCCGGCGCGACGAACGCGGCCACGTCGGCGATGGCGTAGTGGACGACGTACCCGTCGCCGTCCCGCTCGATGTGCAGCGCCTGGTCGAGGTCCATCGACTCCGCCGGATCGATGGTCACGAACGGGATGTCCGTGCGGTCCAGGTCGGGCATCCGCGGGCTGCGCGCCGCCTGCTGCGCCGCCGCTTCCACCTCGGGCGGGAAGTCGGCGTCGACCGACAGGTCACGCTGGACCCGAGCGATCCCGTCTCGCAGCACGTCCCCGTCCGCGTGCAGGACCTTCACGACTCGCTTCGGCACAGCGGTCACCCCTCCGTGGCGTCGGTTTCGGCCAGCATAGGGTTTGCCCGTGCTGATCCTGCTCCCCCCTTCGGAGGGGAAGACCCCTCCCCGCAGAGGCAAGCCTCTCGACCTCGGGTCGCTGGCGTTCCCCGGCCTCACCCCGCACCGCGTCGAGGTGCTGGCCGCCCTCACCTCCCTGTGCACGTCGGAGCCGGCGGACGTCGCCGCGAAGGTGCTCGGCCTCGGCAGCACGCAGATCGCGGACGTCGAGCGGGACGCGCGGCTGGCGGAGGCTCCGACGGCGCGGGCCGACACGGTCTACAGCGGCGTGCTCTACGAGGCCCTGGACCTCCCGGCGCTCGACGCGGCGGCGCGCCGGCGGGCGACGTCCTGGCTGGCGGTGGCCTCGGGGCTGTTCGGGCTGCTGCGGCCGTCCGACCGGGTGCCGGCCTACCGGTTGTCGGGTGACGTGTCCCTGCCGGGACTCGGCACCGTGTCGACGTACTGGGGCAAGCGGCTCGACGCCACGGTCCGCGAGGCGGCCGGCCGCGGCCTGGTCGTCGACCTGCGCTCCTCGACGTACACACCGTTCTGGCGGCCCGCACCGGACCTGGCCCGCAAGGTGGTGACGATGCGGGTGCTCCACGAGGTGAACGGGCAGCGCAAGGTCGTCTCGCACTTCAACAAGGCGACCAAGGGCCGGATCGTCCGCGCACTGCTGGAGGACGGCGCCGCGCCCGGCACCCCGGCACGCTTCGCGGACCACCTCGGTGCGCTGGGCTGGAAGGTCGAGCAGGTCGACAACCGGCTCGACGTCGTCGTCAGCGACCTGTGAAGGCCGAGTCGGTCGGCCGCGCGTTGAACATCCGCAGCGAGGCGTGCCCGTCGGCGAAGAAGGACAGCACCGTCACCGACGCGGGCGCCATCTCCATCCGGTAGACCGCCTCCAGCGGGGCGCTCAGCGCGTGCGCGACGAGCACCTTGATCGGCGTCACGTGGCTGACCGCCAGCACCGTCTGGCCGGCGTACTCCGAGAGCAGCCGCTCGAGGCTGCCCAGCACCCGCTTCTCCACGACCCGGAACGACTCGCCGCCCCCGGGCGCCTCGTCGAGGGAGCCGAGCCAGCGGTCGAGCTCGTCGGGGTGGCGCTCCTGGATCTCCGCGAAGGTCAGCCCGTCCCAGGTGCCGAACTCCATCTCCGCGAGCCCGTCGTCGGTGAGCACCGGCCTCTCCAGCCGGGCCCCGATGATCTCGGCGGACTCGTGGGTGCGCTTCACCGGCGAGGAGACGACCACGTCGATCCCGTCGGCGAGCGGCGCCAGCCAGTCGGCCGTGGCCCGCATCTGGGCACGCCCCTCGTCGGTGAGACCGGGGTTGCTGCCGCCGAGCCCGCTGGAGAACCGCTTGTCGACGGTGTGCGAGGTGACGCCGTGCCGCACGAGCACCAGCGTGGTCGTGGGCTGGTCCGGCGACCAGCCGCGCTTCGGCTTCTCCCCCGGCTCCTCCCGGGTGGTCGCTGCCTCCCGGTTGCTCGAGCCTGTCGGGACCTGCGCCGGGTTGGCCGCAGCCCGGTCCAGCGCCTCGTTGAGGATCCGGTCGGCGTGCGTGTTCTGCTCCCGCGGGATCCAGGTGTACGTCGTCCCGGGCGGCGCCAGCCGGTTGGCCTGCATGGCCAGCGGGCGCATGTCCGGGTGCTTGATCTTCCAGCGCCCGGACATCTGCTCGACGACGAGCTTGGAGTCCATGCGCACCTCGAGCTCGGCCTCGGGGGCGTGCTCGTGGAACAGCTCGAGGCCGGCGATGAGGCCGCGGTACTCCGCGACGTTGTTGGTGGCGACACCGATGGTCTCGGCCCGCTCGGCGATCACCTCGCGGGTGTCCGCGTCGAACAGCACGGCGCCGTAGGCGGCCGGACCCGGGTTGCCGCGGGACCCGCCGTCGGCCTCGATCTGGACGGCGCGACGCACCATCAGATGCCGGACTCGGAGGTGCGGACGAGGATCCGGTTGCACTCCTCGCAGCGCAGCACCTCGTCGAGCGGCGCCTTCGCGATGGTGCCGAGGTCGGAGGCGGTCAGCTCGAGGCTGCACCCGCCGCAGCGACGGGCCCGCAGCGCTGCCGCACCGACGCCGCCCTTCTGGGTGCGGATCTTCTCGTAGACCGCGAGCAGGTCGTCCGGCACGCCGTCGGCGACGACCTTGCGCTGGTCGGTGACCTGGGCGGACTCCTGGGTGACGTCGCCGGCGGCAGTGTCCCGGCTCGCCGTGAGCTCGCCGCTCCGCGCGTCGATGGCCACGAGGCGCTCCGCGAGGCGGGCGTGCTCGGCCTGCGCGTTCTCGAGCTGCTCCATGACCTCGAGCTCGGTGTCCTCCAGCTCGGAGATGCGGCGGTCCAGCGAGACCAGCTCGTGCTGCATCCGCTCGAGGTCCTTGGGGTTGGTGACCAGGCCCTTGTCCATCCGGTCCTGGTCGCGGATGCGGCGGGCCTTGACCTGCTCGACGTCCTGGTCGGCCTTCTTCTGCTCGCGGGTGAGGTCGTCGACGGCGATCTGGGCGTCGCGGACCTGTCCCTCGACCTCCGCGCGCTCCGCGGCGAGCGCGGCCAGCTCCTTGGTCTCGGGCAGGTTGGCCAGCCGGTGCCGCAGCTGGTCGAGTCGCGAGTCGAGCTCCTGGACGTCCAGGAGCCTCAGCTGCGAGAAAGCGTCGGCCTTCAGGGTCTTCTCCTCGTTCTGGGCGAATCAGGGGCGGTCGGTCCGGAACGTCCACGGGTCGGTGACGACCTCGCTCACCCGGGTGTCCACCGTATCTCCCGTCGCGGCGACCGCGGCACGCAACTTGGCCTCCACGACCGGCAGCCAGGTCCACTCGGCGGCCCAGTGCGCCACGTCGACCAGGGCGGGCCCGCCGTGCTCGAGGAACTCACCGGCCCGGTGGTGCCGCAGGTCCGAGGTGAGGTAGACGTCCGCGTCGGTGCCGAGCACCGTGTCGAGCAGGTAGTCGCCGGCCCCGCTGCCGACCACGACGGTCTCGACGGGTCGGTCCGGGTCGCCGGCGACCCGGACCCCGTGCGCGGTCCGGGGCAGGGCGGTCGCCACCTGCTCGGCGAACCCGCGCAGCGTCGTCGGGCTCGCCAGCCGGCCGATCCGGCCGTGCCCGCGCGACGGGGTCTGCTCCCCCGGCACCGAGGCGAGCTCCAGGACGTCGTACGCCACCTCCTCGTAGGGGTGCGCCGCCTTCATCGCCGCGACGACGTCCCGGCGCAGGTGCCGCGCGAAGACCGTCTCGACGCGCGCCTCCGGCACGACCTCGACCTCGCCGACCCGGCCGATCGTCGGAGTGGCGCCGTCGAGCGGACGGAAGCGGCCCTCCCCCGTCGAGGTGAACGTGCACGAGTCGTAGGCGCCGAGGACCCCCGCACCCGCGGCAGGCGAGCGCAGCGCGGACCGCGTCGGCGTGCTCGTGCGGGACGAACACCACCAGCTTGTCGAGCGCGGGCAGCGCACCGGCCGCGGCCTCGACCACCTGCGGGTCGACGATGCCGACCGCGCGGGCCAGCGACTCGTTGACGCCGTCAGCCGGCAGGTCCGCGTTCGTGTGCGCGGTCAGCAGCGCGGTGCCGGAGCGGACCAGCCGGTGGACCACGCGGCCCTTCGGCGTGGTCGCGGCCACCCCGTGCACCGCGGTGAGCAGCAGCGGGTGGTGCACCACCACCAGGTCCGCACCCCACGCCTCGGCCTCCTCGACCACGGCTGGGGCGGGGTCGACGGCGAACAGGACCTTCGCGACCGGCTGGTCGGGGTCGCCGCACACCAGCCCGACGGCGTCCCAGGACTCGGCCGTGGACGGGGGGTACCAGCCGTCCAGCAGACCGGTCACGTCCGAGAGGCGCAGCGTCATGGGCGCGAGCCTAGGCGCAGATGCCGCGTCGGCGGGCGCGGCGGGGTACGCCGCGGGTCGGCTGGGGACGTGCCAGCATCGGGGCATGAGTCCGGTGGGGAAGACCAAGGACGCCGGCTGGGAGCTGGGCGTACGTCGGACCACGTCGGCGTCGCTGGAGCGGACCTGGGCGCACCTGCTCGGTCCGGGACTGGCCACCTGGCTCGGCGACACCACGTTGGAGCTCACCCGCGGCGCGCCGTACACGACGCCGGACGGCACGACCGGGGAGGTGCGCGGGCACCAGCACCACCGACGGCTGCGGCTCACCTGGCTGCCGCCCGACGCCGAGCACGAGACCACGATCCAGTTCACGGTGCAGCCGGTCGCGACGGGCACGGCGCTGTCGTTCCTGCAGGAGCGGATGCGCGACGCCGACGAGCGCGAGCGGCGACTCGTGCACTGGACGGGCGTGGTCGAGCGACTGGTCCGCGACCTCGACGCCGGCGCGGGCAGGAGCTGAGACATGGAGGTCCACGGGTCCGTCGCGCCGAGGTTCACCGGCGTGCGGGACGTCCTCGCCGACGTCCTCGCCGGCCAGCCGGGCACCGGCGCCTCGTTCGCGGTCTGGCACGACGGGGACTGGGTGGTCGACCTCTGGGGCGGCCACGCCGACGCCGCGCACACCCGGCCCTGGCGGCAGGACACGCTGGTGATGCCCTACTCGGTGACCAAGCCGTTCGCCGCGCTCTGCGTGCTCACGCTGGCCGACCGCGGGCTGGTCGACCTCGACGCCCCGATGCAGCGCTACTGGCCGGAGCTGCGCGCCCCGGCGACGGTCCGCGACGTCCTGTCCCACCGCGCGGGAGTCGTCGTCCTGGAGGAGGGCGCGCCGGAGGAGGCGTTCTACGACTGGGACCTGATGTGCTCGCTGCTGGCCCGGCAGGAGCCGGCCTGGGTGCCGGGGACCGCGCAGGGCGAGTCGGCGCTCTTCTACGGCCACCTGCTCGGCCAGGTGGTCCGCCGGGCCGACGGCCGTTCCGTGGGGCGGTTCCTCCGCGAGGAGATCTGCGGGCCGCACGACCTGGACTTCCACATCGGGCTCGGCGACACCGAGCTGGCCAGGGTCGCCGACCTGACCGGGTTCGACGCGGAGTTCCAGGCCTCCCAGCAGGCCGCGCCGGAGCTGTACCGCCGGGCGATCGCGAACCCGCCGGGCGCTCGGGACCCCCGCGTCCTCAACGGCGAGCGGTGGCGCCGGGCCGAGGTGCCGGCGGTCAACGGCCACGGCACTGCGCGCGCCGTGGCCGGGTTCTACGTGGCCCTCGCGCACGGGGACCTGGTCGGTCCCGGCCTGCTGGGAGAGCTGACCCGCGGACGCGGGGTCGAGCCGGAGCTGGTGATCGGCGGGGAGCGAGAGTGGGGCCTCGGCGTGGCCCTGGACCCCGACGGCTACGGCATGGGCGGCGTCGGCGGGAGCTTCGGCTGGTGGAGCGAGGCGGGGCAGTACGCCGTGGCGTTCCTGACCGGCCACATCGGCGACCACGACCGGGGTGAGCGGCTGGAGGGCGCCGTACGCGAGGTTCTCGACCTCCCGCCGTTGTGACGTGCCGGCGAGCGAGGAAGGAGAAGACGGTGGGCGCAGCAGGGATCGAACCTGCGACCACCTCGTTGTAAGCGAGGTGCTCTACCGCTGAGCTATACGCCCCGGAGTCCGCCGCTCGGGGGCGGAGCGCGGGTCAGCCTACGCGAGCCGCGACAGCCCCCACAAAACGAACAACGACCGCTGGCGTCTCGGGTCACCAGCGGTCGTTGCAGTCACTATTGAACAACCCCCGCGCAAGTCGCGTCAGACCTTTGCGGGGATTTCCTGGAAACCTTTACTTACTCTGCGTCACACGAGTTTCAGGTGGTCACTCACGCCACTTCGGCGAGGACCCTGGCCTGCTCCTGGAGGTCCCGCGCGTCGGGCATCGCGTTGTGCACCGACCACCGCAGCACGCCCTGCTTGTCGATGATGAACGTCGACCGGTCGGCGCAGCCGCGGCGCTCGTTGAACGCGCCGTACGCCGCGGCGACGGCGCCGTGCGGCCAGAAGTCGGACAGCAGCGGGAAGGTCAGCCCGTCCTGCTCGGCGAAGGCGCGCAGCGAGAACATCGGGTCGCAGGAGAGGGCCAGCACCTGCACGTCGTCGGACTCGAAGGTCGGCAGGCTGTCGCGCACCGCGCACAGCTCGCCGGTGCAGACCCGGCTGAACGCGTAGGGGTAGAACATCACCACCACCGCCTTCTCGCCGCGGAACGACGCCAGGCTGACGTCCTGGCCGTGCTGGTCGCGCAGCGTGAAGTCGGGGGCCGGCTGGCCGGTCTCCAGTGCCATCAGCTCTCCTTCTCGTCCTTCCCGTCCTCGTCGTGCTCGACCAGCTCCCGCTTGAGCACCTTGCCCGTCGCGTTGCGGGGCAGCTCGTCGAGGAACACGATCTCCCGCGGCACCTTGTAGCGCGCGAGGTTCTTCTTCACGAAGTCCTTCAGGTCGTCCTCGGACACGTCGGCACCGTCGGTCAGCACCACGAAGGCGCGCAGCCGCTTGCCGTAGTCCTCGTCGTCGACTCCGAGGGCCGCCGCATCCGCCACCTTGTCGTGCCGGGACAGGCAGTCCTCGACCTCCTTGGGGAAGACGTTCTCGCCGCCGCTGACGATCATCTCGTCGTCGCGCCCCTCGACGATCAGCCGGCCGCCCTCGTCGAAGCGCCCCACGTCGCCGGTGGCCATCAGGCCCTCGACCATGTCCTTGCTGCCGCCGCCGGTGTAGCCCTCGAACAGGATGCTGTTGCCGACGAAGATCCGGCCGGCCTCCCCCTTCGGCAGCTCCTTGCCGTCCTCGTCGAAGATCTTCACCACCGTCGCGAACGGCGGCTTGCCCGCCGTACCCGGCGCCTCGCGGAGGTCGGCCGGGTTCGCGATCGTCGCGTAGGCCACCTCGGTGGAGCCGTAGATGTTGAACAGGTTGTCCCCGAACTGGTCCATCCAGTTCTCACCGAGGTCGCCCGGGAGCGCGGACCCGGACGCGGCCACGACCTTGACCTTGGACAGGTCGTAGGAGTCCAGCTTCTCCTTGGGCAGCTGCATGATCCGCTGGAGCATCACCGGGATGACCACGAGCGAGTCGCAGTCCTCCTCGACCAGGGTCCTCAGGCAGTTCTCGGGGTCGAACTTCCGGCGCAGCACGACCGTCGAGCCCAGCAGCATGGCCAGCGCGAAGTGCGCCCAGCCCCAGGTGTGGAACAGCGGTGCCGCGACGTGCGAGCGCCAGCCCGACTTGAGCGGCAGCCGGGACAGCAGCGCGGTGGCCGCCTCGATGCCGGCCTCGCTGCGCGGGGCGCCCTTGGGGGTGCCGGTGGTGCCGGAGGTCAGGATGATGATCCGGCTCTGCTTGGCCGGCGCCGGGTGGTCTTCCGGCGAGCCCTGCTCGATGAGCGACTCGATCGTGACCGCGTCGTCCGAGGCCGAGTCGACCCAGCCCAGCACCCGGTCACGGGCGTCGGCCTCGTCGAGCAGGCCGGCGAACTCCTCGTCGTGCACGACGACCTTGGGGCTCTCCCGGTCGAGGACGTCGACGAGCTGAGGGCCGGCGAACGCGGTGTTGAGATAGAGGATGTCGGCGCCCAGCTTGGCGGCCGCGATGCTCGCGTCGACGAAGCCGCGGTGGTTGCGGCACATGATCGCGATGCCGTCACCCGGGCCCACGCCGCGGGAGCGGAGGGAGTCCGCGAGCCGGTTGCTGCGCTCGTGCAGCTCGCCGAAGGTCAGCTCCCCGAGCTCGTCGACGACGCCGAGCCGGTCCGGCTCCAGGATCGCCATCGCGGTGAAACCGCCGGCGGGGCCGGTGCCCCAACGGGCCAGGGTGACGCCGAGACGGGCCAGCTTGGGCGGGGCGTAGAGCTTGATGATCCCGGCCGACCCGAGGACCCGGAGCATCGTGGGCGTCTGCCCGACCATGCCGAGCGCCTTCGCGACCTTGCCGGGGCTGGGCACGCTGACCAACGGGATCCTCCTGAGCCG
Source organism: uncultured Actinomycetota bacterium (assembly GCA_963827435.1). Classification (GTDB taxonomy): domain Bacteria; phylum Actinomycetota; class Actinomycetes; order Propionibacteriales; family Nocardioidaceae; genus Nocardioides_B. The sequence continues at coordinate 80,637 of CAWHAU010000012.1, forward strand.
GGACGAGTGGTCCGGTGAATGTAACGACGAGTTACAGCCTCGGCTACGGGGGCTCAGTGCGCGGACTTGGGGGCCACCAGCCGGGTGGCCGACCACTCGCGGCTCACCGGGGCGGTGGTGGTGGTGGAGAGACCCGCGATGGGCGCAGCCTCGGCCACGTCGGCCGGGTCGACCGCACCGGGCCGGCCGACCTTCGGCGTCAGCAGCCAGATGGCGCCACCGTCGGCCAGGTCGGTGAGCGAGTCCACCAGCGCGTCGACAAGGTCCCCGTCGTTGTCGCGCCACCACAGCAGCACGGTGTCGACCACGTTGCCGTAGTCGCCGTCCACCATGTCGGCGTCGATCGTGTCCTCGATCTGGACGCGGACAGAGTCGTCGACGTCCTCGTCCCAGCCGAGCTCCTGGATCACCATGCCGTTCTTGAGACCGAGCCGCTGCCCGGCGTTCTGGGTGGTGGCGGTGCCGTCGGGTCCACCCGAGGTCGCGCTCACGTCACTCCTCCGCATCCTGTGTCTGTCGCATCCGGCACGTCCGGGGAGACCCCTGCCGCACTCGTAGCGCGTAGTCCACCGGAAGTCGCCCCGCCGCGCAAGACGCCGGGGCGGGTGTCAGGCTACTGGCATGGTCGCCGATCCCTCGCCCGTTCGCCCGACTTCGTCTGCGCGGACCCCGCAGGTCGTCGCGGTGGCCGCGAGCAGCGAGCACGGCTTCTCCAAGCAGACCCGGCCACTGGTGCACCTGGTCGAGGGCCTCGGCGTCGAGGGCGACGCCCACCTGGGCCGCACCGTGCAGCACCTCTCCCGCGTCCGTCGCGCGCCCCACGAGCCGAACCTCCGCCAGGTGCACCTCATCCAGGCCGAGCTCTTCGAGGAGGTGCACCCCGCCGGGCACCGGGTGCTCCCCGGCCAGCTCGGCGAGAACGTCACGACGACCGGCCTCGACCTGCTCGCCCTGCCCGTCGGCACGGTGCTGCTCCTCGGCGACACCGCCGAGGTGCAGCTGACCGGCCTGCGCAACCCGTGCCGACAGATCGACGCCTTCCAGCCCGGACTGCTGCAGCAGGTGCTCGGCCGCGCAGACCGACGGCGCGGTCGTCCGGCGTGCCGGCGTCATGGGCGTCGTGCGCCGCGGCGGGGAGGTGCGTCCCGGCGACCCGGTGACCGTCGTCCTCCCGGAGCAGCCGCACCGACCCCTGGACCGGGTCTGACCTTCCCAGGACCCCGGGTGGTCGAGCCTGCCGAGACCACTCAGCCCCGCACGTCGTACGTCAGGCTGACCATCTGCCCGTCCGGGCGTACGTCGACCAGCCGCATGCCCTCGATGCGGCGCGGCAGCAACGGCGCACCGGCCCCGAGGGTGACCGGCGCGATGCCCGCGATGATCTGGTCGAGCAGGCCCTGGTCGTGGAACTGACCCACCAGGTCGCCGCCCCCGACGATCCACACGTTGCGCTCGCCCGCGGCGGCGACCATCTCCCGGTGCACCGGCGCGACGTCGTCGCGGACGAACCGGATGTCGACGCCGGGCAGCGGCGGCAGGTCGCGGTGGGTGAACACCCAGCACGGCCGGTCGTCGTAGAACTCCTGCCAGCGTTGGGGATTCTCGAGCAGCTGCTCGTGGTCGAGGATCCACTCGTAGGTCGTCGACCCCATCGCCATCGACCCCACGGCACCGATGAAGTCGTCCCAGGCGCGACTGCCCACCTCGGCGCGCGGCACGTCGAACAACCACTGCAGCGAGTTGTCCGGGTCGGCGATGAAGCCGTCGAGGGTCGTGGCCGTGTAGTACTGCGTCAGCGACATGCCGTCACCGTAGGGCCGACCAACGACCGTCCTGCTGGCTACTGATCGGTAAATTTCCTGCGCGCGTCGAGCGTGACACGATGAGCGTGGACAGCCCCGGGACCCGGGGCCCTCCCCCGCACCACCTTGGATCGTGACAACACGAGAGCAGAGGGATCGTGGCTACAGGTTCTGAGCAGTCCTCCGGCCCGGCGCAGCAGTCCGCGGGCCGACCCCCGGTCATCCACGAGGGGCTGGCGACCCAGCTTCCCGACATCGACCCGGACGAGACCAGGGAGTGGCTCGACTCGTTCGACGCGATGGTCGACGAGCGCGGCCGCAGCCGGGCGCGCTACATGATGCTGCGCCTGCTGGAGCGGGCCCGCGAGCAGAACGTCGGCGTCCCCGCGCTGCGCAGCACCGACTACATCAACACGATTCCGCCGGAGCGCGAGCCGTGGTTCCCAGGTGACGAGGAGGCCGAGCGCCGGATCCGTGCGTTCCTGCGCTGGAACGCCGCCGTCATGGTGTCGACGGCCAACCGCAAGGGCCTCGAGGTCGGCGGGCACATCGCGACGTACCAGTCGTCCGCCTCGCTCTACGAGGTCGGCTTCAACCACTTCTTCCGCGGCAAGGACCACCCGGGCGGCGGCGACCAGATCTACATCCAGGGCCACGCCTCCCCCGGCATCTACGCCCGGGCGTTCCTCGAGGGCCGGCTCAACGAGACCCAGCTGTCGCGGTTCCGCCAGGAGGTGCAGCACGGCGTCGGGCAGGGCCTGTCGTCCTACCCGCACCCGCGGCTGATGCCGGACTTCTGGGAGTTCCCGACGGTGTCGATGGGCCTGACCGCCCTCAACTCGATCTACCAGGCGCGGTTCAACCGCTACCTGCACAACCGCGGGATCAAGGACACCAGCCAGCAGCAGGTGTGGGCGTTCCTCGGCGACGGCGAGATGGGCGAGCCCGAGTCGCTCGGCGCGATCGGCGTGGCGGCCCGCGAGGAGCTCGACAACCTGACCTTCGTCATCAACTGCAACCTCCAGCAGCTCGACGGTCCGGTGCGCGGCAACGGCAAGATCATCCAGGAGCTGGAGTCGACCTTCCGCGGCGCCGGCTGGAACGTCATCAAGGTCGTGTGGGGCCGCGAGTGGGACGACCTGCTCGCCCGCGACGTCGACGGCGTGCTGGTGAACCGGATGAACGGCACCCCCGACGGCCAGTTCCAGACCTACTCGGTCGAGTCGGGCGACTACATCCGCGAGCACTTCTTCGGTGCCGACCCGCGGCTGCGCAAGATGGTCGAGCACATGAGCGACGAGCAGATCCGCAAGCTGCCGCGCGGCGGCCACGACTACCGCAAGGTCTACTCGGCGTTCGACGCGGCCGCGAAGCACGTCGGCCAGCCGACGGTGATCCTGGCCAAGACCATCAAGGGCTGGACGATCGACGCCCTCGAGGGCAAGAACGCCACGCACCAGATGAAGAAGCTGACCAAGTCCGACCTGAAGACCTTCCGCGACCGGCTGTACCTGCCGATCAGCGACAAGGAGATCGACGAGTCGGAGATCGCGCCGTTCTATCACCCCGGCGAGAGACTCCCCCGAGATCGAGTACATGCTCGAGCGTCGCCGCCAGCTCGGCGGCTCGCTGCCCAAGCGCGAGGTCCGCTCGAAGCTGCTCAAGCTCCCCGGCGACAAGGTCTACTCCGAGCTCAAGCAGGGCTCCGGCAAGCAGGCGATCGCCACCACGATGGCGCTGGTGCGGCTGCTGCGCGACCTGATGAAGGACCCCGAGATCGGCAAGCGCATCGTGCCGATCGCGCCGGACGAGTACCGCACCTTCGGCATGGACTCGATGTTCCCGACGGCCAAGGTCTACAACCCGATGGGCCAGCGCTACGAGTCCGTCGACCGCAAGCTGCTGCTGTCCTACAAGGAGTCCGAGCAGGGGCAGATGCTCCACGAGGGCATCTCCGAGGCGGGTGCGCTGGCGTCCGCGACGGCCGCCGGGTCGTCGTACAGCACGCACGGGGAGCACATGATCCCCTTCTACCTCTTCTACTCGATGTTCGGCTTCCAGCGCACCGGCGACTCGATCTGGGCGATGGCCGACCAGCTCGCGCGCGGCTTCCTGGTCGGCGCCACCGCGGGCCGGACCACGCTGACCGGTGAGGGCCTGCAGCACGCGGACGGCCACTCGCCGCTGCTGGCCGCCACCAACCCGGCGGTCGTGCACTACGACCCGGCGATGGCCTACGAGGTCAGCCACATCGTGCAGGACGGCCTCCGCCGGATGTACGGCGAGAGCGAGGGTCACCCGCAGGGTGAGGACGTCATCTACTACCTCACCGTCTACAACGAGCCCTATGTGCAGCCCAAGGAGCCGGAGAACCTCGACGTCGAGGGCCTGCTCAAGGGCATCTACCACGTCGCCGTACCCCCGAGCATCCAGGCGGAGAACCCGCCCCGGGTGCAGCTGCTCGCCTCCGGCGTCGGCTTCCCGTGGGTCACCGACGCGGCCCGGATGCTCGCCGAGGACTGGGGCGTCGCGGCCGACACCTGGTCGGTCACGTCGTGGAACGAGCTGGCCCGCGACGCCGTCGAGGCGGAGCACTGGAACCTTCTCCACCCGTCGGAGCCGGCCCACGTCCCCTACGTCACCGACAAGCTCAAGGAGGCGGAGGGCCCGGTCGTCGCGGTCAGCGACTACATGCGCGCCGTCCCGAACCAGATCGCCAAGTGGGTGCCCGGTGACTTCCACGCCCTCGGCGCGGACGGCTTCGGCTTCGCGGACACCCGTCCCGCGGCGCGCCGGTTCTTCAACATCGACGCCCAGTCGGTCGTCGTCCAGGCCCTCGCGGCCCTCGCCGAGCGCGGCGAGGTCAAGCCCGAGGTCGTCCAGGAAGCGTTCGACAAGTACCGGATCGACGACCCCACCGCGGTGCGTGGTGTGAAGCAGGAAGGCGGCGACGCCTGAGCGCAGCGAGGGCGTCGTGGAGCCGAGTCGGCGCATCTGGCGTGGAGGAGCGCTAGCGACGGAGCGCCCGATGCGCCGACTCGGCGACCCCACCGACTGAGGCGCACCAGACGCGCCGACTCAGCGCCGTGCATGCAACCAGACGCGCCAGGTCAGCGTCCGGGGCGCAACCAGACGCGCCAGGTCAGCGGAAGGTCAGGCGATCTCGGCCTGCGCGACCGGCGTGAGAGCCGCGGGCATCGGCGTCTGCCGGCCGTTGCGGAGCAGGGCGCGCCAGCGGCCGCGGTGGTACGTCGCGGCGGGGTGGGCCCGGATGAACTCGTCGAGGATCTTCACGAACCGCTGCGGGTGGTCCTTGTGCGGGAAGTGGCCGGCGTTGGCGATCACCTCGACGGTGGCGCCGGGGGCGAGCTCGGCGGCGACGCCGGCGTGCTTGACCGGGATGACGGCGTCCTCGGTGCCCCAGATGACGCACATCGGCATCGCCTGGGTCAGGTAGGCGCGGTCGACCATCGTGACGATCTGGCCGCGCCAGTCGACCACGGCGGAGACGACGTGCCGGATGGCGCGACGGGAGCTGGGGTCCTTGAACGACTCGAGCACCACCGCCACCTCGTCGAGGTCGCGGGCCTTGGACACGCCCGAAGCGGCGAGCGCCCGCAGGCCGGTCGTGGCCACCTGCCGGAGGCCGGGGAGGGTGGCCAGGGCCATCGCCTGGTGGAAGCCGGGCAGCGTGATCGCCCGGATCGCCGGGGTCACCTCGGGGCCGAGGCCGCCGGGGGCGACCAGGATCATCCGCTCGGTGCGCTCGGGGAACTGGTAGGCGAACTGCATGGCGACGCCGCCGCCGAAGCTGTGCCCGACGACGGTCACCCGGTCGACGCCGAGGACGGTGAGCAGGTCGCGCATGCCGTTGGCGTAGCCGCCGACGCTGTAGTCCGCGCGCGGCTTGGCCGACTTCCCGTGCCCCAGCAGGTCGGGGGCGATCACGGTGTAGCGCCGCGAGAGTGCCGCGACGACCGGCAGCCAGGTCGTGTGGTCGCACCCCAGCCCGTGCAGCAGCAAGAGAGCCGGGCCGGTGCCCGTCTTGATGAACGCTCTCTTGTGGCCGTGGATGGTGAGGTACTGGACCTCGATCGGCTTCGGCATGCGTCTCCTCACGGGTACGTCACGCGACTCTAGTCACAACAAGGGGCTAAATGAGCATGAACCCTCCGTGGTCCGGCGAAACCCGACCGATGGGACAGGTCCAGTCCACCGGTCGGGTGGCCAGTCTGCTCCTGTCCGGGGGCCCGTTCACTACGCTCGGCGTATGAGCGGGACCACGTCCGGGAAGCCGGTGCGCGACCGGGAGCAGATCGCCAGGCGGCTGCAGCAGTCGGTCGGTGCGCTCACCACCTCCACGGTTACCCGGATGGAGCGGGACATGCGGTGGTTCCGCGGGCTCTCGGCCGAGGACCGGTCCTGGATCGGTGTGATCGTGCAGGCCGGCATCAACGCCTTCGTGGCGTGGTACCGCGAGCCCGAGGGCTCCGCGCCGGTCACTGCGGAGGTGTTCGGCGCGGCTCCCCGCGCGTTGACGGGTGTTGTGAGTCTCCACCAAACGGTCGAGATGGTGCGACTCACCATCGAGGTGGTCGAGGAGAACATTGCGGAGGCCGTCGGGGACGCCGACGCGCCGTCCGTGCGGGACTCGATCGTGCGCTATGCGCGGGAGGTCGCGTTCGCCACGGCGGAGGTCTACGCGCGGGCCGCGGAGATGCGCGGCGCCTGGGACGCGCGGCTCGAGGCGCTGGTCGTCGACAGCGTGCTCCGCGCCGAGGCCGACGAGACCGTCCGCTCCCGCGCCAGCGCGCTCGGCTGGGAGTCGAAGGGCGCGGTGGTCGTGGTGCTCGGCCGGGTGCCGTACGGCGAGGCGGCAGGACGGGCCCGCGAGTCGATCATCGACGACGTACGCCACTCCGCCCGGCACGTCGGTCTCGACGCGCTGTGCGCCATGCAGGGCGACCGGATGGTGGTCGTGCTGGGCGGCGTGGACAACCCCGACAAGGCGGGCGCCGCCGTGGCGGAGCACTTCGGGGAGGGGCCCGTGGTCGTCGGCCCGGTCGTCCCGGACCTGGTGCACGCGAGCGTCTCGGCCCGGGCCGCCACCGCCGGGCTCCGGGCCGCGCCGGGCTGGCCGGACGCACCCCGTCCCGTGACGAGTGACGACCTTCTCCCGGAGCGGGCGCTCTCCGGCGACGGGCATGCGCGCCGGCAGCTCGTGCAGGAGGTCTACGTGCCGCTCGTCGACGCCGGCTCGGCGATGCTCGAGACGGTGTCGTCGTTCCTCGACCACGGCGGCTCGATCGAGGGCACTGCGCGGGCGATGTTCGTGCACGCGAACACCGTGCGCTACCGGCTGCGGCGGGCCGCCGAGGTCACCGGTCTGACGCCCAACGACCCGCGCCATGCCTACACCTACCGGGTCGCGCTGACCCTCGGCCGGCTCACCGCACCGGACTCGACGCCACCCGCGACGCTGTAAAGCCGCTTTGTAGGGTTCCTACAAGAACTGTCCCCTACTTTTCGTGAGCGCCGAGCACGCGGCCGGAGCCCCGGTCGCGCAAGAGTTGACGTGTGCTCGCCATCGTCGCTCCCGGCCAGGGGGCTCAGACCCCCGGCTTCCTGACCCCCTGGGTCGAGAACCCGGTCTTCCGTGACCGTCTCGTGTGGCTGTCCGCGGTCGCCGGCCTCGACCTGGTCCACTACGGCACCGAGGCCGACGCGGACACGATCCGCGACACCGCGGTCGCGCAGCCGCTGCTGGTGGCCTCGAGCCTGCTGGCCGCTCTCGAGCTGTTCCCGCACCCCGCCGACGCGTTCGAGCAGGTCGGTGCCGTGGCGGGCCACAGCGTGGGCGAGCTGGCCGCCGCGGCCGGTGCCCGGGCGGTCACCGCCGAGCAGGCGATGGTGCTCGTCCGCGAGCGCGGCCGGGCGATGGCCGAGGCCGCGAAGACCACCCCGACCAGCATGACCGCCGTCCTGGGCGGTGACCGCGACGAGGTGCTGGCCAAGCTCGCCGCCCACGGCCTCACCGCCGCCAACGACAACGGGCCCGGCCAGATCGTCGCCGCCGGCACCGTCGAGCAGCTCGCCGCGTTCGCCGAGGACGGTCCGGCGAAGGCCAAGCTGGTGCCGCTCTCGGTGGCCGGCGCCTTCCACACCGAGCACATGCAGCCCGCCGTCCAGGTGCTCGACAGCCTGGCCCGCTCGGTGTCCACCCACGACGCCCGCATCCCGGTGGTCTCCAACCGCGACGGCCAGGTCGTGCACGACGGCCGCGAGGTGCTCAAGCGGATCGTCACCCAGATCAGCTCGCCGGTCCGCTGGGACCTCTGCATGGAGACCCTGCTCGACCTCGGCGTGACCGGGATGCTCGAGATGCCGCCGGCCGGCACCCTGACCGGCATCGCGCGGCGGGCCATGAAGGGCGTGGAGACGTTCGCGCTGAAGACCCCGGACCAGCTCGACGACGCCCGCGCCTTCATCGAGAAGCACGGCGGCGCCTCGGTCCTCGACACCAACCCGACCTGGCGGATGCTCGTGGCGCCCACCAAGGGCACCTTCCACGTGACCGCCGACCTGCCCGAGGGTGCCAGCATCGCCCCCGACGCCCGCATCGGCGCGGTGAAGAGCCGGCAGGACGAGTTCGCGATCACCGCGCCGTACGGCGGCACCATCGTCGAGTGGCTCGTCGAGGACGGCGACATCGTCTCCCCCGGCCAGCCCCTCATCCGCCTCCACCCGGAAGGGGTCAGCGCATGACCGCCACCCTCAAGCACTCCGCCGGCTCCCGCGAGGCCAAGCTCCTGGGCATCGGCACCTACCGACCCTCGCGGGTGGTCCCCAACGCCGAGCTGGTCGAGGCCATCGACTCCAGCGACGAGTGGATCCAGCAGCGCTCGGGCATCAAGGAGCGGCGCTTCGCCGGGCCCGACGAGAGCATCCAGATGATGTCGGTCGCCGCGTCGCGCCAGGCGATGGAGCGGGCCGGCATCGAGGCGGCACAGATCGACTGCGTGATCGTCGCGACGGTGTCGCACATGCTGCAGACCCCGGCCATCGCCACCGCGATCGCCCACGAGCTCGGCACCGACAAGGCGCCCGCCTTCGACATCTCGGCGGCCTGCGCCGGCTTCTGCCACGGCCTCGCGCTCGGCTCGGACATGGTCCGCGGCGGCAGCGCCAAGTACGTGCTGGTGATCGGCGTCGAGCGGCTCACCGACATCACGAGCCTCAACGACCGCGGCACCGCCTTCATCTTCGCCGACGGCGCCGGCGCTGCCGTGGTCGGACCCTCCGACGAGGTGGGCATCGGCCCGGTCGTCTGGGGCTCCGACGGCGAGCAGTTCGACCTGATCCGTCAGACCGAGGACTGGCGTGACGTGATGACCCAGGACCAGCCGGCCATGCCGCACCTGGTCATGCAGGGCGCCGCGGTGTTCCGGTGGGCGTCCTTCGAGATGGCCAAGGTCGCCGCGCAGGCCCTGGACCGGGCCGGGATCACGGTCGACGACCTCGACGTGTTCGTGCCGCACCAGGCGAACATGCGGATCATCGACGCGATGGCGCGGTCGATGAAGCTGCCGTCGACGGTGAAGATCGCCCGCGACATCGCCGAGCAGGGCAACACCTCGGCGGCCTCCATCCCGCTCGCCCTCGGCCGGATGATCGAGGAGGGCGAGGCCAAGAGCGGCGACACCGCCCTGCTGATCGCGTTCGGCGCCGGGCTGGCCTACGCCGCGCAGGTCGTCACGGTCCCCTGACCCCCTAGTTCCCCGGTCGTCGACGCGGCCGGTGCACGAAGCACCACCCACCAACGCCACACCCTCAACCCACGAAGGAGTTCCCCGCAATGGCTACCACTGAGGAGATCCGCGCCGACCTCGCCGACATCGTCAACGAGGTCGCCGGTATTCCCGCCGACGACGTCCAGCTCGACAAGTCGTTCGTCGACGACCTCGACGTCGACTCGCTGTCCATGGTCGAGGTCGTCGTGGCCGCCGAGGAGAAGTTCGACGTCAAGATCCCCGACGACGAGGTCAAGAACCTCAAGACCGTCGGTGACGCCGTCGCCTTCATCGAGCGCGCCCAGAACGGCTGACCACTCGTCGTACGACGTGCCGCCCGGCACCGATTGGTGCCGGCGGCGCGTCCCCCGCACAGACCGAGCAGACCGCGGACGCCACACCGGCCCGCGAGACCCCATGAGGTGAACTGACCAATGAGCGCCACTCGCGTCGTCGTGACCGGACTCGGCACGACCTCCCCCGTCGGCGGAGACGTGCCATCGACCTGGGCCGCCCTGCTCGCCGGGCAGTCCGGAGTCCGTCCGATCAAGCATGACTGGGCCGAGCAGCTGAGCACCCAGATCGCGGCCGAGGTGGCCGTCGACCCGACCGACGTGCTCGAGCGCGTCAAGGCCCGCCGGCTCGACCGGTCCGGGCAGCTCGCGCTCGTCGCGGCGCTCGAGGCGTGGGCCGACTCCGGCCTCGCCGGCGCCGACGTCGACCAGGAGCGCCTCGGCGTCGCGATGGCCTCCGGCATCGGCGGCGTGCAGACGCTGCTGACCAACTACGACGCGCTCAAGGAGAAGGGCCCGCGCCGGGTGTCGCCGCTGGCGATCCCGATGCTGATGCCGAACTCCCCCGCCGCGAACATCGGCCTGGCGATCGGCGCCAAGGCCGGCGTGCACACGCCGGTGTCGGCCTGCGCGTCCGGCAACGAGGCGATCGCCCTCGGCATCGACATGATCCGGCTCGGCCGGGCCGACGTCGTCGTCGTGGGCGGCACCGAGGCCGCCGTGCACCCGCTGCCGATGGCCGCGTTCGGCCAGATGATGGCCCTCTCGAAGCGCAACGACGAGCCCGAGCGCGCGTCCCGTCCGTGGGACAAGGGCCGCGACGGCTTCGTGCTCGGTGAGGGCGCGGCGGTGCTGGTCCTCGAGTCCGAGGAGCACGCGAAGGCCCGCGGCGCGAAGGTGTACGCCGAGGCCGCCGGTGCCGGCATCACCGCCGACTCGCACGACATCGCGCAGCCCGACCCCGCCGGTCTGGGCGCGACCCGGGCCATGAAGATCGCGCTGCGCGAGGCCGGGCTCGAGCCGTCCGACATCGCGCACATCAACGCCCACGCCACCTCGACCCCGCAGGGCGACGTGGCCGAGGCGCTGGCGATCAAGAACGCCCTCGGCGACAAGGCCGCCGAGGACCTCGTCCTCACGTCGACCAAGTCGATGACCGGTCACCTCCTCGGTGCGGCCGGTGCGCTCGAGTCCCTCGCGGTGGTGCTGGCCCTCAAGGACCGGGTCGTCCCGCCGACGATCAACCTCGAGGACCCCGAGGACATCGGCCTGGACATCGCCGCCGAGAAGCGCACGCTTCCCGAGGGCGACCTGGCGGCGCTGAACAACTCCTTCGGCTTCGGCGGCCACAACGTCGCCATCGCCTTCCGCAGCGCCTGACCGACGCCGTACCTCCGAGAGGCGAGACCGCATGACCCAGGCACCGCCCGCACCCGTCCAGAGGCCCGCCAAGCTCCCTCGCGAGGAGGACCCGCGCAACCCGAACTTCCGGCTCGCCGCGTTCTTCGACGAGGGCACCCTCGAGCTGATCACGCCCGACGACGGCAGCGGCATGCTGGCCGCGGTGGGCAAGGTGGACGGCACCCACGTGGTCGCGTTCTGCTCGGACGCGACCGTGATGGGCGGCGCCATGGGTGAGGTCGGCTGCAAGGTCGTCGTGCACGCCTACGAGCGCGCGCTCGCCGACCAGGCACCGGTCGTCGGGCTGTGGCACTCCGGCGGCGCGCGGCTCGCGGAGGGCGTGCTGTCGCTGCACGCCGTCGGCGAGATCTTCCACGCGATGACCCAGGCCTCCGGCAAGATCCCGCAGATCTCCGTGGTCCTGGGCCCGGCGGCCGGCGGTGCGGCGTACGGCCCGGCGCTGACCGACGTCGTGATCCTCGGCCCCGAGGGCCGGATCTTCGTCACCGGGCCGGACGTGGTCCGCTCGGTCACCGGCGAGGACGTCGACATGCTGCGCCTCGGCGGCCCCGAGCCGCACGGCCGGCGCTCCGGTGTGGTGCACATCCTCACCGAGTCCGAGCAGGAGGCGATCCAGCGCGCCCGCCGGGTCGCCACCCTTCTCGGCGCGCAGGGCACGATCGAGCTCGCCTCGGTCGAGGACCGCGACCTGTCGCAGATGCTGCCGGAGTCCAAGAAGCGGGCGTACGACGTGCACCCGCTCGTCGAGGCGATCCTCGACGAGGGCACCACGCAGGAGCTGCACGCCAAGTGGGCACCGAACATCGTCACCGCGCTCGGCCGGTTCGGTGGTCGCACGGTCGGCGTGATCGCCAACAACCCGCTGCGCCTCGGGGGCTGCCTCGACTCGCTGTCCGCGGAGAAGGCGTCCCGCTTCGTGCGCATGTGCGACGCGTTCGGCGTCCCGCTGGTCGTCGTCGTCGACGTCCCCGGCTACCTGCCCGGTGTCGGCCAGGAGTGGGACGGCGTCGTGCGACGCGGCGCCAAGCTGCTGCACGCCTTCGGTGAGGCGGTCGTCCCGCGGGTCACGCTGGTGACCCGCAAGACCTACGGCGGCGCCTACATCGCGATGAACTCCCGCTCGCTGGGCGCCACGAAGGTGTTCGCGTGGCCGGGCGCCGAGGTCGCCGTGATGGGTGCGGTCGCCGCGATCCGGATCCTGCACCGCCGCAAGCTGCTCGAGGTCGCCCCCGACATCCGCCCGCAGGTCGAGGCCGAGCTGGCCGCCGAGCACGAGCGGATCGCCGGCGGCGTCGACAAGGCCGTCGAGATCGGCGTCGTCGACGAGGTCGTCGAGCCGGCCGCCACCCGCACCGCCCTCGCCAAGGCCATCGCCGGCGCCGGGCTCGTGCTTCGCGGGGCGCACGGCAACATCCCGCTGTAGATCCTGGCCGCCAGTTTCCCAGGGGACCCAGGGAAACTGGCACACCCCCAGCGTTGCAACGGCAGGGGTGTGCCGGTTTACCAGGGGACCCAGGGAATCTGCGGCGTCGTCAGGTCAGGTCAGATGCGCCCTGAGGAACGCCGTCGTCCGCCGCATCGAGAGCGGCCAGTCCGCGACGAACGCGTGCGGCTCCCCCGGGTAGGTGAACATCCGGACGTCCACGCCGGCGGCCTCCATGGCGCGCAGGGTGGCCCGGCTCCAGCGGATCGGGCACGACTCGTCGGCGGTGCCGTGGTGGATCAGCACCGGCTCGGTGATCCGGTCGAAGTACGGCCGCGGGCTGACCTCACGCCAGAACCTCGGGCTGTCCTCCGGCAGGCCGTGGTCGCGGGCGATCCGGTCGGCGAGCACGCTGCGGCCGGGGTCGTCGCGGATCCACCGGTCGAAGTTGTCCGCCGTGCGTGAGCTGACCGGTGCGAACACCACGGCGGCGTCGACGAGCCCCGGCTGTGCGACGAGCACGTTGTAGACCACGCCGCCGCCCATCGAACGTCCGACCAGCCCGATCCGGTCGTCGTCGACCGCCACGTCCGTCGTACGTCGCAGGGCATGGACCGCGTTGACGACGTCGACGGTGTAGCCGAGCCTCAGCCGGCGCTCGGCGGCCGGGTCCTTCGACGAGCCGGCGTGGTTGCGGTAGTCGACGTGCAGCACGACGTACCCCGCACGGGCCAGCCAGTCCTGCTCGCGGCGCATGCCCTGGCCGTTCACGTAGATCGCGGGGTCGATGTACCCGTGCGCCAGCACCACCGCCGGGTGCGGGCCGCGGCCCCGCGGCACGTCGAGCTTGCCGGAGATCCGCAGCGGACCGGAGCGGTAGCTGACCGTGTACGACGTGTAGGCGTCCGTCCGCGCGAGGACCGGGCCGAGCCGGAGACCCCGCCCGTCGTACGACCTGTCGAACAGCGCCGGCACCGACACCGGGTTCGTCGGCCGCGGCGTGGGCGTGGCGCTCGGGGTCGGGTTCGGTGTCGATGTCGGTGTCGGTGTCACGGACGTCGCCGGGCTCGAGGGGGCACCGCCGCTCCGGGCCGGCTCCGGCTCGGCCGTGCACGCGGCGAGCGCCAGCACCAGGACGGTGCCGGTCAGGATCGCGCGGACGCGGTGCACACCTCCATCATGCGCGAGCCCGGCAAGTGGTCAGAGTCGACACGTGTTCAGCAGGTCGCCGCTCGCGGGCCGCCGGTAGAACGCGTCGCGCGGCGGCTGGCTGCGACGCTCCACCCACCGGGTCAGGTCGGTGAAGGCCGTGCGCGCACAGGGCAGCAGCGGCCGCAGCTTGTCGGGGTACGTCGTGTAGAGCCCGTCGACGTGGGTGCCGTCCTGGATCCGGTAGTAGCGGTGCTTGCGGCCGTGGCCCGCGCGGTCGACGAGCCGGTCGTAGACGTTCGAGTCGGTCCGGATCGGCAGCAGCGTGTCGAGGTCGCCGTGCACGGTGATGAGCGGTTTGCCGATCCGTCCGGTCAGCTGGACCGAGCGCACCGCATCCTTCACCGCCTTCGGGCGCGACGCGTACCGGTAGTCCGCGTCGCAGCTCGGCGTGCCGCTCTGGCAGAACGGGACACCCGCGTCCAGCGCTCCGTCGTACGACGGGTCGAGCTCTTCGCGGTAGATCCGCTGCGTGAGGTCCCAGTAGTACGCGTGGTGGTAGGGCCACAGGAACTCCGAGCCCTTGCTGAACCCGGCCCGGATCATCGCGTCGTGCGCGGCCTGGTCGCCGGTCGCGGCGTACGCCGGGTAGTGCTTCAGCGCCGCGGGCAGGTAGGTCAGCAGGTTCGGCCCGGCGGCGCGGAAGAGCGTGCCCTCCCAGTCGAGACCGCCGTCGTACATCCGCGGGTGGTTCTCGATCTGCCAGCGGGTGAGGTAGCCGCCGTTGGAGATGCCGAACATGTACGTGCGGCGTGGTGCGTGCCCGTAGCGCTGCGCGACGACCTGCTTCGTCGCCCGGGTGAGCTGGGTGACGCGGCGGTTCCACTCGCGGATCGAGCCGCCGGGGCTCGAGCCGTCGCGGTAGAACGTTGCGCCGTTGTTGCCCTTGTCCGTGCTGGCGAACGCGTAGCCCCGGGCCAGCACCCAGTCGCCGATGATGAAGTCGTTGGCGTACTGCCGCCGGGTGCCGGGCGCCCCGCTCACGACGAGCTTGCCGTTCCACCTCGCCGGCAGCCGGATGACGAACTGCGAGTCGTGGTTCCAGCCGTTGTTGGTGTTCGACGTCGAGGCGTCCGGGAAGTAGCCGTCGACCTGGATCCCGGGCACGCCCGACGGGTTCTTCGTGCCGGTGGCGTGCAGCCCCGACCAGTCGTCGACGTTGGTGTGCCCGCTGGCCACGGTGCCGGCGGTGGTGAGGTCGGTGAGGCAGGCCGTCTTCTGCGCCTCCGCCCCCGGTACGTCGATCCGCGACTGGCGCGCGCAGGACGTCGCCGCGTCGGCCGGTCCG
Organism: uncultured Actinomycetota bacterium; assembly: GCA_963827435.1. Lineage (GTDB taxonomy): Bacteria > Actinomycetota > Actinomycetes > Propionibacteriales > Nocardioidaceae > Nocardioides_B. Next base: position 95,864 of record CAWHAU010000012.1, read on the forward strand.
GGAAGGGTGGCCAGGCCGGTCGTCCCGAGGGCGAGGGCCAGGGTCGCGAGCAGGGTCCGAGATCGCATGCTCGTCATGCTGGCGGCGGGGTCGCGGGCGGTCGATGTGCGGCGGCCACACAAACCGGGCGGCCCGGTGTGACGGCCGTCACCGGGGTGCGACGGCTCGACCTTCGCCAGGGCCGCGGACGGTGTGCCAGCGGTGTGCCGCGGGTGGAGCGTCCATAACCCCGCGTTACAGCGGGGGGCGGGCGGACGTCAGGCGAGCTCGCGGCGCAGGAACGCGACGGAGCGGTGCATGAACCGGGCCCAGGAGCGGTCGAAGCGGTGGTCCTCGCCGGGGTACTCGTAGAGCGTGACGTCCTTGCCGGCCGCCCTCAGGGCCCGGGTGGTGGCCCTGCTCCAGCGGACCGGGCAGACCTGGTCGGCGGTGCCGTGGTCGATCTGGATCGGGACGGCGACCCGGTCGAGGTAGGTCCGCGAGCTGGCCTGGCGCCAGAACGCCGGGCGTGACCGGGGGGTGCCGAAGGCGTTGACCACGCGGGCCCGCAGGGTCGGCTCGTCGGCCACCCAGCGGCGGTAGTTGTCGGCGGCGAGCGAGCTGACCGGGGAGTACAGCACCGCGGCCTTGGCGAGGTGCGGGCGGGCGACGAGGGCGTTGAGGACGACCCCGCCGCCCATGGAGCGGCCGAACAGCCCGATCCGCGTGGTGTCCGCGAAGGACAGGTTCGCCTTCTTCAGCGCCGCCACCGCGTTCACGAGGTCGGCCGGGTAGCCCAGCGGCCGGGCGACCGGCGCGGTGCTCTCGCGGGTCGAGCCGGCGTAGTTGCGGTAGTCGATCTGGAACGCGACCAAGCCGTTCTCGGCGAGCATCGCCTGCTCACGCTCGAGCATGGAGCCGGTGGTGTAGCGGGCCGGGTCGCCGTACCCGTGCGCGATGACCACGACCGGGTGCCGCCCGGACCGGTTCGGCACGACCATCACGCCGGTGACGGTGAGCCGCCCGCTGCGGTAGGAGACGGCGTAGCGGGTGAACGCGAGCTGCCGCGCGAGCGTGTCGGTGATCCGCAGGCCCCGCCCGTCGTACCGGTGCGCGGTGAGGGCGGGCACGGAGACCAGGTTGAACGGCGTGGAGGTGTCGTTGTGGGCGCCGACGAGCACCGGCGCGGTCCCCGGGACGGGGAGCGTCGTGGAGGCCGCGGGTGCGCAGGCGGTGACGAGCCCGGCCAGGGCAAGCGTCACCAGGATTCGCGTGATCCGAGATGTCACGCACGGATTGTCGGGAGTGGACGGCAGCCCGCGCAGGGGAATGCGCGAACTGCCGTCCGGCTGTGACCCAGGTCGCAGTGGGAGGTCAGACGACCTGGTGCAGCCACCGGACCGGTGCGCCGTCGCCGGCGTACCGGAACGTCTCGAGCTCGTCGTCCCAGGGCTTGCCGAGGAGCTTGTCGATCTCGTTGTTCAGCGTGGTGTCCCCGAGCGCCGCCTTGACGACGGCGGCCTTCAGGCGGTCCTCGGGGATCATGATGTCGCCGTGCACGCCGGTGACGGCGTGGAAGACGCCGAGGTCGGGCGTGTAGGAGAAGCGGGAGCCCTCGGTGCCGGCGGTCGGCTCCTCGGTCACCTCGAAGCGGAGGTGGTTCCAGCCGCGCAGCGCGGACGCCAGGGCGGCGGCCGTGCCGGCCTCACCAGCCCAGGACAGCTCCGCGCGGTACGTGCCCGCCTGGGCGCCCTGCGGCGTCCACTCCAGGCTGACGGCGTTGCCGAGCACGCCGCCCGCGGCCCACTCGATGTGCGGGCACAGCGCAGACGGCGCCGAGTGGACGTAGAGCACGCCCCGTGTCGCAGTTCGTGTGGTCACCGTGGCCTCCTAGATCCGGCGCGAGATACGCCTTCCCCAGCGGTCTCCGTGGATCGAGAGGTCGAGCCCCACGAACATGTGCAGTTGTGATGACACCATTGTGACTCACGATCCGACCCAGGCGCCACATTTGCATCAATTTTACCTGGCGTCACGGCGGGAAGGCCGCTCCCGGGGACCGTCCGGAGTCGCGACACCCCCGACAGAACTGGCACACCCCCAGCGTTGCAACGGCAGGGGTGTGCCGGTTTCCCAGGGGACCCAGGGAAACTGGCGCCCCCCTCAGGCGGAGCGGCCGCGCGGCTTGAGCCGGGTGTTCGGCATCGGCGGCGCGAGCAGCCGGTCGCCGTCGAAGTCCTTGACCACGCCGAACCGCTCCGGCTCGTCGTCGATGCCGGCGCCGTTCCAGGCAGCGCGCTGCTCGACGATCTCCTCGTGGCTGCGGCCGATGAAGTTCCACCACATCACGATCTCCTCCTCGAACGGCTCGCCGCCGAGCAGCATCAGGATCGTCGGCTCGCCGTCCGCGGTGGCCCGGAAGGTCAGCTGGCGCCTTGCGAGGCCGAGGTAGCTCATCGCGTTGCGCTCGACCGGCACCCCGTCGACCTCCACCCCGCCCTGGGCGACCAGGACGCCGTACTCGAAGGCGGCCTCCAGCGGCAGGGTCGCCTCCGCGCCCGGCTCGAGGGTGAGCTCGGCGCCGACGATCGGGGTGTACGTCGGAGCGGTCGACGCCTCGCCCGCGAGCGAGCCCACCAGCACGCGCAGGCTCGCGCCGCGCTCGCTCCACGTCGGCAGGTCGGCCAGATGGGCGAACGCGGGCGGCGTGGTGTCCCGGGCGCTGTCGGGGAGGCAGACCCACAGCTGCACGCCGTGCAGCAGCTCGGGGGCGTCCGCGGGCGAGACCTCGGCGTGGCAGATGCCGTGGCCGGCGGTCATCACGTTGAGCTGGCCCGGCCGGATCAGCTGGTGGGAGCCGAGGCTGTCGGTGTGCAGACCCAGGCCCTCGAACAGCCAGGTCACCGTCTGCAGGCCGGTGTGCGGGTGCGGCGGCACCCACATGCCGCCGGTGGTCTTGATGTCGTCGGGGCCGTAGTGGTCCAGGAAGCACCAGGCGCCGATCATCCGGCGGGTCTTGTTCGGGACCAGCCGGCGCACGTGGGTGGTCCGGCCGAGGAGCACGTCACGCGCGACGAGAGGTTCGTGGACGGCCTCGAACGTGCTCACGACCCCAGTCTTGCATCCGGTTCAACCGGACCGTCCGCCCGAGACTTCGCACGCGCGAAACATCGTCGTGGCCGTCCGGAAACCTCGGCAGTCCACCCTGGGAGGGCACCCACCAGATCCCTTTGCTGTGTTGGACGGAGAGCCATGACCACCGCGCTGGTCCGCACCCGGACCGCGACCCTGGACGACGTCGAACCCGTCGTCGCCATGCACGCCCGTTGCTCCCCCGCGACCCTGCACCGTCGCTTCCACGTCCCCGTGAACGACGTCCACGACCGGCTGGTCCGCCGGCTGATCGCGCCGCCCCACGGCTGGAGCGTGCTGGCCGAGCAGTGCGGTCAGGTCGTCGGCCTGGGCTGCGCCGGTCCGCTGTCGCGCACCGAGCTCGAGGTGGGCCTCCTCGTGGAGGACGCCCACCAGGGCTCCGGCGTCGGCTCCCGGATGCTGCGTGAGCTGGCCCGCGAGGGCCGCCTGCGCGGCTACCGCGCGATCGTCTGTCTGGCCGAGGCCGACAACGAGTCGGTGCTCCCGACCGTGCGCCGGGCCGGCCTCGACGGGGTCGCGACGCTCGTCGACGGCCTGCTCGAGATCGTCGTGCCGCTACCGGTGCGGCCCCGGGGTTTGCTCCGCCCGGCCTAGGTGCACCTAGGCCGTCGCGGGCGGCTCGGACCTGACCTTGACGCAGCAGAGACCGTCCTCGGGGTCGAGCCGCGCGACCAGGCCGGTGCAGCCGAGGCCGTCGACCACACCGTGCACGAACGACTCGTTGAGCCCGCAGACGAGCTCCGTGTGCTCCCGGGCCAGCGCGTCGAACGGGCAGTTGGCCAGCAGCAGGTCGTCGTCACGGCGAGCCGGTTCGTACCCCTGGTCCCGGAGCACCTCCCCCACCCGCTCGATGTCCTCGCCGGTCGCGGTCGCGGCACCCGCGACCCGGCGGCCCTCCTCGGTCGCCACCTGCGCCAGCGCCGCCTCGACCGGGACGTCCTCCGCACCGGCCCGCACGACGCCGCCGGCGAGGATGCGGCCGACCACGTCGTAGCGCCGCTCCGGAAGCGACACGGACAGCTCGCGGGCCGAGCGGCGGTAGAGCTTCGACGGCCGCCCCGCCCCCGGCCCGGTGCGGCCGGTCAGCCGTCGGAACTCCACGTCCAGCAGCCCCTCCTCGACCAGCTTGTCGAGGTGGAACTTCGCCGTGTGCACGGGTACGTCGATCCCCTCGGCGGCCTGCTCGCGGCTGACCGGCTCGCGCTGCGCGACCACGAAGGCGTACAGCGCCCGGCGTACCGGCTCGGCCAGCGCGCCGATGCTCGAGGCCTGCTCGGAGAGTCGGTCGGTCATCCGCACTCCTTCTTGAAGACAGAGTTGTTGACGTAAGAGATCCGGCGGCTCTAAAGTCGACGCAGTTATCTTATACACGTCTCGGACAACCCCGGAGGTTCGCCATGACCCAGGCTCCCGCCCAGCCCACGAAGACCGGTGCCGCCGCGCCGAGCACCGCCGAGCACCAGGCCTTCCTGCTGCTCCGCACGGTGTTCACGATCGCCCCGATCGCCTTCGGCCTGGACAAGTTCTTCAACCTGCTCACCGACTGGGAGGCGTACCTCGCCCCCTGGATCAACGACCTCGTGCCCGGGACCGCGCACACCGCGATGCTGATCGTCGGGGTCGTGGAGATCGTCGCCGGCATCGTCGTGGCCGTCCGCCCGCAGTTCGGCGGCTACCTCGTCGCCGCGTGGCTCGGCGGCATCATCGTCAACCTCGTCACCCTCGGCGACTACTACGACGTCGCGCTGCGCGACTTCGGCCTGCTGGTGGGCGCCCTCGCCCTGGCCCGGCTCGCCACGTCGCGGGCCCGGTGACCTCGACGCTGCGGGTGCACCTGGGCAAGACTGCACCGAGAGTGCCGTCCCGTTGCCGAGCAGCCGTCCAGGAGTCGTGATGAGCCAGACCTTCGTCGTCGTGGGAGGGGGCCTCGCCGCCGCCAAGGCCGTGGAGGAGCTGCGGTCGGCGGGCTACGACGGGGACGTCGTGGTGTTCGGCGAGGAGCACCACCTGCCCTACGAGCGGCCGCCGCTGTCGAAGGGGTACCTCCTCGGTGACGACGAGCTGGAGTCGGCATTCGTGCACGACCCGGACTGGTACGACCAGAACGACGTCGACCTGCGTCTCGGGCAGCGGGTCACCGGCCTCGACACCGCCGCCAAGGTGGTGCGCACCGAGGCCGGGGACCAGGCCTACGACAAGCTGCTCCTGGCGACCGGTTCCTCGCCGCGGCACCTGGCGATGGCCGACGACTCCGGTGCACCGGTCGCCTACCTCCGCACCATCGAGGACAGCCAGCACCTCAAGGAGACGTTCGCCTCCGGGACGTCCGTCGCGATCATCGGCGCCGGCTGGATCGGCCTCGAGACCGCCTCGGCCGCCCGGAAGGCGGGCGCCGACGTGACCGTGCTCGAGTCGCTCGACCTGCCGCTGCTGCGGGTCCTCGGCCCCGAGGTCGCGCAGGTGTTCGCGGACCTGCACACCGAGCACGGCGTCGACCTCCGGCTCGGCGTGCAGGTGTCCGCGATCGAGAAGGCGGACGGCCGGGCCGTCGTACGGCTCGCGGACGGGTCGAGCGTCACCGCGGACCTCGTCGTGGTCGGCATCGGCGTCGCGCCCAACGTCGAGCTGGCGGAGGCGGCGGGGCTCGAGACCGACAACGGGATCCTGGTCGACGAGCACCTCGGTGCCTCCGAGCCGGACGTGTACGCCGCCGGCGACGTCGCCAACGCCCTGCACCCGGTGCTGGGCCGGCGGCTGCGCGTCGAGCACTGGGACACCGCGATCGAGCAGGGGAAGACGGCGGCCCACGCGATGCTCGGGCACGCACCGACCTACGACCGGCTGCCGTACTTCTTCACCGACCAGTACGACCTCGGCATGGAGTACGTCGGCAGCGTCGGCCCGGACGGCTACGACGAGGTCGTGCTGCGCGGCGACACCACCGCGGCCGGCGGCCGCACGTTCACGGCGTTCTGGCTGAAGGGCGACCAGGTGCTCGCCGGCATGCACGCCAACGACTGGGACGCCGCCGACCACCTGCGCACGATCGTCGGGAAGCGGGTGGAGGCGGTTCGGCTGCGCGACGAGTCCCTCTCGCTCGATGAGCTCGCCAAGGACGTCACCGACTGACCGGCGGGCAGACCGGGTAGACCGTCGGCGGCCCGTTGCGCGGGTCCGGGGTGACGGTGGTCAGGCTCGGCGTCGGGCACGGCGGGGGCGGCGGCCCGGACGGTGGTCCGGACGGTCGGCCGGACGGGGACGGGGTCGGGGTCGGCGACGGCCGCGGTGTCAGCAGCCCGGTCGGCCCCGTGGCCGGTGTCGCCGTGGAGTACGTCGACCGGGGCAGCCGGCTCTCCGCACCCGCCGCCACGTGCCGTCCGGCGACCGGACCAGCAGGCCGGCGTTCTCGGCGGCCACCACCACGACCGTGCCCGCCGGGCCGTCCAGCACCGCGAGGTCGCTCGGCCCGGCCTCCCGGGGGTTGCCGCAGCTCTCCCCCAGGCCGTCCAGCAGCGTCCGCAGGTCGTCGCCGGCCAACGCGTACTCGGTCACGGGTGCCAGGTCGCCGGTCGTGCGGGTCACCTTCCAGCGGTCCGGCCGGGAGGTCACCTGCCAGCACGACCGGGGGCGGGTCGTGGTGCAGTCCCGCCGCAGCCGGCTGCCCCCATCGATCAGCCGTGCGGCGTCGCCCGGGGGTAGGAGGCCGACCCGGCCCTGCACGTCCACGGTCACCACCTCGCCGCCGCCCGTCAGCGACTCGCTGTGCACGACGGCACGCGTCGTGTCGCTGCCCGGCGCATCGCTCCACTCGCCGGTGAACGCCTCCACCTCGAAGGCGCCCCGCGGCGCGTAGCACGGGCTCGTCGCCGCGGTCGCGACCACCGCGAACGGCAGGAGCAGCGCCCCGATCGCCAGCCGGACCCGCCTCCGCAGCGACGTGGCCTCGGTCGACGTACGCCGGGCGTGGTGGGCGAGGAGCAGCGCCGGGAGGGTGAGCAGGTCGGTCGGGTCGGCGCGGACGTACGACGGGCCGGCGACCCAGCCCAGGGCGGCGCTCGCCGCGTCCGCCGCCAGCGGCAGCGTCTTCACCACCGCGAAGCCGACACCGGTGACGAGCAACGGCGACCAACGCACGCGCGTCAGCGCCAGCAGCAGCGCGACCAGCGGCGGCGCCACCACCAGTCCGGCGGCGTCGCTGAGCTTGCCGGTGACCAGCCCCGGCCAGGCCTGCTTGAGCACGTGGTCGTTGAGCGCGAGCACCGCCACCGCGCCGGCGGTGAACGGCGACCCGAGCCACCGCAGCGCGTCCCTGATCGTCTCCCCCATGCGAGGAGTGTGGCGGGAGCGGGCCGCGACGGGGCTGCGTTCCGGCAACGGGTCGGTCACGGGTCGTGCTGGCTACGGTGGGCGCGTGAGCGTGCGGGTCGGGATCGCAGGGTGGCGCTACCCGGCGTGGCGCGGCGACTTCTACCCGAAGGGGCTGGCGCAACGACGGGAGCTGGAGTACGCCGCGTCCCGGCTCACCTCCATCGAGATCAACGGCTCGTTCTACTCGCTGCAGCGGCCGTCGTCGTACGCCTCCTGGCGCGCGGAGACCCCCGACGACTTCGTGTTCTCGGTCAAGGGGCCGCGCTACGTCACGCACCTGAAGCGGCTGGTCGACGTGGACACCGCGCTGGCGAACTTCTTCGCCTCCGGCGTGCTCGCGCTCGGCCCGAAGCTCGGCCCCGTGCTCTGGCAGCTGCCGGAGAACCTCCGCTTCGACGCCGACGTGCTCGACGCGTTCCTCGCCCGGCTGCCGCGGACGACGGGCGCCGCGGCGACGCAGGCCGAGGGGCACGACGACAAGGTCAAGGAGGGCCGCTCGCTCACCGTCGCGGAGACCCCGGACCAGCCGGTGCGGCACGCGCTGGAGTTCCGCAGCCAGACGTTCGCCACCGACGAGGCGTCCGAGATCCTGCGCCGGCACGGCGTGGCCACCGTGCTCGCCGACACCGCCGGCCGGTGGCCGCGGGTGGACCGGGTGACCAGCGACTTCGCGTACGTCCGGCTGCACGGTGACAAGGAGCTCTACACCAGCGGCTACACCGACGAGGCCCTGCACGAGTGGGCCGCGAGGTGTCGCGCGTGGGAGGCCGACGGGCTCGACGTGTTCGTGTACTTCGACAACGACGTCAAGGGGTACGCCCCGCACGACGCGCTCCGGTTGATCGGGCTGCTGGGGTGAGGCGGTGGCGGCTCTCGCCGTACGTCTGATTACCAGGGGATGCAGGAAATCTGCACCTGCCCACGGAAAACCGGCACCACCCCCCACTTCCCATGGAGAACTGCATCTCCCCATGGGTGGTTCACCATGGGAAGCGCCAGAACGCCTGCATCCCCTGGTAAACGGACACCCCCCACACCGCCGCCACCCGGGCCCATCACCGTGGCGGTAGCGTCACCGCCATGCCGGGTGCCCGCGTCGTGGTCGTGGACCATCACGACTCCTACACGTGGAACCTCGTCCATCTCGTCGCCGCCGTCACCGGCGCCCTGCCGGCGGTCGTCGAGCACGACGAGGTGAGCCTCGACGACCTGGCCGGCTTCACCCATGTGGTGCTCTCCCCCGGCCCCGGCAACCCGGCGGACGCCGGCGACTTCGCGGTCGGCCGCGACGTGCTGCTGGCCGCGACCGTGCCGGTGCTGGGGGTGTGCCTGGGCATGCAGGGCCTCGTCTCCGTGTACGGCGGTCACGTCGGCCAGGTGACGCCGGCGCACGGTGACACGGCCCGCGTCGAGCACGACGGGTCGCTGCTGTTCGGAGGGATTCCGTCCCCGTTCACGGCGGTCCGCTACCACTCGCTGGCGGCGGTCACGCTGCCCGACGTGCTCGTCGAGACAGCGTGGTGCGACGGCGAGGACGGCCCGGTCGTGATGGGGGTCGCGCACCGCGAGAAGCCGTTGTGGGGCGTGCAGTTCCACCCCGAGTCGATCCTCACCGAGCACGGCGAGCGGCTGGTCCGCAACTTCCTGGAGGGCGCGTGAGCATCGACCCGGTGCAGCGCTTCCGAGAGCTGGCCGCGCGGCACGAACGGATGTTCTGGCTCGACGGCGGCGGTGCCCGCGCCTGGTCGGGGCGCCGGTCGATCCTCGGCTTCCTGCGTGAGGAGGACGTCTCCCTCACCTACGACGCGGCGCACCGGAGGGTGGAGCGGCACCAGCACGGCCACACCGACGTGGTCGGCGACGACGTGTTCGCGGCGCTCGCCGACGAGGTCGCGCGGGACGACGGCGACCCGGCGGTGAGCTGGGTGGGGTACCTCGGCTACGCGTGCCGGTCCGACCTGCCCGCGCACACCGGGAGCGGCGTGCCCGACGCGGTCTGGATGCGCGTGCGCGACCCGCTGTTCGTGGAGCACCCGGGCCCGGGTCGTCCGGTTGCGGGGGCGCTCCCGCGCACGCTCGACCGGACGACCCCGCCGCGCTACGCCGCAGCGTTCGACGAGGTCCAGCGGCAGCTGCGGCTCGGCAACTCCTACGAGGTGAACCTGACCTACCGGGAGCAGGTCACCTCCGGCGTGGACCCGGTCTCCGCCTACCTCCGGCTGCGCGACGCCAGCCCGGCGCCGTACGCGGGGTACCTCCAGCACGGCGACCTGCACCTGCTCAGCTCGAGCCCGGAGCGGTTCGCGCTCGTCGACCGCGACCGGTGGCTGGAGACCAAGCCGATCAAGGGCACCACGCCGCGCGGCGCGACGCCCGAGGAGGACGAGCGGCTACGGGTGTCGCTGGCCACCGACGCGAAGTTCCGCGCCGAGAACCTGATGATCGTCGACCTGCTGCGCAACGACCTCTCGATGGTCTGCGAGCCGGGCACCGTGACCGTCCCCGAGCTGATGGCCGTCGAGTCCTACGCCTCCGTCCACCAGCTGGTGTCGACGGTCCGCGGCCGGCTGCGCGACGGCGTCGGCACGGTCGAGGCGCTCCGCGCGCTGTTCCCGGCCGGCTCGATGACCGGCGCCCCCAAGCTGCGCACGATGCGGATCATCGAGGACGTCGAGGACTCGCCGCGCGGGGTCTACGCGGGCGCGTTCGGCTGGGTCGGCGCCGACGGGCGGGCGGACCTGGGCGTCGTGATCCGCACGCTGGTCGCGACCGCGGCCGGTGACGGCTGGGCGTACACCCTCGGCACGGGCGGCGGCATCACGGTGCGCTCCGACGTGGACGAGGAGTACGCCGAGACCCGGTGGAAGGCCGAGCGGCTGCTGGGGGTGCTCGATGCGTGAGCCGCCCGCCGAGCTGGTCGCGCGGCTCCGCACGGCCGGCTGCGTGTTCGCCGAGCAGGAGGCCGCGCTGCTCGTGGAGGCCGCGGCGTCGGCCACCGAGCTCGAGTCCCTGGTGGCGCGGCGGGTGGCCGGGGAGCCGCTGGAGTACGTCGTCGGCTGGGCCGAGTTCTGCGGCCTGCGGATGCTCGTCGAGCCGGGGGTGTTCGTGCCGCGGCACCGGACCGAGCTGCTCGTCGACGAGGCGGCCCGGCTGCTCGACGGGGTGACCGACCCGGTGGTGCTCGACCTCTGCTGCGGCTCGGGCGCGCTCGGCGCCGCGCTCGCGGTACGACGCCCGGTCGAGCTCTTCGCCGCGGACGTCGACCCGGCCGCCGTACGCTGCGCGCGGGTGAACGTCGCCGGCGCCGGCGGCCACGTGTTCGAGGGCGACCTGTTCGACCCGCTCCCCCGCGACCTGCGTGGCCGGGTCCACGTGCTGCTGGCGAACGTGCCCTACGTGCCGACCGACGCGATCGCGCTGATGCCGCCCGAGGCGCGCGACCACGAGCTGCGGGTGACGCTCGACGGCGGCGGGGACGGCCTCGACGTGTTCCGCCGGGTCAGCGCGGGTGCTCCGGCAGTGGCTGGCCCCCGGCGGGCACGTGCTGGTGGAGTCCAGCGAGCGCCAGGCCGCGACGATGTGCGACGTGCTCACGGCCGACGGTCTGGCGCCGCGCGTGGTCACCGACGAGGAGTGGGGAGCCACCGTCGTCGTCGCCACCCGTCGCTGACCCGGGTCAGGGCACCGGGTGGTAGCCGCAGGCGTCCGCGGCGTCGGTCGCCTCCGCGGGGTCGACCGTGGGTGAGGCGCTGGGTGAGGCGCTGGGTGAGGGCGTCGGGCGTGGTCTCCTGCGACCCGCCGCCGCGCCCGTGACCGGCCGACCCCGTCGACGTACGCAGCGCCCGCCGGACCTTCTCGTGCACCCAGTCGTAGTCGGGGTTGCTGGGCGCGAACTGCGAGGACGCGCGGAACACCACGGAGCGGACCTGGCTGCCCTTGACCTCGGTCGCGAGGTCGACGAACGCCGAGAGCAGGTCGCTGGGGATGTCGGTGCGGACGATCTCCTGGCCCACCGCGGCCAGCGACTCGTAGCGCCGCAGCAGGTTCAGCGGCTTGGCCTCGTTGATGATCGCGTCGATCATGCAGCGCTGCCGCTCCATCCGCTGGTAGTCGTCGGAGCCGTAGCGGCCGCGGGCGAACCACAGCGCCTCGAAGCCGTTGAGCCGCTGGTTCGGGCCCGGCTGCAGGTAGGAGTCAGGGGCGATCCCGAGGTCGGTGTTGCCGCCGATCGGGATCGGCTGGTTGATGTTGACCGTCACCCCGCCGATCGCCTGCACGATGCTGCGGAAGCCGGCCAGGTTGACGAGCAGGTAGTAGTCGACGTGCACGCCGAGCGCGCCGGCGACGGCCTGCTTCACGGCGTCGGCGCCCTCGTTGTCGCTGTTGCCGAGGATGCCCGGGTGCAGTGCCGGGACGTTGCGGTAGACCGCGTTGAGCAGCCACTCGGCCGGGTCGCCTGCGCCGGTGAAGCCGTCGGGGTAGATCCCGTGCAGCGGCGAGCGCCTCGGGAACGGCACCCGCATCAGGTTGCGGGGCAGGCTGAACAGCACGGTGCGGCCGGTGTGCACGTCCATGCTGACCAGCACCACCGAGTCGGTGCGCACCCCTTCGCGGTGCACGTTCCCGTCGCCGCCGAGCAGCAGCACGTTGACCCGGTCACGCCCGCCCCAGGGGTCCTCCTCGGTGACGTCGACCGGCGCGGTCGCGCTCTTGTTGTGCTGGAACACCTTCTGCACGACCTGCTTCTGCACCATCGAGTACCGCGCCACCACCGCGAGCGGCGCCGCGACCGCGACGCACATCAGCAGCACGAACGCCGCGCCCAGCAACGACTGGCCCCGACGCCGCTCGAACGGCCGGACCATCAGGTAGGTGAGCACGACGTTGAGCACCCACACGAGGAGCACGGCCGACGGCCACCCCCGTGACGACGGTGAGCCGCGCGGGGTCGAACGCCACCGCGAGAGCCGCCTGCGGGTCGCGGACGACGTACCAGCCGAGGTAGCCGAAGAGGGCCAGCGCGGGCACCAGCAGCAGGAGCCCCAGCACCCGCCGTCGGGCCCAGACCATGCCGCTGCCGGGCAGGACCGTGCTGGCCAGGGTGAGTCCGAGGGTGCCGCCCAGGCCGCCGGCACGGCGGTGCCGGATGCGACGCCGGCCGGGGCGTCGTCGCGGCTCGCTTCGGGTGGTCATGCGCGTTCTCCGTGCACCTCGGTTGACGCTCGCCTGCTCCGGCGCGGGGTCACCTTAACCCGCCGACCGCCCCGGCGCGGGCAAGTCGGCTACTCGGGCAGCGGCGCGGTCGGCAGCCGGCCGAGCGTCGCGAACGCGTCGAGGTACGGCGCGACGTCGCCTCGTCGTGTCCACGACCGCAGCTGGTCCGCCGTGCGCCGGCTGGTCAGCGCCCGGGCCAGGTCGAACGCGTCGGCCTCGACCAGCACGGCGGCGTCGTCGTCCCCGCCCTGCGAGCACCAGCTCCACTCCCCCGACACCAGCGCGATCGGCGGCAGGCCGTCGACCGCCGCGGCGAACCGGCCGACCATCCGGTCGCGGACGATCCGCAGGCCGTCGCTGTCGCGGCCGCCGACGACGCCGACCGCGCCCCGAAGGTCCTGCTCGTGGATCACCACGTCGTTGAGCGGGCGGCTGCCGTGCTCCCGCATCCAGGCCATCAGGGCGTCGGCGAGACCGCGCCACTCCGCGAGGAGGTCCGCGGCCGACCGGCCCCGCCGGGCCCCGACCTGTCGTTGGGTCCACGCGCTGTTGTGGTCGTCGGGCTCGTCCCCGGCGAGCACGTCGGCGCCCAGCCCGACCATGTGCGAGAGGAGGTCACGGACGGTCCAGTCCGGGCACGCCGGCACCGTCGCCGCGAGCTCGGCGGTGTCGAGCCCCTCCACGAGCGCACACACGCGCTCGAAGGCGTCCCGCCAGGCCTGCACCGGGTCCATCCTCAGGCCCTCTTGCTCGCGCGGCGTCTCGTCATGCGGCCGACCCTAGGCGAACGGCCGTAACCTCCGCGATGGTCGCTACGATTACCTCCACGCAAGCATGTCCGGGGGGACGCGAGCGGGGGAACCATGAACACGTTCGAGCTGGAGCTGCTCGACCCGTGCGACGAGGTCGCCACCTCGGAGGCGCTGGTCGACTTCGTCCGTCAGCAGCGCCGGATGCCCGACTACGACGAGCTGGTCAACGTCCTGACGACTCCCATGGCCACCGAGCCGCGCTGACCGAGGGCCTCACCCCTCGTCGTCGACGCGGGTGACGTGGATCAGCTGGGCGGTCTCGGGGCGCCGCCGCGGCACCCAGAGCCCGAGCTCGGCCAGCTGCCGACCGGTCACCGGTGCGCCCGCGGTCGGGCCCTCCGGTGACAGGCCGGGGCTCATCGAGGTGGCCCGGAGGTCGACCGGGCCCAGCCAACCCAGCCGGTACGTCGCATCGGGTCGCAGCCCTGGCACCCGCAAGGTGCACCCGCGGTTGTGCGTGGACTCGTCGAGCTGCACGTGGCACAGCACGGCGCTGTCCCGGTCCTCGGCGACGACGCCGTAGGCGTGGACCGCGGGGTCGGTCGCGTCGACCCGGACGGCCCGCCCGGAGTGCAGCAGCGGCCGGTGCTCCTTGTGCAGCGCGACCCAGGAGGCGAGCTCGTCGAGCTCGGCCGGGGTCGCCTCCGTCAGGTCCCACTCGATGCCGAAGGCGAGGAAGAACGCCGTCGCCGCCCGGAAGTCCAGCGACAGCGTCCGGCCGGTCTGGTGGGAGCGCGGCGCCGAGACGTGGGCGCCGAGGTACTCCGGGGCGATGAGCTGGCCGGTCCAGCGCTGGATGTGCTGGCGGGCCATCGCGTCCGTCATGTCCGACGTCCAGAACCGCTGCACCCGCTCGACGACACCCAGGTCGATGCGTCCGCCCCCGCCGGCGCAGGACTCCCACGCCACCTGCGGGTGACGGCCCCGGAGGTCGTCGAGCAGCGAGTAGAACGCGGCGTTCTGGCCGTGCGCCGCCGACGCCCCGCCGTACGCCGCGCTGCCGCCCTCGAGAAGGTCGCGGTTGTGGTCCCACTTGACGTAGTCGACGGCGTGCTCGCTGAGGATCTTGTCGACCCGGTCCCGGAGGTAGTGCCAGACGTCGGGGTTCGTCAGGTCGAGCACGTGCTGGCTGCGGTGCATCAGCGGCTCCCGCCCCTCGGCGGCGAGGATCCAGTCGGGGTGCTCGCGGTAGAGGTCGGAGTCGGGGTTGACCATCTCCGGCTCGAACCACAGCCCGAACTCCATGCCGTGGCCGCGCACGTGGTCGATGAGGCGTCCGAGCCCGTCCGGCCACACCTTCTCGTCGACCCACCAGTCACCGAGGCCGGCGGTGTCGTCGCGGCGGCCGAGGAACCATCCGTCGTCCAGGACGAACCGCTCCACGCCGACCCGGGCCGCGAGATCGGCGAGCTGCTCGAGCCGGTCGGCGTCGTGGTCGAAGTAGACCGCCTCCCACACGTTGAGCGTCACCGGCTGCGCCTGCGGGTGGGCGGGCAGCGTGCGCTGCCAGGTGTGCAGCGCCTGCGCCGCGGGGTCCAGCCCCTCCCGCGAAGCGACGAAGTAGACCCACGGCATCGTGTAGCTGTCGCCCTCGAGCAGGACGACCTCGCCGGGCAGCAGCAGCTCGCCGGCGCTGAGGGTGGCCTCGGTCGCCGCGCTCCGCTCGACCGCGACCACGGAGTTGCCGCTGTGGCCGACGGAGACGGCCGTCAGCTCGCCGGTCGCGAACGTGAAGCCGGCGGTGCCCGCGACGAGCACGCTGGCCGCGTCGTGACCGGTCTTGCCGCGGCGTGACTCGCGCAGCCACAGCCCGTCGGTGATCGCGTGCCGCTGCGGCGCCCGCTCCCCCTCGTGGCGGCCGGTGAAGTCGAGCACCTCGGTCGCGGCCGCCGGGAGCGGCAGCGACACCTCGAGCCCCTCCAGGAGGTACGGCGTTGCCGCGTCGTTCGTCAGGACGTGCCGGAGCCGGAGCGCCCCACCGGGGAGCGCCTCGATCTCCGTGCGCAGGGAGAGACCGGCTCGCGGGTCCCGGGCGGTGACGACGAGCGTGTCGTCGGACTCCTCCGTCCCGGCCGGCTCGAAGCGGGTGCTCCAGGCCCGGCCGACCACGTCCCGGGCGCCACCCGGCTGGTCGGCCAGCCGGTGCCCGCGCAGGCCCGGCCGCTCGTAGGCGCCGTGCGCCTGCTCGACGAGGGTCGGCACGCCGCGCCGGGGGCCGAGCAGCCCGACTGCTCCGTCTGCCGGGTCGAGCTCGGGCCCGGCGACGCCGGCCCAGCGCACCACCGGCAGCCGGTCGGGCTGGGGGTCGATGACCAGTCGGGTGACGGGATGCCTGCGGGCCGCGGGCGGGGAAGAGCATGACGATTCGTTCTCCTAAGGGGTGCGGATGTGGAGCGGAGTCGGGACCAGTGTGTGCCTACTTCACGGCGCCTCGTGTGACACCGGAGATGACCCATCGCTGCGCGAAGACGTAGACGAGCAGCAGGGGCGCCATCGCCATCAGGTAGCTCGCGAACGCCGTCGGGTAGTTGGTCTGGAACTGGCTCTGGAAGACGTACTGCACGAGCGGCAGGGTCGCCGAGCCCGGGTCGGACAGGATCACCAGCGGCAGCAGGAAGTCGTTCCACGCCCACAGGCAGGTGAGGATGCCGACGGTCGCGTTCATCGGCGCCAGCAGCGGGAAGATCACCTTCCAGAAGATCCCCCAGGTGGAGGCGCCGTCGATCGCGGCGGCCTCCTCGAGCTCGCGCGGGATCGACTGGATGTAGGCGGTGAAGATGAAGATGTTGAACGCCAGCCCGTACACGACGTACAGCAGGATCAGGCCCACCCGGTTGTCCAGGTGCAGCATCGCCGTCTCCTTCGCCACCGGCAGCATGATGATCGGGAACGGCACGAACAGGGCGGACACGAAGTAGTAGTACATGCCCTTGAAGAACCTGCGCTCGAGGTTCCGGGCGATCGCGTAGGCCACCATCGAGTTGGTCAGCAGCGTGAGGACGACGGCGCCGACGGTGATGATGGCGCTGTTGAGCGCGGTCTTGGGGAAGTCCGTCAGGCGCCACGCGTCGGCGAAGTTCGACCACCGCACGCTGGTGGGCAGACCGAACCCGGTGCCGCCGAGCTGGTCGGTGGTCTTCAGGGCGGTCACCACGGCGAAGTAGAGCGGGATCGCGATGGTCAGCGCGAGCACGATCAGCAGGGCGGTGAGCCACCAGTTGACGGGGTCGTGGCCGGTGGAGCGGTTGCGGCGGCGCGGTGCGCGGGCGTCGGGGGCGGCGGCCAGCTCGCTTGCTTGAGTGGACATCAGACGGACATCTCCCTGCGCTGGAGGAAGCGGAGCTGGATGATCGAGAACACGACGATGACGATGAAGAACACGACGGAGTTGGCGCTCTGGTAGCCGTACTCCCCGCCCTGGAAGCCGCCCTTGTAGATCAGCAGGGCGACCGACTCGGTGTCCGTGCCCGGACCGCCGTTGGTGAGGGCGACGATGTGGTCGAAGATCTGCAGGAACCCCTTGAGCGACAGCACCATGTTGATGGTGAAGAAGCCGGCGATCATCGGGAACGTGATGCTGCGGAAGCTGCGCCAGGCCGAGGCGCCGTCCATGGACGCGGCCTCGTAGATCTCCTGCGGCACGGTCTGCAGGCCCGCGATGTAGATGATGATGTTGAAGGCCGCGGACTGCCAGACGGCGAGGATCACGATCCCGATCCAGGCGGTGCTCGCCTGGGTCAGCAGGGACGTCGACAGGAAGTCGATGCCGAGCTTCTCGCCGATCGCCGGCAGCGAGTTGTTGAACAGGTAGTTGAAGATGTACCCGACGACCAGGATCGCCAGCACGTTCGGGATGAAGTAGACCCCGCGCAGCGTCGTCTTGAACTTGATGCGCGCGTTGAGCCCGACCGCGATGGCCAGCGACACGATGTTGACCAGGATCGTCGCCACGCCCGCGATGAGGAACGTGAACCAGTAGGCGTGCAGGACGCGCGGGTCGGTGAACAGTGCGATGTAGTTGCGGAAGCCCACCAGGTTCGACGGGCCGTAGCCCGGCGAGTCGGTGAAGCTGTAGTAGATGCCCTGCAGCACCGGGACCGTGTGGAAGACGACGAACAGCACGAGGGCCGGCAGCACCATCAGGTAGAAGGTCCGCGGGAGCTGGGTCGCCGAGCGGCGTCCGCCGGCGCCGGTCGCCCGGGTCGACGTACGACGAGCGGCGGTGCTCGTCCGTGCCGCGGGCGGAGGCCGGCAGGTTGGTAGCGGTCATGAGTTCACGGCTCCGATTCCCCAGGTGCGTCGCTTGGCGACCTTGTCCCAGTCCGAGTCGAGGTCGCCGAGGAAGCGGTCCTCGTTGCCGCTGAGCAGGAACGTCTGCAGCAGCGGGGCGAGCGGGATGGCCGGGATGAACTGGTGGTCGGTGAAGCCGACGATCCGGCCGTCGTCGATGTACTTCTGGACGCCCGCGAGCGCGGGGTCGTCGTTGGTCAGGCCCTCGAGCGTCGGGATCGCGACCTGGGCCTTGCAGTAGGCGCTCATGACCTGCGGCTGCATGAGGAAGTCGATGAACTTCTGGACCTCCTGCGGGTGGTCGCCGTTGCGGGCGGCGGTGATCACCACGTCCACGCCCGAGACCAGCGTCGTCTTCGCGGGGTCGTCGGTGGCGGGCAGCGCCATGCTCCCGACGGTGAACTTCGGCTTGCTCGCCCGGATCTGCGGCACGGCGTAGCTGCCGAGCAGCAACATGGCCGACTCGCCCTTGGCGAACGCGGCGGTCCCGTCCTCGTACCCCTTGGAGAGCGGGTCGGGCTGGGTGTAGTCGTAGAGCTTCGCCAGCTCGGTGGCGGTGCTGCGCCAGCCGTCGGCGAACGTCGTCCGGTCGGCGAAGCGCTGCTCGAAGAACCGGTCCGGCTGCAGCTGCGCCGAGAGCGGGGCCAGCGGCGACTGCGCGGTCCACGCGTCGGCCAGCATGCCGTAGAACGGCGTGACCCCGGCCGCCTTGAACTTCCGGGCCGCGGCGATCAGCTCGTCGAACGTCGTGGGCACCGGCACGTGGTGCTTCGCGAACAGCTCCTCGTTGTAGAGCAGCCCGCTCGCGTTGGCCGCGAACGGCACCCCGTTCACCTCGCCCTTCTCACCGCTGCCGAGCGCACCGATGACGGAGAGGTAGGCGGGGTTCACCGGCTCGAGGACCGGGTCCTTGCTGAAGTCCCGGAAGATCTTCGCGCTGGCGAACTCACCGAAGGTGCCGTTGGCGTTGAGGGTCATCACGTCGGGGACGTCGTTCTTGACCAGCCGGGTGCGCAGCGCGGTCTCCGGGTCGGCGGGGTTGTCGACGACCACCCGGATGCCGGGGTTGGCCTCCTCGAACTGGTGCGCCAGGTCCTGGAAGTACGCCTGGGCCTCGGGCTTGAACTGGAAGAAGGTGATGACGGTGCGCCCGTCACCTCCGGAGCAGCCGGCGAGCGTCGACGCCACCAGGGCGAGGACACCGGCGACGGCCGCGAGCCGGAGACGGGAGGCCGGACGGTGCCGGCGCCGAGAGCTTGAGAGTGGCAAGGGTGCCCCCAAGGGACGAGAAGCGGGCGACTAATTTTCACGCGGGATGAAACTAACTCGTGAAACCGCCCTGTGGCAAGCGTCACTTCCGTACGCTGGACCAGTGTCCGGTCCCCCATCCCCTGCGGGCTCGGTGCGGCTGACGCCGCACGCCCTCGCCATCACGCTGCACCTGCTCACGCATGGGCCCGCCTCACGCGGTCACCTGGGGCGCGACCTGGCCCTGTCCGACGCGTCCATGTCGAGGGCCGCGCAGATGCTGGTCCGCGACGGCCTCGTCTCCGAGACGATCGAGACCCGGGCGAGCATCGGCCGCCCCCGGCAGATCCTGGCGCCCGTGCCCACGGCACGCCACGTCGTCGGCGTGAAGGTGACCGGTGACAAGGCCTACGGGGTCGCCTGCGACATGGTCGGCGCCGTGCTGGGCTCGGCCGAGCTGCGCCTCCCGGCACGCGGCGCCAAGGGCGCGGCCCCCGTCGGCGGCACCGTGCGGGTCGTGACGCGGCTGGTCGAGCGGCTGAGCAAGCGGCTGCCTTCCCTGGACGGCGTGGGGGTCTCCGTGGGCGGCGTGGTGGACGACCGGTCCGTCGTACGCGAGGGGAGCTTCCTCGGCTGGCGGGACGTCGACCTGGCCGGGCCCCTCCAGGGGGCCACCGGGGTCCCGGTCGTCGTGACCAACGACGTGAGCGCGCTGGCGCGCGAGCAGCTGTGGTTCGGGGCGGGCCGCACCCACTCGACGTTCGGGCTGGTCACCGTCGGCGCCGGGCTCGGCTTCGGCCTGGTCCGTGAGGGCCACGTGGTCGAGCAGCTGATCGACAACGGACACCTGCTGGGGCACGCACCGATCGACACCACCGGTCCGCGCTGCGGTCTCGGTCACCGCGGGTGCGCGGCCGCGTACCTCTACCGCGACGTGGTCGAGGCCCGGATGGCGGAAGCGGGACTCACGGTGTCCTTCCCCGAGCTGATCCGCGATCCGGCGTACGCCGACAGCCCGTGGCTCACCGAGGCGGCCCAGGCCCTCGGCCACCTGGTCGCGACGTTCGCCGGCGCGTTGCAGACGGACCGGATCGTGCTGGCGGGCGAGGACGTCGGACCGCTGCTCGCCTCCCCCGCGCTGGCCGGCACCATCGCCGACCGGACCCGGCTCGGCCCGGACGAGACCCAGCCGTGCGAGCTCGACGTGTCCACCGCGCCCCTCACCTTCGTCGACTGGGCCCGGGGTGCGGCCGTCGTCAGCCTGCAGCACAGCCTCGGCGCGCTCTGACCACGACACCAAGACTTTCGCGGCAGGTGGACCACACCACCCGTTTGGGGCGCCGCAGGGTGTCAACACCTCTAGGTGAGTTTCTGAGCCGGCCGTGCCGGGGGTCGTGGCGGTACCGAGGGGGCGATCCTGGAGGTTCGACATGTGCGACGTGATGTCCCCGGCGGGCAACCTGCCCTGTGCCCGCACCGACTGCGACGGACGCGGTCATGTCTGGGTGCACGCCAGCTCGGCCGAGGACCCCAAGGCCGAGGCCGACTACCGGCTCGAGTTCTAGCGCAGCTCAGGCCGTCGCGTAGGCCTCCACGGACCCGTCCTCCAGGACGACGACGCCGCGTCGCCGCGGCCTCGACTCGAGCCACCGCAATGCCTGGTTCCCTTGCGCGAACGCCGCGGTGGCGTCGATGTCGGCCCAGGTCAGGTCGTCCGCGACGACGGTGACCGACCTGACGCCCCGGGGCACGTCTCCCGTGCGGGCGTCGACGATGTGGTCGCCCCGGTGGGTCAGCGCCGACGTGGCGAGGGCTCCGTTGCGCAGGGGGACGACGGCGACGACGCGGCTGGGCTCGCGGGGGTCCTCGATGCCGATGCGCCAGGCAGCCCGCTCCGGACCGGCGACCCGGCAGACCAGGTCGCCACCCGCGGACAGGCAGAGGTCGGTGTCGGCGAGGACGTCGAACGCGTGCGCGGCGCGCTGCACCGCCCAGCCCTTCACGACGCCGCTGGGGTCGAGAACCAGACGACCCTCGCCGTCCGGTCGTCGCACGTCGAACGCGCCGCCAGACTGCACCCGGGCCAGCTCACCGAGGGCGAGCACCTCGCCGACCTCGGCCGGGCAGTCCGCGACCGTGATCTCGCCGCGGCCCAGCCGGGACACGAAGGAGTCGGGTCGGTACGTGCTGAACACCCGGTCGGCCTCGTGCAGCACGGCCAGCGCCCTCGTCCAAGCGGCCTCGCCGTACCGGTCACCGGCGTGCCGGCCGCGCAGCGCAAGGCTGATCGGCATCCCCATCACGTGCTCGACCCGGCGCCACACCGGCAGCCGGACGCCGGCGGCGGTGCCGTGCTCGCGCGTGGCCACCCGCGTGCTCACAGGTTCGCCTGGTCGAGGGCGCTCTGCAGCGACTGGATGTAGCCCACGCTCGTCACGGTGGCCCCGCTGACCATGTCGATGTCCGCGCTCTGCTGGTCGGTGGTCTCCTGCACCAGGATCGGCAGCGCGTAGTCGTTGATCTCCTGGTCCTTGGGGTTGCCGCTCGGGTACTGCACGACGTCGACCTGGGTGATCTTGCCGCCGGAGACGGTCAGCTCGACCTGGACCGGTCCCCACTGGGTGGAGGCGACGGCGCCGGTGACGTTGGTGCTGCCGCTGGTCGACCCGCTTCCGTTCCCGGACGACGAGCCGGACGACGAGCCGGACGTCGTACCCGACCCGGAGCTGCCCGAGGACGAGCCCGACGAGGAGCTCGACGTGCCGGTCGACCCGCCGGTGCCGGACACGATGGCGGGCGGGCTGGCGGTGGTGGTCGTGCTGGAGGCGTCGTAGCCGAAGAGGAGTACGACGACCGACAGCGTGCTCAGCAGCCAGAAAGTGATGCGCTTCATCGGGTCACCACGCAAAGGTCTCGAGATGGAGCCGGTCCTCGGGGAGGCCGGCGGCGGTCAGGGTGGCGCGGACCAGGTCGGTCCACCGCTCGGGTCCGCAGACGTAGACGTCGCGGTCGGCGATGTCGGGGACCCAGTAGGTCAGCGCGGTCAGGTCGTCGGCCGTGCCGACGCCGTCACCGAGCCAGGAGTCGGGGCCGCGTCGCCGGCCCGGCAGCGGCAGCACCCGGAGCCCCTTCTCGGCCGCGAGGGCGGCGAGCTCGGAGGCGAAGAGCGGCTCGCTCGTGTAGCGCTGCAGGATCACCGCGTCCCCGGGCAGGTAGTCCAGGCCCTCGGCCAGCGCCCGCAGGGGCGTGACGCCGACACCGGCCCCGATGAGGGCGACCTTCGGCCGGGTGCGGGCGCGGGCGCTGAGGCGTCCGTACGGCCCCTCCACCAGAGCCCGGGTGCCGGGCCGCACGGAGAACAGCCCGGCGCTGCCGTCACCGACTGCCTGCACGGTGATCCGCAGGCTCCTGCCGTCCGGGGCGGCGGACAGGGAGTACGGGTTGGCGCGGGTCCAGCCGCGCCGGCCGAGGAACCGCCAGGACAGGAACTGCCCCGCCTCCACGTCGAGCCGTTCCAGGTGGCGACCGGTCAGGTACACCGACGCGATGCCGCCGGCCTCCGGGACGACGGAGGTCACGCGGAGCCGGTGGCGCAGGCTCACCCGCACCGGGAGGCCGACCCGGAAGAGGAGCACGGCGGCCGCTGCGACGCCCCAAGCCGTCCACCAGAACACGGTGCGGGACGGTGAGGACATGAACTGCTGACCGGTCCAGAGCTGGTGCGGCAGGGCCAGGCCCACGCCGAGGTAGGCGTAGAGGTGCAGGAGGTGCCAGGACTCGTAGCGGATCCGTCGACGCGCGGCCTTGATGCTGGTGACCACCACCATGACCAGGCAGACGGTGCCACCGGTGGCCAGCAGCATCCCGGGATAGTCGGTGACCAGCCCCCACAACGTCGCCGGGGTCCGGCCGAGCTCGCCGGCGGCGTACCCCCAGGTGATCAGCACGATGTGGGCGAGCATGAGGTTGAAGGACGTGAACCCGACCAGTCGGTGGAGACGCGCCAGCCGGTCCTGACCGAAAGCGGCCTCCAGCCTGGGCACCCGCGCCATCAGCACGACCTGGGCGAGGAGGAGCACGGAGGCCACGAGGCCGGTGAGCCGGCCGGTCGATGTGAGTCCACCGGCCCACCCACCGAGGTCGCGGATTCCGCCGTCGGCCACCCACCAGTAGGTGACCAGCAGCAGGCTCAGCCACAGGACCGAGGCGGCCGCGAGCCGGACCAGCTCGTCGAGGCGGGCGCGTCTCCCCAGCGGTCCGGCCGTCACGACTGCGGGGCCGGAGGCCGCACGCTCCAGGATGCTCATGTGACCGAGTGTCGGGAGCTCCTCTGAGCCGACCGTGGGTGCTTGCTGTGCTGTGCCTGTGAGGCGCCGCCGATGGCGCTGACGCCGGAGCGCTGCCTGGCTAGGCGGTAGGGACGAGCGCGACGACGGCGATCTGCCGGCTGACCTTCTGCTGGTAGGAGTTGTAGTCGAACACCTTGTCGTTGAGCAGCTGCCACATCCGCTCTCGCTCGGAGCCGGTGATCTCGGTGCCGGTGACGGGCGTCTTCGTGTCGTTCACGACGACCGTCCCGGGCGACCCGGCGCGCAGGTTCAGCCACCAACCGGGCTCCCAGTCGGCCCCGCCGTTGGAGGCCACGACCACCCAGCGGTGCCCATCGTCGAGGTACATCAGCGGTGTGGTGCGCGGTTGGCCGCTCTTGCGTCCCGTCGTCGTCAGCATGAGCAGGTCGGCCCCGCGGAACCGGCGCAGCCCCAGTCGCCGTACGACGACGTTTGCGACCCGGTTCAGCAGCACGAAGGCACGACGTCTCATGCCGGGATCGTAGGGACCAGCGGTCGTCCTCGTGGCCGTTTCTCGGGCAGACAGCCTCCTCGGTTCGACGTCTACACAGGCGAGCTCGAGGCCCGCCGCGCTGGCTCCGGGCTGTCACTACCGGGTGGTGGGGTCAGGCCATAGCGCTGGATGACGTCGGGCAGCCAGGGCGGGGAGGCGAGCTCCAACCCGTACCGTTCGGCGATCTCTGCCAGGTCATCGGGCGAAGGCGGCCCTGCCGCCACGCGCTCTGACAGCTCGCGGAAGAAGCGCTCGAACCCGGCCGGGCTGATGATCTCGATCATCCGGGCGGGCACGTCCCCGGCGTTCCACATGGCATGCACCTCGCCGCGTGGCTTGGTGATGTACCCACCGGCGCCGAGCACGACCTCGCGGTCACCGGACCGGAAGCCGATCTCGCCTTCGGTGACGATCGAGTACTCATCCTCCCGGTGGTGGATGTGCGGAGGCACCAGGACTCCCACGTCGAAGGGATGTTCGACCACCGAGACCATCCCGTTCGTGTCGCCGCCGTCCAGCTTCCACACCACCCCCAACCCCGGCACCAGACCACCGACATCGCCCTGCCCGGGAGGAACGACGGTGAGGGGAGGAGCCTCGATCTTGCTCATGGCAGTCCGCCTTTCTGACCCGTTCGGAATACACTTGTGTTCAGTGAATATCCAGGCGCGAGAGGAAGTCAAGGTTGACTGAACAGGTGCGTTCTTCGAAATCTGCCAAGCCGCGTGCCTACCAGATGAAGCAGCGGGCGCTCTCGGTCGACGAGACCCGGCAGCGCATCGTCGAGGCGACCGTGCGACTGCACGGCAGCCTGGGGCCGGCCCAGACCTCGATCGCCGCGATCGCGCAGGAGGCCTCGGTCACGCGGCTGACCGTCTACCGGCACTTCCCCGACCTCGACGCACTCTTCGGAGCGTGTACCGCCCACTGGGCCGCCCAGCAGCAGCTGCCGGACCTCGACGCATGGCTGGCGATCGCGGACCCGGAGGCCCGGCTGCGCTTCGCGCTCACCGACGTGTACCGATTCTTCGGCGATGCCCAGCAGATGTTGGAGCTGGTGAACCGGGACCGCGAGGCGATGCCGACGTTCGTGCGGGAGCGGAGTCAGGCGCGCGACGAAGCTCGGGTCGAGTCGGTGCTGTCCGCCTGGCCGGCACGCCGGCGCACCGCCCGCAGGCGTGCGCTGATCGGGCACGCCCTGGCGTTCACCACGTGGCACTCCCTGTGTGTGGAGCAAGGACTGAGGCGCACCCGAGCAGCAGACGAGATGGTCAGGCTCGTCATCGGGGCCTGACCGACTCGGCAAGTCCCGACGACCAGGCGTTCAGGCTCGCACCTCAGCCCGCCGGAACAGCCTGGGCCGTCGTGCGAGCCCGGCTCCGACCGAACCGCAGGTACAGGGACGGCAGCACGAAGAGGTTGAGCATCGTGGCGGTGATCAGCCCACCCAGGATGACCAGGGCCATCGGGTGCTCGATCTCGTGACCGGGGATGCTGCCGGCGATCACCAGGGGCACCAGCGCGAGGCCGGTCGCCGAGGCGGTCATGAGGATCGGTGCCAGCCGTTCCGTCGCGCCCTGGAGGACGAGCTCGGGCCCGAAGGCCTGCCCCTCCTCCCGCTCGAGCCGCTGGAAGTGACTGATCATCAGGATCCCGTTGCGGGCCGCGATGCCGAAGACGGCGAGGAAGCCGACCAGGGAGCCGAGGGAGAGCACGCCGTCACCGAGCCACACCGCCAGCACCCCACCCACGAGTGCCATCGGCAGCAGCAGGAAGGTGAGCAGGGCCAGCCGGAAGCTGCCGAACGCGGCATGCAGGATCAGGAGGATGGCGAGCAGCGCAGCGCCACCGAAGAGCATCAGCCGGTACTGCGAGGCCTTCAGCTCCGTGGACTCGCCGATGACCTCCGCGTGGTACTCCCGCGGGAAGGCCACCCCCTGCATCTGCTCCTCGACGTCGTCGACGACCGCGGCGAGGTCGCGGCCCTCGACGTTCGCGCCGACGTCGATGCGGCGCGACTGCTGCTCCCGCTCGATGGCGTTGGGCGTCGGAGCGAGCCGGACGTCCGCGAGCTCCTTCAGGAGAACCCGCTCCCCGCTCGGGGTGTCGATCAGCAGGTTCTCCACGTCCGTCACGCTGTCGCGGGCAGAGGGGAGGGCGGTCACGTGCACGTCGTAGGCCCGCCCGCCCGCGAAGATGTCGGCGACCTCCTCGCTCGCGATCAGGGTCGAGGCCTGGCGCCGGATGTCCCCAGGGGCGAGGCCGTGGCGACGCGCGGCAGCCACGTCGGGCTCCACCTCGATGTGCGGCAGGTCCGTCTGCAACGAGGCGTGCGCATCCACCACGCCGTCCACGGAGCCGACCCTCTTCTCGATCTCGGCCGCCTTCTCGCGCAGCGTCGCGAGGTCGGGGCCGAAGATCCGCACGACGATGGACTCGCTGGAGCCGGTGAGCACCTCCTTGATGCGCTCGCGCAGGTAGGTCTGGACGTCGCGGTAGAGACCGGGATAGCGCTCCGTCGTGGTGTGGACCGACGCGAGTGTCTCGTCGTAGTCGACGCTCGGGTCCACGCTGATCCAGTTCTCGCCGAAGTCGACGCCGTACACCTCGTCGGCGAGCAGGGCCTGCCCGATGTGCGAGCCGCAGTTGCGCACGCCCGGGATCTCCCGCAGGTCCTTGCAGGCCGAGACGGAGACGCGGGTCTCCTCCGGCGCGGACGTGCCCGGCTGGCTCAGCCAGTGCATCAGGAAGTCGCGCTCCTTGAAGTTGGGGAGCAGCTGACTTCCGAGGGTCGGGAAGGCCAGCACCCCGGCAAGGATCGTGACCAGGGCGATCGCGAGCGCCGGCTGCGGCCTGCGGATGAGCGGGGAGAGCATCCCCCGGTAGCCGCGCTTGAGCACCCGCAGCAGCGGCGACTCCCGTCGCACCAGGCGTCCTCGGGACAGCATGATCAGGCACAGAGCCGGGGTGAGCGTCAGCGCCACGACCATCGACACGAGCACGGCGAGCCCGTACGCGAGCACCAGGGGCTGGAAGAACGAACCCGACAGACCCTCCAGGAACAGGACCGGCACCACCGCGATGACGTTGATGAGGGTCGCGTAGGTGATGGCGGTACGGACCTCCACCGACGCGTCCAGGACGATCGCGAACGTCGACTTCTCGCTGCCCTGGGCGCGCGCCTGTCGCAGGCGCCGCACGATGTTCTCGACGTCGATGATGGCGTCGTCGACCACCACCCCGATCGAGACGACCAGACCAGCCAGCACCATCACGTTGACGGTGATGCCTCGGGCGTCGAGGACCAGCAGCGCGGAGACCAGGGACAGCGGGATGGCGATGAGGCTGATGAACGCGGTACGCCACTCGAACAGGAAGGCGATGATGATCAGGATCACCAGCAGGATGCCCAGGAACATCGCCCTGGTGAGGTTGTCGATCGACTGCTCGATGAAGGTGGCCGGCCGGAAGATCGTGGTGTCGATCTCGATGCCGGGCAGCCCAGGCCTGAGCTGCTCCATCGCCGCCTCGACCCCGCGCGTCACCTCGAGCGTGTTGGCGCCGCGGAACTTCTGGACGACCAGCATCAGGCCGGGCCCGTCGTTGATCACCGCGTCGCCGATGAGCGGCCCGGAGTCGATGACCACGCGTCCCATGTCGGCCAGCCGCAGCGTCTTGCCGTCCCGCTGGATGACGGGGACCTGACCGAGCTGCTCCGGCCCGACGATGGGTTGGACGTGGCGGATGTTGAGGCGCTCGTTCCCGGACTCCACGAACCCGCCGGTGCCGACCACTGCCCCGTCGGAGTACCTCAGCAGACCTGCGTCGAGGGCGTCCGCGGAGGCGTCCATGACACGCTGGAGCGGAACGTCGTACTCGGTGAGCTTGGCCGGGTCGACCTGCACGTGACGCTGCGGCAGCCGTTCACCCCAGATCGCCACCTGGGCGACGCCGGGCACCCTCAGCAGCCGAGCCCTGACGTTCCAGTAGGCGGCCGTGGACATGTCCGTCAGGTTCACGGTGTCGGACGTCATGCCGATCTTCATGATCCGGCTCGTCGCGGACAGCGCCGGCATCATGAACGGCGGACTGGCCCAGGTCGGCAGGGTGGCGGTGATCTGGTTGAGGCGCTCCGCCACCAGCTGGCGTGCCCGGAGCTCGTCGGTGCCGCGCGCGAAGATGAGCTGGATGGAGGACAGCTGCGCCACCGACTTGGACCGCATCTGTTCCAGGCCCTCGACCCCGCTGAGCTGCTCCTCGATGGGCACCGTGATCAGCTGCTCCACCTCGTTGGAGGAGTTGCCCAGTGCGATCGTCTGGATCTCCACCCGCGGCGGGGCGAACTCCGGGAAGACGTCGACCTTGGTGCCCGGGATCTCGGCGAACCCGAGGAACAGCAGGGCGATGGCCGCGAAGACGACGAGCGACCTGAACCGCAGGCTAGCCGCGACGATGCGACGCATCACGCCACCTCCTCGACCGCGTCCGCTGCCTCATCAGTGCGAGTCCCCGATCCCGAGCTCGGCGCCATAGACCTGTGTCGCTCCGACCGTCACCACCTCGGTGCCGGCCGGGAGCCCGGAGGACAGCAGTGCCCGCTCTCCCACCACGCGGTCCACCACGACCTTCGCGCGGAGGAAGGTCAGGGGCGCGGTGGCCGTGTACACCCAAGGCACGCCCTGGCCGTCGTAGATCAGCGCCGTGTGGGGCACGACGGTGTACCGCCCGTCTCGTCGGGCGGCCTCCGTCTGCAGATCGACCTGGTCGGCACCGATCGCCGTGAACTGCACCTGCTTGACGTCCAGGTTCGCGACCTCGGTGACCTTCGCCGGCTGGTAGGTCGCAGCGCTGACCTCCTCTATCTGCTGGCATCCCGACAGCAGGAGCCCCGCGACAAGGGCGAGGAGCACCGCCTGCGCTGCCTGCCGCGCACGTGGGGGCAGCACGTGCGCGTTCATCGGGTCGTCCCGGTGTCGCCCGGCTCAGCCGGGGCCGACCGCTGATGGGGAAGGGACGCGGCCATGGCGCCAGGCTCGGAGTCGACAAACGGGTCCGTCGGCTCCTCCGTCGACGCCTTGCGCCGCGTCGACCCGGAGACCATCTGCGCGTACAACGCCGGCAGCACGAACAGCGTCACGAGCGTCGAGGTGAGCAGGCCTCCCAGCAGGACCAGGGACATCGGGTGCAGCACCTCCAAGCCTGGCTGGGGCCCGACGATCGCGACCGGCAGCATGAGCAACCCGAGTGCCACCGCGGTGGTGACCACAGGTGCCACCCGGTCACCGGCACTGCGGCGGACCAGCTCCTCGTCGATCGGGCTGCCCGTGCTGCGTTGCAGGGCCCGGACTCCGGAGACCAGCAGCACGTCGGAACGGACGGCCAGCCCGAGCACCGCGAGCAGCCCGACCAGGGCCCCCAGCCCGAGGTGGGCGCCGTCGATGAGCGCGACCACCAGTCCTCCGACCAAGGCCAGCGGCAGGAGCGCGAAGACGAGGGCCGCCAGACGCCAGCTGCGGAACGATGCCTGGAGCAGCAGCAGCGCCGCGATGGCTGCGGCCACCGCAAAGCCCAGGACCCGGGCGATGCCGATCTCCGTGCCGGCGCCGTCGCGCAGCACCTCCGCGTGGTACTCGAGCGGGAAGCTCATCCCGGCGAGGCGGCTCTCGACCTCGGAGGCGACCGCACCGGCGCCGCGACCGTCGATCCCGGCCGCGATGTCCAGCCGACGTGAGACCGCGTCCCGGTTGATGACTGCGGGTGACTGCGCCACGCGGACGTCTGCGACCTGGCCCAGCCTCACGTGACCGCCGCCCGGCCGGTCGATCAACAGGTTGCGGACATCTTCGACGCTGCGACGGGTGCTCGGCACACCCTGGACGACGACGTCGAAGACCTTCTGCTCCTGGAACACGCTGCCGACCTGGATGCCCTGGAGGAGCGTCGCCTCGGCACGGCGTACGTCACCCGGGGTGAGCCCGAAGGCCTTGGCCCGCTCCAGGTCGACCTCGATCTCGACGTTGGGCTGGGTCGGCGGAGCGACGACCTTCGGAGCGACGACCCCGTCGACCCCGCCCATGACCTGCCGCACGCGCTCCGCCTCGCGGCGCAGCACGTCGAGGTCCTGTCCGAACAGCCGCACGACGAGGGACCGGTCCGCACCGGTCAGCAGGGCCAGTCCGTTGCCCGTCGCGCTGTTCTCTCCCTTGAGCAGGGCGCCGACGTCGCGCATCTTCTGCGCGGAGTACGTCGCGACCTCACGCTCCGCCACCCCGGAGACGTCCCGGACCGCCGCGTTGACCGCATCCATCGTCGTGTCGAAGTCCGCGTCCGACGCGAGGCTCACCCACACGTCGCTGGAGCTGACGTTGGTGACCCGGTCGCCGGTCACGGAACGCCCGACATGTGCGCCGACGTTGGCGACCCCGGGCACGGCCGTCAGCCGGCGGGTGACGTCGGTGGCGATCTCCGTCATCCGCGGGTTCGACGTGCCCGGCGCACCCTCCAGCCGCACCAGAACGTCCCGGTCCTGGAAGGTCGGGAGCGCCGACATGCCCAGGAACGGCAGCGTCAGGAGGCCGAGCACCGCGACGACACCGACGGCCACCAGCGCTCGCGGCCGCCGCGAGAAGCGCCGCAGCGCCGTCTGGTAGCGCGCGCCGAGACGGCTCGTCGTCGCGGACCGTCGGGGCGTCGGCTCCCACCGGGCGAAGACCAGGGTGCTGAGCGCGGGCGTCACGAGGAGCGCGACCAGCATCGCGGCTGTCACGGACAGTGCGTAGGCCAGCACCAGGGGCCGGAAGAACGCACCGGGACGTCCGCCGAGGGCGGCAAGGGGCACGATCGCCAGGACGACGATCAGCGTCGCGTACAGCAGCGGCCGGCGGATCCGGTAGGCCTGCTGGATCAACGTCGCTGTGGGGAGTGGGGCCTCGTCCGGACCGCGGTGCCGCAGGCGGCGGACGACACTCTCCGAGGACACCACCGCCTCGTCGACCACCACCGCGAGCGCGCCGGCCAGGCCGGCGAGCACGAGTGCGTTGAATCCCTGACCCAGCAGCTGCAGCACCACGACAGCGGCCAGAAGAGACAGCGGGATCGTGACGACGGTCATCAGCACTGCACGCCAGTGGAAGCGGATGGCCAGCAGCCCGATCAGCATGAGCAGCGCGCCCAGGCCGAGCGTGAGCCCGAGGTTGTCCAGCGCAGCCTCGATGTAGCTCGCCGGACGGAAGAGGGACAGGTCGGTGCGCATGCCGGTCAGACCCGGGTGCAGGGTCTCGAGGGCGTCCTCGACCCCCTCGGTGACCTCGAGCGTGCTGGCGCCGGGGAGCTTCTCGACCACGAGCATCTCGCCCGCGCCCCCGGAGACGATGGCATCGCCGATGAGCGGCTGGTGGTCCACCTTGATGTCCGCGACGTCGGCCAGGCGCAGCCGACCACCGGTTCCCTGGACAGGGACCCTGCCCAGCTCCGCCGGGTCGGCGATCTTCTCCAGCAGGTGCCGCACCTGGAGGCGCTGCTGCGGCGTCTCGATGAACCCACCGGTGCCGGGTGTCGACGCCTCGAGGAAGGTCAGCGGGGAGACGACCTGTGCGTTGCCCGCGGATCGGATGACCTGGCCCAGCGTCACGCCTCGCTGACGCAGCCGCTCGGGGTCGACCTGCACCTGCAGCTGCTGGTCGCGCATGCCCCAGATGGAGACGTTGGCGACTCCCGGGACGCCCATCAGGCGAGGCCGCACGGTCCACCGTGCGATGACCGACTGGTCGATGGCGGAGAGCTTGTCGGAGGACAGGCCGATCATCAGCACCCGGTTCGAGGAGGACAGCGGCTGCAGCAGGGTGGGCGGCTTGGACACGTTCGGCAGCGCGTGCGCCTGGGTGAGCCGCTCCTCGACCAGCTGCCGGGCGCGGTAGACGTCGGTCCCGGGCGCGAAGACGAGGACGATCGAGGAAAGGCCCGGGACGGACTGCGAGCGAATCACGTCCACGCCCTCGACGCCGTTGAGCAGGTCGGCCTCGAGCGGCACCGTGATCAGCTGCTCGACCTCGTCCGCCGACAGCCCCAGTGCCTCGGTCTGCACCTCGGCGTACGGCGGCGTGAACTCCGGCAGGACGTCCACGCGTCCCTTGCCGAGCTGGACGAAGCCGATAGCCATGACCGCTGCGGCAACAGCGAGCACCAGCAGTCGGAATCGGACGACGGTGCGGAAGATCGAGTCCATCGCGATGACCGCCCTAGGTGGCCGAAACGCCTCGGGCCCGAAGGCCCCCGTTGTAAAGACTAAAACTGAGAAGTCTTCACAAAGTCATCAGGCAATCGACGTAAGGGCGGCGTAAGCGCGGTGTAACCCGGTCCTCACTTCGTCACCTGACCTCCGGATTCGTGGGGCCTTGCGCCGCAGAGCCTCGTGGCCGCAGTGATGAAGGCAGCCGTCCAGATCCGTGCTGACGCGCGCGCCCGGCGAGCGTGTGACGTCCTCGGTCACGGGTCGGAAGACTCTGGTCCGCCCCGTGCATGGAGCGACATCCTCGGGTGACGACGGATCCAGGGCCGACGAGGCCGAGGGTCGATGGGTGCCGGCACAGCTCTCGGGCGGAGAAGCTGAGGAGTGAGCCCACGTGAAGCGAGTCATCGTCGACCACTTCGGTGGACCCGACGTTCTGCGGGTGGTCGAGGACGAGGTTCCCCGACCGGGCCCGGGCGAGGTACGCGTCAGGGTGCTGGCGGCCGGGGTGTCGTTCACTGACGCACAGCTGCGCGCCGGCACATATCTCGGCGTGCCGCCCCCGCCGTTCACACCCGGCTACGAGCTCGTCGGCGTCGTCGAGGAGCTCGGGCCGGGCTGCTCGACGTCGCACGTGGGAGACCGGGTCGCTGCGCTGACCGTGTGGGGCGCCTACGCGGAGCGCGTCTGCGTGCCCGAGGTGAACACAGTCGCGGTGCCGGAGGACCTCGACCCGGCGGAGGTCACGAGCCTGGTCCTCACCTACATGACCGCCTACCAGCTGCTCCACCGCATGGCGAGGGTGAAGAGCGGCGAGTCGGTGCTCGTGCACGGCGCGGCCGGCCGGGTGGGCACCGCGCTGCTCGAGCTCGGCGGGCTGGCAGGGCTCCACCTGTACGGGACCGCTTCGGCTCGCGACAGAGCCGCGGTCGAGCGGCACGGCGCGGTGGCGATCGACTACCGCACCGAGGACTTCCTGGCACGGGTGCGTGAAGCGACTGGCGACGGTGTGGACGTGGCGCTCGACGGGCTCGGCGGCGCGGTGTCGCTTCGCTCGTTCCGCGCGCTGCGGACCGGCGGACGGCTCGTCGTGTACGGGCACTACTCCACGCTCGCGCAGGGGCGCAAGAGCTGGCGAGGGTGGGTCGAGTGGTACGCCGCAACCGCAACCGTCGCGCTGTGGGGCCTGCTCTCACCCCACCGACGAGTGCTCGCCTACCGGATCCAGAGGCTGCGCGGCGGCCGCCGCCAGATGATTCCCGTGGGCAGAGGTCCTCGAGCACCTGCCGTGGGCGGAGGGCCCCGCTACCCGGACTGGTTCCGGGAGGATTTCGAGGCGCTGCTCGAGCTGCTCCGTGCGGACAAGGTCCACCCGGTCGTGGCCGAGCGCCTGCCGCTCACCGAAGCGCGCCGCGCGCACGAGCTGCTCGACAGCTCGGCATCGAGGGGAAAGCTCGTACTCGTGCCGTGAGCGAGCTGGCGATGGCGCCCCGCGAGGCGGGGACCGGCGACGTCAGACAGAGACGATGAGTGCCGCGATGGTGCGCCGGGTCCGCAGGGGTAGCCGAAGGGCGAGGGAGACCCGCCCGCGACGGAGTCTCTGCACGTCGCGGCCGTCGGGGATGCGATGGAAGGCGCCGACGAACTGGTCCTCGAGGTCGTGAAGCTCGTGATCGTCACAATGGTCGACAGCGGTCAGTGTGTCGCTTTGCATGCAGCGTTGTCCCTCTGAGATGTGAACGTGCGACGCCCTCTGCTGGACGTCGCCACCATCGACGTTAGGAGTGACTCACCGGTACGAGAAGGTGCCCGACCCGATACCACCCGGGCGACCCATGAACGGATAGCCATCCCTAGCCATGTGAACGTGGACGACATCCGGCTCTGACGTTTACGCCCGAATCATCGGGATTGCCCACTACGCCGTGTTCGACTCCAGCGATGGTGGCGGCCCGCGGTCACGCCCGATTCAGGACGTCGTCCGTCCGGACCCGGGCCTAGGGTGCCGCTATGGCTGACCACGACGGCTACACGATCAAGGCGCTCTCCCCCGACACCTGGGACGCCTTCGCCGATCTCGCCGAGCGCCACAACGGTGTCTGGAACGGCTGCTGGTGCACCTGGTTCATCACCACCTACGCCGAGAAGGACCACACCGCCGACGGCAACCGCGCCCTCAAGAAGCGGCGCGTCGAAGAGGGCACCAACCACGCCGCCCTCGTCTTCGACGGCGACCGCGCCGTCGCGTGGTGCGAGTACGGCACCCCCGAGGAGCTCCCGAACATCTACCACCGAAAGGAGTACGAGGCGGGGCTCACCCGCCTTCCCGACTACCGCCTCACCTGCTTCTTCGTCGACAAGAGCTACCGCCGCAAGGGCGTCGCCGGCGTCGCCCTCCGCGGTGCCCTCGATCTGATCGCCGCCGCCGGCGGTGGCATCGTCGAGGCCTACCCCCAGGACACAGCAGGCAAGAAGACCTCGGCGTCCTTCCTCTACAACGGCACTCGGCAGATGTTCGAGGACGCCGGGTTCACCTACGACCGACCCAAGGGGAAGAACAACTGCGTCATGAGCACGACGGTCGCGCGGGCCTGACGCGGTGGCCCGTCAGTGGCCTGAGCGGGCTCCCGACTCTCGCACGTCAGGACGTCCCGCGAAAGTGGCTGGGGCCATCCAGGCGGCGAGGATGGGGTTCGGGTGCCTTTCGAGGTCATTGCCACTCCGTCGTACCTCGTCGGCTGTCCGGACGCTCGGATCGCGGCCACATGAGTGCGTCGCCCGCGTCCGGTCTGAGGCAGAGTGGTGGCCATGCCGATGGCCGTGAAGACTCCATGATTCACTCCGTGCGCCTACCACGGACGATCTCGAGGTCCTCATGACACGGACGCGAGTGCCTCCGGTGCTCGTCACCGGAGCGACCGGCCGGGTTGGGCGCGTCGTGGTCGACCTACTGACAGACGCGGGCGTGCCGGTCCGCGCCCTCACGCATCGCTCCGAGGCGGCGGCGACGCTTCCAGCGAATGTCGACGTCGTCACCGGTGACCTCACCGTGCCCGAATCGCTCGACGCAGGACTGCGAGGTGTCGGTGCCGTCTTCCTCGTCTGGACCGCCCCGCCGACGACTGCTCCGGCAGTTGTCGAGCGTCTCGCCACCTACGCGCGGCGTGTCGTCTTTCTCTCCTCACCGCACCAGACCCCGCACCCCTTCTTCCAGCAACCGAATCCAATGGCGGTGCTCCACGCCGATATCGAGCGGCTCATCGCGGCCGCCGGGCTCGAGTCGACGATCATCCGGCCGGGGATGTTCGCGTCCAACGCGTTGTTCTGGTGGGCGAGCGCGATTCGCGCCGACGGTGTCGTCCGGTGGCCTTACGGCGCTGCCGAGACAGCACCCGTCGACGACCGCGACGTGGCAGCCGTCGCGGCGCGGACCCTGTATCAGGACGGACATGCTGGAGGCGACTACGTCCTCACGGGCCCCGAGTCACTGAGTCAGGCAGAGCAGGTGAGCATCATCGGTGACGTCTTGGGGCGTCGGATCAGGTTCGAGGAGCTGTCGCCGGACGAGTTTCGAAGCGAGACGGAGGGGAGCTGGCCGCGCCCGGTCGTGGACATGCTGCTCGCCGCGTGGGGCGCAACGACGGGAAGGCCGGCGTTCATCACCTCTACGGTGTTCGACATCCTCGGATCGGCGCCGCGATCGTTTCGCCAGTCGGTCGCCGATCACGCCACCGCGTTCATGGAAGGTCCAACCCCTTCGAGCTGAGCTTCGCCACGGTCGGGCCCGGCCAAGGTCACCATGGGGCCCGGCTCTCGTGGTCGTCATTGCCCCCGGCAGTCGTCGGCGTGCAACGCCGCATGTACACCGGTGACCTCCTCAGCGATGCACGGACCCTGTTCCTGGGAGTCCTGGGCAGAGGTTGACTCTCGTACGCAGTCGTTGTCAGGACGTCATGCTCACGCATGTTGCCGGATGCACACCCGAACAAGCCGACTGTGACGAGGGCGAATGCCGAGCCGAGCAACGACCAACCCAAGGCAGCGTGAATGACCAGAGCCGACGATCCGGCTCGGAAGGCGAGGTGTGCCTCAGTAACCTCCGCTCCCGCTGCTCGAAGCGCCAGCGGAAGAGGGGAGGGTCTTGGTCACCCGTGCGCCGGAGGGTGAGACCACCCACCACAGGCCGCCGGAGAGGTTCGTGCCCTGCCCGTTCGACTGGCCGCGTGCGTGGTCGCCGACGTAGGTGTACACGGGATAGCCGTTCGCGGTGAGCTGGCTGGACCCGTCAGCGCGTTTGATGCTGCCGAGTGTGGCGCTCACCGCTGCCGTAGCGCCGCGCTTGGCGTCGGCGCCAGGCACGGGTGGCCAGTACGTCGCGCAGGACGCCGTGCACGTCGAGTGTCCGCGCGAGTCCGGCGCGAAGACGTAGAGCGTGCGTCCCCTGGGGTCGACGAGCACCCTGCCCGCCGGGGTCGTCGCGACGGTGATCTTCCCGGTGGTGTGCGTGACCTGGCTAGGACGGCTGCTGCTGCTGCCGCCGTACGTCGAGCTCCCGCCACCGCATGCCGCCAACAGCAGCAGGCTCGCTCCGCCCAGGACGGCGAGCGTCGTGCCCCGGGCCGCTGTTCCTGTTCTCATAGCTCCTCCTCGTGATCTCACGAGAGACACGAGCAGCCGCTGAGGTCCGTTCACGGTGGAGCCACACGACCTAGTCCAGCGCAGCCTCGGGCAACCGGCCCAAAGACGGGCCTTCCGACCAGGGTTCGCCGCCCCAAATCACCGAATGCCCCGCAAGACGGGCTCGCCGCCTCAGGCATTCTTCGTCAGCTCTCAGGGTGTGTGGTCAGTCCTCAACACCCTCCTGCGCGCCGTCAGCGCAGATCGCAGTTCCGGACGTCCCGAGGTGGGGCGCCCGTCACGCCAGGTGGTGCACCTTGCTGTTCATCCAGGCGATCTGGTCGGCATAGACCTCGTCGCGGTTGGTCTCGTTGAACACCTCGTGCCGGGCGCCTGGATAGATCTGCAAGGTCACGTCGAGGAGGCCCGCGGAGTGCAGTCGCTCGACGAGGGCGTTGACCATGCCAAGCTGACCGTGGGCCGGGTCGTGCTCGCCGACTGCGCGAAAGGGCAGGGACACGGTTCGAGCCTGGTCAGCGTGCGCGCGCGAGCCGCCCCGCCAGGGTCGGCACCACGATCGCCGCGGCGACGGTGTGCAGCGTGATCAGGGTGGCCGCGGAACCGGTGTCGAAGCCGAACGTGAGGTCCGGGACGAAGGACAGCGCTGTCAGGGCGACCGCTGTCCGCACGAACGTGGGCCGCGGCCGACGCGCCTTGCGCGCCATGACGGCGGCGATGCCGACGCCGATCGAGCGAGAAGACCAGCGTCAGCTCCGCGAACCCGGCGATCGGGATGCTCGCGCCTGTGCTGTCGGCGAACGAGACCCCGGCGGCCGACGCGATCGCCGCGAGGACGGTCGTGGCGACTGAGGCGACGACGGCCGCGGCGACGCCGTGCTTCCAGACCGGCTGTCGCTGGGCAGCCGGGGTCGGCGCGTTGGGGGTTGCGCGGGTGGTGGCCTGGGTGGTGGTGGACATGTCGGGCTCCGTTTCCTCGGCGGGTCGCCCGGTGCGACCCGCTCATACCCCCTCCACGAACGGGCGGTGACGGATCCGACAGGTCGCGAGAAGAAATGTTCTGCCGGGTCGATGCGCGGCCACGCAGCATCGGGACGGGTGGCGCGAGTCCTGGCCGTGACGTCGGCGCAGCCGGTCCCGTCGGACGCCCTGGACGAGTCGTGCTGACCCTGCACTCGAGCCTCC
Organism: uncultured Actinomycetota bacterium; assembly: GCA_963827435.1. Classification (GTDB taxonomy): domain Bacteria; phylum Actinomycetota; class Actinomycetes; order Propionibacteriales; family Nocardioidaceae; genus Nocardioides_B. Next base: position 133,817 of record CAWHAU010000012.1, read on the forward strand.
GGTGCTACTGCTAGCTAGAGCGTCGAACGGGCAGTTGGCCTCTGAGGAACCCGATCGCAAGGCCTTCTGTGGCAGGTTGTCGTATCGGTGGGATGCCGTTCGTGGTGGGGGTAGAAGGCGGTCATCGGGACCGCCCGGAACTGAGGAGAAGTGGGATGACGCACTACTTGTTGAGCGTGCACGGCCCCGCCGAGATGGACGAGTTCGGCAACTACGGCTCCAAGGAGGAGATGGAGGAGGCGTTCGCCGCGACCGGCGCCTTCAATGACAAGCTCCACGCCGATGGCTACTGGGTCTTCGCCGGTGGGCTTCAGTCGGCCTCGACCGCGACCGTCGTCGACGGCCAGGGTGAGACGCCGGTGATGACCGACGGCCCCTACCTCGAGACCAAGGAGGTCATCGGTGGTTTCTGGGTCATCGACGCTCCCGACCTCGACGTGGCGCTCAAGCTCGCGGCCGAGGGGTCCAAGGCGTGCCGGGGCAAGGTCGAGGTCCGTCCGTTCGACGGCCTCGCCTGAGCCGGCCCGACGCACGACTGATCGATGCAGCGCGAAACGGCGGCCGTCGAGCGGGTCTTCCGCGAGGAGTACGGCCGCCTGATCGCCTCGCTCGTCCGCCGCTTCGGTGACATCGACATCGCCGAGGAGGCGGCGGGCGAGGCGCTCGTGGCCGCGCTGGAGAAGTGGCCGGAGTCCGGCGTACCTCCCAACCCCGGCGGCTGGCTCACCACCACCGCGGGCAACCGCGCGATCGACCGGATCCGCCGCGAGAAGCAGCGCGACGCGAAGCACCAGGCGGCCTTCATGTACCACGACGACACGCCCCACGAGCCCACCGGACCGGTCGAGGACGACCGACTGCGGCTGCTGTTCACCTGCTGCCACCCGGCGCTCGCACCGGAGGCGCGGATCGCGCTGACGCTCCGCCTCCTCGGTGGGCTGACCGTGGCTGAGATCGCGCAGGCGTTCCTCGTGCCCGAGACCACGATGGCGCAGCGGATCACCCGGGCGAAGAAGAAGATCGCGGCGGCGAAGGTGCCCTACCGGGTGCCCGAGGCCGCCGACCTCCCCGAGCGGCTCGGCGGCGTGCTGGCGGTGCTGTTCCTCGTCTTCAACGAGGGCTACCTCGCCACCGGCGACGGCGACCCGGTGCGCGCCGAGCTCACGGGCGAGGCCATCCGGCTGACACGGGTCCTCCGCCAGCTGCTCCCCGAGGAGCCGGAGGTGGCCGGTCTGCTCGGGCTGCTGCTGCTCACCGAGGCCCGGCGTGAGGCCCGCGTGCGGAATGGGCAGCTGGTCCCGCTCGGCGAGCAGGACCGCGCCGGCTGGGACCGCGGGCTGATCGCCGAGGGGCACGACCTGGTCCGCGAGTGCCTCGCGATCAACCGACCCGGCCGCTACCAGATACTCGCCGCGATCAACGCCGTCCACACCGACGCCCCCACCGCGTCGGACACGGACTGGTCGCAGGTGGTCGCACTGTACGACCAGCTGACCCGGCTCGACCCGTCGCCGATCGTCGCACTCAACCGCGCGGTCGCGGTCGCGGAGCTGGACGGCCCGGAGGTCGCCCTCACTCTGGTCGACCGGCTGCCGCTCACGGGCTACCACGCATGGCACGTCGCCCGCGCCGACATGCTCCGCAGGCTCGGCCGGACCGCCGAGGCGAAGGAGTCGTACGACGCCGCCATCGCCGCCACCCAGAACTCCGCCGAGCGCGCCTACCTGAGCAGGAAGCGCGGCGAGCTGGTCTGAGCGGTCTCACCACTCGGGGCATGATGCCAACGGCGCCAGCGGCATAGAGCGTGCGGCCGAGGTCTCGTGAGAATTTCTTCTGGCAGAGTGTCGGATCCGGAGCGAGGCGTTCGTAGAACAGGTGAGAGGCGGTCGGAGGTGGCCGCCGGGACAAGGGAGTCATGGGATGACGCAGTACCTGATCTCGTTCGATGATGGCGCGATGACCTTCCCCGAGGAGGAGCTGCCCGACGTGGCCAAGGCCGCGCACGAGGTGGTCCAGGAGGCCAAGGACGCCGGCGTGTGGGTTTTCGGCGGCGGACTGGAAAGCCAGAGGGCGAGCGTCGTGGCCACCGACGGGACGGTCACCGACGGCCCGTACCCGGAGACCAAGGAGGTCCTCGGCGGGTTCGCGGTGGTCGACGTGCCCTCACGCGAGGAGGCGCTGCGAGTGGGCTGCCAAGATCGCCGTCGCCTGCCGCTGTGCGCAAGAGGTCCGCGAGCTCCTGCCCGACCCGGCCGTCTGATCGAAGGAGACCCGCCACGGCTAGAGCAAAGATGCCTTGGCCGCGGTCTGCGCATCGACCTGCACTGGGACGCGGGGCGGTGACCGGCCGCGCTACGAGTACGGTGACGCCGGCTCGACGGTCCGACAGATCCACCGGGTGTTCTCACTGACGCTCGATCTCGCATTCCGCGACGGCAGGCTCCCCCGCAACCCGGCGACCGGTGTGCGGCTCCCCCGGGCCACCAAGGGAGAGCCGGTGTTCCTGACCGACACGCAGGTCGAGCAGTTGGCAGAGGCCAGCATCGACTACGAGCTGTTCATGCGGGCTTCTCGTACGGCGTGTCGGCCGGCAGCCGCGGCATCAGCCGCAGCGGGTGAGGGCCGTCCTCACGAGCGGCGATGGGCCCACCACTCGGGTCCAACGGCCCTGAGGCAACCCGCGCAGCCACCTAGCCTCGTGGGGGAAGGAGGCCGCGATGTTCGCTGTACGGATCCACGGCCGCGGCGGCCAGGGCGCCGTCACGGCGGCCGAGCTGCTGTCGGTGGCGGCGTTCGACGAGGGCCGCCACGCCCAGGCGTTCCCGACCTTCGGGTCCGAGCGCACCGGCGCGCCGGTGGTGTCCTTCTGCCGCATCGACGACCGGCCGATCCGGCTGCGTGAGCCGATCACCGACCCGGACGCGCTGATCGTCCAGGACCCGACGCTGCTCCACCAGGTCAACCTGTTCGCCGGGCTGGAGCCCGACGGCTTCCTGCTGCTCAACACCTCGCGCCCGCCTCGACGAGCTCGGGCTCGAGGACCTGGTCCAGCGGCTCACGCCCGAGCACGTGGTCACCGTGCCCGCCACCGAGATCGCGCGGGAGCACCTCGGCCGCCCGCTGCCCAACGCGGCACTGCTCGGCGCCTTCGCCGCGCTCACCGGTCAGGTCTCGCTCGGCGCGGTGTGCGACGCGATCCGGGACCGGTTCCCCGGCGAGGTGGGCGAGCGGCAACGCCCGGGCCGCCGAGGTCGCCCACGAGCACGTCCGCACGTCCCTGAGGAGGCTGGCCGATGCTTAGCCAGATCGAGGGCTCGCAGGCGGTGGCCCGCGCCGTCACGCTGTGCCGGCCGGAGGTGATCGCGGCGTACCCCATCTCGCCGCAGACGCACATCGTCGAGTCGCTGTCGGACCGGGTCCGGACCGGCGAGCTCGCGTCGTGCGAGTACCTCATGGTGGAGTCCGAGTTCGGCGCCATGTCGGCGTGCATCGGCGCCTCCGGGGCGGGCGCCCGCACCTACACCGCCACGTCCAGCCAGGGGCTGCTGTTCATGGCCGAGGCGCTCTTCAACGCCTCCGGCCTCGGGCTGCCGATCGTGATGACGGTGGCCAACCGCGCGATCGGCGCGCCGATCAACATCTGGAACGACCACTCCGACGCGATGTCGATGCGCGACTCCGGGTGGATCCAGCTCTACGCCGAGTCCAACCAGGAGGCCGTGGACCTGCACATCCAGGCCTTCCGGCTGGCCGAGTCGCTGTCGGTGCCGGTGATGGTGTGCATGGACGGCTTCGTCCTCACCCACGCCTTCGAGCAGGTGGACCTGCCCACCCAGGAGCAGGTGGACGCCTTCCTGCCGGCGTTCGTCCCCCAGCAGATGCTCGACCCCGAGGACCCGGTCACGATCGGCGCCATGGTGGGGCCCGAGGCGTTCGCCGAGGTGAAGTACCTGATGCACGCCAAGCAGATGGCGGCGCTCGACGAGATCCCCGCTGATCGCGGACGACTTCCGCGCGGCCTTCGGCCGCCGCTCCGGCGGGCTGCTGAAGCCCTACCGCCTCGAGGACGCCGAGACCGTGGTCGTCGCCCTCGGCTCGGTGCTCGGCACGATCGAGGAGGTCGTCGACGGCCTGCGCGACGAGGGCGTCGCGGTCGGCGCCCTCGGCATCACCTGCTTCCGTCCGTGGCCGCGTCGACGAGGTGCGCGAGGCGCTGGGCCACGCGAAGCGGGTGGTCGTCGTGGAGAAGGCGTTCGCGGTCGGCGCCGGCGGCATCGTCGGCCAGAACACCCGGGACGCCACGCGCGGCCTCCCGGTGGAGGTGTACGACGTCGTGGCCGGCCTCGGCGGCCGGCCGATCACCCGGGCGTCGCTGCGGCGGACTCCTCGACGACGTGCTCGAGGGCCGGCTCGACCCGCAGCGCCTGCACTTCCTCGACCTCGACCTCGAGCTCGTCGCAGCGCGAGCTCGAGCGGTCCCGGCACGGCGAGCGACCCGGCCCGCACGCCGAGCACATGCTGCGCGACCTCGGCACCGTCGCGTCCGGCGCGTACGAGTAGGAGGACGACGATGGCGTTCCAGGAGATCAAGCTCTACCAGACCGGCACCTTCGTCGCCGGCAACCGGCTGCTCGACCCCGAGCAGCGGTCGGTGCAGGCGCGGATGGGCCGCTCCAACTCGCTGACCTCGGGCCACCGGGCCTGCCAGGGCTGCGGCGAGGCGCTGGGCGCGCGCTACGTGCTCGACGCCGCGATGCGCGCCACCGACGGGAAGCATGGTCGCGGTGAACTCGACCGGCTGCCTCGAGGTGTTCTCGACGCCGTACCCCGAGTCGTCGTGGCAGCTGCCGTGGCTGCACTCGCTGTTCGGCAACGGGCCCGCCGTCGCCGCCGGCGTCGCGGCCGCGCTGCGGGCCAAGGGCCGCGAGGACATCCGGGTCGTCGGCCAGGCCGGCGACGGGGGCACCGTCGACATCGGCTTCGGCGACGCTCTCGGGCATGTTCGAGCGCAACGACGACGTGCTGTTCGTCTGCTACGACAACGAGGGCTACATGAACACCGGCGTCCAGCGGTCCGGCGCGACCCCGCCGGCCGCGCGGACCGCGAACACCAAGGCGCTCGGCCCCGAGCCCGGCAACGTGTTCGGCCAGGGCAAGAACGTCCCGCTGATCGCGATGGCCCACGAGATCCCCTACGTCGCCACCGCGACCGTCGCCGAGCTGCGCGACCTGGAGTACAAGGTCGAGCGGGCGATGAGCTTCCGCGGCGCCCGCTACCTGCACGTCTTCGTGCCCTGCCCGCTCGGCTGGGGCGCCGCCTCCGAGGACACGATCAAGCTCGCCCGGCTGGCCAAGGAGACCGGCATGTTCCCGGTCTTCGAGGCCGAGCGCGGCGAGGTCACCGAGGTGTCGAAGATCCGGCGACAGGTCCCGGTCGAGGAGTACCTCCGCCCCCAGAAGCGCTACGCCCACCTCTTCGGCGACCCCGGGCGGCCCGACATCGTGGCGCGGCTCCAGGCGAACGCCGACCGCAACATCGCCCGCTTCGGGCTGCTCCCGGAAGGGGACGAGTGATGGACAAGCCCTTCGCGATCACCCTCGACATCGGCTCCAGCCGGGCCAACAAGACCGGCTCGTGGCGCACCGAGCGGGCGGTCTACACGAACCGGATGCCGCCGTGCAACGACGCCTGCCCGGCCGGCGAGAACATCCAGGCCTGGCTCTACGAGGCCGAGGAGGGCGGCGCCGGCTACGAGCGCGCCTGGCGGCAAGATCATGGAGGACAACCCGTTCCCCGCGATCATGGGCCGGGTCTGCTACCACCCGTGCGAGACCGCCTGCAACCGCGGCCAGCTCGACGAGGCCGTCGGGATCAACTCCGTCGAGCGGTTCGTCGGCGACGAGGCGATCCGTCAGGGCTGGACGGTCTCCGTCGAGGTGCCGCCCACCGGCAAGCGCGTGCTCGTCGTCGGCGCCGGGCCCTCCGGGCCTGTCGGCGGCGTACCACCTCGCGCGGCGCGGCCACGCCGTCACGATCAAGGAGGCCGGGCCGATGGCCGGCGGGATGATGCGCTTCGGCATCCCGCAGTACCGCCTCCCCCGCGACGTCCTCGACGCCGAGGTCCAGCGCATCCTCGACCTCGGCGTCACCCTCGAGCTCGACGCCAAGGTCACCGACCTGACGGCGCGTCAAGGACGAGTACGACGCGGTCTTCCTCGCCGTCGGCGCCCAGCTCGGCAAGCGCGCCTACATCCCGGCCGGCTCCGCCGCCCACGTGCTCGACGCGGTCGAGCATGCTGCGCGACCTCGAGACCGGCGAGAAGCCGCTGCTGGGCCGGAAGGTCGCGGTGTACGGCGGCGGCAACACCGCGATGGACGCCGCCCGCACCGCCAAGCGGCTCGGCGCCGTCCGAGGCGATCGTGGTCTACCGCCGCACCAAGGACCGGATGCCCGCCCACGAGTCCGAGCTCGCCGAGGCCGAGGACGAGGGCGTGCTGTTCAAGTGGCTGACCACGATCAAGCAGGTGGACGCCGGCAAGCTCGTCGTGGAGCGGATGGAGCTCGACGACACCGGCTTCCCGCAGCCCACCGGCGAGCTCGACGAGCTCGACGCCGACTCGCTGGTCCTCGCGCTCGGCCAGGAGACCGACCTGTCGCTGCTCGACGGCGTCCCCGGCCTGGTCGTCGAGGACGGCGTGGTGGCGGTCGGGCCGGACCTGATGACCGGCTGCCCGGGCGTCTTCGCCGGCGGCGACATGGTGCCGTACGAGCGCTCGGTCACCGTCGCGGTCGGCCACGGCAAGCGGGCGGCCCGCAACATCGACGCCTGGCTGTCGGGCGCGGCCCCGGAGCCCGTCGTCCGCCCCGCCCTGGCCACCTTCGACACCCTGAACACCTGGTACTACTCCGACGCCCCGCGGTCCCACCGGCCGGTGCTGGAGCGGGCCCGGCGCGAGTCGACCTTCGACGAGGTGGTGCTCGGCCACGACGAGTCCACCGCGCTGCTCGAGGCCCGGCGGTGCATGTCCTGCGGCAACTGCTTCGGCTGCGACAACTGCTACGGCGTCTGCCCGGACAACGCGGTGATCAAGCTCGGCGAGCCCGGGCGAGGAGCTACCTGATCGACCTCGACTACTGCAAGGGCTGCGGGCTCTGCGTCGCCGAGTGCCCCTCCGGCGCGATCCAGATGGTCCCCGAGGAGATCTGAGCCACGGGCGGGCACCGTCAGTGGTGGAAGCCGCTGGGCTGCTCCTCGTGCGGCATCGGGCCGGACAGGTCGTCGAGCCAGTCGACGGCGGTGTGGAGGTCCTTCAGGAACAGCTCGGCCATGTCGTGGCTGAAGCCGTTGCGCACCACGACCCGGAGCACCGCCAGGTCCTCCCGCTTCGGCGGCATCGTGTACGCCGGCACCAGCCAGCCGCGCTCGCGCAGCTTGCGGGACACGTCGTACACGTCGTACTTCGTGACGTCCTTGCTGACGGAGAAGGTCACCACCGGCAGCTCGCGGCCGTCGGAGATCACGTCGAACTCGGGCATCGCCTCCAGCGTCTGCGAGATGTGGACCGCCACGTCCTGGCAGGTCTGCTGGACCAGCCGGAAGCCGTCCTGGCCGAGCCGGAGGAACTGGTAGTACTGCAGGACGACCTGGGCGCCGGGCCGGGAGAAGTTCAGCGCGAAGGTGGGCATGTCGCCGCCGAGGTAGTTCACGTGGAAGACCAGGTCCTCGGGCAGGTGCTCGGCGTCGCGCCACAGCACCCAGCCGACCCCGGGGTAGACCAGCCCGAACTTGTGGCCCGAGGCCTGGATCGAGACCACACGCGGCAGCCGGAAGTCCCAGACCAGGTCGGGCTGCACGAACGGCGCGATGAAGCCGCCGGACGCGGCGTCGACGTGCACCGGGACCGAGACGCCGCTGGCCTGCTGGTACTCGTCGAGCTTGGCGCAGATCTCCTCCACCGGCTCGTAGGTGCCGTCCATCGTCGAGCCGAGGACCGCGACCACCCCGATCGTGTTCTCGTCGACGTGGTCGAGGAGCCGGTCGGCGGTCAGGTGGAAGACGTCGCCCTCCAGCGGCACGTAGCGCGGCTCGACCTCCCAGTAGTTGGCGAACTTCTCCCACACCACCTGGACGTTGCCGCCCATCACGATGTTGGGGCGGTCGGTCGAGGCCGGCCGCGCGCCGCGCCTGCTGCCACCTGCGCTTGAGCGCGAGCCCGGCGAGCATGCAGCCCTCCGAGCTGCCGGTCGTCGAGGTGCCCACGCTGCTCGGCGGCGTCGGGTGCGTGCCAGAGGTCGGCGAGCATCGCCACGCAGCGGGACTCGATCTCGGCGGTCTGCGGGTACTCGTCCTTGTCGATCATGTTCTTGTCGAAGGTCGCCGCGTAGAGCCGGTCCGCCTCGTCGTCCATCCAGGTCGTGACGAAGGTGGCGAGGTTGAAGCGGGCGTTGCCGTCGAGCATCACCTCGTCCATGACGATCTGGTACGCCGTCTGCGGCAGCATCTCGCGGTCGGGAATCCGGGTCTTGGGCACCTCGAGCATCCCGGCCCTCGTGAACCGCGGGACGACGGTCCCGTCCTCCGCCTGGGCTCCGGTTCTCCTGTGGATGGCCATGCCTGCTCCTCGGTCTGCGTCGCTGGGCCACCTCCCATGCGATCCCGGAAGCGACGCGCGGTCATCACCTCGCGGGGATGAGGTGGAACGTCTCTCGGGCCCTGGCGGCGCTGTCCGTTCCAGCGGCTAGGGTCCTGAGCGTGGGAGCAGATCCGGTCGTGGAGGACCCCCGGCGTCGTACGCCGCGCACCGACGCCGTGCTCGCCGACCCGCGGGTCTCTGACGCGGCACGGCGGCTCGGGCGCGGGCGCACGAAGGCCGTCGTGGTCGACGTCCTCGACGCCTGCCGGCGCGGCGAGGTCGCCCCCGAGGACGTCGTCGAGGCCACGCTGGCGGCGCTGCCGGCGGGCAGCGCGTCGCTGCGCCCGGTGGTCAACGCGACCGGCGTCGTCGTGCACACCAACCTCGGCCGCGCCCCACTGTCCGCGGCGGCGATCGACGCGCTGACGACCGCGGCCGGTCCGACCGACGTCGAGCTCGACCTGGCGACCGGCCGGCGGGGCGCGCGCGGCGCGGCGGCCCTGGCGGCCCTGGCCGCCGCGGTGCCGGGCGCCGAGGGCGGTTCACGTCGTCAACAACGGCGCCGCCGCTCTGGCCCTGGTGACATGTGCGCTGGCCCAGCGGTCCGACGGCCCGGGGCGCGAGATCGTGGTCGCCCGGGGCGAGATGGTCGAGATCGGCGACGGGTTCCGGATCCCCGACCTGCTGGAGTCGGTCGGCGCCCGGCTGCGCGAGGTCGGCACCACCAACCGGGTGCGGCTCTCGGACTACGAGTCCGCCCTGGCGAGGACACGGCGTTCGTGCTCAAGGTGCACCCGTCGAACTTCCGGGTCGAGGGGTTCACCTCCAGCGTCTCCGTCGCGGAGCTGGCCGGCCTCGCCGCCCCGCTGGTGGTGGACATCGGCTCGGGGCTGCTGGCGCCCCACCCCCGCCTGCCCGACGAGCCCGACGCCGCGTCCTGCCTCGCCGCGGGCGCCGACCTCGTCACCGCCTCCGGCGACAAGCTGCTCGGCGGTCCCCAGTGCGGCCTGCTGCTGGGCCGCGCCGAGCTCGTCCAGCGCCTGCGCCGGCACCCGTTCGCCCGCGCGCTGCGGGTCGACAAGCTCACGCTGGCCGCGCTGGAGGCCACGCTCACCGGGCCCGCGCCCCCGGTCGCCGAGGCCCTGGGCCGCCGTCCCGAGGACCTGATGGCCCGGGCCCGGCGGCTGGCGCTGGCCATCGGGCCGGACGCGGAGGCGGTGGCCTCGGAGGGCGCCGTCGGCGGCGGCGGCGCACCGGGCGTCGTGCTCCCCAGCGCCGCAGTGGCGCTGCCGTCCCGGCTCGCGGAGGCCCTGCGCACCGGCGCGACGCCGGTGGTCGGTCGGGTCCACGAGGGCCGGCTGCTGCTCGACCTGCTCGCCGTCCCCGACGACCTCGACGAGCTGCTCGCCGACGTCGTACGCCGTGTGCTCGCGGAGACCGCGACCGAGGGCCGGACCGCCTGACGTGCACGTCGTCGCCACCGCCGGGCACGTCGACCACGGCAAGTCGACCCTCGTCCGGGCCCTGACCGGCAGCGACCCGGACCGGCTCGAGGAGGAGCGGAGGCGCGGTCTGTCGATCGAGCTCGGCTACTGCTGGACCGAGCTCCCGGGCGTCGGGGACGTGGCGTTCGTCGACGTGCCCGGCCACCAGCGGTTCGTGTCCACGGCGCTCGCCGGGGTGGGCCCGGTGCCGGTCGCGATGTTCGTGGTCGCCGCCGACGACCCGTGGATGCCGCAGGCCGCGGAGCACCTGGCCGCGCTCGACGCCCTCGGGGTCGGCCACGGCGTGCTCGTGGTGACCCGCTCCGACCTCGCGGACCCGGCACCCGCGCTGGCCCGGGCGCGGGAGGAGCTGTCCCGGACGAACCCACCTGACGCCCAGCTGGGGCGGTTCGATGTTCGGGGCGCTGATGCCGGCACTCTTCGTGCCCGAGGAGCGGTGGGGTGCGGGCTCGTGGCGGGCCAACCACCCGTACACCGTCGACGCCCAGATCGACCACGGCCTGCGGGTGGCGAGGTACGGCGTGTGGGGGTTCTCGCCGTCCAACACCCCCGGGGGCGGCTACGGCGCGTACGGCGTCGACGCCGCCGGCATGGACCCGAACGGCATGCCGTCCAACGAGGACGCCACGCTCGTCGACCGGGGCTTCGCCGGCTGCCCGGGACGACCGCCTGTCGCGGACCCGCCCGCGTCGGCGTACACGAACGGTGTGGTGACGCCGCACGCGGCGTTCCTCGCGTTGCGCTACCGGCCGCAGGCCGCCGTCACCGACCTGGCACGGCTCGAGGCCATGCCCGGGATGTACGGCACCTGGGGCTTCCGGGACTCCGTGAACGTCACGACCGGACACCCGAGCGGCTCCTACCTGTCCCTCGACCAGGGCATGATCATGGCCGCGCTCGGCAACGCACTCGGCGACAACGTGATCCGTCGGGATTTCGTCGACCGGACGTTCCGGCACGCGATCCGCCCGGTGCTAGGGGTCGAGGAGTTCGGGGTGCCGCCCGCGTGGCTGGACGATCACCGGCACCCGTGGGAACGACGTCCTCCGGGGCACCCGGCGAGCCGACGTGATCTGCGGTCGCGGCGGCGACGACCGGATCGCGGGCCGCGGCGGGAACGACACGATCTACGGCGACGCCGGCGACGACCGGATCAGATCCGGTGGCGGTGACGACACGGCCTACGGCAACACGGGAGACGACGCCGTGCGTGGAGGTGCCGGCGAGGACGTCCTCGCCGGCGGCCCCGGCGCCGACGACCTCGGTGGCGGCCCCGGCCGCGACCACCTCGACGGTCAGGGTGGTGGCGGCAGGTGCGACCTCGACGCGGCGACGACCAGCCCGGAGAGTTGAGGGCTCGTCAGCGCGGCCCGGGGCGCCCCCACATCGCTCGCCGGCGGTGCCGGCTCACGACGAACGCAACGACCAGGAGCCCGGCGAGGAACACCGGCACGTGCGTCGCCACGGAGATCCCGAGCAGGACCGCGAGAACGACCAGCAAGGGAGCCGGTACGCCGCGCCGACCGGCCCACGGGCGGGGGCCGGTCGACCAGTAGGCGCGTTCCGCCGGCCGGGCCCGGGGGTCGGCTGCCTGGACCGGGCCGTAGGCACCGGGCAGGTCGCGGAACATCGGGAGCAGGTCGCTCCTGGTGCGCGCCGCCCAGATCCGGTCCAGCCGCTCGGAGTGCTCCTCGGTCGTGAGCCGTCCTTCGGTGTAGTGCTCGGCGAGCTCGGCGGCGGCCCGCTCCCGCTCCGCGTCACTGATCCGCAGCTGGTCGTCCATCACGCGTCCTCGGCCGTGTCCTGGTCGGGGTCGCCGTCGGCGAGCACGCCGTACAGCTTGCGGCGGGTCTCGACGAGGATCCCGACGGCAGCGCGCCGCTGGGCGTCGCTGCCGGTGCTGACGATCTGCCACACCGCCCCCATGACCTGGCCGATCTCGGGGCGCAGGTCGGCGACGTCGCCGGTGTCCTCTCCGTCCGGGTCCGCGAACGGCGCCCACACCTCCGCCAGCTGGTCGGCGTGGTCGGCGACGTACTGCTCGCCCGACGCCGTGAGCTCGAGGCTGCGGCGGCTGTTCTGCTCGACGGTCTGGAGCAGCCCCTCGTCCTCGAGCTGCTGGACGGTCGGGTACACCGAGCCCGGGCTCGGCCGCCAGGCGCCGTTGCTGCGCTCGGCGATCTGCTGGATGACCTGGTAGCCGTTGACCTCCTCGCCGTTCCGCTGCGCCGTGCGCACCACGTCGAGGATCGCGGACCGTACGTCGCCGCGGCGGACCCGCGGCCCCCGTCCGCGCTCGCCCTGGGCCAGGCCGAACAGGCCGGCCACCCACGGCGGCGGTCCCGTATTGCCCGGCCGGCCGAAGCCGCCCGGTCCCCAGCCGCCCCACGGGCCGCCCGCCCCGCCGCGCCGGCCGTGCTGGTGCCACTGCTGCTCGCCGTGGCGCGTCCACTGCCGGTTGTATCCCTTGGGTCCCATGTCAGGACTCCCTTCTGTGTGTTCGGGTACCGCGGGGGCGATCGTCTGATGACTGTCGCCGCACGTCGCGATATATCGTGAGCGTACGTCGGGAGTGGCGTCGGCGCAAGGCGGAAGTACCAGGCGACCGGATCGGCGGCGTTGACCGAGCTGGTCGCCGAACAGCCAGCGGGTGCTCACGGCTCAGAGCTTCGCGAGCGACTTCTGCAGGCCTTCCTCGGCCTCGTCGCCGAGCTTCTTCAGCGCCGGCCCGAGCAGCGGGGCGACCACCTTGGCGACGCCGCTGAACGCGAAGTCGGCGGTGTAGGTCACCCGGGAGCCGGTGCCGTGCGGCTCGATCTCCATGGTGTCGTGGGCGACCACGGTCTTGTTCTCGCCGCGCAGCGCGAAGCGGCGGTCGGGCGTGTGCTCGGTGACCCGGTAGGTCAGCTCGGTCTCGCGGCCCATGAACGTCGAGACGTTGTGGTACTCCGTGCCGACGTCGCCGTCGCCCGAGACCCGGGTGGTGCTCACGGTGCCGGGGTCCCACTCGGTGGTGGTGGTGAAGTCGCTGAGGTAGGCGAAGACCGCCGCCGGGGCGGCCGGGGTCTCGACGGTGCGCTGGATCTTCATGGGGCTCCGTCTCGTGGGTGGTGCCGCCAGCCTACGGATCGGCCCTCGCGGCGGCGGCCGCAGACCGTCCAGGTGCGCGGGGCGCGGCGGCTCGGGCGCCGCGACCCGGGACACCGCGTCGATGACGTTGCGCAGGTTGACGATCAGGCCGCCGTACTCGTGCCACTGGTCGCCGGCGCAGCTCGTCCGTCGACATGTCGTCGGCGAGCCGCTGCAGCTCGGTGCGGAGCTCGCCCAGGCGCTCGACGTCGACGGAGCCGACCGCCTCGCCCGTGTCGGCGAGCAGCGCGCACCAGCGGCTCCGGAAGTCCTCGTCCCAGTAGCGGGACTGGTCGGCGCTGATCGCGATCGTGCGGACCATGCTCTGGGTCTCGGCGACCGCCTGCTCGAGCAGGTGCAGCACCGTCTCCAGCTCGTGGATGTGCTCGCGGCGCTGCCGCTGGCGCGGGTTGAAGCGGCCGCTCTCCTGCGCCTGCCGCAGCAGTCCCCACGACTCGTCGATGCGTACGTCGACCTCCCGGGCCCGGCGCAGCCACGTCGTCGGCGTGGTCGGGGTCGAAGTCCGGCCCGACGTCCTCGGCGATCCCGACCAGCAGGTCTCCGAGCGCCCGGGGCAGCCGCGGCGGCGTGCGACCAGGCGGCGCGGTCGCGCAGCGGCGGCCAGACGACGAGGTTGACCACCAGGCCGATGACGACGCCGACGCAGGTGTCCAGCAGCCGGCCCCACAGCAGGTTCGCCTGGCTGACCGCGTTGGTGGCCAGCACCACGATCGCGGTGGTCGCCACCGAGGTGGACTCCTCGCCGATCAGCCGGACGCGGCCGATCAGGAACGCCAGCAGCAGCATCACGCCCATCGCCACCGGGTCGAGGCCGAGCACCAGACCCGCGCCCCAGGCGAGGAAGACCCCGGCGAAGGTGGCCGCCACCTGCTGGGCTCCCCGCGAGAACGTGCGGTAGAGCGTGGCGTGCACGACCAGCACCGCCGACCACGGCGCCAGGAACGGCTGGTCGAGGTGGAACACGTCGATGGCCACCCACCACGCGAGGCCGCCGGCCAGCGCGGTCTTGGCGATCTGCAGCAGGTCGGCCCACAGCAACGGGTCGCGCAGCCGGTCGCGCCGCTCCCTCCCGGCAGCGGCGACCCACTCGCGACGCCCCTCCCAGAACGTCGTCACTTCATCCCTCTCGTCGGCTACGGCAAGCCCGGCCCGTACCCGACGAGAGGGCGCTCATGCGGTGGCCCACGATGACGTCGGTCACGCGGCGGCGAGGGTCTCCTCGGTCTCCGGCTCGGGCGCCTGCATCGGCTTCGGCCGCAGCAGCGCGCCCCCGATGACGGCGGCCGCGGCGGCCATCACGGCACCCGCGGCGAAGGCCAGCTGGTAGCCGCCGTTGAGCGCCTCCAGCGGCGACGAGCCCGACGCGGCCAGGTCGCTCGCTGCGCCAGGTCGACAGGCTGACCAGCACGGCCAGGCCGAGCGCGCCGCCCATCATGAACGAGGTGTTGACCACGCCCGAGGCGAGGCCGGCCTCGTGCGGCTCGACGTCGCCCATCGCGGCCAGCAGCACCGGGTTGAAGGCGATGCCGGCGCCGATGCCGAGCAGCACCATCCCGGGCAGCACGTGCACGACGTAGCTGCCGTCGACCGGCGCCTGCGAGAAGAGCGCGAGCGAGGCCGCGGCCAGGCCGAGGCCGACGGTGAGCGGCGGGCGGATCCCGAAGCGCATCACCAGCTTGTCGCTGACCCGCAGCGACATCAGCGCCATCACCACGCAGGACGGCAGGTAGGCGAGCCCGACCTCGAGGGCGTCGTACCCGAGCACGCCCTGCATGTAGAGCGCGGTGAGGAAGAAGCAGGCGAACATCGCGCCGGCCCACAGCACGCCGACCACCTGGGAGACCGCGACGTTGCGGAGCCGGAAGAGCCGCAGCGGCACCAGCGGGTGCTCGACGCGTGGCCTCGCGGACCACGAAGGCGACCAGCAGCACGGCGGCGAGCGCCGAGGATGCCGAGGGTGCGGGCCGAGGTCCAGCCGGCCTCGTTGCCGCCGACCACGCCGTACACCGCGAGCATCAGCGCGACGGTGACCAGTCCGGCGCCGGCGACGTCGAGGCGCCCGGGCTGCTCCTGGCCCGTGTCGGCGGGCAGCAGCCGGGTGACCAGGATCCACACGGCGATGCCGATCGGCACGTTGACGAGGAAGATCCAGTGCCAGGTCAGCAGGCCGGTGAGCACGCCGCCGAGGAGCACCCCGACCGCGCCGCCGCCGGACATCACGAAGCCGAAGACCCCCATCGCCTTGGCCCGCTCGCCGGGGTCGGAGAACAGCCCCATGATCAGCGCCAGCGCGACCGCGGAGACGGCCGCGCCGCCGAGGCCCTGTACGGCGCGCCCGGCGACGAGGAGCGTCGCGTTCGGCGCGAACGCGCAGGCCACCGAGGCGACCGTGAACGCGGCGACGCCGCCGAGCAGCACCCGGCGGTTGCCGTAGAGGTCGCCGAGCCGGCCGGAGAGCAGCAGGAAGCCGCCGAAGGTCAGCATGTAGGCGTTGACCACCCAGGCCAGCGCCTCCGGCGAGAAGCCGAGGTCGGTCTGGATGGACGGCAGCGCCACGTTCACGATGTTCGTGTCGAGCACGATCATCAGGTCGCCCAGGCAGAGGGCGTAGAGCGCGAGCCAGCGGGCACGTCGGTCGTTCATCGTCTGCTCCTTCGGAGGGGGTCGTCATGACCTCCACGAACGGGGGCGTCCGGATACGACAGGTGTGCCGTGGAAATCTTCCGGACTCGCCCCTACCGACCGGTCCCGGCGCCGGAACTCATCGGGGACGCGAGAGCGACTCAGGCCTGGCTGCCGGCGATGTTGACCATCCAGCCGATGCCGAAGCGGTCGACGAGCATGCCGAACTCGTCGCCCCACATCTGCTTCTCCAGCGGCACCGTCACGGTGGCGCCGTCGGAGAGCTTCTCCCAGTAGCCGCGCAGCTCGGCGCGTCGTCGCCGCTGAGGCTGACCGCGATGTTGCTGCCGGGGTCGTGCTCCATGCCGGGCGGGGTGTCGGCGCCCATCAGGGTGAAGCCGGCGGGGGTGTTGAGCCGCGCGTGCATGATCAGGTTCGGCCTCGGGCGCGTCGGGGTCGCCGTACTCGCCGAAGGTGTTGCTCTCGAGGTCGCCGCCGAGGGCGGCCTGGTAGAACTCCATCGCCTCGCGCGCGTTGTCGCGGAAGCTGAGGTAGGGGTTGAGCGTCGATGCCATGAGGTGCCTCCTCGGATGGGTGTGCCGTCGCCGCCGACCCTAGACCCGGCCACCGTCACTCGCGCCCGGGTCGCGGGTCGGGCCGAGGCTCAGCGGGTACGGCGCGCGGCCACCGCGGCCACGTCGTCGTCGAGCGACGGGCTCGCGCAGCGAGACCACCAGCTCGACGAGCGCGGCCTCGAGGTCGGCGGCCGCGAGCGTCGGCAGCGCGTGCAGGACCTTCTTCTGGCCGATGTCGATGTCCTCGTCGCGGCGCTCGATGAGGCCGTCGGTGAACAGCAGCACCGTGTCGCCGTCCCGCATCGGCACGGTGTGGGCGATCCGGTCCTGGACCAGCACGCCGAGCGGACAGCCGTCGGCGTCGGGCAGCTGCTCGGTCGAGCCGTCGAGCGCGCAGCAGCACCGGCGCGGGATGGCCCGGCGTTGGCGACCAGGATCTCGTCGCGCGCCGGGTCGACCACGAGGTAGACGAGGGTGACCAGCTGGTCGGTGGGGAACTGCGCGAACATCCGGTCCAGCTTGCCGAGCACCGAGGCGGGGTCCGGGTCGACGGCGGTGTAGGCCCGGACCGCGGCCCGCATCTGCGCCATCGCCGCGGCCGCCTCGACGCCCCGGCCCATCACGTCGCCGACGAACAGCACCAGCCGGCCGTCGACCAGGCTGATCGCGTCGTAGAAGTCGCCGCCGACGTCGGTGCGTCCGGAGGGGTCGTAGTAGCTGGCCACGTCCCAGCCGGGGATGTCCGGCATGGTGTCGGGCAGCACCGCCTGCTGGAGGCGTACGGCGGCCGCGAGCGTCTCGCTGTGCAGCTCGGCGTTGTCGATGGCGACGGCGGCCCGGCGGGCCACGTCCTCGGCGAAGGCGAGGTCGTCCTCGGTGTAGTGCCGGCCGGACTCGGCGGCCACCCAGGTCATCACGCCGAGCACCCGCCCGTGCGCGATCAGCGGCACCACGATGGCGCTGCGCAGCTGGAGGTCGAGGGCGATCCGCATGTGCTCCTCGTCCCGGGCGCCGGCGACCAGCATCTCGTCGGTGATCACCGGGATGAGCTCGGGCCGGCCGGTGCGCAGCACGTGCCAGGCCCCCCGGGGCGCGTCCGGGTTGCTGGGGTAGCGCTCCTCCAGGGACCGGGCCAGCTGCACCTTCTCGGGGTCGACGTGGGCGACCGCGACGCGCTGCAGGCGGTCGTCCTCGACGACGTCGATGGCGCACCAGTCCGCGAACGTCGGGACCACCAGGGCCGCCACCTTCGCGAGGGTCTGGCCGTAGTCGAGGCTGCTGGACAGCTCCGCGGAGGCGTCCGCGAGGAAGGCCAGCCGCTCGTTGCCCTGGGCCGCGGCGGCCTGGGCCTCGATCCGCTCGACCGCCTGGGCGCAGCTGTCGGCGAGGATCTCGAGGAACTCCAGCTCCGCGGCGTCGATCATCCGCACCCCGGGGAAGGACAGGGCGATCGCGCCGAGCGTCCGGCTCGCCACGTTGAGCGGGAGGCACAGCACCGACCGCTCGCCGCGGCGCCGCAGGTCCGGGTAGCGCTCCTCGATGGCGGCCTTGCCGGTGATCAGCACCGGGGTTCCGGAGCGGACGACGTCGCCCGCCAGGGTCGGCGCCGCGACCGGGAAGCTCGCCCACTGCTCGGCCTCGCCCTCCTCGCCACCGCGGAGCGCGATCAGCCGGAGCCGGTCCTCGCCCTCGCGCAGCAGCAGCGACGCGATGGTGGCGCCGACCGCGTCGGCGCTGTGCGAGGTGATGATCCGGGAGAGGGCGTCGAGGTCCTCGGCACGGACCAGCTCGCCGGTGACCCGGGCCAGCATCGCCAGCCGGCTCCCGAGCAGCCGGGCGTCGCGGAGCCGTTGGCCCTCCGGGGAGAAGTCGATGATCACGCAGAGCACGCCCTTGACCCCGTCGAGGTCACGCAGCGGGGTGCAGGACACCTCGGCGTCGTGGGTGCTGCCGTCGCCGCGGGGCAGCTCGACCCGGCCCTGCCAGGGGTCGCCGGAGAGGACCTGGACGAGCACCGCGTCGAGGGCCTCCCGGTCGCCCTCGGCGAAGAGCCCGGTCAGCGGTCGGCCGACCAGCGTGCCGCCCGGACCGGCGTACGCCGTGGTGGCGACGAGGTTGGCGTGCCGGACCGTCCCGTCGGTCCCGACGGCCAGCGCGGCGGTGTCCAGGCTGTCCAGCAGCTCGGGCTCCGGCAGCCACTGGGCCGGGACGTGGACGGTCATCCGCGCCATCGTCCCAGTGACCGGCGTCACAGGGCCAAGAAATGGTCAAGACCACCCGCTTGGGTGGCCCCGTTCTGGGGTGGGTGGCCCGGACGG